>QCKH01000005.1 GCA_003215475.1 Prochlorococcus sp. AG-409-L21
GCCTGGGAGCACTTTCTAGAGAGGCACACGAAGTTTTAGCAATTGCTATGAATCGAATTGGAGGAAAAAGCAATAGCGGTGAAGGAGGAGAAGATCCTGAAAGATTCAAAATTCTTGAAGACGTAGATCAACAAAATTGTTCTGCGACTTTACCTAATATCAAAGGCCTAAAAAACGGAGACACCGCATGCTCAGCAATCAAACAAATAGCATCAGGAAGATTTGGCGTTACTCCTGAATATTTAAGAAGCGCTAATCAGTTAGAGATTAAAGTTGCCCAAGGAGCAAAACCTGGGGAAGGGGGGCAATTGCCAGGGCCAAAAGTGGATGCATATATTGCAAAACTGCGTAATAGCAAGCCTGGAGTAGCACTTATTTCTCCTCCTCCTCATCACGACATTTACTCAATTGAAGATTTAGCTCAACTCATCCACGATCTTCATCAAGTTCATTCCAAAGCAAAAGTAAGCGTCAAGCTAGTTGCAGAGATTGGAATTGGCACAATCGCCGCAGGAGTTGCCAAAGCGAATGCAGATGTAATACAAATATCTGGCCATGATGGTGGGACTGGGGCATCTCCTCTTAGTTCAATTAAACATGCAGGACTGCCTTGGGAGCTAGGTTTAACTGAAGTGCATAGATCACTTTTAGAAAACGGCTTAAGAGATAGAGTTTTACTAAGAACTGATGGTGGCTTAAAAACTGGATGGGATGTTGTAATTGCAGCTCTACTAGGTGCCGAAGAATATGGATTTGGCTCTATTGCAATGATTGCTGAAGGTTGCATAATGGCTCGAATTTGTCATACAAATAATTGTCCAGTAGGGGTTGCAACTCAAAAAGAAAATCTCAGGAAAAGATTCCCTGGTGTCCCAGAAAATGTAGTTAATTTCTTCTTATTTATTGCTGAAGAAGTAAGGCAGATTATGAGTCAATTAGGAGTAGCTCGTTTAGAAGATCTTATTGGGAAAACGGAGCTGCTTGAAGTACGGGCCTTAAATTTAACAAAAACTAAACAGCTAGATCTTTCTTCATTACTAAAGCCAATCCCAGGATCTAATGACAGATCATGGCTAATTCATCAAAATGATCCCCATGATAATGGAAATGTTTTAGAAAACGATCTGCTCAAAGATCATGATATTATCAATGCAATCAATAATCATGGAAAGGTTTCCAGGGAAATAAATATAATCAATACTGATAGAAGTGTGTGTGCTCGTATTGCAGGGGAAATTGCTGAATTATATGGCAATAAAGGGTTCAAAGGATGTATTGATTTTAATTTTAAAGGAGCCTCAGGGCAAAGTTTTGGTGCATTTTTATTAGAAGGAATGAATATTCGTCTTACAGGAGAAGCAAATGATTACGTAGGGAAAGGTATGAATGGAGGATTGATTACCATTGTTCCGGAATACAATGCTGTTGATTCAACTAATCAAGTAATTCTTGGGAACACCTGTCTATACGGTGGTACTGGTGGAAAGTTATTTGCTCTTGGTAAGGCTGGAGAACGTTTTGCAGTCAGAAATAGTGGAGTCATAACCGTTGTAGAAGGATCAGGTGATCATTGTTGTGAATATATGACTGGTGGAATAGTAGTGGTTTTAGGTTCTACCGGAAGAAATGTTGCTGCAGGAATGACTGGTGGGCTAACGTTTTTACTTGATGAAGATCTAGAAGTTAATAATAAAGTCAATCAAGAGATTGTTGAGGTTCTTCAGTTATCTACTAAAGAACAGGAAGAACTTCTGAAACCTTTAATTAAGGAACACTTTATTCAAACCAAAAGTTTGAAAGCTGAGAAAATAATTAATAGTTGGTCTAAGTATAAAGGTCTATTTAAGGTTTTAGTCCCGCCAAGTGAAAGGGAAAAAGCAGGGTTATTTTAATCAAAATCTAATTTCAAAATGAACATCAATGTCTTTATTTATTAAAACTGAGAGATTTACAAAAGAAACAACAAGGTTATCAAATAAAGAAAGAAATCAATACCTTATTCAGCATAAATCTTGGGTAAATCAGTTACAAAGATTAGGATACAATATTGCATCAGGTTATCTAGTAAATAATCAACAAGAACCTGGGGGAGGAGGTTTTTTAGTGTTTGAAGCAAATAATTTTGATGAAGCAAAACTACTTATAATAGAAGACCCAATGATTAAGAATAACTTGGTAGAATGGGAACTACAAGAATGGATTTCAGTATCTGGAAAGTTATTAGAAGTGAATCATAATTAGCGAGGATAAGCTTTCATAATCCTTTTGACTTCTCCGGCATGATAACTACTACGAGTCAAAGGAGAACTAACTACCTGCAAAAAGCCTAATCGTTCCTCCCCTTCCTTTCTATATTTTTCAAATTGAGCAGGAGTTACAAATCTATCTACTGGTAGATGCTTGGGCCCTGGCGACAAGTACTGACCGATCGTCACAATATCTACTTTGTGATCACGCAGATCTTCCAAAACTTGCAAAACTTCTAAATCGGTTTCACCTAGACCAACCATTAAGCCTGATTTCGAATATATCTTCGAAGATTCTTTTCTCACACGATCCAATAATTCCAATGATTGCTGATATAAAGCTTGAGGGCGCGCTTTTTTGTAAAGTCTTGGCACTGTTTCAATATTGTGATTTAAAACATTTGGGCAGGCTTGAATAACTTTTCTAAGAGCATCCCAATTTCCACAAAAATCAGGAATCAATAATTCAATCGTAGTTTCAAAAGAGGTTCTTCTCACTGCATCAATACAATCTACAAATTGACTGGCCCCTCCATCATTCAAATCATCCCTATTTACTGAAGTGATTACGACATGTTTTAAACCCAATCTTTTGACAGCTTCTCCAAGTCTGTCAGGTTCAGAAGGATCTAATTTTCTAACGCTTTTATCAAAATCAATATCACAATAAGGGCATGCTCTAGTACAGCCAGGTCCCATGATCAAAAAAGTTGCTGTCCCTCCTGCAAAACATTCACCAATATTTGGACAACTAGCCTCTTGACAAACAGTATTCAACTTTAAATCTGACAACAAATCAGATACATGGCCTATTCTCTCTTTTTGTGGGGCCTTAACTCTTAACCAATCTGGCTTATGCGGATTCATTCTCTTAAGTAATTTAAAGAACTAAAAAAATAGAATTTTGAAAAATTTTGATTATTTAAATGAATATAAGGTGAAAAAGGTTCTACTTATTTGAAATGAGATGGATGACATTTCATTTGATTCATTGAATCCAAAGCTTTCAAACAACTTAGTAGCCTCTAGGAGTAACTACATATCCATCTTCAACAAAGCTCATACTATTACCAACCAATAAGAGCGTAAGCATATCAACTCTACCGATTGGTAAAGAACCAAGCTTATATACTTCAACTTTTTCTTCAGTTCTCCCTATTTGACGGGCAAATATTATTGGTGTGCTTTCAGGTCTATTTTCCAATAAAATATCTATAGCTTTCTTAAGCTGCCAATTACGCTCCTTAGATCTTGGGTTATAAAAACCAATAACAAAGTCAGATTCTGAAGCTGCTTTAATACGTTCCTCAATTTTCTCCCAAGGGGTTAAGCAATCACTAAGGCTTATTAAGCAAAAGTCATGCATTAAAGGTGCTCCTATTTTTGCTGCTGCTGCTTGTAGAGCACTAATCCCTGGATGCACCTGAAAGTGTGGTCTATCTGATTTAGGTTTTGCTAATAAAAGTTCCAAAGCTAATCCAGCCATTCCATAGACACCACTATCTCCAGAAGACACAAGAGAAACGCGAGCCCCTCCAATGGCTAATTGCAAAGCTTGCTTACATCTATCGATCTCATTAGTAATTTGACTATCAATTCTTACCTGGTCAAACCTACGAAATGGCTCAAGTAAATCCAAATAGAGCTTATAACCGATCCAAACTGCACTCCTTGAAAGAGCAAAACGTGCATCATGAGTCAAAAGACTCAAATCTCCGGGACCACTTCCAATAATATGTAACTCTCCTCTATGAGGAGCAAAAGAATCCTTAGATTCTGCAATTGCAATAGTTACTGCGCCTTCTTCATTATTATTTTCATTTGCCTTATAAACATGCTTTTCAAACTGTAAGACTCCTGACTGCCCTGAAGCCAAAAGAGATGAAGCTTCTGCAACAGAAAATGTTCCAACTTCTTCGAAAACGATTTCAGATGGATTTGGAACATGAATTGATAAAAGTTCCTTAGAGCTATAGAAACGTATCGGGCGCTTGTATTTCTTTAAAATGGCTTTTATAGCAATCTCATCCGATTTAATATCGATAGTTGCAAAACCAGCTATAGATTCTTTTGCTAAACCAGATGCAGTTAAGGATTCTTCAATAGATCTTTCTAAAAGATTTTGACTACTATTTCTTTCACAACCTATTCCAATCCATAAAGTAGCGGGATGCCAAGAACAAGCTTCCCCAGCGTGGGAAGTAATTTTCATTACGAGTGATGACCCAGACATATTCTGTACATTGGGGGGAAGGAAGGTTTGCAATGCTCCTTTGGATGAATTCCAAATATTTGATCCCGCTGATTGCTCAACTGAAATTAAATCCTGTTTAGAAAGATGAATCATTAAATCGTTCCAATCGCTTGACTCTCCTGAACGTTTCCAACCCCAAGACTTCCCAAAACTATCGATTGACAGAATCTCTGCCTTTCTCGAAAAACCTGTAGAAACAAAATTACCCCCTAAGTCTTGAGCTAAATCGCAAGCAAATTCTTCAGCACCCGCTTTATGGGCTCCCAAAATAGGAACAATGTTTTTTCCACCAAAATCCATAACAATTACTGCAGGATCAAGATTTTTATCTTTTATTAAGGGGGAAATTATCCTGAGAACTGCTCCAATTGCTCCAACAACTAAAAAAGTACTTCCAGGACACCAATATCTTCGAAAGATCTTGTAAGGGTGATCAACTAAAACGTTTTCGGACAATTGGTCTATTTGAGAAGCTGCACCAGGAGTTAAGCCAATAAGCTGGACATGCTTGCGAGTTTTTAATCTCTGCAAAAGGTTGTATGCAGAAGAAGAAAACCCAATAGCAATTCTTTTTTTAGGTTTCAATGAAGAGATAATTTGACTGCTTTGTAAAGAATTTGAGATGTTCTCGTTGATATAAAAATTACTTTTTATTTTCATCTTGATCTTAGGTAATCCATCATTCGTGACAATGTCTTTTCCCAAAACCCAGTACAGATCTTTGTTTCACTAACTGAAGCCAAGGAAAAATGAAAAATTTTGATTTAAAGAAATAAAACCGTGGGTAGAACATTTGTTACTTGAATACGTAGTAACTGGCTCTCGGATCTATGCTTCTTAAATCAGATCCTTTAAAAAGGGATCCCAACTTTAAATAATCAGGAGAAATCAACCCCTTCTGATTATTTGAAATACAGGTGGAAACCCACCTAGAACCTATTCCTCGAGGAAAAATCTCGATGACCATTAGCCCACCAGAACGTGGGGAGAAAGCAAAAGGGGCTGCACCCACCCCTTATGACCAGCCTGTTGATAGAGACCATGCTCCTATCGACTATGAAAAACTCAACAAACCTGGGTTCTGGTCTTCAAAGCTTTCAAAAGGTCCCAAAACCACAACATGGATTTGGAATCTCCACGCTGACGCTCACGACTTTGACACTCATCTAGGTGACCTAGAAGAGACTAGTAGAAAAATCTTTTCTGCTCATTTTGGACATTTAGCAGTCGTCTTTATTTGGATGAGTGCTGCTTTTTTCCATGGAGCTCGCTTTTCCAACTACACCGGTTGGTTAGCTGACCCCACAAACGTAAAGCCTGGTGCTCAGGTTGTTTGGCCAGTAGTAGGTCAAGAAATTCTTAATGCTGATTTAGGCGGCAATTATCAAGGCCTTCAAATCACATCAGGTATTTTCCAAATGTGGCGTGCATGGGGTATCACCAGTGAAGTTCAGTTAATGGCTCTTGCTATTGGCGGTGTCATTATGGCTGCCTTAATGCTTCATGGTGGTATTTATCACTACCACAAAGCAGCACCAAAACTAGAGTGGTTCAGAAAAATCGAACCTATGCTCCAGCACCATCAGATAGCTCTGATTGGCTTGGGTTCAATTGCATGGGCAGGCCACCTTATTCATATTGGGGCGCCAGTTGCAGCTCTTTTAGATGCAATAGATGCTGGCAAGCCACTTGTTGTTGATGGTGTAAGCATTGCTAGTGCAGCAGATGTTACAAACCTTGCTCCAAGGCTTTGTGATCCATCTGTAGCCAGTCAAATCTTCCCAAGCCTTGCAGGCCGTTCAGTAGAGAATTTCTTCACTCTTAACTGGTGGGCATTTAGCGATATTCTGACAAACAAAGGTGGTCTAAACCCTGTTACAGGAAGCCTTTGGATGACAGATATTTCTCACCATCACCTTGCATTTGGTGTTTTTGCCATCTTTGGTGGACATATGTGGAGAAATAATGTTCATGGTGTGGGTCACAGCATGAAAGAGATCATGGATGTCCATAAAGGTGATCCAATCCTTTTCCCTGCACCCAAAGGCCATGAAGGAATTTTTGAATTCCTTAGCAATAGCTGGCATGGTCAATTAAGTATCAACCTTGCGATGGTTGGATCAGCCAGCATTGTTGTTGCTCACCACATGTATGCTTTGCCTCCATATCCCTATATCGCAATTGATTATCCAACGGTTCTAGGGTTATTTACCCATCACATGTGGATAGGTGGGCTATTCATTTGTGGTGCAGCAGCTCATGCTGGTATTGCAATGATTAGGGATTATGACCCTGCTGTTCATATAGACAATGTTCTAGATCGAATTCTAAAAGCCCGCGACGCAATTATTAGCCACTTAAATTGGGTATGTATGTGGTTGGGATTCCATAGTTTTGGCCTTTACATTCATAACGATGTAATGCGAGCTCTTGGAAGACCTAAAGATATGTTTAGTGATACTGGAATTCAATTGCAGCCATTTTTAGCTCAATGGGTACAGAATCTTCAGCACAATGCTGTCGGCACTGGAAACCTAGTAGGAGCAGGGAATTTGCCTGGAAATGTTCTTAGTGAAGTTTTCAATGGAAACGTAATTGAAGTTGGAGGCAAAGTTGCTATAGGGCCAATCCCTCTAGGAACTGCTGATTTGATGATTCATCATGTTCATGCCTTTACAATTCACGTAACACTATTGATCCTCCTTAAAGGAGTTCTTTACGCAAGAAGTTCAAGGCTTATTCCTGATAAAGCTCAGCTTGGATTCAGATTCCCATGTGACGGTCCTGGTAGAGGAGGCACCTGTCAGGTGTCTTCATGGGACCATGTATTCCTTGGTCTTTTCTGGATGTACAACAGTCTTTCTGTTGTTATCTTCCATTTCTCATGGAAAATGCAGAGTGATGTATGGGGCCTAACTGGTGGTAACTTTGCACAAAGTTCTATCACTATTAATGGTTGGCTTCGTGACTTCCTATGGGCTCAGTCTTCTCAAGTACTGACTAGCTATGGCCAGCCTATTAGCATGTATGGCCTAATGTTCCTCGGAGCTCACTTTGTATGGGCTTTCAGCCTTATGTTCCTATTCAGTGGCAGAGGCTACTGGCAGGAGCTTTTTGAGTCCATAATTTGGGCACATAACAAACTAAAAGTTGCTCCTACTATTCAGCCACGCGCTCTTTCAATTACTCAGGGCCGTGCTGTAGGTGTTGCTCACTTCCTTCTAGGTGGAATTGCTACCACCTGGGCTTTCTTCCACGCCCGCCTTATTGGGCTCGGCTAACCTTTCCTGAACCTCTCCCTCAATGGCAACGAAATTTCCATCGTTCAGCCAGGGTCTGGCACAGGACCCTACAACCCGTCGTATTTGGTACGGCATTGCAACTGCTCATGACTTTGAAAGTCATGACGGGATGACTGAAGAACAGCTTTATCAAAAGCTGTTTGCTACACACTTTGGTCACTTAGCCATTATTGGCTTATGGGTTGCTGGGAACCTGTTCCACATCGCCTGGCAGGGCAACTTTGAACAGTGGGTTACCGACCCACTTCACACTCGTCCCATTGCTCACGCAATCTGGGATCCTCACTTTGGTCAAGGTATTACAGATGCCTTAACTCAAGCGGGTGCAACATCTCCTGTAAATATTGCTTACTCGGGTCTTTATCATTGGTGGTACACCATTGGAATGAGAACCAATGAGCAGCTTTTCCAGGGAGCAATTTTCTTAAACATTCTTGTTTGTTGGTTACTATTTGCTGGCTGGTTACATCTTCAGCCAAAATTCCGACCTTCATTAGCTTGGTTTAAAAACGCTGAAGCGCAACTTAACCATCATTTAGCTGTTCTATTTGGTTTCAGCAGTATTGCTTGGACAGGTCATCTTGTTCATGTAGCAATACCTGAATCACGTGGTCAACATGTTGGCTGGGATAACTGGCTAAATGTTCTACCTCATCCAGAAGGTCTTGCTCCATTCTTTTCATTGAATTGGGGAGCTTATGCCCAAAACCCTGACTCTTTAGATGCTGTCTTTGGTACATCTCAAGGAGCAGGAACTGCGATTTTCACTTTCCTTGGAGGTCTTCATCCCCAAAGTGAATCACTTTGGCTAACTGATATTGCTCATCATCATTTAGCAATTGGTGTGATGTTTATTGTCGCAGGCCATATGTATAGAAATACATTTGGAATTGGACATACTCTTAAGGAAATTACTGAATTCCATAACACAAGTCATCCAAATGATCCTCACAAAGGTCATTTCGGAATTAATCACAATGGAATTTTTGAGACAGTTAACAACTCTCTCCACTTTCAACTTGGATTAGCTCTAGCTTCTCTAGGCGCAGCATGTAGTTTAGTAGCCCAGCATATGGGTGCACTTCCTTCTTATGCTTTCATTGCCAGGGATTACACCACTCAATCTGCTCTTTATACACACCATCAATACATAGCAATGTTCTTGATGGTAGGAGCCTTCTCTCATGGTGCAATCTTCTTTGTGAGAGATTATGATCCTGAACTAAACAAAGGTAATGTTCTTGCAAGAGTTCTAGAAACAAAAGAGGCACTAATTAGTCATCTTAGTTGGGTAACTATGCTTCTTGGGTTCCATACGCTAGGTTTATATGTTCATAACGATGTTGTAGTTGCTTTTGGAAATCCAGAAAAGCAAATACTAGTTGAACCAGTATTTGCTCAGGCTATCCAGGCATTTAGTGGAAAAGTCATGTATGGCATTAACGCACTACTAGCAAATGCCAATAGCTCAGCAACTATGGCTGCAAATAGCATGCCTGGGAACCACTATTGGATGGATATGATCAATAGACAAGATGCTTTAACAAACTTCTTGCCTATAGGTCCTGCCGATTTCCTAGTCCACCACGCAATTGCTCTTGGTCTTCATACAACTGCATTGATTCTTATTAAAGGAGCTTTAGATGCACGAGGATCCAAGCTAATTCCTGATAAGAAAGACTTTGGTTATGCTTTCCCTTGCGATGGTCCTGGTAGAGGAGGTACTTGTGATAGTTCAGCTTGGGATGCAACTTACCTTGCTATGTTCTGGGCACTCAACACAATTGCTTGGATTACCTTCTATTGGCATTGGAAACATCTAGCAATCTGGCAAGGCAATGTTGCTCAGTTCAATGAGTCCGGCACTTATCTAATGGGTTGGTTTAGAGATTATTTGTGGCTAAACAGTTCTCAACTAATCAATGGATACAATCCCTTTGGAGTCAATGCTTTATCTCCTTGGGCATGGATGTTCCTGTTTGGTCACTTAATTTGGGCAACAGGTTTCATGTTCTTGATTTCATGGAGAGGTTATTGGCAAGAGTTAATTGAAACCCTTGTTTGGGCTCATCAACGCACTCCAATCGCTAACCTTGTTGGTTGGAGAGATAAGCCAGTAGCACTTTCTATTGTCCAAGCTCGATTGGTTGGTTTAACTCATTTCACAGTGGGTAACTTTGTAACCTTTGGAGCTTTTGTGATTGCCTCTACTTCAGGCAAGTTCGGTTAGTCTCTTTGTATTGAGAGTTTAAGAAAGGTAAAAAAACCTCTCAGGAAATCCTGAGAGGTTTTTTTATGAAATATTCCACTGACTTAATTCTGCGGCAATCGCAGGTAATAAAAAAGTATCTTTAGCCAACTCTTGACCAGTAGTAAATACTATCAATAACATTATTTTTCCTTTAGGTGTAAAGAACCAACTAGCATCATGTCTGGCCTCACTCATTAATCCTGCTTTACTCCACAATTTTGAACCTTTTGGCAACCCTTCACCTAGAAAGCCATCCACTTGATTCTCAGGGTTTGCTTTTCGTTTCATAAGATCTAAAGATCTAAAAAGAATCGTCTTTAAATTCTTCGTTGCTTTTAATGGTAATAAGGTGCCCGTCATTAAAGATTCGAAAAAACGTGCAGTGCCAATAGTATTTAATGAATTTCTATTATTGTAATTACCCCCATAAAAATCTCTATCTCTCCCAAAAGGTCCATCACTCCAGGTTTTTTGACAACAATTAATTGATTTAAATTCTTTGCAATCCAAGCTGAGAAGCCAATCATTAATCAGATTTCTCTGCCTCTTCCATACCTCCCATCTCTCTCCCTGCAAAGAAGGACCACTTGTAGTCGCTGTCAAAAGATCAACAATATAACTAGTTGCATCGTTGCTTGAATCAACAATCATTGAAGATAAAGCTCTTCGCAGCTCAAACGAATCAACAAGTATATCTTTCATCAACCAAGCTTCTAAAGCACATGCATAAAAAAGCTTAACTACACTTGCTGGGTAGTAAAACTTTTCTTCTAGCCAACCTGCTCCAATCCCACTAAATGGCTCTGGATGAGGGTCTTTATAACAAACCCAAGTAATAGAAATTTTATTACGAAGGTCTGGGCGAGAGTCTTTTTCAAACCTGAGAATCAATTTCTCTAACAAAGACTCCATTGCAGGGCTATGACTGTAAAAACTCATCGCATACTTATTGAATCAATGTCTGAAATCAAAATAACCGATAAAAGGATCACTCTAAACCCAGGAGATTTATGGGTACTCCAAACAAGTGTTAAAGGGTATCAAAATAATAAAAGTAATGAACTGGCTACGGAGGTTATTGCTGGAAGGAACTTCGCAATTATCAATAAAAGCAAGCATCATTCTTACTTAATTGATGATGCCAGAATTCAAGTGCGACTCTTAGAAGATGGGTACATTTGCTGGTTTGAGCTAAAAGATATTGTCGGTCAAATAAAAAAATGTAATGGATGGAAGCCAAAAGCAATTAGAAGAAAAACAATTTTAAAGAAATTACCGAAAATTCTTAAGTGGATAGAACAAACATCTCAATCCCCCAATCATTATTTATGGGGAGGGACAATCGGACCAAACTTTGATTGTTCAGGGTTAATCCAAACTGCCTTTTATTTAGAAGATATCTGGTTACCGCGTGATGCATATCAACAGGAAAGATTCTGTAGAGGGGTAGATTTTAATAAGGAAACTCTTGAGGGAATTATTCCAGGTGACTTAATTTTTTTTGGCGATAAAAAGAAATGCTCCCACGTCGCAATTTACAAAGGTGAAGGAACATATTGGCATAGTTCAGGAAAAACAAATGGCAGGGACGGTATTGGGTTAGATAGCCTCAAGCCTATAAACAACAATGATATTTCCTCTTATTATCTCTCAATTTTACGAGGGGCAGGTAGAGTTGAATCTTGTCATGATGGTAGCTTTATAGCCTAATCATCACATAAACCATAAGCATTCTTTTAATGAGCAATCAAATTGATATTTCAATTGTTATCCCTATCTTCAATGAGGAAGAAAGTATTCCCCAATTAGTTGAAGAAGTATTAAATTCCATGAGGCCAACCAACGAAAGTTTTGAAATAGTTCTAGTCAACGATGGATCTATTGATCGAAGTGCTGAAGTTTTAGATAAACTAAGTCAAACAGTCCCAGAATTAACGGCTGTAATACTAAGAAAAAACTATGGTCAAACAGCTGCTATGGCAGCTGGATTTGATATATCAAATGGAGAAATAATAGTTAGTCTTGATGGAGATTTACAGAATGATCCTGCCGATATTCCTTTACTTGTAAATAAATTAAGAGAAGGTTTTGATCTGGTAAGTGGGTGGAGATATGATCGAAAAGATTCAAGGATACGAAGAAAGTTACCATCTAAGATTGCAAATAAGCTTATAGGGAAAGTAACCGGTGTAACCCTAAATGATTACGGTTGTTCTCTTAAAGCTTATCGAAGAGAAGTTCTTTCTGATATGAAACTATATGGAGAGCTTCATAGATTCCTTCCAGTTTTAGCCAATATTGAAGGTGGGCGTATTACCGAAATAACTGTTAATCATCGAAGAAGAAAGTATGGGAAAAGTAAATATGGAATTGATAGAACATTCAGAGTAATGATGGATTTATTAACAATTTGGTTTCTAAATCGATTCTTAACAAGACCAATGTATGTTTTTGGTTTTGGTGGAATTATTGCAATTCTAAGTAGTTTTTTAACTACATTTTACCTGTTAACAATGAAATTTCTAGGTGAAGATATTGGAAATAGACCTCTTCTTACCTTTGCATTAATATTAGGTATTGCAGGAGTTCAGCTATTCTGTTTTGGATTACTTGGTGAATTGCAAATTCGAACATATCATGAAAGCCAAAATCGTCCGATTTATCGCATAAGAAAAACATTACGAGGATAACTTACTGATTTCTTTTTTACAATTTTTCTTGGACAACCCTTAAATCTAGAAAGTGCCTTAGCGGCTCGCTTTGCTATTCGACTATCCATATCTCTGAGGCCTAATTTCAAAACTGGAATTACTGAAAAGTCACCCCATTCTTCAGCTATTTGGATGGCAAGTAGTTTTTCTTCTGGATTAGAAGAAATAAGACTTTTCAACTTTTGAGTTAATTTGAAATGCTCTTTGGGATTAGTAGGTAATCGAAAAATAAAATTGTTTGGTTTAGCTTCTGAGTCTTGCCTCTTCGTTTTAGTAGAGGGGAGAACTAAAGCTATCTGCTCTAAGTTCGCAGGTAACTTTTGTGAAAAGCTTTTTTTGAAAAGATTTTTAGGTTTTCTACCTAAGCCCAAAAGCACCAAGGTAAAGACTAAGGTTGCTCCTGCTGCGAAAAACTGATTCATCTGTTTAATAGGGCAAAATTGCTCATTAATACCTTTTGGATTGAACTTTTATGTCACCAATGAGGTCTTTATGTTTCTATTACACGTTAACTCTATAGAGTATTAATGGATCTTTTTGTATATCCAATGTCTAGCGAGTTTGCCACAACTTGGCTTCCTGCTGTATTTGTTCCTCTTATAGGGCTAATTACTCCAGCAGTTTTTATTGTTCTCGTTGGTCGCTACATCACAGCAACCGACTGAAGCACCTTCGTGTTTCCCCTAAGTCAACAAAGTTCTTTATGTTTCCATGACTGAATTCCAAGACCCTTTTTTAAAGTCATCTGAACCTGTCAAATTCAACAAAAAGTATGTTGATGACTCAGTTCGCCCTGGTGATATAGGAATTGTAGATCAATGGGCTGTAAACCCAGCCTCTGATCCTTGTGCTGGAAACTTGGAGACCCCAGTTAATTCTGGCTACTTCACAAAAGCATTTATCAATAACCTTCCATTTTATAGAACTGGACTTTCCCCCAATTTCCGTGGGCTAGAGGTGGGAGCCGCTTTTGGCTATTTACTTTATGGTCCTTATGCAATGACAGGACCGTTCAGAAATACTGAATTTGCACTTACAGCAGGCTTACTGGCAACAATTGGAGCTGTTCACATCCTTACAGCTTTGCTTGTCTTATATAACGCGCCTGGTAAAGCTCCTAACGTCCAACCAGCAGATGCAACTGTTCAAAGTCCTCCATCAGACTTGTTTACCAGAACAGGATGGGCTGACTTCACCAGTGGTTTTTGGCTTGGAGGCTGTGGTGGTGCTGTATTCGCATGGTTACTTTGTGGAACCCTTCATTTAGATACAATCATGCCAATAGTTAAAGGAGTTTGGGCAGCCGGTTAATAATAAATTCAACTCAAAAACGCCTTTGAAGTGGATATCAACCATTTCAAAGGTTTTTTTTTGCATCGAAATTGGACTTGTTTCCAAACAAAGCAGAAATGAAATTAATCCAAAAACACAAACAATTTATTGCTTGGTACCAAAAAAAATTAGGTTTTAGTAATTATGAATTGCTTTGGTTGGTTTTTTTAAAGGAGTTTTCTCAGCATTAGTAATTGATCGGATACTTTTTCACTGAATTTAAATTATCAAAGATTTCTGATGAATGATTCGGTGAAGTTTTTGATGCCAAAAATTAGGCAATTATTCTAAAATCTTTGATTTTTTCTAACCTTCTCCATTGAGTTAAGAACGGAGAGGGAGGGATTCGAACCCTCGACAGGAGTTGCCTCCTGTAACTCCTTAGCAGGGAGCCGCTTTCAACCACTCAGCCACCTCTCCAATCACTTCAATACCTTATCAAGACAGGATCAATATCCAAAGTAATTTTTCTGATTCTTGCGAAATATCAAATTACCACTCTAGGAAGGCGATATTTGAACCCACACAAAATCTCCCAAGGTATAGAGCCGCTAACTTTACTCCATTCATATGGAGTTATAGCCATTCCTCCATCGACACCAAGCAAGGTAACAACAGCACCTACAGAAATATTTGGGTTATCAGTAATATCTATAACAAGTTGATCCATAGTTATAGAACCAACTTGTGGTACTGCTATGCCATCAATTAAAACAGATATCCGACCTGATAAAGCTCTGCTAATCCCATCTGCGTAGCCAATGCCAACTACTGCAAGACGGCTTGGACGTTCCGTAACAAAGCAATGGCCATAACTCACACCAATACCAGCAGGTACATCACGAATAAGAGTGATTCTTGCTCTTACAGCTAATGCAGGTTTCAAGGCACAATCATGGTTTACATATTCAAAAGGGCTATACCCATATAAAGCCAAACCAACACGAACCATATCAAAATGAAGCTCTTTATCTCGAAGAGTTCCTGCAGAGTTAGCTAAGTGCCTACAAAAAAGCTTATTTTTTATTCTTAAATTGGCTAACAATGCTTCAAATTTTTCTTTTTGCTGGTAAGTAAATAATTCAGCCTTACTATTTTTCTGAGCATCTGCCAAAGCAAGATGGCTATAAATTCCGTGCAAAGAAACATTTGGGAAATTCTCAACAAGAGTAATAAGTTCGGATGCAATAGATAAATTGCAACCCAGTCTTGTCATACCAGTATCAACCTTTATATGAACATTAATTTTTTTCCCCATAGCTTGCGCGAGTTCTTGGCACAAAAATGCTTCATTAGAACTGCTCAAAGTGAGCATTAAATCGCATCGAAGACAAGCCTTCAGATCTTCAACATTCACTAAATTCCCAAGAATAAGAATTGGACATTTAATTCCTGCTTTTCGTAGATCTAAACCTTCCTGTAAAGTTGCGACTCCTAAATTATTTGCTCCACCATCCAAAGCTGCTTCAGCTACTGTTTCAGAACCATGGCCATACCCATCAGCTTTAACCACGGCCATTAATAAGCAATTGTCAGATAAAAGCCTTTTTATTGCCTGAGTATTTGCTTTAATTGCTTCCGGGAAAACTTCTACCCAAGCTCTTTGACGAGGATCAATCTTTTCTAAAGGCATAGCAGTGATAATGATTGAACAACACCATTCTTGTGGTAGGAGTAGGATGATTAAAAATTTAAGGAGCTGGCATGAGCCAGGTTCTAGTCCTAAATGCATCCTATGAACCTTTGAACATCACCAGTTGGCGAAGAGCCACTGTATTGATGCTCAAAGGGAAAGCAGAAAGTTTAGAAGAAGACTCAAATCATAAAATTAGAAGTGATTTAACGCTGCCAACTGTTATTCGACTTAGATACTTCATTAGAATTCCTTATAGAGAATTAGCACTGAATAAGAAAAATCTAATCCAACGCGACAACCACTCTTGCCAATACTGTGGTTGTACCGGCTCAGAATTATCAATTGACCATGTAATTCCTCGAAGCCGAGGTGGGAAAGATACATGGGAAAATGTTGCTACAGCATGTATTTCATGCAATATCAAAAAAGGGAACCGAACTCCCAAGGAAGCCAACATGCCATTAAAAAAGCAACCTCATAAACCAATTAACACCTTAAACTTTGAAGCTAGAAAGCAAATAAATTCTGGTCGCCACAAAGAATGGAGCAAATATGTCATCGGGTCGAATATCTAATTTAAATTTAAATTAATCTTCTGATTGCTTCCCTAACTCTTCCATTTTTAATCTTTGCTCTTCTGCAATACAAGCTCCGATTAAATCATCTAATTCACCTTCAAGCACATTCTCTAATGAGAAATTCGCACCTAATCTGTGATCTGTAGTTCTATTATCTTTGTAATTATAAGTTCTAATCTTCTCACTCCTGTCCCCAGTTCCTACTTGCGCCAATCTTGCAGAGCGCTCTTTAGCATTAGCTTCTTGTATTTCTCTTTCTAATAATTTAGCTCTCAAAATATCCAATGCTCTTTCTCTATTCTGTAACTGAGAACGTTCTTGTGTGCAAAAGACTCTAATACCAGTTGGTTTATGCAATAAATCCACAGCAGTTTCGACCTTGTTTACATTTTGACCTCCTGCTCCTCCAGATCGTGCTGTGCTGATTTCTAAATCAGTAGGATCTAATTTGATCTCTACTGGATCTGCTTCAGGCATTACAGCAACAGTTGCAGTAGATGTATGAACTCTTCCCTGCGATTCTGTTGCGGGTACTCGCTGAACTCGATGGACCCCTGCTTCAAATTTAAGTTGACTAAAAACTGCTTCTCCTTTTACAGAGATAATCAATTCACGAAAACCTCCAAGGTCAGCTTCAGTTGAACTCATTGGTTTAACCGACCAACCATTTTTTAGGCTATATCTTTCATACATTCTCGCTAAATCTCCGGCCCATATACATGCTTCATCGCCCCCAGCACCAGCTCGAATCTCCAACATCACACTTCTTTCATCTCTAGGGTCTTTTGGCAGTAGAGCTAAAGTTAAACGAGTAACTAAACTATCTTGAAGTTTTTCTATTCTTTGAAGCTCTTCATAAGCTAAATCCTCCATTTCTTTATCCGATTTACTTTCCCTTAACAAAGTTTTTGCTTCTATTAACTCATCATCTAATACTTGAAGTTGTTCATAATCTAAAACTAAAGGTTCTAACCGTGCTCTTTCTCTAGCAATTTTTTCCAATCGTTTTGGATCTGATGCCACATCAGGATCTGCCAGTTGTATCTCCAAGTTTTTAAAACTTGCACTGGCTGTTTCTAATCTTGCTTTCAGGGTTGAAGTGTCCATATCACATCAACTCCTAAGGTTTTTAAAGAAATAAATTAAGAATCCTTAGAAGATCCAGATTCTGAAGCCTCATCTTTTGTTTTTTCTTTTTTATTTGCAGAGTCATCGTCATTGGTAGCCATTCCATATTTGCGCATAAAGCGATCAACTCTACCTTCTGTATCCAAAATTTTCTGAGTACCCGTAAAAAATGGATGATTCCCACTCCATACATCAACATGAATTTCTGGCTGAGTTGAACCAGTAGTCATTACAACCTCTCCATTGCAAATAACTTTTGCATCTGGAAACCATTCAGGGTGAATATCTTTTTTAGGCATAAGAAGAAAATAATAAATTGAATTAGAAGGAAATGGTTGTTGAAATCAACGTTTTGAAAACTGTGGTGCTTTACGAGCTTTCTTTAAGCCATATTTCCGCCTCTCTTTAGCTCGAGGGTCTCTACTTAAATGTCCCTCAGTTTTCAAAGGTTTACGATTATCACTAGACAGTTCACACAATGCTCTTGCAGCTCCTTGCTTAATAGCATCAGATTGCCCAGTTAAGCCGCCCCCAAAAACATTTACTAAAACATCATAAGCATCTCCTAAACCTAGAGTCAGTAAAGGTGCTTTAACAGCAGCAATATAGGAAGGATTAAAATTCAAATAATGATCTCCTGGTCGTCCATTGATAGTGATTTTGCCAGTACCTGGTACTAATCTAACTCGAGCTACTGAGGTTTTTCTTCGCCCAGTACCCCAATAAACAACTGCATTTTTGGAAGAACTAGTCATTTCACCACTCCTGAAGAATTAATGCTAAGAACTTGTGGGTTTTGAGCGGCATGAGGATGTTCCGAACCTTTATAAACCTTAAGCTTGCGAAATAGTTGCCTTCCAAGGGCATTATGAGGAAGCATTCCTTTAATCGCCTTCTCAACAATTCGTTCTGGAATACGCTCTTGCAAAGCATTAAAAGTTTCAACCTTCATGGAACCTGGTCGACCTGAATGCCTTCGATAAAGCTTTTGAGTACCCTTTCTACCACTAACTTGAATTTTTTCAGCATTAACAATAACAACAAAATCACCCGTATCTAAATGGGGAGTGAAATGAGGTTTGTTTTTACCTCTAAGAACAGAAGCTACCTCAGCAGCTAATCTACCAAGTGTTTGATTCTCGGCATCAACCAGGTACCACTGGCGATCAATCGAGTCAATAGAAGGTGTAATAGTCTTGTTCATCTCTCCGGCGTGCCGGTCTAGTTTTACATCTGGAATCGTCCAGATGTTGTTGGAATGAGAATAAGCTCAAAAATTGATCCTTTTCTCAAACAATCATTTTACACATTAAGAGATTGATTTAGAAAATTATTAGAAAAACCTAGTGAATATTTTTGAAATCAGCTAGGGAGGAGGATCATCTGTCATTAATGAAAAACTTGGAAAACTATCAAAGACAATATTTTCCTTAAACACAGAATTAGAATAACCAACTCGAATAAAACAAAGTCCTTTAGCGGGAGCTGCTTCTTTTACTTCAGATCTACGTTTTTGCTTCCAACGCATTTCAAAATCATTTACCGATAATCTATGTTCTCCGACCGCAACTAATTGCCCTACTAATAATCTAACCATTCCATATAAAAAACCACTAGCTTGAATCTCCAATATCAACAAATCTCCTTTTCTTTCCAATGAGATTTCTTGAATAGTCGTAAATGCATTTGCTCTATTACTACCTTTTCGCTGAAAAGCAGTAAAATCATGAAAACCAAGAAGTCCTTGAGCCGCTTCTGCCATTAACTTCTCATCCAGACGATTTTGATATTTATGCCAACTCCAAGGTGCTAAAAAAAGATTAGGAGTACGTCCATTAAAAATCGTATAGCGATAGCGTCTGTATAAAGCTGAATAACAAGCATGCCAATCAATGGGCTGGTTTACAGAGTCACGGACTCTAATCGATGATGGTAATCTACCGTTCAAAGCAGAAGGCCATCGTTCTATTGGAATTTGTCCAACAGAATCAAAATGTGCTACTTGCCCAGCAGCATGGACTCCCGAATCTGTTCTACCTGCTGCAACAAGCTTTATAGGTTGATAAGGCTCTAAAGAAAAAATACATTTTTCCAAAATGCCTTGAACACTCTCTCCCTCCTTCTGCCTTTGCCAACCGCAAAAATCTGTTCCTAAATACTGAATTGATAAAGCTACTCTGTTGAATTCTTTTTTCTGTAGGAAATTAATTTTATCTTCAGTTGCCATTTTAAGTTAAGCAACCTTTTCAATTTTCAAACAAGCTCAATAATTGCCATTTCTGCATTATCTCCCCTTCTGGAAACTGTTCTTACTATCCTTGTGTAACCACCCTCTCTATCACCATAACGTTCTTTAGCTTTTTCAAAAAGAGAGTGAACGAGTTTCTTGTCATATATAAAACCAATAGCTCTGCGGCGAGATGCAAGGCTTCCATTCTTAGCCAAGGTAATCATTCTTTCTACTTCGTCTCTTAATGCTTTAGCTCTGGCTTTTGTAGTTGTTACTCTGCCTTCACGGATCAGTTGAGTGGTCAAGCCACGTAATAAAGCTTTTCTCTGATCTGCTGGTCGACCAAGTTGAGGTACTCGAAGTTGATGGCGCATTTTATAAAAACTCCTTAGATTTTTTGAGTGTTAATTTCACGCAGAAGTTCTGCTCTGGGGAATAGAAATTCCTATTCTCTCCAAAGCTTCTATAACTTCATCAGCTGATTTAGATCCAAAGTTTTTGATCTCCAATAAATCTTCATAACTAAAGCCCATTAAATCAGAAACGGAATTAACCTGTGCTCTCTTAAGACAGTTATAAGCCCTAACTGAAAGGTTCAACTCTTCTAAAGGAATCTGAGCTTCTGCGGTAGGCTCTGGCTCCTGAGGAATCTCCTCAACCATTGTGACAGTTGCAAGAGGTTGAAAAAGCTCTATCAATTGGTTGGCAGCTTCCGCTATCGCATCATCTGGAGT
This sequence comes from Prochlorococcus sp. AG-409-L21, assembly GCA_003215475.1. Lineage (GTDB taxonomy): Bacteria > Cyanobacteriota > Cyanobacteriia > PCC-6307 > Cyanobiaceae > Prochlorococcus_E. The sequence continues at coordinate 20,403 of QCKH01000005.1, forward strand.
CATTGAACCATCTGTAACAACCTCCATGCGTAATCTTTCACGATTTGAACCACCTTCAGAAACTGCAGTTTCATCAATAGTGAAATTGACTTTATTAACAGGCATAAAAACTGCATCAATCTGCAGTAAATCAATTGCACTGGTATCTTCATTCTTTCTATCAACAGGTCTATAGCCAACTCCCCGCTCTACATGAAGTTCTAATTCAAGACTATGTCCTGATTGCACAGTGGCAATTGGTCTGTCAACATCAACAATTTGAACCTGTGAAGAAAATTGAAGATCCCTAGCTTTAACTTCCGCAGGTCCAGTGATTACAAGTCTTCCGATTTCTAATTCTGAACTTCTACTGTTAACTGTTAATGCTTTGCAATTAAGTAAAATATCTAAAACATCCTCACGCACACCAGGAATAGTTGCATATTCATGATTCACTCCAGAAATGCGCACAGCTGTTACTGCACTCCCTTCTAATCCTCCCATCAGTACTCTTCGCAGAGAATTTCCCAAAGTAGTTGCATGACCTCTTTCAAGAGGTCCTATAAGGAATATTCCTGTTTGGGAACGATCATCTGCGACTTGATGGTCGACTCGATCAATCTGGTATTGCAACACGGGCTAAATCGATAAAAGAGTTAAAAAGAGTTCACAAATGAAGAAGTTTAAACGCGCCGGCGTTTAGCTCTTCTACATCCATTGTGAGGGAGAGGAGTCACATCTCTAATCAATGTGATTTCGAGACCAGCTACTTGCAAAGCGCGAATAGCTGTTTCACGGCCAGAGCCAGGTCCTCTAACGAGAACTTCGATCTGACGCATTCCTTGATCAAGAGCACGCCTAGCTGCTGCTTCTGCAGCAGTTTGAGCAGCAAATGGGGTGCCTTTTCTAGCTCCTTTAAAACCACTTGCACCAGCCGAAGACCAAGAGATAACCTCTCCATTGGTATCAGTTATAGAAACAATTGTGTTATTAAAGGTGCTTTGAATGTGCACAACTCCATTTGGGACATTGCGTTTGGACTTCTTTGATCCTGTTTTCTTTGCTGGTGTGGCCATTAGGGTGGGCCTTGTTGGTAATAAATGGGTGAAAGCCTTAACAAAAGGCGATGATAATTTTTCTTATTTCTTCCTGCCCGCAACAGTCTTGCGAGAACCTCTACGGGTACGCGCATTTGTCCTAGTGCGTTGTCCACGAACTGGGAGACTCATTCTATGACGTCGGCCACGAAGACATCCTATATCTTGCAGCCGTTTAAGGGCCATACCCTCTTGGCGTCTTAAATCTCCTTCAACAGTGAAGGATTCAGTCGCAGCTCTCAGTTTTTGAACATCACCATCATTTAAATCCTTAACACGTATATCTGGATTAACCCCAGCTTGAGCAAGGATATTTTGGGCTCGGGTTAAACCAATCCCATAAATATAGGTGAGGGCAATTTCTACCCGTTTTTCACGGGGGATGTCGATGCCGGCGATTCTTGCCACAGAAACTATGAACCGAAAGGGAAATGAATCCACTAAATAAGTGGAGGAAGTGTATCTATACAAAAAGAAATCTGGAGATAACCATCTTTGCTTTTTGTAAGAGATTTGCCAAAGAAAAGAGCTTAACCCTGGCGCTGTTTGTGCTTTTGAGTAGCGGTGCAAATGACCATTACCTTGCCATGGCGACGAATCACCCGACACTTTTCACACATTTTTTTGACCGAAGCGCGCACCTTCATAGGGTGAGGCTCTCCATATTTGCAAATATTAATTTTACTACACTGTTCAATTTAATGCTTCTTTGATCCGATTATTAACATCTTCTATATTTCCGCAACCATTAATCGACTTAAGAATTCCTAAATCCATATAGTGATTTACTAACGGAGAAGTTTTATCTCTATATACCTTCAGCCTATTCCTTATCACATCTTCCTTATCATCTTTCCTACCTCTTGAAAGCATTCGATGAGTAAGTGTTTCATCATCTATTTCAATTAAAAGAACAGTCTGAATAGGTTGATGAATATCTTTAAGCAATTTTTCCAATAACTCTACTTGCATAAGATTTCTTGGAAATCCATCTAACAACCAACCTTGAGAAGATTTAGAAAGTTTTTTCTCAACTATCGACAAGACAATCTGATCACTAACTAATTCTCCTTTATTCATAATTAATTCTGCTTCTTTACCTAGCTGAGTTCCTAAAGAGACTTCCTCTCTTAATAAATCCCCCGTAGAAAGATGCAATAACCCCTTTTCTTTGCAGATTAGAGATGCCTGAGTACCTTTACCTGCTCCAGGAGGTCCTAAGAAAAGCAAACGATTCTTCATCATATTGGGGTTTTAAAAGAATTTGAAAGAATTTTATTGGCGAACAAGGCCTTCATAGCGTTGGGAAATGACATAAGTTTGAACCTGTTTAGCAGTATCAATTGCCACACCAACAAGAATTAACAAAGAAGTTGCTCCCAAACCTTGAAATGTTTGAACATTGGTAGCTCTTTCAACTGCTGCAGGAACTATTGCAACAGACCCTAAAAAGAGACCTCCTAGCAAAGTAAGTCTATTTTGAACACCAGAGAGGTATTTTGATGTTGCACTACCTGGTCGCACGCCTGGAATAGCTACACCACCTCGTTTCAAATTGGATGCGATGTCAATTGGATTAATTGTTAAAGACGCATAAAAATATGCAAAGCCAAGGATTAAAGCAAAAAAAGTAATCGCATATGGCCAAGGATTAGCTGCACTTGGATTTAATGCGCTAGCAGCTTGAATTAAAAAAGGGTTTTTCGTGAAATTAGCTATTGTAATTGGTAAAAATATTAATGCTGAAGCAAAAATAATAGGCATTACTCCCCCTGCATTTAACTTAAGAGGAAGATAACTTTGTCTATTTGGCAAAAGTGCAGTTCCACCTATTTGTCTTTTGGCACTTACAATTGGCAATCTTCGAGCACCCTCTTGAACAAAAATAATCCCAACAATAGTAATTAAGAAGACAACTAAAAGTACGATTATTCCAAAAACATCATTCCTATCTCCTGTTTGAGCTTTTTCAATTGTCGAACTCAATGCCTTTGGAAGTGTGGCAACAATATTCAAGAAAATTACTAGTGAAGCCCCTTGTCCAATGCCCTTTTCAGTAATTATCTCACTTAACCACATAACAACCATTGACCCTGTGACTAATGCAATTGCTGTCTGAAAAACAAATGCAGCTTCACTTAAACTTTCGATTGCATACTTCCTAAGAATTAATGCAAAAACTAAGCTTTGCATTAGACCCCAACCTAGCGCTACATAACGAGTAATCTGAGATATTTTTCTTCGACCTGCTTCTCCTTCATTTTTCTGCAGGTCTTCCAACTGAGGTAATGCTGCAGTCAATAACTGAATAATGATAGAAGCATTAATAAAAGGCAAAATCCCTAGGGCAAAAATACCAAGTGTTGAAATACCCCCACCAGTAAAGATGTCAAGAAAGCCTATAAGCTGACCACCTTGCTGAATAAATTCCTTAAAAGCTTCCCTATCAATTCCTGGAACAGGAATATATATACCTAGTCTTACAAATAAAAGCATTCCCAAAGTTATTAAGACTCTTCCTCGAAGTTCCTTATTAAGAATTAGTTGAGAAACTATTTCTGATGCACTTGGATTTCGCCCTCTAGTAACAAGCATGAACTCAAATAATAAATTTCAAACTAATAGATCAAATCTAATCGGAGAAATTGAGTTTATTTAATTTACCCAAAAATCTCACATGTACCTCCTGCTCCTTCAATCTTATTTTTTGCAGAAGCAGTAAAGGCTGCAGCTTGAACTACTAATTTTACGTTTAACTTGCCATTACCTAAAACCTTTAAAGGGTGTTTGGGATTAGTAATAATACCAGTTTTAACAAGTGAATCAAGGTTCACAGTTGTCCCTTCTTTGAGTTCATTCAAAGATGAAACGTTAATAATGGTGTAAAACTTTGGATTGACCAAAGGGAAATGTTTCAACTTTGGTACGCGTCTATATAGAGGCATCTGACCTCCTTCAAAACCTGGTCTCGTCGGCCTACCTGACCTAGATTTCTGACCTCTCATTCCAAAGCCACAACTTGCTCCCTGACCGGCTGCAATACCTCTGCCTTTACGCAATTTTCTTTTGCGGGCACCTTTATTGGATTTTAAAGAATGAATTCTAATAGTCATAATGATTTAAGAATAAATCTGTTCGAGGGGTATTCCTCGTTCCTTTGCAGTGGATTTATGAGTCCGAAGTTCAGATAAAGCTACCATTGCAGCACGAGCATTATTTAAAGGTGTTTTACTTCCAAGTCTTTTAGCAAGAACATTTTTAATCCCAGCAAGCTCTAAAACTGTTCTAATAGAACCACCAGCAATTACCCCAGTACCTGGAGCTGCTGGACGAATTAATACACTTGCTGCACCATCTCTTCCATTAGAGAGCGTTGGAATTGAACTATTTGGAGTCAAAGGGACTTTTACAAGATTCTTCTTTCCATCTGCAACACCTTTCCTAACGGCACCTATAACATCTCCAGCTTTCCCAACTCCAACTCCAACTTGACCTTTCTCATTACCCACTACGACTATTGCTCTAAAACTCATTTTTTTACCCCCTTTGACTGTTTTCGAAACTCTCCTTATCTGAATAACCCTCTCTTGCCATTCTGAATCTCGTTCTTGGTTCCTCCTATCTGATCTCCTTCTTCGCTCGCCTCGATTACTCCCTCTGCGTTGTTCTTGTTGCTGTCCATCAGCAGCAGCAGGTACCGAAGTAGAAGAACTCTCTTTTGTTTTGCCCTTTGTTTTAGTTTCAGTCATTTGAAAATCAATAATCAGAATGCAAGACCAGCTTGACGCGCAGCCTCAGCTAGAGCCTTAACCCTACCGTGATACAAACTGCCACCACGATCAAAGACCACTTGTTTAATGCCTTTGCCAAGGGCACGTTTTGCAAGCAATTCTCCTACAGCTGTGGAAGCTGCACAGGTATTTGCATTCACTTTACTATTTGACAGAAACTCCTTTTCAAGAGTAGAGGCAGCACAAAGAGTATTTTGAGCAATATCATCTATTACTTGTGCATAAATGTGATTATTAGAACGAAATACAGCTAGTCTCGGACGCTGATTAGTTCCACTCAAATGACGGCGAAGACGTTTATGCCTTTTTTGAGTTTTTTGCTTTCTAGAAAGAATTGCCATGATTACTTAAAGAGTGAGTATAGAAATTAAATGTTTTTATTTCTTACCTGACTTTCCAGCCTTTCGAATAATTCGCTCTCCAGCATACTTAATACCCTTACCTTTATAAGGCTCTGGAGGTCTAATACTTCGAATTTTTGCTGCCTCATTACCAACAAGCTCTTTATCAATTCCTGAAACAAGAACATTAGTATTACTTTCAACCTTAAAAGTAATTCCATCTGGAGGAATAACTTCTACAGGATGACTATAACCAGCACTTACTACGAGTGTTTTTCCTTTAACTTGTGCTCTAGAGCCTACGCCTACAATTTCAAGCTTCTTTGAATAACCATTACTTACTCCTTCAATCATATTTGCAACCAATGTTCGTGATAAACCATGGCGCTCGCGGGACTTTCTTTTATCACTTTCAGCCGAAACTACAATAACCCCGTTATTCTGACTAATAGAAACTCCATCTGGGAGGGTTCTACTTAACTCACCTTTGGGGCCCTTAACGGTTAAAGAAAGTCCATCAAGAGTAACAGCTACCTTTTCAGGAATGGGTATAGGTTTTTTGCCAATGCGAGACATAACAAATAGCTCCTTAATTAATATACGTAGCAGAGAACTTCTCCACCAACGCCTTGCTTGCGAGCATCGCGATCACTCATAACTCCTTTAGAAGTGGAAATAATTGCGACCCCTAAACCTCCTAAAACCTTAGGAAGCCCTCGATTATTCTTATAGATGCGCAATCCAGGTTTACTCACTCTCTGCATAGATCGAATAGTTGGGTGCCTATGCTTTCCGCTGTACTTTAATTCAAGAATGAGGTGGGATTTAACCCCTTCTCCTTCCTCACTAATTTGAGAAATAAAGCCTTCTTCCTGAAGAACTCTAGCAATACTTCTAGACATACGAGAAGCCGGTACTCGAGTTTTCTCATGTCGCTTTTCACTCGCATTTCTAATACGAGTAAGCATGTCTGAAATTGGATCGTGATTAGCCATAGTTCAGTTACTGCGGAAAGGCATTCCCATCTCCTTAAGAAGAGCTCGGCCCTCCTCATCGGTTCTGGCACTAGTGACAATTGTTATATCCATACCTCTAATAGAATCAATTTTGTCAAAAGAAATTTCAGGGAAAATAAGCTGTTCTTTCACCCCAAGTGAAAAGTTCCCACGCCCATCAAAACTTTTAGGGCTGACACCTCTAAAATCTCTAATTCTTGGTAAAGCAAGATTAATCAGCCTCTCCAAAAACGCATACATCCTTTCTCCGCGCAAAGTAACCGCACAACCAATTGGCATGCCCTGGCGAATTTTAAAACCAGCAATTGCCTTCTTCGCCCTTGTCACAAGAGCTTTCTGCCCAGTAATTGTTGATACTTCAGCTAAAGAAGCTTCAAGAGCTTTGGAATTTTGTGCAGCTTCTCCTAGACCCCGGTTTACGTTGATTTTGACAACTTTAGGGACTTGATGAATATTAGATAATCCTAAATCTTTCAATAATTTAGGCCTAATAGTCTCTCGATAGCGGGTTTTCAGTGACATGGTTGATTTGAAAAGAATTCTGGTCTTTGTCAGAATTGTGAAGTGGAAAGATTTACCAAGAAGAAAATCAATCAAAAAGAGAAAGATGAATTAATCAATCAATTCACCTGTCTTCTTCAATCGACGTTTCTTTGATCCATCTTTGTCCACAAAAACCTCTATACGACTCGCGACTTTCTTGCTAGTCGAATAAACCATGACATTTGAAGCATGTAATGAAGCTTCTTCGGTAACAATCCTTCCAGACTCACCTTCTTGGGTAGGTTTGACATGGCGAGTACGCATATTTACTCCTTGAACAATTACACGGTTTTCAACTGGCAAAGTTTTAATTACTTCGCCGGTTTTCCCTTTCTCTTTCCCATTAATTACTTGAACAGTATCTCCTTTACGAATTCGCATTTTGATTGGTAAAGAAGCTTTTTTGGATTGTTTAAGGTTGAACATTTAAATCACCTCCGGTGCAAGAGAAACAATTTTAGTGAAATTACGTTCTCGTAATTCACGAGCAACTGGACCAAAAACTCTAGTTCCACGTGGATTCTTATCTTCGTTTATTAAAACTGCTGCATTGTCATCAAACCTTATGGAATTCCCTGTCTCCCTACGTAAAGTTGCTTTTGTCCTTACGACCACTGCCTTTACAACTTCAGATTTTTTGACTCCCATATTAGGAACAGCATCCTTAACAGCCGCTACTATTACATCGCCAACATGTGCATATCTGCGATTAGATCCCAGTACACGTATACATTGAAGACGCTTTGCTCCACTGTTATCAGCGACAGTAAGAAATGTCTCTTGCTGAATCATTTGGACACCTCATTCTCTTGATTTGCTGATCTCAAGATCTCAGCCACAGTCCATCTTTTGGTAGCACTGATTGGTCGAGTTTCAGTAATACGAACTCTGTCACCAACCTTGCAATTATTTTCTTGATCATGAGCTTTATATCGAGTAGTTCTGCTAACTGTCTTTTGATAGATCGAGTGTGGGAAGCGGTTAACAACTGCTACCACAACTGTTTTATCCATCTTGTCACTAATAACAGTGCCTAACCTTTCCTTAAGAGCCATGGTTTTAAAAGTTTTTCAAGTTTAGGTGTTTGAGCGACTACGTTCGCCCTGAATAGTTAAAAGTTGAGCAAGTTGTACTCTAACTTTCTTAAAACGATGAGTTTCAGTTAACTGCCTTGTGGCAAGCTGAAAGCGAAGATCAAAAAGCTCTCTTCGAGCTTCATTGATTTTTTCTGTAATCTCAATATCAGACAATTTGCTGACATCTGATTTATCTAAATCAGCCATAATTTAAGACTCCAAAGTAGTGACTGATGATCTGGAAGATGCAGAAGTAGTCTTTTGAGACTGCTCACTTTCCCCCAGAGCAAGGAACTTTGTTTTAATGGGAAGTTTGTATTGAGCTAACCGCATTGCTTCTTTAGCAATTGATTCAGTGATTTCCTCACCGCCCATTTCGAAAAGTATTCGACCAGGTTTAACAACTGCAACCCAGAATTCTGGATTCCCTTTACCTGATCCCATTCTAGTTTCTGCTGGTCTCATTGTGACTGGCTTGTCTGGGAAAATACGAATCCAAATTTGCCCCCCTCTCTTTACATAACGGGTCATAGCTCTTCTACTTGCCTCTATCTGTCTAGAAGTGATCCATCCACACTCTTGAGCTTGCAAAGCAAACTGACCAAAAGCAATTTTATTGCCTCTAGTAGCAACTCCTCTCATACGACCACGTTGCTGCTTACGGAATTTTGTTCGTTTTGGGCTAAGCATGATTTATTCCTCCTTATTTACTATCATTGGATCTGTCCTCAAATTCTTGAGGTCTTCTATTACCTTTCCTTCTTGGATTTGCTCCAACAGGTAATGACTGATCTTCTTTTGAAAGAACTTCACCTTTAAAAACCCATACTTTAATTCCAAGGACACCATAAGTTGTATTTGCAGTTTTATTGGCATAATCAATCTCTGCTCGAAGTGTATGAAGTGGAACTCTTCCTTCTCTAGTCCATTCAGAACGAGCGATTTCCGCTCCATTTAATCTTCCACCAACTTGTATCTTCAAACCAAGTACACCAGCTCTTTGAGCTCTTTGAACAGCCATGCGAATTGTTCTACGAAACGCAACTCTTTTCTCAAGTTGTTGAGCTATATATTCTGCCAATAAATGAGCATCTGCATCAACCCTCTCAATCTCGACAACATTAATACGAACTTGTCTACTACGATCGCCAATAGTCTTCTGAATACCAGATCTTAATTCTTCAATCCCACTGCCCTGACGTCCAACAATTACTCCAGGGCGAGCAGTTTTCAACTCCACTTCAAGTTGATCAGCCTTACGGGCAATTAAAACATCACTAATTCCAGCAGCACCATATTTCTTCTGAATGAAAACTCTAATTCTGTCATCTTCTTGAAGAAGTAAAGGGTATGTCTTACTAGATGCATACCAACGAGAACGATGCTCTTGAGTAATTCCAAGGCGTAACCCATTTGGGTGTATTTTGTGTCCCATCAGTCAGAAGCCTCCGATTTTATTGATTCATTAGAAGGAGCCACAGCAATACTGATATGGCAGGTTTGTTTTTTAATAGCAAAAGCTCTTCCTTGAGCCCTTGGACGATAGCGCTTCATGGAGGGTCCCATATCAGCTGAAGCAGTTTTAATAACTAATGAAGAAGGATCTAAGCCCAAATTATTCTCTGCATTAGCTACAGCAGATCTAAGAACTTTAGTAATTGGTCCAGTAGATCTATAAGGCATAAACTCAAGCATTATTAAAGCATCGCGATAAGTTCTACCTCGAATTTGATCTAATACTCGGCGCACCTTAGAAGCAGAGCCTCTTATGAAACGGCCATGAGCTTGAGCAATGGATGCATTAGCCATTTTCTAACGACCTCCTTTTTTATCTTTCATATGACCTCGATAAGTCCTAGTGGGTGCAAATTCCCCCAACTTGTGTCCAACCATCTGCTCAGTAATGAAAATAGGCACATGAGCCTTACCATTATGAACTGCAATAGTATGACCAATCATTATTGGAAGGATTGTTGAAGCCCTTGACCAAGTTTTAATAACTGACTTGTCATCTTGAGTGTTTTGTTTTTCAACCTTTTTGAGAAGGCTGTCGGCTATAAAAGGCCCTTTTTTAAGTGAACGTCCCATGGAGAATTAAGAGAAATACATGACAATGAAAAAAGTCAAGAATCACGCCCTCCTCGACTCCGTTTGGAGACTCGACGACGTTTCCTAATAACAAACCTATTACTAGGCTTGTTACGCTTACGTGTTTTCAAGCCTAAAGTAGGCTTACCCCAAGGGGTTACAGGGCCAGCTCGGCCAACTGGTGCACGACCCTCACCTCCACCATGTGGGTGGTCACAAGGGTTCATGACACTACCTCTAACTTGAGGCCTTCTCCCAAGCCATCTTCTTCTACCAGCCTTACCCAAACTTGTATTGCGAATCTCTGAATTACCTACCTCTCCAATAGTTGCATAGCACTCACATCTAACCAATCGAACTTCAGTAGAAGGAAGTTTTAAAGCTACGTAATCACCTTCCTTTGCCATAACCTGCGCACTGGAACCAGCAGAACGAACCATCTGGCCGCCTCTTCCTGGATACAATTCAACGCAATGAACACTTGAACCTAGAGGAATCGCCGATAAAGGCATTGCGTTACCAATTTCAATTGATACATCAGGGCCTGATATAACCTCTTGGCCAACACTTATACCTGCAGGAGCAAGAATATAACGTTTTTCTCCATCTTTATAGAAAAGTAATGCTAATCGAGAATTGCGATGGGGATCATAATGAATAGCGGCAATTTTGGCAGAAATACCATGCTTATTTCTACGAAAATCTACCAGTCGATATTGCCTTTTATGACCACCTCCTCTATGACGACATGTAATCACTCCTCTATTATTCCTACCCTTTAAGCGGTGCTTAGGAACAACTAAAGAACGTTCCGGTTTACGCTCAGTAATCTCATTGAAGTCAGTTACTACCCTTGTGCGAGTTCCAGGTGTATAAGGACGGAAAGTACGGATTGCCATTGTTTTTAACCTTCAGAATCGGGGAACAATTGAATTGAATTACCTTCAGCCAATCTCACAATGGCTTTCTTGACTTGTGCTCGCTTTCCTGAAAAACGACCAACTCGTCTACTTCTTCTAGGGGGGTTCATAGTACTAATGCCAATTACCTTGACATCAAAAAGCTTTTCAACGGCAGCTTTAATATCAGGCTTATCAGCACGATGATCTACCTCAAAAGTATATTGATTGATATCAAGACCTCTTGTGGCTTTTTCTGTAATCAAAGGACGACGGATTACATCAGTAAGTCGCTCTTTAAACATTTTAGTCATCTCCATATACCTCCTGAATTTTTGCTAAAGCATCTTCTCCAATAATTAAAGAATTTGCATTTAACAAATCAAAAACATTTAAATGATCTGCCCGAATTAGTTTGACCTTATCTAAATTTCTAATAGAGCGAGCAATGATCTGAGAAGGATCAGAAAGAATGATAAGAACTTTAGAATTTGCAGAAATTCCTAAACGTAATAAGAAATCTTTGATTTCTTTAGTTTTAGGAATTTTAAGGTTCTCCCCAAATTCTTTAACTGCGGTCACATCATTAAATCTTTTCATAAGGGCAGTTCGCAGAGCTAAACGTCTCTCTTTCTTATTCATTCCAAGATTATATTTTCTAGGTTTGGGTCCAAAAATAATTCCACCTCCTGGGCGAAGAGGCGTACGAATCGAACCCTGTCTTGCTCTACCAGTACCTTTTTGCTTGTAAGGCTTACGTCCACCTCCTCTAACTTCCGAGCGAGTTAAGGTACTTGCCGTACCTTGGCGAGAATGAGCCTGTTGACGTAACACTGCTCTATGCATCAAGTCAATAGCAGTAGCATCCTTGGCAACTTTTAAGTCCAATTTTGCCTTACCAGTTTCTTTACCCTGCCAATCAAGGACAACACAATTAGCCATTTAGTTACCTCCTTTCAATGAATTCAACCCAACAAGGTTTGCAGGTCGAATATTCACTAAAGATCCGGGCTTTCCAGGGACAGATCCTTTAATAACTAGAAGATTATGATCGATATCAACTTTCATTATGATTAAACCTCGAGTGGTAATTTTCTTCCCGCCATAGCGTCCTGCCATCCTTTTCCCTGGATAAATTCTTCCAGGAGTTGTTCCTGCACCAGTTGAACCAGGTTCTCGATGATTTTTTGAACCATGGCTCATTGGACCACGGCTAAATCCATGCCTCTTCTGATAACCAGAAAAACCACGACCCATGCTAGTGCCACTAACATCTACTTTTTGGCCAGGCTCAAAATTATCAACTGTGATTTGTTCCCCTAATTGATAACTATCTAAATTATCAACTCGATATTCTCGAATATACCTAAGCAACTCGTCTCCTGATTTAGCAAGATGTCCAACTGATGGTTTATTCATCAACTTTTCTCGAACAGATCCAAACGCTATTTGAACAGCAGAGTAACCATCGGTTGCTGAGTTTTTGATTTGGGTAATTCGACAAGGGCCAGCCTCGATCAAGGTAACAGGAACAGACCTCCCTGCCTTATCAAAGAACTGGGACATACCCAATTTCTTACCTAAAATGCCAACAGACATACAATCAATAGAGCCAGCATGTTTAAATTCTCAAAAAAAGAGAATTGAATTAATAGCTGATCATCAACCCTTAATTAACAAAAAAATCGTCCCTAAATGAAAGTAGGGCTATAAAATCTTGTTCGACTAGGGCTAGCATAAAATCAGCTGGCTGAGACTTATTCGAATTCAAAAAAATTCGATTAGTTTCTCAACAGAACAAGGTGTAAAACCTTTTCTGCTTTAACCAAAAGATCCAGCGCAATCGCTGGAACAGCCTTGTTTTCTGGAGGCCCGGCTAGCATACGGGCACAGATAAACACTGCGAATTACTAGGATACACTAAAGGCCCCCTGCAAAGCACCCCATTTTGCTGGCAGACTATATATAAATAAATTGATTGAGCTCCAATAATGCCTCTTGTCTTATCTGGTAAGAAATTCCGTAAAGACCTTGAAACTTATAGATGTCTTGCAATAAGGACCCCTTTGGAAGGCGGAAGTGAAACTCGATTATTAAGACGCCTCAAAGCAGCTGGTTACAAAACTCAAATATTATCTGTTCGTGGATTTGGAGATCCAGAAACCTTTCTTGTGAAACTGCATGGAATAAGACCCCCTCATTTAGGGCATCAAAATGTAGGAAGAAATGCTGCCTTAGGAGAAGTTCAACAAGTCATGCCACAAGCACATGAACTCCTTACAGAGGATAAACCTGTAGTTCTTTGGTTAATAGAAGGCCAAGTCTTATCTAATTCAGAATTACTTTCTTTGTGTGACTTATCTGAAAGAGATCAAAAATTAAAATTCGTTGTGGAGATGGGTGGTTCACGAAAACTTGAATGGCAATCAATGCGAAATTTTATTAACTAAAGCAAGTACTTTGAATCCAGATAATGACCCAAATACAATTGCTCTTACTAAAGGAAGTTGGGTCAAACTGATTTGTGGGGCCAGCAATGAAGACTTAATTTCTATCTCTGATTTGTGTTCTGTTTATGCTGCTGCGGGAGTGAATTGTATAGATGTAGCAGCTGATTTTGCAGTTGTATCTGCTGCAAAAGAAGGCCTTACCTGGGTTGAAAAACATCTAGAAAAAAAACGACCTTGGCTAATGATCTCAGTAAGTGATGGGAAAGATATTCATTTTCGAAAAGCTTCTTTTGATCCAACAGTCTGTCCTAAAGAATGTCCTAAACCATGCCTAAAAGTATGTCCCACTAATGCAATTAATTCAAAATTAGGCATTTCAAAAGATCTATGTTACGGATGTGGTCGCTGTTTACCTAGTTGTCCTTTTGGCTTAATCCAAGAAAAAAATAATATTCTAGAAATTAAAGATTTTGGAACTTTAATTTCACAGACCCTTCCTGATGCTGTTGAAATCCATACTGCTCCAGGAAGAATAAATGCATTTGAAGAATGTGTAAAAGAAATTATGAAATCTCAAGTTCAATTAAAAAGAATTGCCGTTAGCTGTGGCTTAGAAAATCATAAGATCACCAAACATCAACTGTCTAAAGAATTATGGGCTCGCTTTAGATGCTTACGTCGTTACAAGCAAAAACCAATTTGGCAACTTGATGGGCGTCCTATGAGTGGAGATATTGGAATTGGCACATCAAGAGCAGCAATTTCGTTGTTAGAGCAAATGCATTCGATAGCACCTCCTGGCCCTCTTCAACTTGCGGGGGGAACAAATGAACAAACTATTCACCATCTCAAAGCCAAAGATGGTTTAGCAGGGATTGCATTTGGAGGAATGGCAAGAAAATTAATTCAACCTTTCTTAATAGAAGCCCAGAGACAAAATAAAAAACTCATTGAATGGCCTGAAGGCTGGAATCAAGCCCTAAAAGCAGCTCAAGGACTGATTAATCCTTGGTTAAACAATGACAATAAAATTCATTATAAATTCCCAAAAAGCTAATAAAACAGCAAAACACTCATATCAATCAAAAACCATGTCGTGATGAGATGAACTTGGATAGACCACAATGTGCAATTATTTTGTATAAATTAAAGAGTACCTTTTATAGGTCTCATGCCTCAATGGGGCGTCGCCAAGCGGTAAGGCAGCGGGTTTTGGTCTCGCCATTCCTAGGTTCGAATCCTAGCGCCCCAGTTTTGAAAAGTTTTTTGTGACACTAAAACCAATTTTGGTCTTCGACTTTGACGGAGTCATTGTCGATGGTCTTATGGAGTACTGGAATAGTGCTAGAGAAGCCTGCTATCAATTACTTGCTAAAAAAGAAGCCTTCAATCAATTACCTTTAGAAGTACCTGAACAATTTCGCCAACTGCGACCGTGGGTAAAAGATGGCTGGGAAATGGTGCTTCTGGCAGCCGAGTTAGTCAGAAAGGAAAGCTCCCTCAAGGTAAGCCCAATTAAGTTTGCAAATCACTATCAACAAAATTGCCATAAAGCTCTTAATGCATGGGGATGGGACCCCAAACAATTACAAGCTGCTTTAGATGATGTTCGCAAACAAGCAATCAGTACTGATAAAGAAAAATGGTTAAGAAGTCATACTGCTTTCTCAACAGTAGTGGAAAGAATTCAAAACTTAAAAAATGAAGGGATCGATTTTGCTGTCTTAACAACCAAAAGTGAAGAGTTCACATCAGAACTTTTAACTTATTTAGATCTCTATCCGAACCTCTTATATGGTCATGAATCTGGTAAAAAACCTAATCTGTTATTAACAATTGCCAAAGATAGGCCTATCAAAGGTTTTATAGAAGACCGTAGGAGAACACTTGAGACTGTGTTAAATACCCCTGGTCTCGGTTTAACCCCATGTTATTTAGCGAATTGGGGCTATTTAAAACCAAATGATTCTCAAGATCTTCCTAAAGGAATTCATTTGCTAAAAGCAGAAAATTTAATGTCCCCATTAGCAGATTGGTCTTGACTCATTAGCGTACGTGTGTACTAATGACAGAAAGGAAAGAAACTGTTTAGGCAGTTTTGCAAATCTATCCAGACTTGCAACAACTTTTTTAATTCACACAAATAATCACAATGTCAGGTGAAATCAAAACAAATCAATCTTCCAACTCAGCGTACCGCTCAAGTGATACAGGATCTGGAGAAAGGGACAAAGCATTAAGTCTTGTCCTAGGGCAAATAGAACGAAACTTTGGGAAAGGTTCAATCATGCGATTAGGAGATGCCTCCAAAATGCGTGTAGAGACAATCTCAACTGGAGCACTCACTCTTGATCTAGCTCTGGGTGGCGGATATCCCAAAGGAAGAGTTGTAGAAGTCTATGGTCCAGAAAGTTCCGGTAAAACGACGCTGACCTTACACGCAATAGCCGAAGTACAAAAACGAGGAGGTGTGGCAGCATTTGTAGATGCAGAACATGCTTTAGATCCTGTATATGCGGCTTCTCTCGGCGTAGATATTGAAAATCTTTTGGTATCACAACCAGATACTGGTGAAATGGCCTTGGAAATTGTCGATCAATTAATTCGATCAACCGCGGTTGATCTTGTAGTTGTTGATTCAGTGGCGGCACTTACACCCCGATCAGAAATCGAAGGAGAAATGGGAGACCATGCGGTAGGCAGCCAAGCAAGACTAATGAGTCAAGCGATGAGAAAAATAACAGGCAATATTGGCAAATCAGGATGCACAGTAATCTTCCTAAATCAATTACGTCTCAAAATAGGTGTAACTTATGGGAACCCTGAAACCACGACTGGTGGTAATGCGTTAAAGTTTTACGCTTCAGTAAGACTAGATATAAGAAGGATTCAAACACTTAAAAGAGGTACCGAAGAATATGGTATTCGTGCAAAAGTAAAAGTAGCAAAAAATAAAATCGCACCTCCATTTCGAATTGCTGAGTTCGATATTCTTTTCGGGAAAGGTATTAGCACAGTAGGATGTCTACTTGATATGGCAGAAGAAACCAATATTGTTACTCGCAAAGGTGCTTGGTATAGCTACGAAGGTGACAATATCGGGCAAGGTCGTGACAACACAATTACTTGGCTTGAAGAGAATTCAAAGGCCAAAGAAACGATCGAAAAATTAGTGCGACAAAAATTAACCGAAGGTTCTGAAGTGAGTGCTAATTCAATGCGACCTCTAGCTACAGCTGCTCGAGCAACAAATACAACAGCAACGAGCAAAATTTCAAATGCAGCATAAACAAGAAAAAAGATAAAGCAATTAAGTTAAATCAGCGGGCACCCACCATCCTGCAGCAGGACCTAGTATACGCACTACGATCCATACCAAAATCAATAAACCTATACCTACCCAACCTCCTTTAATAGTGATATCAATAAATTGATTTCTTTGCTCTTCGGTTATAGGAAGCCAATCTATAATTCTTGGGGAATTGTTCTTGCCAATTTTCTTTTTTTGTATCTTAGGGCCAAGACCTTCTTGAGCTCTGCGTCTAGCTTCTCCCATATCTGATTATTGAATTCAAATTAGTTTAGGCAATAAAAGCAAATACGCCTAATCAGGTAACAGACGATCCAAAGGGCTCCATGGTTCCAGGACCGTAAAGATTTTCTTTCCCCAAGACCTTGATCGTAAACGACCATCTAGGATGGCAATTCGCCCTTGATTCTTTCTCACGGGTAAAACCAGTTTTGGTAGAAGGCTTAAAAGTTCTGGTAAAAGCAAGTCTCGGAACCAATCGAGTCCTTGTTTTTTAAAAGCTTCAACCCGAGCTGCAGTTAAAGGTAATTCCAAACTACTAAAAGGCAATAAAGCAACTATTAATTGCTCTGGCAATGGGCATTTTTCTTGAAAAGAAAGCCACCAAGAAGAACTACAGCACAAAATCCCATTAGTCTCTAGAACAGTAGATTGAAAGATGACTCTTTTACCAAATTCAGCAGCAAGTTCTGAAGTCAAGCGCCTAAGCAATTGATCATCATCCAAGATGACCACTGTCACACCCTGTCTACCCAGTATGAGGCGTCTAGATTGATCTAATAAATGTTCCGCAAAGCACTCTGCATTAGGCAATGGTTGTCGAAAAGGAACAAATAACTTAATAGGCTCTTTATAGATTGGACCACCTAATTTGACTTTGACATTAAAGATTGTCTCCAGATGGTGAAATTCATTTAGAGGTGAGCCACTCAAAAAAACAAATGGATTATCCAAAAACAATTTGTGCAGCATTTGATATGGTTCCAGTGGTTGGAAATACCAGGTCCAATCAAGCAATTTATGATTTAATTCAGCCCAACTAGCCCATTTTTCATTATCGATACGATAAAAAGCAAGCCATGGCTCAGGGAGATAATCTAAGTCCTTCAATACACTTTTTAATTCAATTACATCTACTGAATGCATTCTGAGAAGAGCATCAGGTCTAATTGCTTCTGAAAATAATCGTTGACTGAGAGTCTTATGTAAGTTGATCAATTTAGATGAAAGTGAAGGATAAGCTCTTCTTAGTTGATCCCAATTAGCAGAAGATATTTTAATAGTCATTGCTTCCCTTAAACGTCTACTAAAAAGCTCAGCTTCAGGAATAATTAATTGCCTTTCATTAAAATAATTCTTCTCATAAGCTTTAATCCAATGAGTATGATCTAGTAACCACAAATTTCCATTAACAGGAGGTTCAGGACCTTCCCAGACAGGAAGCGTTAAACCTTCTTCTCTTAATCTGGGAATTTCAACTTGATATAACCGCATTTTCTGACTACGGCTTACGACTAAAACAGTGCCAAGAGTATTCAAACAGAGAGGTATAAGAATACCTGGCCAATAATCATCATGATTAGTAACTTCAACATAAATGAATGATTTATCTCTACGTCTCAAACTCCTTGCAACAAGCCTACTCAAAGTTAAATTATGAGGCCAAATTAAAGCATGCTTCTTTAGAAGACTTTTAAGGTAATTATGAGAATATGCCTCAATCATAAAGTGAAATTACTTAATTAATAATTGTTCCGATCTATATTGCACAAGAGATTAAGAGGAAGAAGGAGCTCTTTTAAAATCAATGGAATTCAATCGTATTGGCATAGTTGGTCTTGGTTTGATTGGAGGTTCCATTGGATTAGATCTTCAAAGACTAGGTTATGAAGTTTATGGCCTTACAAATCGCGACCAAACAGCAATAAGAGCCAAAGAAAGAGGTCTAGCTCAATTTACTAGTACCAATCCCAACATAATTGCTGATTGTTCGATAATTATCCTTGCATTGCCATTGCCACAACTGATCAACCCACCACAAGAGTTAATTGATGCATTACCTCAGAATGCTGTAATTACAGATGTAGGTTCTGTAAAAACACCTGTAATCAAAGCTTGGCAAAACTTACACCCTCGCTTTGTAGGAAGTCACCCTATGGCAGGGACCATTGAACAAGGTGTTGAAGCTGGAAGAAGAGATTTGTTTAAAAACCATCCTTGGATAAGTACTCCCTACAATGCAACCGATAAAGATGCCCTGAAGTCTATTAATGAATTAGCAATAAATCTCGGAAGTAATTGGATCACAACTGATCCAGAACTTCATGATCAGGCAGTAGCTTTAATCTCTCATTTACCAGTATTTATAAGTGCTGCATTAATACAAACAGTCAAAAATGGATCAAACAATACTTTGTTAAAGCTAACAAAAGCAATTGCATCTAGCGGATTTGCAGATACAACTCGAGTAGGAGGTGGCAATCCCCAACTGGGAGTCGCAATGGCATCGAGTAACACCTCAGCTATATTAAATGCACTCAACTCTTACCGCTCGGAAATTGACAAATTAGAAGTTATGATCAAAGAAAATCAATGGGAGCAACTTAAGCAAGAACTTAAAGAAACGCAATCAAATAGGCCTGATTTCCTAAATCAAAAGTAACTATCTCGTTAGATTAAAGTCTCTACCATATTCAGACATTAATTGTCGACAAGCCATAACTGCTGATTGACTAACACCAGCTGTGCCTTCACCAGGATAAATAGAGTCTCCACACAACCACAAGCCTTGCATAGGAGTTCTACTAGGCAATCCAAAAGGTCCAAATGTTGTTGGAGTCTGTCCTAACCCACCAACAATACCCTGAGGGCGACCTGTCCATCTTGCAAAACTATTAGGAGTTGCTAGTTCTTTGTGCAACCAAGTGTCAGGACCAATATGTAATTCACTATGTAATATTTCTAATATATTGTGGAGATTAATATCTTTATGCTTTTGATAATCTGATTCAGCTAGAGAAGTCCAAGTAGTTATATCAGTAAAACAACTGGCAATCACTGTAGCTTTACCTAACGGAGCACGGCCATCTCCATCATGACTAATTGAAATAAATAATGAGCCCAATTTTTCTGTCATCAATTGAACATGACCTACCCAATCTAAAGGGAGATAACTACGGCTAATAGCACCATAAAAAACAATAGCTCCACTAGGCTGTGATAATTCCTCTAATCTATAGCGATACTTAATAGGCAATCCGGTCTGATCTGACATTAAAGAAAGAAGACACTGAGGTGGAAGAGTAAAAATCACATCAGAGGCTTGAAACTGTTTCGATAGGGAGTTCTCAGTAACTACATTTATAGTCCAAGGATCCCTAGAGTTTTTGGCCACTAAACTCACAACTTTATGTCTTAGCAATAATTCCCCTCCATATCTCATAAAGCCTGAAAGCAAATGATTACTAAGTGTTTGCATAGAACCTTTAAGATGCCATAACCCAAGTGGAGACTGTGCCATTTGAAGAACAGTTGCTCCATATAAGGCAGCTGTTTGTTCAGTTGGTACTTGTGAATAAAGTTTTAATTGCAAGTCCAAAAACCTTCTTAGTCGCTGATCTTGATTACAAGAACAAAGCCAAAGAAGATCTGCTACAGAAGATCTAGTAAACAAACCAGTAAAAGCATTCATTGATCTACCTGCCTTGAGAAATTGAATTAAATCCCAAAAATTTTGAACAGGTAAAATAGGGTCATTGCTTGCAAATGACCAATTGCTCTTATGTAATTGACTGCATAACGACCAAAACTGATCACTACCCGGGAATTGTTCCTCTCTTTCTTTTTGCCATTTCTTCGGATCATGCCAAAGATGAATAGGACTTGTACCATCTCCAAGATGCACAATACAAGCAGGATCTAAAATCTCAGCAAGAGGTAATGGACAGCGAAGATGCCTAAAAATCCGCTCGTGAATTCCACCATTCTCGAAACCCGCTACTTGAGTAGCACCTACATCAAAAACAAAGGGTCCGCGCCGAAATGTACCAGCACAACCTCCTATCTGCGAATGCGCTTCTAACAAAGTGACCTTAAAGCCTTCAGAAGCTATTAAGGCCCCTGCGGTTAAGCCAGCAATTCCCCCTCCAATTACAATTACTGATTTCTTAGCAACAGAAGTCAAATTATCCCTCTCTTAAAGAAACACTGAATGGATTTTATTGTTCTAGAAGAAATCTTGAGCGCTACAGGTCCTCTAGCAGGAGAAAAAGTGACAGAGATAAATTCCATTAGTGGAGGTTGTATTCATAATGCATGGCAACTCAAACTTGCAACAGGGCAAAAATTATTTGCGAAAACATCTTCAATAGAGAATTTTCCGATGCTTGACTTTGAGTCAAAAGGTCTAACTGAATTAAATAAAATCATAAATCAAGATTATTTAATCGTGCCTAAACCATTATTTACTAAAAAATTATCAATGGCGGCTGTTTTAATAATGCCTTGGCTTGAGTTAAGTGAAGGAAATGAAACTAATTTAGGCAGAGGCCTAGCCTTACTTCATCAATCATCTGTAAATGAAACACAGGGACATTTTGGTTGGAGAGAAGATGGGTTTATTGGATATAGTCAGCAAATTGGAGGTTGGAAGACAAGCTGGGGAGAATGTTTTATGAAACTTCGTTTGATGCCTCAATTCAAAATGGCAAAGGCCTGGGGGTTAGATTTCTCTTTACAAAAATTTTCGACTAGGCTTATCAAATATCTAGATATACATAATCCTATTCCTTCGCTTGTACATGGAGATTTATGGCGAGGGAATGCTTCTGTTCACAAAAAAGGGAAAGGTGTCATTTATGATCCTGCTATTTGGAGAGCAGATAGAGAAGTTGATATTGCAATGACAAAACTGTTCGGTGGATTCTCCCAAGATTTTTATAGTGCCTATGAAGAAATATGGGAATTACCAAAAAGCTATAAAGAAAGAATTGACATATATAATCTCTACCATTTATTAAATCATGCAAACCTATTCGGAGGTAATTACAGGCATCAAAGCCTGTCCTTACTTAAGAAAATTGATTTTTTTTTAGAGAAATTCTAATCTTAAATTATTAACTAATCTATATATTCCTTTTTGAGATTTTGAACCTTCTCAAAAACTGCATTGCGTTTTTCACTGGTAGTAAGGTTTTGCCAACTCCACTGCCCAACAACAACTATTCCTAAAAGTTCTAATAAGCCTGGAAGAATCGGGAAGAAATTGACTGTATCAACAACGACCTTAATTACAATCTGAGCAATAATGACAACTGCAATAATTCCCGCAGCCTTACCATACTTACCCATTTGAGACCAATCTACTTTGCTAAGTACGTCATTGGCCTGACTTAAAAAGTCATTAGCTCGTTCTGAAATACTTGGTTCAGCGGTAGTCTTCGTGGTGGTCTTAGTATTGGTGGTCGAGCCTTGATTAGACTCTGGACCAGGGCTAACGTCACTCATTACCAAAATGCTTACAATTGAGTATTGATTTGAGTGTATCTAATTAATCTTTTACGTGCCAACATAATTTACAGATAATGCCGAACCCCCCATATCGAAAAGACCGAACATAGGAGCTTCAATGGATATTCCTAATCATATTGAATTCCAAGGAGATTCAGAACGTATCCTTCGTAGCACTCTCCTTGCTGTAACTCCAGAGGAAGGCTGTGCTTTATTAATAGGGAAATCTACTGAATTACAAAATCAGTCCAAACCTAAGGTCTTTAAAATTCACTTAATTTGGCCATGTTGCAATGTATGGATCGATGCAATTCATAATCTTAATGATAAATATTTGGAAACTAAAACGAAAATGCAAAAAAAGATTTCTAGGGAAAACAGGTTTTTATTAGATCCATATGAACAACTTTCTGCACAGAAATGGGCTAGATCTAAACAACTAATAATATTGGGGGCTGCTCATTCGCATCCATTAAGCTCGCCAATACCTTCAAAAGTGGATCTTTCTAGTAGTTTTTCACCAGGTTTAATGATTATCTTAAATGGCAGTACTACAGAAATGAAAGCATGGTGGATAAATGATCCCAACATTAGTGAGCCCATAGCAATTCCTTGGATGAGTTTAAAATCAAAACAATGAATTCGTTCAACCAAAACAATTTAAAGCTAAGTCCAGATGAGATTGAAAGATATTCCCGTCATCTTTACTTGGATGAAATTGGAGAAGAAGGACAGACAAAACTTAAAAACAGTTCTGTACTTTGCATAGGATGCGGAGGTCTTGGCTCACCGCTCCTTATTTATCTTGCCGCAGCTGGAGTAGGTCATCTTGGGATAATTGATGGAGACACAGTAGAGAAATCCAATCTTCAAAGGCAAATTATTCATTCAACCAGATCGGTTGGACAGCACAAAACGGACTCAGCAAAAGCAGCAATTTTAGAAATGAACCCTCATTGCAAGGTAGAAATTTTTACTGAATCAATCACAAACTTAAATGCTTTAGAAATAATAAAAGGGTTTGACATCATTTGTGACTGTACAGATAACTTTGAAAGTCGATATCTAATAAATGATGCAAGTGTAATTTTAAAGAAACCAATAATCTATGGAGCGATCTCAAAATTTGAAGGTCAATCAACAGTATTTAATCTAACAAGTGCTAGTCCTAATTTTAGAGATTTAATTCCGGAACCCCCTCCTAAAAACTTACTCCCCAGCTGCTCCGAAGCAGGTGTAATGGGTATTTTGCCAGGCTTAATAGGGCTAATTCAAGCAACCGAAACAATAAAAGTAATTACAGGAATTGGAGAGATATTAGATGGAAGATTATTAGTATTTGATGCTTTAAAAATGCAATTTAAAGAGCTAAAGTTAAATAAAAATAAAGATAGAGAACCAATATCAAAACTAATTGACTATAAAAAATTCTGCTCATATGATACAAATGCTGAAGCTCATATAAAAAGTATTTCTGTTTCTAAGCTGAGGAATTGGATAGAAAATAGTCATCAAGACCTACTACTTTTAGATGTAAGAACTCCTCAAGAATATGCAATTCAGTCAATTAAAACATCAGTTTCAATACCTTTAGAAAATATTCAAAATGGGAATGATATAGAAAAGCTAAAAAAATTATCATTTAATAAGAGGGTATTTGTCTACTGCGAAACTGGTAGAAGATCCATAAAGGCAATATTAACTTTGCAAAAATATGGCATTCAGGCTAAGAATATTGAAGGAGGTATTAAAAATTGGAATCAAGAAGAAATCTCATTAAATTAACTCATATTAATAATCAACCCCTCTCTTAAGCTGTATACCTTTTTCAGCATAATGTTTATGGCAAACCATTTCAGAATGAACACTTGCTAAATCGAAATATGGAGGATGGTTTTTACACCTACCAGTAATTATCACTTCAGTTTCGGAAGGCTTTCGTAATAAAGTTTCCACTATAGGTTCTACAGGAAGAAGTTCCAAATCTACAGTAGGGTTAAGTTCATCTAGGATAACTGTTTTATATAAGCCACTCGAAATTGCAGCTCTGGCTATTTCCCATGCTCGTTCTGCTTCTACATAATCAATCGGCTGTTGTTGACCACGCCACACAATTGCATCTCGACCAGACCGCAAATGATCAACCAAATGAGGGTAGCTTTCTCGCAATGCTGCAATTGCGGCATCTTCTGTATATCCATTACCTCCCTTAAGCCATTGCAAAATCAAAACGCGATGACTTTTGTCTTGGCTAATCCCCTTACCAATAGCTTGCAAAGCCTTCCCTAAAGCACTAGTAGACTTCCCCTTACCTTCTCCAGTGTATATTTCAATGCCTCCTGGGGAATCAGAAAAAACATAATGACTATTCTCAGGATCTGGTCTACGGTGGCCCTTCATCTCTGAATGTAATTCCGCAACTTTAATAAGTTCCCGAGGAGCAGCTCTTCCCGTAACAATAATCTCCATTCCTGCTGGGCGAGAGGCTATTGATTTGACTACTTCAGCAACAGGTAAAAGCCCAAGGTCTAAGACAGGGTTAAGTTCATCAAGGACCACTACAGAATAAAGAGCACTTGCAATAGCGCCTTTTGCAATATCCCATCCTCGCTTTGCTTCATTTTCATCAAACTTATTAGATTCCTCTGCAGTAAAAAAGTCAGCTCTTCCAGTTCTGACCTGGTCAATTAAATGAGGGAAGCCTTGCTGCAATGCTTCAATTGCTGCGTCTTCGTCATACGACCTGCCTGGACCTTTGAGAAACCTAAGCAATAAAACCCTAGTACGACGTTGCTCACAAATCCCTAAGCCAATTGTTCTTAGAACAACTCCAAGGGCAGCCTGACTTTTTCCTTTCCCATCACCATCGTAAACATGCAACTGGCCATGAATACGTTCTTTGCTGTCCGCAGCAGTAACGATACCAATAGATTTCTTAGTCCTGAAACTGTTAGTTATTCCTTGTTTCTTAGGAGTCTTTAGATCTTTTTTTGACTCCATAAAATGATCCATCCTATACAAAGCTTACCTAATTCAACTAATAAAGATAATCTTGCAAAGAAGATATAAAACATGATGCTAAAGCTACAAGATCAACTTGAAAAGTCAAATCGCAAGGAACTTGATCTTTTACGTGATTTTATTAAAGGGTTTAAAACAGTTTGTATTGCTTATTCAGGAGGAGTAGATAGTTCTCTTGTAGCCGCAATAGCAAAAGAACAATTACATTCAAATGCAATAGCAGTTACTGGTGTCTCCTCTTCTCTAGCACCACATCTTTTAGAAGAAGCACGTATACAAGCAAAGTGGATTGGGATCACACACAAAGAATGTGAAACCTACGAACTTCAGAATCCTCAATATACAAGCAACCCCGTAGATAGATGCTTTACTTGTAAGCAAGAACTTCACAATCACCTAACACAAATTGCCAAAAGTTTCTCTACAGCTCAGGTTTTGGATGGAGTTAATATAGATGATCTATATGACTATCGACCAGGTATTCAAGCAGCAAAAATTGCAGGTGTTCTTTCACCCCTAGCAGAACTGAAAATCAATAAAACTTCTATTCGACGAATTTCGAAAGCACTTGGGTTTCCATGGTGGGACAAGCCTGCTCAACCTTGTTTAGCATCACGATTTCCTTATGGAGAGCCAATTAGTTCAAAACGGCTAAAACAGGTAGCCAAGGCCGAGAAGTGGTTAATAGAAAATGGTTTTCCTAAAGTAAGAGTTAGAGTACAAGGATTTGTAGGCCGGATAGAAGTACCAACAAATCAAATTAATGATTTACTTGACAACTCTAAGCGCAAAGAAATTATAGAATATTTCCTATCAATTGGATTCTCTTCCGTTAGTGTTGATCTTGAAGGGTTAATAAGTGGAAAATTAAATCGAAAATGAATTAAAGTCAGCAACAAGCACTAGGAAGAGGAAACTTTTGGGCTTCTTGTTTTATCTTCTAATCGAATAGGAGTTTTTCTAATAAAGCTATTTAAAACATGACTGGTGGATTCAAATTGTTTGGCTAATAACTCACAGGCCTTTTGGGGCATTGTCTTCTCACCACAAGTAAAAACATCTATTGCTGCATATTTACTTTCAGGCCAAGTATGAATTGAAATATGTGACTCTGCTAAAAGTGCTAAACCAGTTATCCCTTGAGGATCAAATCTATGGGTAATCATATTCAATAACTTTGCACCTGCAATTTTGGATGCAGATGTCACACTGGTCCTGACAAATGCTTCATCATTTAATTTAGCTGAATCGCATCCATACAATTCAAGAATACAATGCTTGCCAACTATATCTTCAAGATTGACATTGGGAGTGGTTATTAGATTTTCTTGATTCAATTTTTTCCATCCAGGGTTTGGATGCAAGTAAGACAGACTTTTTTTCATTTCAAAATTCATCAGCGATTAGTAGATTAACCGAGTTCAAGAATTCCTCCATTCTGTAATTCTAATTCTAAAACTTGGGAGTCTTGTCGCCAATCACCTTCAAAAACATCTAAATGCGTAGCACTTATTAAGCATTGATGCTCCTCGCCAACTGCATCAAGCAGTAACGACTGTCTCAGAGGATCCAGCTCAGCAAATACATCATCTAAGACCAAAATTGGAGGCTCATGATGAATAGATCCAACAAATTCCAATTCAGCTAATTTTAAAGCCAAAACAAGAGTTCTTTGTTGCCCTGCAGATCCGAACTTTCGAGCAGGAACCCCATTAAGCAAAAACGATACTTCATCACGATGTGGACCAACCTTGCATATGCCTTGTTTTTCTTCATCCAGTCTTTGATTGGCTAACTGTTGTTCAATAGAGAGCCTCCATGCTAATTCTTCTTCTTCACCTTCAAGAACACTACCTGAAAGGTAATTAATCTCCAAGTCTTCTTGTCCCTTACTCAGACGTTTCTGCCATGCTGAAGCAAGTGGTTCTAAATACTTTAAAGCCCTACGTCGACGTCGGTGAATTCGAGTGCTAACCAATGCCATTTGGGCATCAAAAGCATCTAAAAGGGCATCATGATCTTTTAGAGTGCTTTCTCTATAATTGCGCCAAAGCTGACTCCTTTGACGCAATAAGCGACTAAACCGAGTAATTAAATCACCGTAAATAGGTTCAAGTTGTTGAACAACTCGATCTAACCAATTCCTTCTTAAAGCTGGCTCTCCTCTAACTAAATTCAAATCAAGTGCACTAAAACCTACACACCGAAGAGGTCCTAATAAATCTAATTGTCGAGATAAAACTTTTCCATTTCTATAAGCTTTTCTCCCTCCAGTTTTTCGAAATTCCAATCCAATTGTTTCCCCATCATTAGTAAGAGCAGAAGCAATTGAACTATCTTGATCCCAAAGAATTAAATCTTGATCGCTACTCGAGCGATGAGAACGAAGGCTTCCTAATAGCTCCACTGCCTCTAAGAGGTTTGATTTCCCAACACCATTTGAACCAATCACCAAAAGACGCTTGGAAGTAAATGTAAGTTTTAAACGTCTGTAACTGCGAAAATTATGCAGTTCTAATTGCTGAAGGGTAATCTTATTTGTGGCTCCTTTAGTAAGCTAACTTTATTGAGATCTTATTTAGTTCTCATTCTGCATTATAAAGCAGATTGTGGGCATGTAGCTCAGTTGGATAGAGCATCAGATTCCGGTTCTGAGGGTCGGGGGTTCGAGTCCCTCCATGCTCGTTAAGAGAAATGATTAAAGTCTCAAGGCCATGGTTCTTATTCCACCTGGATCAATAATAAATCCTTCATCTTCAAGAACCTTAATTGCAATGGAAGGTGCAGCAACTGAAACACTGCAACCAGGGAAATCCCTTCTAATAATAAAAAGGGACTGGTTTATTAATACAGATAAAAATATTTGTTGATGCTCTCCAGGCAAAGCAACAAGATCCCAAAGATTTGCATTTAAGCCTTGATCAGTTGTAATACGAACAAAGCCACACAATTTTAAAGTATCTTCTTCAAGAATAGAAAGATTATAAGAACTATTATCTAAAGCTAGAGCCAATTTCTTCGGAGAATATGTTTCCGAATTTGATTTAGACAGCAATCTATTAAGTGCTTGTGCAGAAGGCTGTTCTTCAAACTTTAAAGAGAACCCTGTCGGAAGTTTTGGCGATCTAGGAAATGAGAACAATGTTTAGCCTGTATTACGCATCCCTGCAGCAATTCCATTAATAGTCAACAAAGCACCTCTTAACAACTCACTTCTGCTATATGTACGCTCTAAATCTCCTTCTTGAAAAACAGTTTCACTAATTGGAGGCTGACGATTCTGATCACGTAATCTACGCAATAGAGCCACTTGAAGGAAGCCTAAAGGAACTATTGTTCGATTACGTAAATTTACAGATAGCTGTAATGCAGGATCGGTACTTAATAATGATTCTTTGCCAGTAATCTTTAAAATTAACCTTCTTGTCAATTCATACTCATTAGAAATAATCTCAAAAATCGAGTTAAATGCTTCTCTATTATCAGTGCTACCAAGGCTAGTCATGTAGTGATGAGCAACTTCTAAATCAACTTTAGAAAGGGTCATTTCAACTTTAGAGATTAACATTCTAAAAAATGGCCAGCGTTGATTAAGCATCCTTAACAAGTCAATTTGATCTGGCTCAGATGCAAGTTCTTCTTCCAATGCTGTACCAACACCAAACCAACTCGGTAAAAGAAAACGGCTTTGTGTCCAACCAAATACCCATGGGATAGCTCTTAGACTTGAAAGATCTTTTGCTCCTGACTTCCTGCGAGCAGGGCGACTAGATATTTGTAACTTACTAATTTCTTCTATTGGAGTCACCTCCTGAAAAAAAGCTACCAAGTCGGGGTTGTCATGAACTAAAGCGCGATAATGTTGTCGAGAACGTACAGCTAATCTACTCATTAATTCATTCCAGCTTGGAGTAGCATCTAATTGATTAATAACCAAACTGTTCTGAAGAACAGCTGTAGTAACAGTTTCAAGATTATAAAGTGCAAGTTCTGGAAGGCTATATTTAGAAGCAAGAACTTCACCTTGTTCAGTAATTTTTATGCGACCTTTTAAGGTCCCACTAGGTTGTGCCAGTATTGCTTGATAAGCAGGTCCCCCTCCTCTTCCTACAGATCCTCCGCGACCATGAAATAAGCGTAAAGCAATACCATGTTGACTAGCTAGATTCTGAAGAGCAATTTGCGCTTGATGAATCTCCCAATTACTAGATAAAAATCCTGAGTCTTTATTACTATCTGAATATCCAAGCATAAGCTCCTGTAATGGCTGATTCTTATCACCTACCCTAGGAAGTAATTTCATATAAATTTCTGAATTAAATAACTCCTCCATCACTGAAGGAGCACGTTGAAGATCTTCTACTGTTTCAAATAAAGGAATGACCAATAAATCAGAAGAGTCTGATGTAATGCTTACCAGACCAAACTCCTTGGCTAATAAAAGAACTTCTAGTAAATCAGAAGCAGTATGGCTCATAGAAATAACATATGAGCGACATATTCGACTACCAAATTCTTTTTGTAGACGATCTAACATTCTAAATACTGCAAATGTTTCTTCTGTACCAGGAGACCAGGGAACTCCTGAGGGAATTAGGGGTCTCAATGTCTGAAGTTCATCCATAATCCATTTATGTTTTTCTTCTTCGGTCATATTGAGATAAGTTTTTTCAAGTTTGAGATATTTAGTTAACTCATCTAAAGCATCACTATGTCGAGAACTTTCTTGCCTGATATCTAAGCTCGCAAGAGAAAAAGCAAAAATATGCACCTGTGTCAATAAAGTATCTAAAGGTTCACAACTAAGATTCGTTGCAACCAAACTATTACGGATAAGTTCTAGATCACTTCTAAATTCATCGATAGAGCTGTAGTGAAATGCTTCTTTCGTAGTATCCGAATCATTAATGGTATTAGTTAATTCAAGTGATATCTGCCAACCTCCTTCAGAAAGCTCTTGATTACGTTGTTGGGTAAAGTTTAACCTCTCGAGGATATAACTCAACTTCAACCTATAGGGTTCCAACCTATATCGTGCTGCTCGTTCTTCATAGACATCCGGGAATTGTATTCTATCGATTTCTAAAGACTCAAGCAATTGAGAACTCACTTGACTCCATTGCATAGATATACTTAATTGATCTCTTAATTCCTGAACAGACTTAATATAGCGTTTCAACATTAAGTGTCTTTGATAACAAGCTGTTCGCCAGGTAATTTCTGGTGTTACAGAAGGGTTACCATCCCTGTCAGAGCCTACCCATGAGCCAAATGTACAAAATGCTTCTTGCGGAACTTCTACATCAGAATAACTTTGTGATAAAGCTGAGCAAATACGACGACGCAATTGAGGCATTGCGTCAAATAAGACTTGTTGAAAATAATGAAGAGCGTAATCAACTTCATCTAAAACCGTTGGTTTAAACTGATGCAATTCATCTGTTCTCCACCACAATTTAATTTCTTCCTCTAATTGCAATCTCAAACTATCTTTTTCAGATTTTGAAATAACAAAGTTTGATTGGAGTTGTTGTAAAAGACTTGCAACGCGAGTCTGTTTATGACGAACTGTATGTCTAACTATCTCAGTAGGGTGAGCTGTAAAAACAAGCCGGATATCCATCTCTCTCAACAAGTCTTCCAATTGACCTGGAGGAACGTTTAATCTGCGTAAGCGATCAAACAACTCGCTAAAAGTTGCTGGTGCTGACTGGCTAGCAAGTGGAGGCGCAAAGGGATCTATGCTATCTGAACTATCTTCCACTTTATCCTGAGTAATACTTTCTAAATAGCTATCTTCCTCTATACGTTGCTCAAGGATATTGACTAACTGAAAATATAAAGAAAATGCTCTAGCAGCAGATATCGCTTCTGCTAGATCCATTTTCCCAATTAAATCTATAATCTCATTCATTCGATTAATTTGCTGCTCCCCTTCAATTACATTTGAATTACTTAATTTTTTTAATCGAAGAAGGCGATTTGCTTGTTCTAATGGACATTCACTCCGGACAACATTTTCCCATAGCTCTTCTACCAATTCCAAACGATCTTGTAACAACCTCGCAGAGACATGATCTGACAAAATTTGGTTGGCTTCATTAGATATAGAGGTATTTTCAGAAGCTGGTTGCATTGAAGGATTCTTTGATTCAGTCATAAGGATTCATCATTCAGGTATCTATCTTTCGAAGAGTATTCTTCGATTTCCATTTCATTGATTGATTGCTGAAGAATCAAAGGCAAAGGGACCCCTTCTTCAAAAGCTTGCAACCATTGCATTGATTGATTTCCTTTGTTCAAAACATTCTGAATAGGAGCCAATAACGGAAGGACATTCATTTCGATTGCTAAAGGTTCAACCTCCTGCAAAAGCTTATTAATCCAATCTCGGCATAAAATCTTTTGACCATCCAACCAATGATGCAAAACTGCATTAAGACTATCCTTAGCAGCGGCAGCTTCATTTATATCGCATAAATCAGAAAGCTCAGAAAGACTGAGTTTGCTGGTTTTAATTGGATCTAATTTCCTAGGATTATTCATAAGACTAATAACTCTTAATTCAAGCAAAGCAGTAATAGCTAATAACAAATCACAGTCAATAATCAAATCACAAATACGTAGTTCCAGTCGGTTTAATTGATAAGGACGTTTATCACCATTTGGTCGCACGGCAGTCCACAAATGACGTTCATTACACATAGTCCCATTTTTCAGTTGGTTTTCTATCCAAGTCACATATTCAGTATGAGATAAGAAAAAAGGGACTTTTTCGGGTGTTTTGGGAAATTGAATCCATCTTTGTGAATGAAAACCAGTGGGAGAACCATCTAAAAACGGAGAACTTGCACTTAAAGCCAAATAAAGAGCTGCTTCGCACCTAGTTAATCCAAGAGCAGAAAAAATACAGGGCAAATCATCAATGCCTAAATTGATATGAATACTTGCAGTAACAACCTTTGTACCATAATTTGCCTCAATGAAATCATGGTAAGGATTAGAAAGATCAGATCTCTGAAATTCTTTACTATCACCTAAACTTAAAGTACTGCCTGGCAAAATAGTTAGATTTTTAACTTTTAGCCAATCTCTCAATCTTCTTCGTGGTTCCAAAAGCAATTCTTTTAGTCTTTCATATTGTTTTTCAGGCTCAGTTATATATTCAAGATTGCGTTGATCTGGTTCCTTAACAAAGTCTGGAAACTCATTAGCTACCAATGAAGAAACACCTATATGTTTTCCAAGATCACTCCCTGTAAATAATTCAACTTCAAAACCTTTAAACAAAAATTCTGTCATAAATCAAATGCAACTCTGAAGACAGCCCAATGCAGTAAGCATTGCTTTCGCTTTATTTAAAGTTTCCTCAAATTCCTTTTCAGGAAGGGAATCTGCAACAATGCCAGCACCTGCTTGTACTTCTACATCCCAAAGATTTTTTGAGTGCTGGTTGACAACCATTGTCCTAATTGTAATGGCAGTGTTTAAAGCACCATTTATATCCATAGAGCCATATACACCAGAATAAGGTCCTCTAACATTAGGTTCCAACTCATGAATCAATTGCATAGCTCTTATCTTAGGAGCGCCAGACACAGTACCTGCTGGGAATGCTGCCATCAGCAAATCCCAAACATCCATTTCATTATCCAAAAAACCTTGAACTTCACTGACGATATGCATGACATGAGAATATTTTTCTATCTGCATTAAATCCTTGACGGCAACAGTTCCAGCTTTACATACTCGACCTAAATCATTACGACCTAAATCAACCAACATCACATGTTCAGCTCTTTCTTTAGGATCTGCCAAGAGATCAGTTTCTAAGTTGACATCTTCTTGATCATTTTCCCCCCTAGGTCTAGTACCAGCAATTGGGCGTAAACTTGCACAAATTTCCTTTTCAATAGGCTTTGCTTGAACCATAACTTCAGGGCTTGATCCAATTAGTTGCCAGTCTCCAAAATCATAAAAAGCCATAAATGGTGATGGATTGACAATTCTCAAACTCCTATACAAATCCAAAGGGCAACTAGAAACACTTGTTTTAAATTTTTGACTCAATACAAGTTGAAAGATGTCCCCTTTTGATATGTAGTCTTTTACTTTTGCAACAGCTTTTTTGAAATTGATTTTAGTCCAGTTGCTTTCAACTGAATCAGATATTGGTGCATTTTGATCCCATTTTAGAGGTTTAATCGAAGGCAAAGGTTTTTCCATTAGATTCTCAAATTCATTTATCCCTCTCAAGGCTTTTTCATATGCTTCTACAGGTGATTGGCCTGTTGTTAGATCACCATATGAAACTGCAGTAATAAACCTTTTGATTTGATCGAAAATTATGATTTTATCCATAAACATCCATTTGCCATCTGGCAAATTTCCTTGATTTCGCTTATAGACAGGAACCTTTGGTTCTATCCACTCAATTAATTCATATCCCCACATACCATAAAGTTGACCCAAAGAAGGAAGACCAGAAACTAATTCAGATTTATATGGTGCTAAAAAATTTCTAAGCAAATCAAAAGGATTCCCAGTGAAATCTTCTTTTTGCGAGTTCCTCCAACTTCGAGTTATTTGATCTCCTCTAACAGTAACAACCCATAATGGATCAGAAGCAACAACACTCCATCGACCTAAAGTATCGCCACCCTCTACCGACTCAAGCAAGACACCAGGCAATGTCTCTTGACCAACCTTTATCCATGTAGTAAGAGGAGTTTCTAGATCTGCAGGCCAACTTCTGACAAGAGGAATGAAGTTTAATCCCCTTGAAGCAGCATCTAAAAAAGAATCTCGATCAGATATTGCCATTCAATTACCATTGCTGCCTTCAATTGGCAAAATTAGATGTAACGCTAAATATATTCTGGTTTCTTCAAGAGTCGAAGGTATTTTTCCCAGTGAATTTAACACTTGCAGGATTTGGATTCTGACCAATTCTACGAGAATTGTGGTTCGTGATAGGTCGGCCCTCATTAACTTTTTCAGGGAAAACTCCGTCTTTAGGATGCAAAAACTCAGTATCTCCTCCTGGGAAAATCCTATAAATCTTATAATCCTCAATCCTAGGCTTGAAGGTCCTCAACTGA
Organism: Prochlorococcus sp. AG-409-L21; assembly: GCA_003215475.1. Taxonomy (GTDB): domain Bacteria; phylum Cyanobacteriota; class Cyanobacteriia; order PCC-6307; family Cyanobiaceae; genus Prochlorococcus_E. The sequence continues at coordinate 54,623 of QCKH01000005.1, forward strand.
GTACCTAAGGCCAAGCATTGTTCTTTTCTGGCGAAATACATAATATTTTCACCTTCATTCATCATGGCTGCTCCACCAGTTGGGAGCTCAAAAGCCTGGGACTTTTTACTGCTCCAGGTGATGGCATATTTCTCCTCGGTTTCAGCAGAGTTAAGAAGACCTCCAGTACTGCCGATATGTTTGGGGAGACTACCTTTCAGAACTTCAGTCATTGCTGTTCCTAAGACTCTGATATCTACTACAACTTGAAAGTAGCACTAACTTTTGTACCTTTTATCACTTTCTCTGTAGAACCTTCACACGAGTCAACATTAGAAATAAAATTATTGGGAATCGGTAGTAGGAAAGAAAATTGTAATTCCCCTATCTCTTCTTCTGATTAATCGTCCACCCAAACTAGCTAAAAGTCTTTGTGTGGCAGCCTGAGTCAGCTGCAAACTCCCTGTGTTTGGATTCCAACTCAAAACAGTACCAAGGTCTGCATTTTGCTCATTATCATCATCCTGAGCGTGTTTTGGATTAACAGAAAATGAAAAATCACTAGTGATTTTTAGCTTTAAACGCTGACCTGCAGGTCGCAATTCCAATAACAAAATTCCACCTGAGAGAATTCCTCGAGTATTTCTATCAATCAATCCGCCCAGCATCAACTCTAATCTTTCAGGATCACTAAGTACTGGAGGCAAATTAGGTGTTATATCCAAACTAAGCTTGATGCCTCGACGATCAAGTTGTTTTTCCCAAACTGCAAAAAGTATTTCAAGAATTTTACCTAAATCAGTTTTTGCGAGATCAGATTTCGAAACTTGATTCCTTTCTAGTTCTACCGCATTAAAAATCAAACCAAATCTATCAATTTGCTCTGTACATTCTGCATCAATTTCTTTTAATCTAGAAATAACAATCTTAGATAAATCTTTTCTTCTTAATAAAGAACGAATGAGCGTCCTAATAGTTGTTAAAGGTGTTCGGATCTCATGAGTAAGTGCTTCTAAGATAGGAATTTCTCCACTTACTTTATGTCCTGACTTTCCTGGCTTCTCTCCATCTTGAAGAGTGTGAATATTCCAACTTGGTGCAATCCCAGCTAATCTAGAAGCAATAAGTGGCCAAAAGACTTTAGCAATATTTTCATTACTTTTTAGTTGACCTAAATCTGCCAAAGATTCTCGAATTTCTTTGGCATGCTCTGGTTTCTCCAAATCAAGTCTTTTATCCAAAATATTTAACACGTCAGTTAAAGTTTCTGGATCACTTCTCATGAGTAAATTGCGTTCTCCTGGAATACCTTGTAATGCAAGGGCAATCTGAACTTCCTTAGTAATTATTATTAATAGAGGGTCCTGTCCATCCTCTTCTCGTAAAGGTAATGTGCGGAAAGATCCTGCAGATTTTTGATTAGCAGGGTCAATTGCCCGAAGAGAGCTAGGAGGTAATAATCCTACATTTGAATTATTAAACCTTGAGAATTCATCGGGTACCCACACCCAACCTCTAAACCTAGATAATAAATTCGAATCATATAAAACTGGCAAAGGGGAAGCTAGCCACATCCCCTTCTTAAGGTCCATAGGCACAAGAATTTCATCTTGGATAATTTCAAGTGCAGCCCACCACAACCTTCTAACAATCTGCTCATCAAGTCTTCCATAAGGAACGCCTTCAGCCATTCTCTTTTGAATAGAACTAATTGAGAATTGATTTTGCACTAACTTCTAGAAAATGATTTTGCTCTACGAGAGACAGACAAACAACAGCCTAAAGAAACAAAATTAACTAGCAATGCCGTTCTGCCATAACTCATAAATGGTAATGGAATGCCTGTTATAGGTCCTAGACCAATGGTCATAAAAATATTTACAACTACCTGAAACATAAGCATTGCTGCTATGCCGATTACAACTAAAGATTCAAAACTAGTATGAGCTTCTCGAGCAATTGTTAAAAGGCGAAAAATCAATAAGAAAAATGCAATGATTACAAGCATGCTCCCCACAAAACCTATTTCTTCTCCTAAAGCACTAAAAATAAAATCTGTATGTTGTTCTGGAATAAATCGCAATTTTGTTAATTGACCTTGCAATAAACCTGAACCAAATAATCCTCCAGAACCAATTCCTATCATACTTTGGATGAGATGGTAACCTCCGCCCATGGGATCTTGGGTAGGATCAAGGAATAAAATCAATCTATCTCTTTGATAATCCTTTAATGCATTATTCCAAAACCAAGGAGTAGACAAAGCTATTGCAATTAGGCTAATTATTGTTATACAAGTACTTAAATATTTTTTAGGTAATGATCGAAAAGCCATCATTCCCATAAATGGAATCCAGATATATAGACCCCAATGAAATATCCCAACTAAAATAGCTGTCAAAATTCCCGATAAAAAGAGCAATATCCACTCCAAAGGCATTCCTGCCCAAAAAAGCATCGTCATAAGGATTACACCAAAGACAAGAGATGTGCCTAAATCAGGTTGAATAAATACTAAGAACCAAGGAATAATAATTACCCCTAAAGGTTTCCATAAATTATTAGGTGTATAAAATTTTTGATTCTCAAGAACTGAAGCGAGAATAATGATCAAAGTGATTTTCGCGATTTCAGAAGGTTGAATATTAAAGCCACCAATACTTAACCATCGTTGGGCCCCTAGAGCAGAGACTCCTAGAAATTTCACAGCCAATAGACTGCATAAAGTAAATAAGTATAAAGGAAATAGAAATTTGCGAAGTCTTTCTAAATGAAGTTGAGCAAATATCATTGCAAAAGCAATGCCGAATATTGCCGTCACTAAATGTTGATACCAATTAACATAACCATCTTGACGCTGAGTACTTGCAATAAGAACACTTGATAAAATTACTAAACAACAAGGAATGCTCCAAAGTATTAATTCTGCTTTATTAGAACCTTTATTTGATGAATAGTTTTTCCCAACAAAATTCTTATTAATCAGTGGATTACTAAAGATAGACATTCCTTAAATTTGTTTCTCAATAAGATGCTCAATAGAAAGAACAAGTTTGTGAAAAGCCTTAGCACTAATTGAATTAGGATTTTGAAAAACTATTGGCAAATCTTCTTTAATACCATCCAAATCATTCATTTCGAGAGGTAACCTTGCCAATAAAGGAACATTATTTTGTTCGGACAATATTTTTCCCCCTCCTTCTCCAAATAATTGATATTTCTTTTCAGGTTGATCAGGAGGAACAAAAAATGACATATTTTCTACTACTCCAAATATCGGAACATTCATTTGTTTAAACATGGCTAGGCCTCGCCTTGAATCTTGCAATGAAACTTTCTGAGGAGTGGTAACAATTAACACACCATTAATTGGAACCGCCTGGGCCAAAGAAAGTTGTGCATCTCCAGTACCAGGAGGAAGGTCAACAATAAGAAAATCTCTCTCTCCCCAACTAGCTTGATAAAGAAATTGTCTAATAATTCCATTCAGCATTGGACCACGCCAAATGACAGGTTGATTCTCATCAATTAAAAACCCCATAGAAACCATTCCGATCCCACAAACTTCAATTGGAATAATTTTCTGATCAGGTCCACTGTCTTCAACTTCGGGAGTTTTATCCGAAACACCAAGCATAATTGGGGTATTTGGACCATATATATCTGCATCCAATAAACCAACCTGATACCCTTTCTGTGAAAGTGCGCAGGCAAGATTAACCGCAACTGTACTTTTACCTACTCCCCCTTTGCCACTACTAACTGCAATAACATTCTTTACACCACTAATTTTCTGCAGAGAAGCAACTTCTCCATGCCCCGCATGTCCAATTTCATTTTGTGATGTATTGCTTAATTCAATCTGAACCTCTGAAATTTGATCAATACCCTCAAAGAGCCTTTTAATTTCACTCGCAATGCGATCTCTTTGACTTTGTGCATAATTTGGCAATTTTAAGCGGACAACTGCCTTATTGGATTCAACAGTTACTTGGTCTATCCAACCCAGTTCTACAACTGATCGATTACTACCAGAGTCTTTTATCGAAGACAGTGCCTTAAGTGCCTCCTGGTCAGTCAACATAATTTAATTAGATCACTTATTAATACTAATGAGGGTATTCCAATGACTTAGCCTCATAGAGAAAATCAAAATAAAGCTGTGCGATCTGACAATTTCACAACACCTCCTACAGACTCCCGAACTAAAGCAAAAGCTTTACTACTAGGACTACAAGAAGAAATTTGCAAAGGTCTTGAACAAATAGATGGTGAAGGAAAATTTCAAGAAGAATCTTGGGAGCGACCAGAAGGTGGAGGGGGGCGCTCAAGAGTAATGCAAGAAGGAAGAATTTTCGAACAAGGGGGTGTCAACTTTTCAGAAGTACAAGGGGATGAGTTACCTCCCTCAATACTCAACCAACGACCAGAGGCAAAAGGACATAACTGGTTTGCCACTGGAACATCTATGGTTTTACATCCACGAAATCCTTATATTCCTACAGTTCATCTAAACTATCGATACTTTGAAGCAGGACCAGTTTGGTGGTTTGGTGGAGGAGCTGATCTGACTCCCTTTTATCCTTATTTGCAAGATACGCGCCATTTTCACAAAATTCACAAAGAAGCTTGTGATTCTATAAATTCAACTCTGCACAAAGTTTTCAAGCCATGGTGTGATGAATATTTTTTCTTAAAGCATCGCAATGAGAGTAGAGGAGTAGGGGGAATTTTCTTCGATTATCAGGATGGGACTGGTTCCCTATATAAAGGGCAAAATTCTGATGGTGCAGCAGCAATTGAAGCTGAAAAAATTGGTAAAACAAATTTATCTTGGGAAACTTTATACTCTTTAGCCAAGGCCTGTGGGCAAGCTTTTCTACCAGCGTATATTCCAATTATTGAAAAACGTCATACTCAAACATTTAGTGATCGTGAGCGCAACTTCCAATTATATCGACGAGGAAGATATGTTGAATTTAATTTAGTTTGGGATAGAGGAACAATTTTTGGTCTTCAAACTAATGGGAGAACAGAGTCAATTTTAATGTCTTTACCTCCCTTAGTAAGATGGGAATATGGTTTTAAGGCACCTCCAGGTTCACGTGAAGCATTATTAACTGATATCTTTACAAAACCTCAGGAGTGGTTCACTGATAAAAGTTTGGAAGAAATATGTCGCCCTCTTGAAGCATTTGATTGAAATTATCCTGCTTAGTTATTCCTCTAAGAATCGCATCAACAATTTTGTTTGTAATTCTATCTAGGGTCATTTGTCTCATTTTTTGATCTCGAAGACTCGTTTCGAGATTTCCCTCTAATTTCCCGACTTCAAGAATTCGAATCTCTCTCCGTGGTGCTCCCAAACCCCCACGGAAAAATAAAGGGTAACGTCCAAAGCTCTGAGCTAGAGACTCATCTATATTGTTCAGTCTCCTAGATAGGGGAGGAATTAATCCTGAACCTAATCCATCCCGACCATAAGAATCAAAATGAATTTCCAAAACATATCCTCCTTGAGCAGCATGTACTGAACCAATGGACCAATTAGTTTTACTATCATTTTCGTCAATTATAGTTCGTTTCTTTGGATCATAAGCATTGATATTCAATCCTTTTATTTTGCCTACTTTAACTACATTATCTCTTACCTTTAGATTCCAAAAGAGTTCATCACTCATACTAGGATCCATAGGAGAGAGTCCTTTTAAAGCAACAGCCTCTCCAGAAGTTCCTTCTCCTGGAATATCCTGAGAATCTGCATGTCCAGCCATCACTAAAATAGAAATAGAAGACGATACAATTTGATTGCCGACCCAAAGAGTATTTTTATTTACTCGTGGACCCAAAAACGAATCAAGTTCCTCAGCAACAAGAAAACAAGAAGATATAAAAACAGTAATTGCAAAGAAAAAAAAATATGAATTTGATCTAAAAAACTTCCCTATGAAGTTCTTATTCAAGAACATAAGCTTATTAAATAGGCGAAGAAGTTAAAGAACCATCACTAGCTAACTTCAAATCTTCTGAAAGTTCAATTTCCATAGCGATTAATTCATCTCGATGCGCCCTTATACGGATCAAGCTTGTAGATTGATTAGATGAACTAATCAATCTCATCTCCAAAGACTCTAGTCTTGAGGCTCTCATTCGATAAAACATCCCAGCCAAAGGCCCTAATGCTGCAAGGATTAAAGGCCACCAACGTAATCCAGGGAAAAGTTGACAAATAACCAAGCCCAAGCAACCTCCACCTACTCCACACAGAATTGATAAGAAAATTGCAAGTAATAAACTAGAAGAAACACTACCAACAAACTTCAAGACTTTTCTCTCCGCATCACCACCTTCTCGTCGCCACCCACGATCTTCTAACCAATTACTAATTCCATTTAAGACCTCCAACGGAGGCAACGAAGAAGTAATGTCTACTACAGTTGTTCTATCTTTACTAGCTGCTCGTAGAAAAAAACCTAACCCAACCGCTAATAAAATAGTTAATATAAATGTGGAATAGTATGAAGATTGCATATTGAAAAACCAGGAATTCGATGTTAAGAGAAATTCATTTATATTGATATGGGAAATAAAATAACTTAAATAGTTAGTAAGTAAATCTGTTAAGAATTAATTTTAAAATCCTATTCTAGAAGCATAGCAAAGCATTTCTTCCCACATCATCTAATGTAAATTGACATTATAAAGTTATGACAGACTTTGACAAGAATCCAAAAAGTTTTCAAGTTTTCGATAAAGACCTTGACGAAGACACTTTAAAACTTTTTGCTAAAGCAGGTTCATTAGCTATTGATACTGAAGCAATGGGATTGATTCATGGTCGCGATCGGCTTTGTCTAGTGCAAATTTGCGATGAACAAGATAATGTTGCTTGCATCAAAATTCATAAAAATCAAAAAATTTCTCCTCGACTAAAGACTCTGATGGAAAATCCTGAGATTGAAAAAGTTTTTCATTTTGCTCGGTTCGACATTGCTGCTCTTTCAAGCAATTTAAATATTCAAGTAAAGACAGTTTTCTGTACAAAAATTGCTAGCAAGATTGGTAGAACCTATTCTCCAAGGCATGGTCTTAAAGAAGTTGTTTTAGAACTTGTTGGCATCGAACTTGATAAGCAAGCTCAAAGCAGTGACTGGGGTCGAATAGAAGAGCTGTCAAAGAAACAATTAGAATATGCTGCTAATGATGTGAGGTATTTACTTTCAGCAAGCAAGAAACTTAAGGAAATGTTGATCAGAGAGAATAGATGGGAATTAACTAGGAGATGTTTTGAATGTATACCTGTAATTAGTGAGTTAGACATTCATCGTTTTCACAATATTTTTGAACATTAACTTAAAGTATGATTTAATCCTCCACCATAAAATTTTCTTCCTCAGCAAGTGCTTCCAATAAACTATCTAAACGATTAGTTGTATTAGTTGCTTCTACTAAAGCATTTTTACGTGCCTCTTCAAGGATCTTTGTTGCTATTGATTTCCTAGAAGAGATATCCTTGGCACCTTGACTCGCAGCAGCAAGATCAACTTTCTTTTTTGCAGCAGAAATACTAATACTTAAGCACGATGCTAATTGAGCACAAACTTTTAAATAATCATGTTCCTTAATGCTAGACATAATTAAAACAATTGAATCTTAAGTATATAGCTTATTGTAAGTGGCTTTAATTTATTAGCATTAAATGATCATTTTACGTCAAAAAATGAATGCAAAATCAATTGTGCTAAGGCTTTGCTACCACCTGAAGATCCCATTCGCTTTTTCCCTATAGAAGACAGAGATTTTTGGAAATCACTATTTCTTAGCAATAAGCCAACCAATTCTGCCATTTCTTTAGAACTCTTAGATGTAATAACACTTCCGCCAAGTAAGCGGCTCTGACGAAATGCAAAGCTATATTTAAATTGAGGTCCTCTACCAGGTAGGGATACACAAGGAACTCCAAAGCCTACTAATTGTTCAGTAGCAGTTCCCGCATTAGCAATCCCAACCTCAGCTAAACCTATCCAATTAGAAAATTTTCCTACTCCCAAAACAATCCTTAATTGACCTTTTTCAAAGGTAGAGTCTGCATCTAACTTCTTGTCAATATCGTTTCGTTTTGCATAACCCAATTCAATCAAAGATTGCTCAATTTCATGAAGAGTAGGTTCAGAGCCTATGGCTACAAAAATTGCCAAAGTATTTTTTATCTCAATTTGTTCTACAGCATTAATCAATCTCCTAAAATTCAATAAAGCTTCAGGCATACGACTACCACAAAGTAAAATCAAACGTCTTACTTTTTTTAAAGAGAAAGGACAGGCAATAGGTCTAAAACCATCCATCATTGGATTACCAAGAGCTACCGCTCTAACCCCTTTCCTTCTTAAACCGCGAGCGGTGACTCTGTCTCTGACAGCGACAAGCTTGCAGCGAGAAGCTTTCATTAAAGCCCATTCCCAAGGTTCCCATTCAGTACCTTTCATTCCGTGGTAATAATCACTCAAAGATGAACCTTGTAAAGTTAACCAGGTGTAATCACTTTTAGGAGTGCCCACAAAGCCATAAATACCACCACTACTCCACGCAAAAAATAGTGGTAGCAAATCTCCTATAGCAAGCAAGAAACTTCCTTCCTTCAAAGCTCGTCTTACATAAACCCAATTTTTCCAAGTCACAGATAATAATCCTGATGAAATATCTGCGAGCATCCCTCTCAAACTTTGATTACTAAAACCACCACTGGGTAACCGATGAGAAACACCTCGCTTAACAACCCATTTTTTCTTCACTACCTCAGAAAAAGCATTTCCTTCTCCAACAATTGGAAGTACTTCTAATTGCAATTCAGGTCTTAGATCATGTAAAGCTTCAATTATTCTTAAAGCAATAAGGTCTTCACCATGGCCATTCGATAGCACTAAGAGTTTTTTATTCTTCCGCCTGATACTATCCAAAGGAGTGTTTTCTGTTAATTCCTGGGCGGCATGGCCAAGCGGTAAGGCAGAGGATTGCAAATCCTTTATCCCCAGTTCGAATCTGGGTGCCGCCTTCTTACCAAACCTCATATAACTCTCCAATAGTCCTTAAAGTAACTTTGATTTAAGTTATAAGGAACTTTTCTGTGATGGTAACACTTAAGCTGTTCATCGATTTAAATGATTTTCGTGAAATCCCTGTGAGGCACGAATATTTTTAATAAGCAATATCTTCTATTCTTAGAAAATAAGAAAAGAGCGCCCTCAACGAGCAGCGCCCTATTGGACAAGTGTGTGAGGAGTGTCCTTAATTACTTTATCCTAATAACAGAACTTTTATGAGATTTTTCCAAAAACCTCTTTATCAAAACTTAAGCCTCTCTAAAAATCAGCAGCTAAATGTAAGAAATTCAATAGTTCTTAGAAAGATTAGTCAAATAAAAGAAGTTTTTTAACGGGAGAGGTTTGATGAAAGCTCAGCTGAGTAGTAAGGAATCAATTTCAAAATTGGATGAAAAACTCTCAAGTCAACGCTTAAGGCTCCTAAAAAGCTAATCAAAAAGCATTACTATTGCTTCAAGGAAACAATCTCAATCATAGTTAAAGGATATCAGTTTCTTAAGATTCATAATTTCAGCTTTTCAAGCAATTAGACCTTAAAGAAATGAGAATTCTATATTGTTAAGATGTCTCGTATTATAATGACATGCCTTATATACTCTTTGAACAATAAATTTAATTTGTTTCATGGCGCCCAAGGTACAACCTCAAGACAATCTTTATTCTCTTTTTGGAGTGGTAGTTATTGCTGCGTGCATCATTGCCTCCCTTGGAGCTCTTATTGGTTATGAAAAAGTGTTCTTTCCTTTTTCTTAGTTAAATTTATAAAGGTATTTAAATTAGTCTAAATATTATCTTTTAAAAGCAAAGTTCTTCTACAAAGTATAGACTTTAGTATTCATTATCTGCAACACATATACCTAAGCATGAGACTTGATTATTTTTAGTTCTTTTGCAATGAATGCATAGTATTTTATCTTGTTTAGCTTCTATTTTTGGATTTTTTTGAATCCTGACTTCTTTCAAAAAGTAAAAGTCTTTATTAGCCATATATAAATTAAAAGAAAGGAATTCTTTAATCAGTAATCAAGACTGAAGAAGTATTCGTTGAAGAAGGTAAATCAACAATGTTTAATGGTGTTGAGTTCTTATCTTTTTCAACTTGTTTGGCAGGAGCATTTTTTGCATCTTCTTCTTTTGCACAAGCTTCAAGTGCTTCTCTTAATAATGAATCAAACGTAGCTCCTGGTAATCGATGTCGAGCCACCTCCAAAAATGTTCTTGGCAAAGATTCAGTAGCAGCATCCTTAAGAGCTGGGTTATTTCTTCTATGTTCTTGTTCCCCTTCAATTGCTCTAATAAACCTAAGGGTAACTTCATGCTTAGTAGAAGCTTTAATTAAAGTATCATTATCTTGATTAGAAATATCACCTTCTAAATCAATTATACGTCTTTCCAAGCTTGTTAAAACCTCCTCGGCCTCTTTAGAAATATGTGCTAATTGTCCATCCGAAAGATTAGGTAAATCTGCAACATATACCTTCCCATGATCCCTCAAAGTTAAGAATGTTGGCCTAGGGCCTTGTTGTCGTCCATCAATTGCAGATGAACTTCCTCCGATTGGTCTCCTTGGAGGTACTGGTCCTGCTGAGCTACGTCTACGCGTTGAACGCTGTTGATTTTCAGGTGACATTGATTAATTAAAGATCTAACTTCGCAGCTTCCGAAAATAATATTCGGTTTGCATTTATTAATTCTTTAGTATCTATCATCATTAACTTTAGGTCAAGAGGGATTTTGACTTTCAAGGAAAAACTAGGGTTATAAAGAACTTAAAAGACAAAGAAAATTTATTGAGCTAAATAGGTAATCCTACAAGTCTGGATTCAGAGTCATCTGATTGTTTCTCGATTGTGCCGATATCCCAAGCCCCAAAACCATTGGAGAAACAAATGTCAATTACATGTTTTGATTCCTGGGGTGGCACCACTACACAAAAACCAACACCAAGGTTAAAGGTATTCCATAAAACTCTTTCAGAAATTTTTCCTTCTTCTCTAAGCCACTTGTAAATTTCAGGTACTTCCCAATGAGTTTTATTAATAGATGCCCTCAAGCCTTCAGGAAAACATCTTGGCAAATTCTCTGGCAAGCCGCCCCCAGTGATATGTGCCATGCCTTTAACAGAAACTTTTGCTTTCTTTAGTTCTTGTACTAATTGCGCATATAAACTAGTTGGTCTTAGCAAATAATCAATTAAAGGTTTTTGTTCTGCTCCAAACGCAGTTTCCCTATTAACTCCAATCTTTGAAAGAACCTTTCGAATCAAACTAAAGCCATTGCTATGTAATCCACTGCTTTCTACACCGATAATATGATCACCTGGCTCTATGGTTGTTCCATCAATAATTTCTTGTTCGTCAACCACTGCTACACAAAAACCTGCTAAATCATATCTACCATTTGGATAGAATCCTGGCATCTCAGCAGTCTCCCCTCCTAATAAAGAGCATTTCGATTCTTTACAGCCCTCTGCGATGCCTTTTACAACTTCTGTTAATGCATGTGGTCCCAGCTTCCCAGTTGCAATGTAATCGAGAAAAAATAATGGCTCTGCGCCACTGGTAATTACATCATTTACACACATCGCAACCAAGTCTATGCCAACTCCATAATGGGAAGAAAAATCTTGAGCTAATTCTAATTTGGTTCCAACTCCATCAGTCCCAGATACTAAAACTGGATTCTCCAACCCTTTAGGCAATCGCATTAATCCTCCAAATCCTCCTATCCCTCCAATCACTTCTGGTCTTGAAGTGCAATCTACAAATGTCTTGATTCCACTTACGAAATCTCTTCCTGCTTCAACATTTACTCCTGCAGACTTGTAATCCATGGTTTTAATAAATTATGCTTTTGCTGAGTAAGTCATCTTGAATCGAAAAATGGATTTAGTTCTCATATAAAACGAATAGTATTGTTTACCCAAACAGACTATCAAGGAAAAATTTCAAATGATTGGCATTAATCAATTTTGAACTTACCCATCTTACGAACAAAAGCTGATTTAGAAGATTGGCGTAATCAAAACAGAGATAATGAAATCTATTTTGTCCCTACTATGGGCGGACTTCATAAAGGGCACAAAGAACTAATTCGTGCCGCTCGATTGTTTGCCACCAGTACAAGGAAACAAATTCTAATTAGCATCTTTGTCAATCCCCTTCAATTCGCTGAGAACGAAGACTTTAAAGAATATCCACGTGATTTATTGACTGACTCAAAAACAGCTTCAGAAGCAGGGGCAAATGCAATTTGGGCGCCTTCCATTGAAGATATTTTACCTGGGGGAGAAGATGCTCATTTCAAAGTTCAAGCTCCCGTATTACTTCAAAAATATTTATGTGGTGCTTTTAGGGGAAATCATTTTGATGGTGTCTCAACAATAATTGTCAGATTATTACGCATCCTGAAACCACAGAGGATATTCCTTGGAGAGAAGGATTGGCAGCAACTAGTAATTTTACGTCAATTAATAAGTGACTTTGGAATACCAGTCAAAATTGAATCAATACCAACGATCAGAGATGAAGATGGGCTTCCTTATAGTTCACGCAACTTATATTTATCAAAAAACGAACGTTCTCAAGCCTTTCATTTGCCAAGAATTCTAAAAATGGCATCCAATGATTACATAGCCAGCAAGAGTATTGATTTAAATCAATTAAGATCAAAATTAGAGAAACATAATTTGAAAGTTCAATACCTAGAAATCGTAGATTGGAAAAAACTAGCTCCAATAGACCCTAATAAAAGTAAAATATGTTTATTAGCCGCAGCAGTCCACTGTGGTAAGACGCGCCTTATAGATCACACATTTTTAATGAAACGCAAACCTATTATTGCTATAGATGGCCCAGCTGGAGCAGGAAAAAGTACTGTCACAAAAAAATTAGCAAAAAGGCTAGGTCTAATTTATTTAGATACTGGAGCAATGTATCGTGCCGTCACCTTGTTTGTTGAAGAGAATAATATAGATATTTCAAACAAAAAAGATTTATTATCAGCTTTAAATAAGATTAATATCGATCTAAAATTATCTGAAGAAGGGAATCAGAAAGTGCTACTAAATAGCAAAGATGTATCAATTGAAATTAGATCTCCAAAAATAACCTCGAAAGTTTCATTAATAGCAGCCAATTATTCTATAAGAAACAAACTTACAAATCAACAACAACAAATAGGTCTGAAAGGTGGCTTAGTCGCAGAAGGAAGAGATGTTGGAACAGCAGTCTTCCCAAATGCTGACTTGAAAATATATCTTACAGCAAGTCCCAAAGTAAGGGCACTAAGACGATCTCAAGATTTAAAACAACAGGGTTTTGATGTGCCTAATCTGACAGTATTAGAAGAACAAATTATAGAAAGAGATAGACTAGATAGTACTAGAGAGATCTCACCATTATTGAAAGCAGAAGATGCAAAAGAATTGATAACTGATGGAATGAGTATAGATGAAGTAATAGAGAGTTTAGTTGATATGTTCAAAAACGAAATACCACAAGAACTTTGGACAACTAATCGTTGTTAATATCATTTATTAAGCCCTCAATTGCTTGTTCTAAAAGATCCAAAACACTATCAAAACCCTTCTCACCTCCATAATATGGATCTGGAACTTCTAAAATATTAGAATTTCTCAGATATAGAAGTAAAGGCTGAATCTTAGCTTTAAAAGAACTATTTAATTGCTTCGAAAGAGAAGTAATATCAGATAAGTTTGAATTATCCATAGCCAAAATTAAATCAAAGCTATTAAAATCATCTAAAGAAATTTGCCTGGCGATGCTTGCAATATCAATTCCTCGAAGAGAAGCTGCCTTTCGCATCCTAGAATCTGCTTTTCTCCCAACATGCCAATCTCCTGTTCCAGCTGAATCAACCTCAAATTTATCTAAAAGTCCTTTTTCTTCTAACTTATGTAAAAAGATAGCTTCTGCAGCAGGAGAGCGACAGATGTTACCTAAGCAAACAAACAAAACTTTTACTACCATAAGATAACCTTAATGTGCATCAAAATATCTATATTACTATAAACAAAATAATTACCAAATTAAAAAAATTTGCTAAAGATCAAATAGAACTTTCTGTATATAATTCTCGGTCCATTCTTCTCCATAAAAACGAGATAGCATTGCTCTTGCAGGATCTTTCTTAGACCTATAATTAATATATAATTGTTGACCTTTTAAAATTTTCAAAGCTCGCTCATCTGAAACAGCTTTAGAAGCTTTAATCAATTCAATATAAAGATTCAAATATTCTCTAAATGCAGGCCTAATAACATCAGATATAATAGTATCACTTTCCTGATTTAAGGGAAGCCTAGTCCACAAAAAACCTGGAGAGAAGTAAGGTTCTGCTTCTTTAGGAATCGATCCACCAGAAGGGAGTAATTGTTGCCATTTACTATGTAACGGTAATAACTTATTCCATACTTTATTAGTATGTATAGGATCCATCTTCAAGGCAGGTTGTAAGTCCAAAGCCAACAAATGTCCATTAGGCAAAGTAACAAAATCTGCTCCAAAAAAAGGCAATTCATAATTATTTAAAGGGCTAATTACTAAATTCATTACGGAGATAGAATCGCTTCCTTGGACACATGCAACCCTAATTTGTCGAATTTTATTAAATTTACATGCCCATGTTGAAGTAGTAATTTCTACAGGTTTTTTAGGAGAACCAGCAAAGGCTTTCTTATATAAAAAATCTTTTGGTATTGAATAGGGTGAAATATCAAATAAAGAAATCTGTTTTACCATGTCAATAAAAAATGGCTCCCAACGCCAAGCATCTAAATATAAATCTGACAAACTGCTATTTCTCATGAATTAAACTATTTACCCGAATTCAAGGCTAAAGGGAAGAGAAAATTAGAAACAAAGTAATCAGACCATTCTTTACCATAATAACTCTTAAATAAACCGTGAGCTGGATCTCTTTCTGCATTATAGACATCATAATCAATATGTATATTCTTAACCTGTTTAGGATTTAAATCTCCAGGTTGATTTATACTTTTTAAAGTTAAGTTCCAGTAGCAATCAATAAATTGGCTAAATAGATCAGGTAAGTATGACTGGAATAAATCAAATTTTCCATTATAAAACAGTACCCAAGGAGAAAAATATTTACTAGAATCATATATATTCATGTTTTCAGTGCTCTGAAATTCATTAAAACTATTTCTTATAGTTTTTAGTTCTTCGTAATACTTAAGAAAATATTGATCATCTTGGATTAAAGGCTGAAAGTCTAATACTGCTACCAATTTTCTTTTCACACCAAACCACAAAATATCAACACCCAAAATTGGTTGATCATTCGCATATTCTGGGTAAGCAACTGTATTTAAAACCTGAATACTATTCCCTGAATTCATTCTAGTTACACGCCATCTTCTAAATCCTGGGACATCCCATAGCCAACTTTTAATAACGCTATCTCTTTTTTGGGAGCAGCATTCTTTTATTTTGCTATCTACCTGAATTTCTTTTCCCCCATTAGCAATAATACTGCTATCTAATTGTATTCGCAGCATATCAAAAATAAATATATTATCCTTAGAGTCTGTACTATTTATCATAAATAAAAATGTAGATTAAAATATATCATTAAAAAAACTATTAAAAAAAATTATAAATTAGTCACTGTTAACTTACTTCAGTGCTTCCAACACGCGATCTTTTTGTTAGAAATGAGAATAATAATTTGCCTATAACTGCAATAAGATTACCCTCGAGTTCTTGAAACATATCCATATTATACTGAAAAGCACGATTAGCCTCTTCTATAATTGAATCAGCCATTTTTTGATCTATAGGTAAAGAATCTAATGTTTTAGAATATTTTAATTTAAATTCTTTTTGATCTGAGATTTGATCAAACTCATAGAATCTTAATCCATCTTCTCCTTTTATATTCATTGCCTTTTTAGCAATTCTTTTTAAAATTTGTCCTCCCGAAAGATCACCTATATACCTTGTGTAATGATGTCCTACCAATAATTCAGGCATTGTTTTAGCAATGTGCCTAATACGATCTGCATACGCCTTTGCTGAAGACGAAACTGTAATGAGCTCTAACCAATCTTGTCCAAAATAAAAACCTAAGTCTTTTTGCAAAGTTTCACGTCGATTTAGTTCTTCATAACCAATTAGAGAAACAACAGGGTGGCGTTCATTGGATAGCCTTGAAATCTCATCTTCCATAGCTGAATAAACAAAATATAAGTCCGCGATCAATTTTCTATAAATTGACTTGTCTACCACGCCTTTTAAAAAACAACTTACAAAACCAGTATTCTCAGCCATTGTATGAGACTTTTTTGTACCTTCTCTAAGTTGTGTTGCAAGAGCTACTGACATTGGGAAACTTACAAAAGGCTTGTATAAAATACCTTGATACTCTAATCTAAAAAACTTTTTATAAAATGTAAGTATCAATTACTGATATTCAATCTTAAGGAAAAAGAATAAATAAATCATGGCATATAGCGTGCAACTGTTTTATCACAAAAGGTTCTGGCAAATGGGAGCCAGTTGCCTGCCAATCACCTATTGTTGCAAACTTCCAGCTTTCACCATTAAAAGTAATCCCTCGAATAATTACACCTAACAAGTGAGGCAAATCCTTAGAATGGTCATTAGTAACTCTAAGCTGTATCAAAAGGCTGCGACATTGCATATGAGAACTCCAGCCAGGAAAATGAAAAGCTAAGTCAAGACTTTCTTCCTCAAACCATAATTTTGTAAAAGGATCTTCTCTCCAAGGGCTGAAATTTATTGAAGCAGCTGGGAAGTAACCCTTCACAATAGAACCTACAGAAGCAAGGGCCTTTGCGAAGTCAAAACTTTTGATTTGATCAGCTGCATTCAACTACAAAAACTCCCGAATTCAAATTAAAACTGAGGATGACATGCAAATAGAGTGAATGCACGTTTCAAATGTAACTATTAAAGATCCGTTTGGAAATCATCATTTTTTCAAAGAAGTGCCAAAAAGTCATATTCTCGAGAAATAGCTCTTACTTAAAACAAATTCATTATCAATGACAAAGTTTGAAAAGCTGTCCCCACCAACTCAAGGGGAAAGAGTCAGATTTAAGGATGGTCTTCCAATAGTACCCGACAATCCAATAATTCCATTTATAAGAGGAGATGGTACAGGGGTAGACATATGGCCAGCAACGCAAAAAGTAATTGATCAGGCAATAGAAAAAGCTTACGGAAGCAAAAGAAAAATTGAATGGTTCAAAATATATGCAGGGGATGAAGCATGTGATCTTTATGGAACCTATCAATATCTACCTGATGAAACTATTGATGCCATCAGAGAATATGGCGTCGCCATTAAAGGTCCACTAACAACCCCTGTTGGAGGAGGGATTAGGTCTTTAAATGTAGCGCTTAGGCAAATATTTGATCTTTATAGTTGTGTACGTCCTTGTCGTTATTATCAAGGAACTCCAAGTCCACATAAACATCCTGAAGATTTAGATGTAATTGTTTATAGAGAAAATACTGAAGATATTTATATGGGTATTGAATGGGAAGCTAAAGACCCTATAGGAAAAAATTTAATTGACTATTTAAATAATCAAGTAATACCTTCTAGTCAAGCAATTAAAAATCGTAGGGTACCAAACGAGTGTGGGATAGGGATTAAACCAGTAAGTAAAGCTGGAAGTCAAAGACATATAAGAAGAGCAATACAACATGCACTAAAGCTAAGAGGAAAAAAACGACACGTAACTTTGGTTCATAAAGGAAATATAATGAAATTTACTGAAGGAGCTTTTCGTGATTGGGGTTATGAATTAGCGACTACTGAGTTTAGGAAACATTGTATAACTGAAAGAGAAAGCTGGATACTTTCAAATCTTGAAAAAAACCCTTCTATAAGTATAGAGAATAATGCAAAATTAATTGATCCTGGGTATGACTCTTTGACTGATAAAAAACAAGAGGTTGTATGCAATGAAGTCGAGTCAGTAATTAAAACTATTCAAAAAACACATGGAAATAGTCAATGGAAAGAAATGGTATTAGTTGACGATCGAATTGCAGATAGTATTTTTCAGCAACTACAAACGAGACCTTCAGATTACTCAATTCTTGCAACATTAAATCTAAATGGAGATTACATTTCTGATGCGGCTGCTGCAATTGTTGGAGGGTTAGGAATGGCTCCAGGAGCAAATATTGGAGATAAAGCAGCAATTTTTGAAGCTACACATGGAACAGCTCCAAAGCATGCTGGTTTAGACCGTATTAACCCAGGTTCAGTAATATTAAGTGGGGTTATGATGCTGGAATTTCTAGGATGGCAAGAAGCAGCTGATTTAATAACAAAAGGATTATCTAAATCTATTTCTGATAAGAAAGTTACTTATGATCTTGCGAGACTTATGGAACCTCCCGAAACTCCATTAAGTTGTAGTGAATTTGCAAATTCTTTAATCGAAAGATTTTAATTTATTCTGAAGCTATATCCATTATCTTCCATGCTTCAACCAGAGTATTTTGATCGCCTAAGTTACCAGGAAATGTGAGAATTGGTAAAGGGTTGTTTGTTATATCTGAAGAACATACAACAGATAAACCTGGCAATATCTGTCCTTTTAAATCAAGAGATTTAAATTGAAATCCATCTGATAGAAGTATATGTGTTGTAATGCCACCCTTACTAATAATATAGCCTAATTTATTTGATATTTCTCTGACCAATTTAGCCATTATTCTTGCAAGTGAAATACCAAACTGAATTTTTTCAGAAGTAGATTTAAAGAGTACTTCTCGCCTACTAGTATACAAAACAGGTGTTAGATTAGATGCTATAATTGTGTTGAGTTCCTTTAACCACTGACTCTCCATTTTATCAAGCAAAGCCATAGACTTATTATCTTTTAAATTTTTTAATATAGTGTTTACATCTAGTTCAACTCCTACACAAGAATTTTCGTGAAGTAAAGATTTTAATTGGTCATCTGCGAGTTTCACATAGGATCCAACTATTACAAGACCCGGCTTAGGTTTACCAGAAGAATTTTTAAGCCTTAATATAGAAAAATCCTTGATACTGTTAGCTTTTGCTGAAACATCTGATAAAGAGTTTAATAAACTAGCTGCTGAGCGAAAAAGAAATCTTTTTTTCCCATTTAATAATTTAATTGAGTTTGCAAAAGTATCCAAATGAGCAGAAGTGCTAGCATTAACAATAACAGCCTTATTATTTGAAAATTCTGATATATAATTCATTAAATCAACCATAGATTCTTTATTATTACTTGCATCATCTAATTGTTGAATAGAAATAGAGCTTACATCTCTATAATCTATGTCGCCATTGCTTTTATATTCTAACCACTTAGCTAAATCACTGGTTGGGTAACTAAAAATTTTATCCTTAGCAAAAATTGTTTCATGAACTGGAATATTATTTAAAAGGTGAATATTGTCAACTGTTTGACGGCCACCTTCAAAAAATGCTGGCACATGAAAAGTTGCATCAAAAGGACCTAATTCTTCATTTATTATCTTTGGTTCTAATACACCATGTCCTCTTAAAGTCGAATCTCCTCTACTAATAAAAAACAACTCTTGATCGCTAAAACCATTCTCCTTAATTACTTTCTTCAATAATTTACAAATTTCCCGAATTCTAACTTCTACTTTTTCAGTTGATAAAGCCCTACTATTAGTAAGCAGGAAAAGTAATGAAGAGGGGTTTTTAAAAGCATTGCTAAGTATTTCTTGATCCCACTTCAAAAGCAACGGACAACCGAAAACTGTTTGAGAACCAGTTGGATCATCATCAAATACAATGATCTTCATTAAAAATTATTTAAATGACTCATCTATAAAGATCCAATTTACTTCCAACTGTCAGGAATGGTGATATAAGACTCATCTAAATTATTTACGGAGTCACAACCTAATAACTTCATTGTACGCAGAACATCTGTTTTAAGAATCTCTATTGCTCTAGCTACACCTTGACCACCTGCAGCTCCCAAACCATAAGCATAGGCTCTTCCAATTAAAACTCCTTTAGCACCTAAACACAAAGCTTTTACAACATCACTACCACGTCTTATACCACCATCTAATAAAACATCAATTTGACCGTTAACCGCCTGAACTATTTCTGGAAGAACGCGAATAGTAGGAGCGACACTATCTAATTGACGAGCGCCATGATTGGAAACAACAATCGCATCCACTCCTAAATCAACTGCCTTTTTTGCATCTTGATCAATATGAACACCTTTTACAACTATCTTTCCACCCCAAGCTTCTCTAATCCATTGAAGATCTTCCCAAGTAACAACCGATGCCTCTAAAGCAGGGCCAATTTCTGTATATCCCATTGGACCATTCTCAAGCTCCACATTAGGAAAACTCATTAAGCCTCCATCACCTAACCATTGGGTCAGCCAACAGGGCTTTAAAAGCATTTGAGAAAGATATGGAAGCATCTTGATAGGGTTTCTGGATAACAACTCTTTAGTACCATTTCTTAAATCACGTTCTCGCAAACCAGACACAGGGGTATCAATAGTGACAACTATTGCTGAAAAACCTGCCTTTTTAGCTCTATCTATTGTTTTCAGAGCAACATCTCTTCCACCAAGCAAATACAATTGATACCATGCAGGGCAATTTGTAGCACTCTTAACATCCTCTAATCTACATCCTGACAAAGTTGAAAGGGTATAACCTGTTCCAGCGACTCCAGCTTCCCGAGCTGCAACGACTTCGCCTTTTGGGTAAAACAAACGGCTACTACCAACAGGAGCAAGCATAAAAGGTAATTTAAATTCTTCATTCAAAACAGATATCGTCAAGTCACAAGATGGTGTAGCTACAGCACATCTAGGGCGAAAAAGAATTTCATTATAAGCCGTGCAATTCTGCCCTAAAGTTTGCTCACGATCTGCGCCACTATCTATATAGTCAAAAACCATTCTAGGAAGGCGCTTCTTAGCCAGTATTCTTAGATCACTAATATTGACAACTGAAGGGGACGAAACATTAGCCGCCATATGAAAAAATAAATTTTTTATATATATTATTGTAAAAGATCACTTAGGTTTATTTACAGGAAAACCAAAATAATAATTTTCTTGAAATAAATCTCTAGATAGAAAATGACATTTATTATTAAACTATAGATAGTTTTTTTTCTTTGAGGTCTTGCCGATTCCAGAGTTAAAAGTATTGGTAGGATCTAGCTTACGATAAAAATCCTCTAAATCCTTTTCCGCTTTATATAGATGACCAACATTATGTTCAGCAGGGTATTTAGCATTATTGGAATCTAATATTTTTAATATTTTTTCCTTAAGCTGATCAATATCTACACCATCTTTGACAACAAAATCCCAGTGAAATACCATGCACAAAAAATGTCCCATTTGAAAGGATTCTGCCATTTGGCATAATATTTCCTGAGGTAAAATTTGATACCATGAATCACAGTTTCTAGGCAACGCCACATCAAGAGGAATAAGCCCTCCGGAACTGCTGGAATTTATTTTTTGAAACCTCGCTGGAGCAGATCCAGCTACATAACGATGTAAAAGTGCATCTTTACCTTCACTCTCTGTACATTTAATAAATTGATAGTCATCACTCTTAAAAGTTTCTTTTTCTAAAAGTTCATTTATTAAATTTATAGATTTATCGCTAGAAAGAAATAGCATATAATGTTCAAAATTATCGCGAAAATATCTAATTCGTTTAGGAAGATGGTCTGGCATTAAAGTCGATATAAATTGTAAAATTTTATCTGTTAAATGATTAGGTAGAAAATCAATCTGATTAGCAAAGTTATCTATTAATCTTTTAATAAAAATGATTTTAGGTAATGATTTTGTTCCAAAATATTTAATAAAAATAAAATTATCCTTACAGTATTTATCGGCTCCATCGAAATAACTTCGATGCATATATTCACCCATATCAGGTAAATGGGAATGCTCTGTTAGTATCTTTTTTCTTAAATTTGTTAGATTACGTGGTTGATTTGTTCCAACAAAGAATACTTGCTGTTTTTTGGGAAGAGGAAAGGTATCCAACCTGACTGCAAAAACAGCTATTTTTCCTGCACAACCACTCGACTCAAAAAGACGTCGCTTATCAGCATTAAATCTTGCTGGAGAATTTGCATTCACATCTCTAACGCGATTTTGATAGTCGATATCAGAAGCTAATCTTGATGAAGGAACAACATTCTTTATATCGAAATTTTTAGATTGCAGGTTATCTAGAATTTCTTCTGGAGAATTACCTAATTGAATACCTAAATGATTAACTAGCTCTAGATTTCCATTATGATTTAATTGAGCGAATAGAGAAAGTTCAGTATAAGCAGGCCCTCGATTTACTAGATTACCTCCAGAATTATTGCATACACCTCCAATAACAGAAGCCCCTATACAAGAAGATCCGATTACTGAATGAGGGCCCCTTCCTAAAGGCAATAGATTGTCTTCCAATTGATATAAAGTAGTTCCTGGAAATGCGATAACCTGAAAACCATTATCAAGCATTATCAATTGATCAATATGTAAAGTGTTTATGATTACAATATCGCGATCATAATCACTTCCAAATGGTGTAGATCCTCCTGTTAAGCCTGTATTTGCTGCCTGTATAATTATCACCTTATCGAAAGATATACAAGCAATTAATACTTTCCAAAGTTCTTTTAAATTTTCAGGAAATACCACCATTAATGCTTCTCCAAAACCAACTCTTATTCCTGTTTGATAGAAATTCATCTTTTGTTTATCTGTTAATATTTTCCTTCTGCCCAAAATAGAGGTTAATTCTTCATAAAGTTCTATAATTCGATCATTCTTCATCTGCTAAATCCTAATCTTTTTAAAATACATACAAGCATATAAATAATAAAATATGAATTCAAATGACTCTGATCTTAATTTAATATATTCATTTAAAATAGAAGAGAGTCTCAAGACATTCTATTAAAAATAAATTGACACTTCAAATTTTTAATTTCACCTGGGGATAAGTTAATGATACGTTCGCCGGTTAACAAAGAATTTCTAGGACTCGTCCAAGGCTCTAAACAAAGCATTTGCCTTGGTGGATCAGTCCAAATAACATTAAAATCAAAAGGAGGATCCATTCTAAGTTCTAATTGAGTTTTTTCAAAGTGATCCAAAAGAAAAGTAGAGTTAAGATGGCTAGATAGAAAGTCGACACCTTGAGGTAATTCTTTCAAAAGAATATTAGTTTCATCATTATTCATTGTTTTATAATTTGTACAATCATCAGGCAGACCAATGATTTCAACATTCCTAAGGTCCTTTACTAAAAAATAAGGATGTAATCCAAAACTAAAAGGCATTAAAGTATCACCATGATTAGTTATTATAGGAGAAATTTCTAAGGAAGATTTCTGAAGCCTAATTTGAATTTCTAGGTGAAATTGAAATGGGAAAGATAATAATGTCGTTTTATTTGCTCTTAAGGTGAGAGTTACTCCGCTTTTGTCATCAAGAGGTTTCAATTGCCAAGAAGAATCTCGAGCAAAACCATGCTGCTTAATATAATACTCTTTATTTTTAAAAGTAAATTTATCTGCAGTTAAGTTTCCACATATTGGAAAGAGAATAGGGATCCCGCCACGAATACTCTTAGAGGAATCCAGAAAACGAGCTTCATCGAAATAAAGAATTTCTCTCCTATTGCAAATCCAACTAGTTATCAAACCTCCTCTTTCTGGAACAATTCTTAGGCAATCACCGGTCTCCAGATCCATGTATTCCCAATGATGATAAGGTGAATATTTTTGAAGCAATGTTAATGACATTGAAGCAATTAATTATTATTTTTTAACCAGTTTAAGACTTCCTTATTTACTAGATCTGGAACTTCATCATGAGGACAATGCCCTGCATTTAAAAGGACTTCAGTAACTTCTAAAGATGCCTTCTTTGCAAATAAGCGAAATTTATCTTGTTTGACTTTTGCATTCCTTAGCCAAGGGTCACTATCGCCCCAAAGTAATAATAATGGTGCTTTTAAATCTTGGAATAATTCATCTATTGGTTTTCCTTTTAATCCTCTCGCTTGAAAAACCTTTCGAAAAACCTGAAAAGCTCCTGGATCTAAAGAAGGTCTACGTATTGACTCAATTAAATAATCATCAACATTAGTTGAATCAATATAAACCTGCTTAAGGGTATTACGAATAACATTGGGTCTACGCAAATTCTCAAAAATCAATCTTTGAATTAAGGGGTAAATTAACCACTTAATTAATAGATCACGAGAAATTCCAACTGCTATATTTTTCTTAATTCTAGAACCTAAATCCGTTGATTCTGTAACAAGATTCTCATCACTAAAATATCCTGCAGCATTAAGCAAAACGACTCCAGCTGATTGGGATTCTAAGGCAGCCCCTGCAGCAAGAGCAGCATAACCACCAAGAGAATTCCCAATAATAACTGTTGGTTTACCAATACGTTCTCTAACATAGGCAACAATCTGCTCCTTCCAAAGATCTCCTCCATAATCAAGTTCTGCTGGCTTATCACTTCGACCAAATCCAAGCAAATCTATTGCATGAACTTCATGAGACTTAGCTAATACAGGAATGTTATAACGCCAATGATCCGTTGAT
>QCKH01000006.1 GCA_003215475.1 Prochlorococcus sp. AG-409-L21
AGCCTTAGTGTTTATATAAAGTTTTGGCGTTCCTTCTAAAAGTTTTTCTTTAGTAAATGGTTTGCTTGTGAAAGTCGCAACGTCTCCTCTTTTATCAATATTTGATCTATCAGCCTCTCCAGATGTAGGACTTAAATGCCCTCCAATTGCAGGAACTGGTCTCCAAGGATCATGAACAAGACAAAATGTACCTTTCCCTTTTGAATCAACACTAAGTTTCCCATCTTTTAAGCTTGCACAGGCTAAGCCAGTCGTGTTGAGCGACCAAGTCTCGTTCTTTCTTAATGAGGTTATTTTTTCAGAAGGATACCATTGCCTATTGGTTTGATTCCAAAGCTGTTTTCTATCTTGCTTGCTATTTTGTGAATTCTTTTTTAAATGCCTATTGAAAAAGTTTAATTGAAGTTCATCTGTCCCTTCCCACCACTGAAGGTGATTTGCGGGACCAATATAGAGTTCAGGATAACCCCCTGCTTCAATTGATTTCTTATATATTTCTAATATCCCTTTTAGATGGGGGTCCCACCAACCACCTATTAATAGCATCGGTTGCTTTAACCAGTTTTTCTTAGGCTCATGCACTTTCCAAGAATGGAAAGGTTTTTCTGAATTTTTCAACCACTTATAGGCCATCCCTTCAGAGTCATATCTTTTTAATAAATCTGCTCCATCTTTTAAGTAATTATTTGATTCAAGACTTTGGCGCACTTCATCCCAACCTGCATTATTCCCACCTTTTCTTAATTTCTGAGCTGCTAATTGCAGTCCCCAACTTATGCTTATGTGCCACCAGAATGCATTCCCTTCGCAACTCCAATGATCCCCTTCGTTGATGCCAGTCATGGCGGGAATCATGCATTCTGGCGGTCGACTTCCTTCTTCTCCTAAAAGTTGTGTAAGTCCTTGATAGGAAAAACCGTAAGTTCCTAATAAGCCATTGCATTCTGGTAATGACCTCACCCATTTGTGTGTTTCAGTCGTATCAAATGCTTCTTGATCGAATCCAATGAAGTTACCTTCTGAAGAGCCTTGGCCACGAACATCCTGAATAATTACTAGATATCCATGGCTAGCCCACCAGGAGGGATGTGCATAAGTTACTGTTGACGCGATTTCTTTTGAATATGGTTGTCTCATTAGTAATGCTGGCCAAGGTCCCCCCCCTTTTGGAAACCATACTTTTGATCTAAGGATTACTCCTTCTGCAAGAGTAAGAGACTTTTCTTTATAATTAATGAGATCCACAATTCTTTATATTGTTAATATATTTCTGGACAATGCATTGCAATAACATATATAGAAAGTATCTCTGCATCAATAGAGTTTAGATTTTTTTTCCGACTAATCTCGTCAATTACTTGATTAGAACTTGTTGATATACCTTTTGAATTTAGATTTTTAAATCTTTGACATAAAGAAATTGCTTCTTGGGGGTTTCTCTTTACACTTTCCAGGAGACCTGATTGAGCAGAAGCTATTGGGATTGAAGCAAATGCAGCTACTAACAAGAGAAACAGGTAGTACATAGCTATAAGCTTTTAGCTTGTTAGATATAAGATTACTCTATATGCTTGATACCTATTTTAGGTGAATTTTAGAATATATTTTTGCCTTCTTGATCCATATACTAGCTTTAGCAAGATTTACATTATTTCTGCGCCCAGTACCAAGAATTATTTCAAGTCTAGCTGTTTTATTGATTAGTTCTTGAGGCATTAAACTTGCTAGAGCATTTATTGATGGTATCCCTGAATGTAATAACAATGATGCTTCTTCTTGAAGAATTTCTAATTCACATATAAATATCGCAATACAACGTAGGCACTTAAGATTACGAATACTCCCACAACCTAACTTTATTAGGTTTGATATTTCTACGTCATTAAGTTCTTTAATGGATTCCCATGAGCTAAATCCCTGTAATTGAAGTTGTCTACTTTCTTTCCTAAATGCTTTCGAAAGTTTAGAAAAGTTTATTTGATTACTGATTCCGCTGAAACTTTTTTTATTCATTGCCGTCTTCTATAGCTGAAGTTATGTCTGAGAAACTTGCAGCATTCAACTCTTCAGAACTATTTAATTCAAATGATTGGGGACTTGTGGTGATTTTTTGATCCTCTAATTGTGATGTGTCGATGGAATTAGTTGTATTTGAATTAATGAATTCATTCCTATCCACATGAATTAGCAAATTTCTAGATGGGTCGCTTATGACTTCTCCCAGAATTATTGGTTCACTAATTCCTGCTTCTTTAGTAATTAATTTACGAATTCTTATTGTTACTTTTGAACCATTCCTACCGCCACCCTTTAAATTCTCTGCAATTTGTTCAAGAGAGGGGTCTATCGCTTCTTCTGGGAAATCCTCAGGAGCTTTAGCTACGACAAGATCTACCCCGTTATCAAACACCACAGGGGCATATATAGCCCCTTCAATTGTTACTGGCGGGCTGTAGCTTTCTTTGAAGGCCCAACAACTTCCAGATAGCAATAGTGAGAAAATAGTTGCTCCAACCAACCTAAACCTCACTCCCCATCTAAAGAGAAAGGCTATTAGAGTCATTGCTCCCAAGCCTAAACCTGACCAAGCAAGCCAGGATGTTGCTTGTTGTAGGAATTGAGAAATTGACATTTACTGGTTAATAGTACTTTCACTCCTTATAGTTCGTCTGCTCCCTAAAAGAAATAAAAGTTCTAAAGGAGTGAGAATTAAAAGCATAAAATTTAGAAAATGGAGTCTAATTGGGACTCTGGTTATTTGTAGTGGCTATGCAATTTATTCATTAACCAATAACCTTTTAGAAAAGTTTATAGACCGTTCTAGACCTGAGCTGCAGAAGAGGTTTTCCAATCAACTCAAACGCCCAATAGTGATTGGGCCTTTCAATGGGTTGAGGTTTTGGGGATTTGCAATTGGACCTTCAAGTTTGCAAGAGAGTCCTTTTGATAACTCAAAGGTTAATTTTTCAGGTTTAAAAATACAGTTTGCTCCTCTTGAGAGTCTTTTAAGTTGGAAACCTGTAATTATTTTCAGTCCAAGTCACGCAGAATTTTATTTTGATGGAAATGAGGTTAGTCCTTATTTTCCTTCAAAAATTTATTCAGAAAGTAAAGCCCCAAATCTAGGTTTAAAAATCAGGCTGGACAATTCCTCAAGTATTTTTCTTCAGGCTTCAAAAACCGAAATCAAGACAAAAGCTAAAGGATTGTTTGATTTGGCTGAGAAAAAGGTTCAGGGTAAGTTCTCTTTTGTTTTCCCTGATGATGGAGTTTTGGTATTAAAAGGAAAAGGATATTGGGACCGTTTGAATTTGAATGCAAAAGCAAGATTTAATAAATTTGATTTGCAAAACCTGCAAATTCCTGTATTTAACAAATTAAATCTTGTTGTTAATGGAAGGGTCAATTCTGATATTTCTCTTCGACTAGATAAGACTAATGTTAAATGTCGGGGTGATCTATCACTTGACAATTTTAATTTGCGATCTACTACTTCAACGTCAAGAACAATCTTCTCAAAAAATACATCTATCAAGTGTAAAGATAACTCATTAGTAATACCTAATACTAAATTTGAATATGGCTCTTGGGCCGCCGATATAAGTGCTTTTATGCCAATTGATAGTAGATCAGACTATAACTTGAAAATCCTTTCTTTGATTAGAGCTAAGGAACAAATTAATTCACCATTGAGGTTAAATGCTTCTTTGCCTCTGAGTTTCAAGAAGCAAAGGCTCTCTCTAGGAGAACTGACTTCAGAGGTTGACCTTGATAGTTTTTCTTTAAGCTCTTTAAGTTCACTCGTAGGAACTCCTCTTTCAGGGACTCTTTCGGCTACAGGAACAGTAAGTGGGCCTCTATCATCTCTGAAAAGTAACTTATCTATTGAAATAGATAATCCGCAAATTAGTGCGATTAGATTGCAAGAGAAATGGCAAGGTAATTTTTCTGGCTTGGCTGGTGTAGGTGGGAAATTAAATATGTCCTCTATAGGAGCAGCTGTTTCTGGAAAGCTTGAAGCTGAGCTTAAAAGGGACTGGTCTTTAGATAAATTAGTTTTTAAAAGGTTAGGAGGACTTTTTTCATTAGAACCAATCCCTGAAGGTTATAGATGGATAGCAAATGACTTTAGATTGGACCGTTTAGAAGTTGCAATACCCCCTGACAAGAGCTTTAGGCGAACTTTTGGGAAACTTTTTGGAGAGGGTGTTATAAAAACTAATCCTTTCTTTATTGATGGAGAATTAGTTTATAGTTTTCCTAGGTTATTAGGTGTTAGTTTAAGAGAAGCGATTCTTAAGGCCAGTTATACAGCTAAAAAGTATTCATTGATTGCAGAGATCATTCCTCCAGATATTGGCAAAATAGTTGTAAATGCAGATGGAACTGTAGGAGGATCTTTTCAAGCGAAGGCTTTTGCTAAAGGAATAAGTCCTAATTGGTTGGTTGATAGTAGTTTGAAAATCTCTCAATTTAATTTATTGCCTAAATTTGCCACCGGATCAGCTGAAGATTTAAGTGGACTTTCACTTGTCTCTACAAAAGAGTCATTAGATACTCAGTTAAGGAATTGGGATGTTTCTAGAGTATTTGTCGAAAGATATAAAAGAAATAAATCTAAGAAGACATTACTTGATCCATCCGACTTGAAAGGAATTCTTGATGCTGAGGCTACTCTTAAAGGATCTACATTATCTGATCTTAACTTGGAAGTAAAAGCATCGGGAAATGTTTGGATGAAAGGTGATAAGAAAGAAGAAATAGTTAAACTTAAACCCTTCCAAGCTAGTTTTAATTCCTTTTCACTTAGAGATACAGGTGAGTTCTCTGTTTTGAATTTACCTTTTTCAGTGCTATCGCTATTCTTCTCAACCCCTTCATCATTAAGTGGAATGTTTGGATTTACTGGTAGATATAATTTTAAAAAGAAATCTCCTGAATTAAATGCAGAACTTGTTTTAACCAATGCTCGATTAGCCGATAGAGAGCTTATTTTGCAGAAAGGTGATGTATTTCTTGCAAATTCAATTATCAAAACAGATATAGCGTTTAAAGCTCTGCCCTCTAATGAGATTGTGTCTGTTGCTGGGCAAATACCTTTATCTCCTTCGACAACATTTGATTTAAAAGTCGAAAGCCATGGAGATGGGCTTAGTTTTTTCGACGGTCTTTCAGAAAATCTTATAGATTGGGAATCTGGGAACACCGACCTTAAATTGTTGATTAGAGGGACTTTATCTAATCCTATTGCTAATGGTTATTTAGTTGTTAGAGATGGTACGTTCCTTTTAAATAAAGAACGTGTTGATAATTTTGAAGGAAGGTTTATTTTTGATTTTAACCGTTTTGAAGTACAGGAATTAAAAGCACAAATAGGAAAGGATGGATCAGTCCTGGCAAATGGCTCAATGTCTTTATTTAGAGCAGAAGAAAAAAAATTAAATGGTTTAAATGTAGAAATTAATTCTATTGATATTAAAAGAAATGCCTCGGCTTTTAAGCTCTCTTCAATGCTTAATATAAAAGGCTCTGTTATTAAACCCCTTCTTGGTGGAGAGGTAACTGTCACTCAAGGTGCAATATCAACGAAGCGATCGAGATCCAAAAATAAATCTACAAATGTAGATGAAAGAACTTCTTCCTCAACAACTCAGATCAGACCAAGATCATTTCCTGAGCAGAATTGGGACTATCAATCGCCTATTAGACTTCTTATTCAAGATCAGAATTCTCCAGCCAGCAGAATACTTGATTCAAAATTTCCTAGGCATCTATCATTCCTAACCTTTGACAAATTAAAACTTAGCTTAGGACCTAATGTAAGAGTTGTCTCACAGCCCTTTGCTAGTTTTACAGCTGCTGGATCTTTGATTCTTGATGGTCCTTTAGATCAGAGCCTTGCTTTAAGAGGTGTTGTACGTCTCAAGAAGGGTAGAGTTAACCTCTTTACAACAACTTTTCTACTAGATAGGGAAGAGCCAAATATTGCTTTATTTGCTCCTTCGATGGGCTTTATACCATATTTAGACGTTACTATGACTAGTCGTGTATCTGATGTTATTCAGAATCCTAGCCAATTAGATTCATCTAGTGATTTCGCGCTGAATGGCTCAGGCTCTGTTGGTATAGGTGGTTCAAGGATAATAAATGTTGAACTAAATGCAATTGGTCCAGCTGATAGGGTTTTTGCAAGTCAAGATAATGAACTATCAGATAGTATTGATTTGCGTAGCATACCAGCCTTACCAAGAGAGCAAATAATTGACCTTATAGGTGGAAATTCATTCTCTATGCTTTTAAGTGGCAGCGAGCAGGAGGTGTTACTTGACTTGCTTAATCGATCTTTTCTTTCTCCTGTGCTGGGTACCATTAGTGGAGCCTTTGACGAAAGAGTCCAATTCTATGTATACCCTGCGTTTGTTTCCTCTCCAGATATTCCTAGAGCGGATGTTAGTGATAGCGATGAAAACACGCTTAGTAGTTCAGATCCTTCCAATAATGAATTACCTTCTCAACAAGCTTGGATAGCAGAAGTTGGTTTGGACCTATCAAAAAGAATCAACTTTTCAATACAAACCACTCCAAATCGCAAGGACATTTCTCCTCAAGGGACAATAAAATATCAATTCAATTCAAATATTGGTATTTTAGGTTCATTAGATAAAAACGGTAATTGGCAGAGTCAATTACAATTATTTGTTCGCTATTAGCAATGACTAGAGAACTTCAAAAGTTTTTGGTCATTGATATAGGATCCTCAGTAATTAAAACTTATATATTTAGTTCTAGTGATTATGTTGTAGAGAGAGAGATCAAGATAAATGAAGCACTAAGTCCAGGAACCTTTACTGTAATGTTTACTGAAGTCATTAACTTGATTCAAAAGGATCATTTGATACATCTAATTTTTGTTGTCATTCCAGGAGTAATTGATGATAAAGGAAGATGTGTTACATACATCCAAGAATGGCCTAGGTGGGAGAATGTCCCACTTAGTGATTGGTTAGAAGTCAGAGTAAAGAGAAAAGTATTACTCATTAGTAAAGATTCTTTTACTTTGTTAAATGATGTTAGGAGTAGGATAAAAAATTTAAATAATAAGAAACCTCAACTCTTTGAACAGTCTGTTTAGCTTTAAAGGGTTTTTTCATTCTTTTACGGGTTTTGCGGCAGGATAAATGGCATAAGTTAAGTCTCAAATGGAAAACAACACCGTCGCTCAAGCTGCTACAAGCGAACTCCTTGAAAGAGCACGTAGCGTAAAGAACGCTTCAATACCTTTAGCTCAATGCACAAACGAACAAAGAAGATCTGCATTGATTGCTATGGCTGACTCTTTGGCAAGTTCAGCAGATAATATAGTTGAAGCAAATTTACAGGACCTTCGTAGGTCAGAAGAAGCTGGACTCAATGATGCTCTATTAGCTAGATTAAAATTAAATAAAGATAAATTAAATCTTGCAATTAAAGGCATCCGGCAAGTCTCATCATTGCCAGACCCTATTGGTCTTATTCAGTTACAACGTGAATTATCTGAAGGACTTTATTTAAGCAGAATTACTGTCCCTCTTGGTGTTTTAGGAGTTATTTTTGAATCTAGACCTGATGCTGTTATGCAAATAGCCTCACTAGCAATTCGGTCTGGAAACGGTGCCATTCTTAAAGGCGGTAGCGAGGCAAGACTTACTAATGAGTCGATAGTAGATGCCTTACAAAAAGGATTAAAAGTTTCAGATGTTTTGCCTGAATCTCTATGTTTGTTGACAACGAGAGAGGAAAGCCTAGGTTTACTGAGCTTGGATGGAATAGTTGATCTTATTATTCCTAGAGGTAGCAATGAATTAGTAAGGTTTATACAAGACAATACACGTATTCCTGTCTTGGGTCATGCCGATGGAATTTGTCATTTGTACATTGATTCTGAAGTTGATCTAAAACAGGCTTTAAATATAGCAATTGATAGTAAGTGCCAATATCCGGCTGCCTGCAACGCAATTGAAACATTACTTCTTCATAACGATATAGCATCATCCTTTTTGCAAATAGCTATACCTAGATTTCATGAATTAGGAGTAACACTCATAGGTGATGAGATTTCCCAAGGGTATGGGATTGCTAATAAGGCTGTTGAAACTGATTGGTCAAGTGAATATCTTGACCTGAAGCTTTCAGTCAAGGTGGTAACTTCGATTGATAAAGCAATAGAACATATACGTAGATATGGTTCAAGGCACACTGACGCAATTGCCACCTCTAACAAAGAATCAGCTAGAAAGTTCTTGCATACTGTAGATAGCTCTGGCGTCTATCACAATTGCTCAACTCGCTTTGCTGATGGATTTCGCTATGGCTTTGGAGCTGAAGTAGGTATCAGTACACAAACACTTCCACCTCGAGGTCCAGTTGGGTTAGATGGGTTAGTAACATATAGATATTTTTTGGAAGGTGATGGGCATATGGCTGAGGAATTTTCTTCTGGGGTAAAGTCTTTTACTCATAGAGATTTGTAGTCATGAGAAATTCTTCTACTTTAAGTTCAATTTCAGTTAACAATATTAATCTTTGGGCTCATGTCGGAGTATTGGATCAAGAGCGCTTGTTAGGGCAAGATTTTATTTTAGACTTTACTATTTGGTTGGATATAGAAAACTCTTCTATGAATGATGACCTGAAATCGACTATAGATTATAGCCTTGGTGTGAAAAGTCTACAAAAACTTTCTTTTAAGATTGATTGTATGACTATCGAATATTTTTCTGAGAAGATTTTAGATGAGCTTGAATTATTATATGGTCCTTTACCTACAGAAATCTGCTTAACAAAGTCTTCCCCTCCTATAGATGGCTTTGATGGAAGTGTCTCTATTACAAGAAATAGAAATATGAATTTAGTTTGAGAGATAATGGATATTTTAAGCCGACCATTGGTTTTAGTTCATGGATTATGGAATACGCCTAGACTTTTTAGTCGTCTGCTTGCAACTTTGAATCAGCCTGACCATCTCGTTTTAGCACCTTACTTACCTCATCAGCTTGGTAGAAAAAGTATTAGATACTTGGCTAAAGAGTTGGATTCTCAAATTAATGAGAAGTTTGGTTTTAGCTTGCCTATTGATATACTTGGATTCTCTATGGGAGGATTGATTAGCAGAGTTTGGTTACAAGAAATGGGAGGTTTTAAAAGAACTCGGCGTTTTTTTAGTATAGGTTCTCCTCATCAAGGCACACTTACAGCACAAATTGCTCCAGCCTTTATCTTTGCCGGTATTGCAGAGATGAAATTAGGTAGTCTGTTGATTGAGTCTTTAAATAAAAACCCTCTGGATCTATCAAACATTGATTGCAGGAGTTATTTTACATTTTGGGATTTAATGGTTTTCCCGGGTAATAGAGCTGTTTTGCCTTATGGCACTTGCGTGTCAGTCCCAGTCCTTACTCATAAAGACTTGATTAAGCACTCTAGAAGTCTTAGCTTGATTTCTAAAGACTTACTTTTAACCCGCAATGACGAATTAAAGCTTTTGTAGAAGCTGCTCTGCCTCTAAAAGATTCAAAAATCTTTGAAGGATCTTCGCTTCCTCCTAGGCTAAGTACTGTTTCTCTAAAATGTCTTCCAATTGCTTTTATTTGGTTTTCATTTTCCAAGCCTACTTCTTCAAAAGCGGAGAATGCATCTGCACTTAGGACCTCGGCCCATTTATATGAGTAATAACCAGCAGAATATCCTCCAGCAAAAATATGGCTAAAACCACATAACATATTATCTTCAGGAATAGGTTGGATTACACATGTCGTTTTAGCTATATCTCTACGAAGATCTTCTGGAGTAATTCCTTTGTCGTTTTCCCAATGAGTATGTAATTTGATATCTGTAAATGCAAAATGTATTTGTCTCAAGGTCGCAAGACCTGAGTTGAATGTTTGGTTAAGTTGTAACTTCTTCAATTCATCCTTCGGTAAAGGCTCTTTTGTTTCCCAATGAATAGCTATTTCTTGTATTGTTTTCTTGTCTAGACACCAGTTTTCCATAAATTGGCTAGGAAGTTCTACAGCATCCCATTCGACGTTGTTTATACCTGCCGCCTTTGGATAATGAACTTTAGTTAGCATATGTTGAAGACCATGTCCAAACTCATGAAACAGTGTTTTCACTTCTTCAAAGCTCATTAGGCTTGGCGTTTTTCCTGTTGGAGGAGTTTGGTTGCAAACAAGGTATGCCACTGGTAGCACTATGTCTTCGTTTTCTAGGTTTTGTTTTGTCAGGCATTCGTCCATCCATGCCCCACCTCTTTTGCTAGAAGGCCTTGTATATGGGTCTAAGTAAAAAGAAGCTATATGAGTTCCATCGGCATCAAAGATGTAGAAAAATTCAACATCCTGATGCCATGTTTGAAAATCACCCTTATATGATTCTATCGAAATTCCAAATAGTCTCTCACATAGCTTAAATAAGCCTTTAAGCACTTGAGGAAGTGGGAACCATGGCCTAAGAGATTCTTGGTTGAGATTAAGAAGTTCTTGCCTAAGCTTTTCTGACCAGAAGCTAATATCCCATGGAGCTATCTCGATTTCTTTTTGACCGCATTGTTTTGCAGCGAAGGATTGAAGTCTGTTAACTTCTTCAATTGCAACAGGCATTGCTGCAATTCTAAGTTCCTCTAGTAACCTTTCGACCTCAGTAACGTTTTTAGCCATTTTGCTAGCTAGGCTTAATTCGGCCCAATTTGTATAGCCAAGTAATTGAGATTGTTGTTTTCTTAATAGAAGAATTTCTTCTATTAACTCTTCATTGTTATTCTTCCCTTTACTTGCTCTGCTAACAAATGCTTTGTAGAGAGTTTCACGCAAAGTTCTATTATTAGCATAAGTAAGAAAGGAGATATAGCTCGGCATGTCTAGTCCAAGTAGCCATGGTCCTTCCTTTGGGTTTGGATGGCCAACTATTTTATCCTTGAGAACTTTTGATCTTTTTGCTGCTTCTGCCATTGCTTCCAGGTTACGAAACGGAAGCCCATCGATCTCTTCTTTTTTTGTTAGAAGAAGATTCCACTCTTTAGTGGCATCAAGAATGTTATTGCTAAATGAAGTTGATAACTCAGCTAAGCGTTGACTGTTTGTATTAAACATTTCTTTTTGTTTTCCTTGAAGGCCGACGCCTTTGTTTTTCATTGACAATAATTCTGCCTCTATAATTCTTTGTTGTGCTCTATCTAACTCTTGAGATCTTTCTTGGATGTTGATTAATGCTTTATAAAGGACTTGGCTTTGTCCAATACGGTTGCTAAATTCAACTATTTGGGGTTGTAGAGATGAGTATGCTTCTCGTAGCTCAGGTGAATTAGATACACCATTTAGGTGGGATATTGTACCCCAACTCCAGCGAAGCTTTTCTTCTATTTTATATAAAGGGTTAATTAATTCATCCCAACATAAGTCAATATTAGATGTGATTTTTCTCATGAGTTCATTCTCTAAAGAATGAAAATCAGCGTGGAGGTCTTTTATTAAATGGGGAATTTGTTCTTTTATTTGACTAGAGGTAATTTCTTTGAATTTAGGTAATCCATTTCCCTGTAGGATTGCAGGAGTTTTATTAATTTTATTCATTTAATTTAGATTAATTAATTAATTGTATAAGAGCTATAACCTTATGTGCGGTTAGGTTATTTGCAATAGCATTAGTTGATGATTCAAATACATCTGTAGCAATTTTAGGCCAAAACCCTATAAATAATGTTGGAATTATAAGACTTAAGGAAATAAATAGTTCTCTTGGTCTCATCTCTTCAACTATCGCTAGTGCAGGTATTCTCGGACCAAAAAATACACGTCTGCACATTGAAAGTAGATATATTGGAGTAAGAACTAGGCCTATAGCAGAAATAAGTATAGTTATTGATCTAAATATTGAAGTAAATCCATCTTGACTTGTTATTCCAAGAAAAATTGTTATTTCACTTACAAAGCCACTCATCCCAGGTAGGGCTAATGATGCTAATGAACTCGTTAGAAAAAGAGCAAATGTTATTGGTAGTGCTTTTGCAAGGCCACCCATATTTGGTATTGATAAAGTATTTGTCCTTTCATAAAAAGAGCCTGTAACAAAAAACATTGCTGCTGCTATTAATCCATGACTTATCATTTGCAACATTGCTCCATTAATACCTAAGGTGTTTATTGACCCAATGCCCAGTAGAACAAAACCCATATGACTCACTGAACTACAAGCTATTCTTCTTTTTACATTATCTTGTGCAAATGCATTTAATGCACCATAAATGATATTAACTATTCCTATTACAATTAATGCTGGCGCTAGTTGGATATGTGTTTCGGGAAACATCTGTACATTAAACCTTATAAGTGCATAGCCACCCATCTTAAGAAGTATTCCTGCAAGTAGCATTGATACAGGAGCATTAGCTTCACCATGAGCGTCTGGAAGCCAAGTATGTAGAGGGAAGATAGGAAGTTTTACACCAAAGCCAATCAAGAAGCCTAAGTAACAAAGCAATCCAAAAGTTCCGGCTGTTGTTCTTGAAGCTAAATCAGTAAGATTTAATGTGAATGTATCACCAGAGAGGGCTAAGGCTAGGCCGCTAATAAGTATTAATAAGGAGGCAAGTGCTGTATATAAAATGAATTTGGTCGCAGCATATAGTCTTTTCTTCCCACCCCATATTGCTATTAATAGGTATACAGGAACAAGTTCTAATTCCCATGCAAGAAAGAATAGTAAAAAATCTTGCGATAGGAATACTAAAGCTTGAGCAGAAGCCTGAATAAGCAATAAAGAGAAATAAAGCTTTGGTTTGTTTGTGATTTTCCAACTTGCTATAGCAGAAAGTAGTGTTATCAAACCACTAAGAGCTACTAAAGGGGCTGATACTCCATCAACACCTAGAGACCATTCAAGTCCTATTGAGGGAAGCCAGCTTATCCTTTCAATCAATTGCAAGTCATTGGATTCACTCTCAAAATATTGACTTAAAACTAAAACAATAATTAAAAAGTCAATTGTAAGAAAGCCTATTGCGATATTGCGAAAGATATATGGATTCTCCTCTTGCTTAATAGGTAAAAAAGGTATTGTTAAAGCCCCTAGTGCAGGTAATAGAACAATTAGAGAAAGCCATGGGAATTCACCTAGGTACGCATGAGTTGAAACTAAATTTGCGCCCATAATCTTTCAGAGAATGAGAATGAACCTTATCAGTCCTTGAATAATACAGTAAGTAGTTTTACTTACCCCCTGTCAGGATACCAGGTAGAGCCTTTGGTCTGAAGACTAAGTAAAGGAGCACGGCTAGCAACCCCCTCACTTTCCCAGGCTCTTACCATGGCTTGGCTTATGGTCCTTCCATTCTCTTCTTTGCATAAAGCTAAAATGCTTGGCCCAGCTCCGCTTATGGCACATCCAAAAGCACCTGCTGAAATAGCTGCTTCACAAACTTGAGGCCCTCCTTTTATTAGTTTCCATCTATATGGTTCATGTAATCGATCATGCATTCCATCAGTTATCAAGTCTTCTCTGCCAGTCCTCAAGCCATTAAGTAAGAGTGTTAGAGACCCTAAATTAACAACAGCATCCCCTATAGGGACAGTCTTTGGCATTACTCGTCTTGCTTCACTTGTGCTTAGCCTCAAGGAAGGTATTGCTACAACTGCTTTTATAGAGTTGTGCCAATCGCATCTAACGACTCTCCATCTTTGTGAGGCACCTTTTGCTGTAAAACACAGCCCTCCTAGTAGTGAGGGTACAACGTTGTCTGGATGACCTTCTATATCAATTGCAAGTTCTAAAAGTTTTTCTTTGCTTAGAGGATCATTGAGAAGAGCATTAGCCCCTACAAGGCCAGCCACTATAGCTGTTGCGCTACTTCCTAGCCCTCTGGCAGGAGGCACTGCTAATTTTACTCGTGCTTCTAGAGCAAAAGGTTCGATTTGAGCGGCCTGCCAAACTCTCTGAGCAGCTCGGTAAAAAAGGTTCTCTGGCCCCCCGCGTAAATGATTGCCTTCAGTACTTTCCATAATCAGCTCAAAACGTTCTCTATCCCCTTCTATTCTTTTAATGGTGAAATAGTTTTTTAAATCAAGAGCTGCTCCAAGACAATCAAAGCCAGGTCCTAGGTTGGCTGTTGTGGAAGGGACCTCAACTAAAACTTTTTTGCCTATGGGCGGCTGAATCATTTTTTAGTTAATTTGAGAGTTAGATGTCAAATTGATTCTCTCATTTTTGGTAATCAAGTGGGCTTTGCAAGCAGCTCCATACAGTCCAGCATCTGGATCAATTAAAGCCATGATTGGCAAATTCTCGAGAAGATAAGAAAAACGCCCCTTGTTTTTTAATGATTCTAGGAAGGATTCTGAACGTAAACCTTCTAAATGCTTTTTAGCTGTCCCCCCAGCAATCCATAACCCAGAATTACATAGCTCGTTTAGTACAATGTCTCCTGCAACAGAGCCATATGCACTAAGCCAGATTTGCAAAACTTCTTTCATGAAAACGTCACCTTCCTTAGCTTTTTTATGAATTTGCTCAGGGAAACCTTGAATAAAAGAAACATCATTTTTTAACTCATTCATATTAAAGCGTCTACGAATTGGGTGATTTTTAGCATCTTCCTTACTTAATCTCCATCTAGCAATATTACCTAAGCCTGTTCCACTAACAATTCTTTCTATTGAAAGTCTTGAAAGGTTTAAATCCTTCTTAAGCCATTTACTTAATTCCCATTCAATATCATTCCTAGCTGAAAATTCCTTATGACCGCCTTCACTTGGTAATACATTTAACCCTCTTTTTGTAATTACTCCTCTTGATACACCAAGACCAGTTCCTGCTCCAATAATTGCAAATATGCCATCATTTTTGAGGTCTAAAGGTGTATTTTTTTGTTGAATATAGGCATATTGATTTTCTTTTAGAAAGGGTATTGAATATACAAGGCAGGAGAAATCATTTAACAAGATTATTTCTTTGCATCGTGCTATTTTCTTTATAGATGAAAGGTTGGTAGTCCAATTCAAATTTGTCAGATTTATTCTTCCATTTGTGATAGGTCCTGCAATTCCAATACAGCCTACCTTTGGGTACTCTATTTGAGGTGGTAGGTTGCTTAAGAAGTTTTCTATAATTGATTCTAGGCTTACCCATTCTTTTGAATGGTAATAGTTCTTATGAATTAGATTTAATTGGCCATTAAAATTATAGATTCCGAGGAGACTTTTTGTTCCTCCAATATCTCCAGCAAGTAGGTTCATATATAAGAAAAAATTAAAGTTTAGTTTATCTGGCTTTGTTTTTGTCTATATCGAACTCAGCTGCTTTTTTTGAGATTGAAGCATTAAGAATTAATATGAAGTCTTTAATTGTTTTAGTTCCTAAGTCATTTCCTTCTCGTGTCCTTACCGAAATTGTATTATTTTCCTGCTCTTTATCTCCAATAATTAATAAATAAGGGATTCTCTGAAGAGTATGTTCTCTAATTTTATACCCGATCTTTTCATTCCTTATGTCTAATTCTGCTCTATAACCTTGTTCTGAAAGTGATTTATATATATTTCTACAATAATCTATATTCCTGTCAGTTATAGCCATGACAATAACTTGAATAGGTGATAACCAGACTGGAAATTTTCCTTCATACTCTTCAATTAGAATTCCAATAAATCTTTCAAAAG
Organism: Prochlorococcus sp. AG-409-L21; assembly: GCA_003215475.1. GTDB lineage: Bacteria > Cyanobacteriota > Cyanobacteriia > PCC-6307 > Cyanobiaceae > Prochlorococcus_E. The sequence continues at coordinate 15,684 of QCKH01000006.1, forward strand.
AACCAAGTATTGCTCGGTGAAGCATAACAGGTTCTTTTCTTAAACTCTTTTCATCAATATAACTGGCTCCAAGCCTTCCAGGCATGGAGAAATCAACTTGTATAGTGCCACATTGCCAAACTCGATCTAAACAGTCTTTTAATGAAAATTCAATTTTAGGGCCATAAAAAGCACCTTCACCAGGAAGAAATGACCAATCAAGTTGTTTTATATTTAAGGCTTCTTCTAAAGCCTTTTCTGACTTGTCCCAAATATCATCACTTCCAACTCGATTTTCAGGTCTTGTGGATAATTTAATTATAATTGATTCAAAACCAAAGGCTTTGTAAACTTCAAAAACTAAGTCTATAAAGTTTGCAACTTCATCTTGTATTTGCTCTTCTGTACAGAAGATATGGGCGTCATCTTGTACAAAGTTTCTAACGCGCATTAATCCATGGAGTGCACCTGAAGGTTCATTTCTATGGCATGAACCAAATTCAGCTAATCGAATAGGTAAATCCCTGTAACTCTTTAAGCCTTGATTGAATACTTGAATATGACATGGACAATTCATTGGTTTTATTGCGTATTCTCTATTTTCAGAATTAGTAGTGAACATATCTTCTTTGAACTTGTCCCAATGGCCCGATTTCTCCCATAGTGATCTGTCTACTGCTTGTGGTGTTTTTATTTCTTGATAGTCATTTTTAATAAGTATATCTCTAATATACTTTTCAAGAACTTGATATATTGACCAGCCTTTTGGATGCCAAAATATCATGCCTGGTGATTCTTCTTGAATATGAAATAGTTCATGTCTTTTTCCTAGTTTCCTATGGTCTCTTTTCTCGGCTTCTTTTAATCTATTAATATATATTTTTAATTCCTTTGTTGAGCCCCAAGCTGTCCCATAAATCCTTTGAAGCATCTCATTGTTAGAATCTCCCCTCCAATAAGCACCAGAAACCTTAGTTAAAGAGAATGCTCTTAAATGCTTTGTATTAGGGACATGTGGTCCCCTACACATATCAACATATTCTTGATGACGGTATAGCTTAATTGGTTCATTACTTGCTATTTCATCAATTATTTGGAGCTTATATGGCTCTTCTCTATTCTGAAACGTCCTTATTGCATCTTCCTTAGTCACCACTTCAACTTCTACGTCATAGTTTTGTATTATGAGCTCTTTAATTCTTTTCTCTATTTGTTCTATATCGGCTGGCGTAAATGTATCTTTATAAGCAATATCATAATAAAATCCATTTTCAATTGTTGGGCCTATAGCCATCTTTGCTGAAGGGTACAATTGCTTGACTGCATGACCTACTAAATGTGCAAATGAATGACGAATAATATCTATACCCTTGCTATCTTTTGATGTTATTATTGTTACTTCCGCATCATAATTAATGGGTATACATGTATCTATTAACTTGCCATTTACCTCTCCAGCAATTGCGGCACTAGCTAACCTTTCTCCTATACTAGAAGCTATTTGAGCTATAGAAACTGGCTCAGAATATGTTTTTTTTGTACCATCAGGTAAAGTAATTACTGGCATTAATTTAAATCCTATTTAGTAATCCAATTGAATTCTTTACTCTATTGAGTGTGATTGTTGAGACTTGTTCTGCCTTATTTGTGCCATTTTTAAGGATTTGATTGAGTTCTGATTTGTCTTGCATAAGTAGATTATACTTTTCCTGAATGGGCTCCAATGCAGAAATTATTGCTTCAGTAAGTAATGGCTTAAATTTACCCCAACCCATATTTGCACACTCTTGTTTTATATTCTCTTTTTCTTTATCAGTAACCATTGCATAAATAGTCAGGAGATTGTGTGCCTCTGGCCTTTCAGGATTATTAAATTCAAGTCCAAAATATTGATCGGTTTTTGCTCTTTTTATTTTCTTTTTAATGATATCTGGACTATCTAAAAGTGTAATTCTGCTGCCTTCATTTGGATCACTTTTGCTCATTTTGCTTTTTCCATCACATAAACTCATTATTTTGGAGCCATCTTTCATGATTAGTGGTTCAGGTACTTTGAGGATTGATTTATTATTTATGCTAAAACGAGAGTTAATTCTTTGTTGGGCTATATTTCTAGCAAGTTCGAGATGCTGTTTCTGATCTTCTCCTACTGGTACAACATCAGCATCATATAAAAGAATATCTGCTGCCATTAGTACTGGATAGTCAAGCAAGCCTAGAGATACGTTGTTACCTTGCTTTACAGCTTTTTCTTTGAATTGAATCATCCTTTCCATCCAATTGATAGGAGTTACACAGTTAAGTAACCAACAGAGCTCACTATGAGCAGCAATATGACTTTGAATAAAAATGGTGCATTCGTTTGGATCCATTCCGCAGGCCACATAAAGGGCTGCTGTTTTCAAGGTGTTTTCCTTGAGTTTTTTAGGGTCATGTGGAACAGTAATTGCATGAAGATCAACCACACAAACATATGATTCGTATTGATTTTGTAGGGTTACCCAGTTACGAATCGCACCAAGCCAATTTCCAATATGAAGCTCCCCTGTCGGTTGAACTCCAGATAAAAGCCTCTTCTTATTCACTGATTCTTAATCACTTGAATTTGTAGAAGATTTTTCTTCATCTACAGATTCGCTAGAGTGATTATTTTCTTTGAGATCAGCATTATCTTGTTCTTGATTAGTAGATTCTGTATTTATTGCTTCTAGGCTTTTTTGATTGTCTTCTGTTGAATTTATTTCTGGCTTTACAGGTCTTGCAAAGGGATTGGGTTTTACTTTTTTATTAAAATGATTATTGTTGCCTGCCCTGGCTTTGTCCATTTGATTTCGACTGTTGTTAGGGGATTGAGTACGGTATTCAGAAATGATTTCGTCAAGTTTTCCTTCTTCCAGCATTTGACCAAGGGTCCTAACAGCAAAACCTAATACTGCAACAGTTGATCGAAGATTAAAAGCTTCTTGAATTGATCTGGTTGCTCTCATTTCGTTATCACTAAGGCGAATTCGGAAGCCACCCCCTTCCCTATTTCCTGAACCTCTTGATCCACGGAAACCCGCTCTATCAGAATCATTTGAATTATTAAAATTTTTTCCTTTTGGAGGTTCTTTAAAGGAATCAGCCATGACCTCTTTATTAGTTAGAAGCTAAGTGTGCCGCATCGTTGGCCTGATTGAGAAGCTTTAACAGTTCTCGTTGTGCAGATTCACACTTTTTTGAACTTGTATTTTTATTTATTTAAGCGAAAGCAACATTAATGTTTGTTAGAGTTTTTGTTATAAAACCTAGATTCTGTATGGTTTTTAGGTGATTTTATTTGCTTTCGTTGTTTTATTAAGTTAACTAAAAGGAGGCTTAGGCAATTTCATGAAAAATTTTCTCCCATCCCTTACAGTTCCTTCTTCGCATATAGCTAAGGCTGGAATTATCCTTACTTCTTTATTTGCTGGACAGTGGATAGTAAGTGATTTGGTTCATCTCCCTTCAGGTGGGTTTCTTGTCCTTTTAGCAGGAGCAGGGTTTTTATTTCTTTATAAACCTTCTTCTGTCGGTTTTGTCCCACCATCAACTGTTAAGGGATGGATAAAGCGTTGTAATGATGTCTTAAGCCAGTTTGAATCATTAGAAGATCCAGATAAATATTTAACAAACTCAATACACAGAACAGCTTCCCTAAACAAAGTACTATCTAGAAAACAATCTCAATCTTTAGAAATAATAAGTACTAAAGGAGTTGAATTACCAGAAACTAAGCTTCTTCAAGATGCAATTGTCGGTACAAATTCAATTGAATTTGCTTCTTCCTCTTCTCTTCCTCTTCATAATCAGTCCTGGGAATTCCCACATAAATTTGTCGAGAAGGATTTAATTATTTACTATTTGCCATTACCTTTGAGAGCAGTTGATCTGCTATGGCTTAAGAGTATTCCTTCAGATTTGCCTTCATGGATTTTAATTTCATATAAAGATTCAGAGGATTGGCCAAATCAATTAAGAGAACTTCACTCTCAATTACCAGATAGATGGGTTAATCACATTATCAAATGGGATGCATCAAAAGATGATATAAAAAATGTACTAAGTCCAGTTAGAAGATTATTGAATAACACTACTAATAATATTGATCAAACCCGACAAAGATTGCTCTCTAGGCTGCATCTTTCATGGCAGTCTGACTTGGAGTGCTTAAGAAGAGACAAATTTAGACTTATTCAAAATCGATCACAATGGCTCGTAGCTGGAGCAGTGTTTGCTTCTCCCCTTCCTTCTACAGACCTACTTTCAGTAGCAGTAGTTAATGGGTTGATGATTCAGGAAATGGGAAAAATTTGGTCTTGTGATATTAAGCCAGAACTCTTGACTGAAGTCGCCCGACAATTAGCTATTGCAGCTCTTGCTCAAGGAGTTGTTGAATGGAGTGGTCAAGCTTTATTAAGCGTAGCTAAATTGCATGGAGGTACCTGGCTTGCAGCTGGTTCAATGCAAGCAGTAAGTGCAGCTTATTTAACTAGAGTAGTAGGTACTTCTATGGCAGATTGGATGGCATTGAATAATGGAGTAGCAAAGCCTGATTTAGATTTGCTTAAATTACAAGCTCCCGGATTGATCTCAAAAGCGGCAGAAAAAGAAAAAGTCAATTGGTCTAATTTCCTGGTTCAATCAAAGAATTGGGCCTTATCTCAAATAAATGATCACCAAAATATTCAAATTCAAACAAACTAGCCATATAAAATATATTGCTTTTGCATTATGTTTAAATATATAAAATAAGTTAGGATCATTTATTATTAATAAGTTTTTTAGATCAACAGGGCCATTATTAGCTGCTCTTTTATTACTTTCTTGTAAGGCAAATGATGATAAACTTATATCATCAAATTCCCCCTCAAAACCTTTGGTGATAACCACTTTTACAGTTTTAGCTGATATGGCTAGAAGTATTGCTGGTGAAAGGTTGGAAGTTAAATCAATTACTAAGCCAGGGGTAGAAATTCATGGTTATAAACCCACGCCAAGTGATTTGGTTAAGTCCTCAAAAGCAAATTTAATAATAGAAAATGGTCTTGGACTTGAACTTTGGGCAAGAAAATTCACTTCATCTTTAGATGGTATCCCTAAGGTTGTTTTAACTGATGGGATGAAGCCACTACTTATTGAGGGTGATGTATACAATGGTAAGCCTAATCCTCATGCTTGGATATCTCCTAAGAGAGCATTACATTATGTAGATAAATTGATGGAAGCATTTATCTCAATAGACCCTGAGGGTGAATCATTTTATTTAAAAAAAGGAAAATCATATAAAAAAGAATTACGTCAAATAGATAAAGAGTTAACCATTGCTTTAAAAGAAATACCTCCTCACCAAAGGTTGTTAGTTACTTGTGAGGGGGCATTATCTTATTTAGCTTCGGATTATGGTTTCCAAGAAGCTTATTTATGGCCTGTTAATGCAGAGAGTCAGGTGACTCCAAGAAGGATGGAACGGTTAATTGAGAAAGTCGTAAAAACGAAAGTACCTGTTGTCTTTTGTGAATCTACTGTCAGTGAAAAACCTCAACTGGAAGTTGCGCGAGCCACTAAAACAACTTTTGGTGGTAAGTTTTTTGTTGACTCACTATCCGATGCTGATGGCCCAGCTCCGAATCTTCTTGACCTTCAGCGTCACAATCTCAAGCTTATTTTGAATGGTTTCTTACCTACAAAGAATTAATAATGGAATTATTTCGCAATACTGATGAAGTGGAAGCCTTGAGAATTCAAGCTGACCAGGTTTGTGTTGACTATAACGGTACTCTTGCTCTCTATGACGCAAGCCTAAAGCTAAAAGCAGGATGTATTTGTGGACTGGTAGGGATGAATGGAGCAGGAAAATCTACTTTTTTTAAGGCCTTGATGGGCTTTGTAAGGCCTTCCAGAGGCAAAATTCTTATCAATGGAAGTTCAGTAACCACAGCCCAAAAAGACCAGGCAGTCGCTTATGTACCTCAAAATGATGGAGTTGATTGTTCCTTCCCTGTAAGTGTTTGGGATGTTGTGATGATGGGGAGATATGGATCAATGAATTTCCTAAGAGTACCTAGAGAGTCAGATAAAAGAGCAGTGTTTGATGCGCTTGAGCGAGTTGAATTAGTCAGTTTGCGTAATAGGCCAATAGGTTCCCTTTCAGGAGGACAAAGGAAACGTGCTTTTCTTGCTCGAGCAATTGCCCAGAGAGCTTCAGTTTTGTTGTTAGATGAACCTTTCGCAGGGGTAGATATCAGAACAGAAAAGCTTATGGCTGACTTGTTTGTACAATTGAGACAGGATTCAAGATCAATTCTTATTTCAACTCATGATTTAAGCCATGTTAGGGATTTTTGTGATGTAGTAGTTCTTATTAATAAGACTGTTCTTGCATATGGTGAAACTTCCGAAGTCTTTACTTCTGAGAATCTTTCAATGACTTTTGGAGGCATGAAACCTGATCCAATATCTGGATCAATTTCTTTTGATGAGTAAATATATGAATGACTTATTTATTACTTCTCAGACTTTTGCATTCCTTTTAGACCCACTTTCTCATGAGTTCATGAGAAGGGCATTAATGATAAGTGCTTTAGTCGGAGGAGTATGTGGTCTTCTTTCTTGTTATATGACCTTGAAAGGATGGGCTTTAATGGGTGATGCTGTTTCTCATGCTGTTATGCCAGGAGTTGTAGTTGCATATGCATTGGGACTCCCTTTTTCATTAGGCGCATTTGTTTTTGGCGTTGGCTCAGTAGCTTTAATAGGGTTTGTTAAACAAAAATCTAGAGTTAAAGAAGATACTATTATTGGATTAGTTTTTACTGGCTTCTTTGCTCTTGGATTAGTTCTAGTTTCGAAAATCAAAAGTAATATTGATCTAATGCATATTCTTTTTGGTAGTCCATTAGGTATATCAGATTCTGATGTTCACCAAACGATATTAATTTGCTTGATTGTTGTTTTAGTATTAATTATATATAGGAGGGACTTAATGCTGTACTGTTTTGACCCTACGCATGCTAGATCTATAGGTATAAACACAGGCTTGCTTCATTATCTTTTACTTTCAGTCTTATCATTAGCTGCAGTGGCAGGTTTGCAAACAGTTGGAATAATATTAGTTGTTGCAATGTTGATAACTCCAGGTGCTACAGCTTATTTGCTTACAGATCGTTTTGACCGAATGACTTTTATTGCAGTTATTAGTAGTATTATTTCAAGTGTTTTGGGTGTTTATATAAGTTATTGGTTTGATATTGAGACAGGAGGTTCTATTGTTCTTGTTCAAACTACATTATTTCTTTTAGCTTTTCTTTTTGCCCCTAGATATGGAATCTTGAAAATCAATAATCTAAATTAGTTTTAAATATATGCCTACTAATCTACGTAAATACAATTTAGGCAAGAATAATAATTGGTTTTGGTGGCCACTATTTCCTCTATATCCTTATGGCTCTAGAAGTACTACTTTTTCTGAGATAGTTGCTAATCAAGTTTGGAGTTTTGAACAGCTTCAAGGCCTTTATTATGTTGCTGTTCCTATAAGGATGACAGTATTAAAGGTATCTAAGGGCTTGATGTTAATCAATCCTTTGCCTCCAACAAAAGATTTGATTACAGCATTACGGGGTTTAGAAAAAAAGTATGGCCCGGTTGTGTCAATTGTTTTGCCTACAGCTTCTGGCCTAGAGCATAAAATTTCCATGCCAGCAATGGCTCGCGTATTTTCTAAAGCCATACTTTGGGTTTGTCCTGGCCAGTGGAGCTTTCCACTCTCCTTGCCTTTGTCATGGTTAGGATTTCCAGCTGAAAGAACTCGTACTTTGTTGGCAGATGGCTTACCTTTTAAAGGTAGTTGTGATTGGATTTCTTTAGGACCAATAGATATTGGGCTTGGCCGGTTTCAAGAAATTGCTTGTTATCACAAAGATTCACAATCTTTAGTTGTAACTGATGCCTTAATTGGTATTGAATCTGAACCCCCACAAATTTTTGATTTAGACCCTACCCCTCTTTTATTTCATGCAAGAGAAACTGGCGATCAACTTCTCAATGATTCTCCAGATATAAGAAAAAAGGGTTGGGCAAGACTTGTTCTATTTGCTTCATATTTAAAACCGAACAAATTAAAAATTCCTCCAATTAATCAAGTATTGAAAAACAGTTTTAAACCAGGTTTGAGGACTATTAAATCGCATTTTGGTATATATCCCTTTAAATGGGAAAAAGGATGGGAGTTATCTGCCAATGAGATAATTGGAAAAGAGAAACCGCTTATTCAAGTTGCACCTGTTATTAAAAGACTTGTTTTCCCTAGGGCCAAAATTGAATTCCTAAGATGGTTAGATGAATTGAAGAGCCTCAGTGGTATGAAAAGACTCATTCCAGCTCATTACTCAGCACCTATAGCTTTTACAAAAGAAGATTGTATAGCTTTAAGAAAAAAAATAAATTTTGCAGAATGGTCCCCTTCTAAAAATAATTGGTCTTTTCTAGATTATTTAGATGGGAGCCTTCTAAAGCAGGGGGTGGTGCCTAAAAATCCTCTTGAAAAATTTAGAGATTAATATCTTCAGGTTTTATAGACATCTCTTCATCTGTTAATAGTGATTCTTCAAGTTCCTTTCTTTGTTCCATTTGTCTGAGAAAGTAGCCAGTCATCATTGCTGAGGCCAGAAGATTGGCGAAATGGTCCCTAGAAGAAGTTACTTTGACTTCGAACTGATCTCCTGGGAGCATTCCAAGCAACCCTTGTACGTTGTGCCTAATTATGTCTTGAATATCTGTGCTGGCTGATTTAGCTACTCTTTGAAGAACGTCAGGAGACTGCTCTTGAAGATATTGAATTAGGGCATTACCTTCATTTCCATCATTGTTATCAGTGGCAAGAAACTCTGGGTTAAACATCCAAATGAGCTCTATATATATAAAGACCTTATCGCAAGACGGTCTTTTAAGTTGATTTATTTTTGGCGGGGAACCGAATAAAACCAATTTTTTTTAAAGGCCAATATCTGAAAGTGGCTGACCCGACAAGATTCTCGGCTGGTAATGGTCCCCAAAGATGTGAATCTAAACTGTTGTTTCTATTGTCTCCTAAAACCCAAATTGAATCTCTCGGAACAATTATTGAAGGCATATCATATTTAATTTCTTCAATAACCCATGGTTCATTAATTATCTGATTATTCCTAATTAGCTGACCATCTTTAACTTCGATTTTGTCTCCGGGAATCCCAACTACTCTTTTAATTAATGCTTGATTAACTTCATACCCTGCATTTACAAGGGCTTGCGGTGGCCTAAATACTACTATCGATTCTGTTTGGGTTTTTTTATTAAATATCCGGTTTAGTTTTGGAGTTATTTTTTCGACTAGTATTTTGTCTTTAATTTCAAGAGTAGGCAACATAGAACCAGAGGGGATCCATCTTGGTTCTATAACTTGCCACCTTAAGAACAAAGCGAGAAGTATCCATATAACAAGCCCCTTCCAACTGTTGTTTTTAGTTTTTGTTTCTTTTGGATCTGAAAATGTCATTTAAAAATTGGGTGAAAAGCCCAAAACATTCTTCTTTTTGAGAAGATTACATTAGTTACTTTTGCTGCACTGTCATTATCACGCATTAATTTTTTTATTTCCCTTAGGGTTTTGAGGTCTTTTATAGACAGAGGGTTGAGCAATATAATCCTTTGCCCTGGAAGCCGCTCGGCCCCGCTGGCTTTAGCCGCGGTGGGATTATCTGAAGAATCTGGAATAAATGTTTATAAGGCAATAGATGAAAGATCTGCAGCCTTTATGGCATTGGGATTAGGTGCTGCTAGTGGTAAAGCATCAATTGTTATAACTACTTCTGGCACGGCTGTTAGTAATCTTTTATCAGCAGCAGTTGAGGCGGATCGTTCATGTCAACCAATTATCTTCTTAACAGCTGACCGCCCTAGAAGATTAAAAGAATGTGGTGCTAATCAGAGTGTCAATCAGGAGGATTTCCTAGCATCAGTTTGTCGAAAAGTATTTATCGCAGAAGTTAATGGAGTTCATTTGTTATCTTCTACTTCTATAAATTCAATGGTTAATACTATATGGGATTATGCTCATTCTCCAGCTGGACCAGTACATTTAAATTTTCCTATTGAAGAACCCTTACATCCCTCATTCATTGAACAAAAAGAAGTATGGAATGGATGGAATCCAGTTGCTTTTAAAGATAAATGCTTCCTTCTTGACTCTGTAAAAGAAAATATAGTTTCAGATCCAACTAAAGGATTCAATACGTTAGACCCTTTTAAGGAAGGACTTATAGTTGCTGGCCCTTGGAGAGGAGCTCCAGAAAATTTATTATCTTTTAAAAATGCTTTAAGGGATTTTCAATCTTTGACAGGTTGGCCAGTTTTTGCTGACCCCTTATCTGGTGTTTCTTTTAATCAGCCAGGGATGATTTGTTTTTGGGAATTATTGATTTCATGTCAAAAGTCAATAAAATCTCAAAACTTACAGATCTTACGATTAGGACCTTTGCCTTCTAGCAGAAGATTGGAACTTTTTTTACAGAATCATCCTAAGAATCAGATATTAATAACTGAATTTGAGAAAAGATATCTTGATCCTCTTCATCTTGCTAAACAGTATTCTCATGGATTATCTTCTTGGGTGAAAATATTTAACGATCAAAAATTTACTAAAGAAAATAAGTTCATTGAAGTCTCTTCGAAACTCCTTCGTGATTGTCAGGTAAAGGATAAGAAGATTAAGATTATATTGAATAAAAAGTTAAAAACCAAAGGAGCAATTTCTGAGCCATCTATTTCTAGATATTTATTAGATTTTATTCCTTTAGACTTTCCAGTAATGTTATCTGCTAGTAGTCCTGTTAGAGACTTCTTGTCTTATTCTGGCTCTTTAGCATTTTCTAGAAGATGTTTTAGTTTTCGAGGTGCTTCTGGTATTGACGGTAATTTGTCTTTGGCTGTTGGACTTTCTACTGAAATTGGCCCCTTGCTTTTGATGTGTGGTGATTTAGCATTTTTACATGATACAAATGCTCTTTTACTCTCACAACCTACTAATAATCCATTAATAATCCTGCTTATTGATAATCAAGGAGGAGGTATATTTAAACAGTTAAACTTAGACAAATTTTATAAAGGTAATATCAATGAAATTTTTACTATGCCACAGCAAATCGATCACCTTAAGATTGCAAAAACTTATGGCATTCCTTTTAAAGATATCTTTTGCATAGAGGATTTGAAGTTAGCATTCGAATGGGCTATGAAATTTTGCGGTCCAGTTATAATAAGAGCTAGAACCGATTCTCAAGCCGATAATTTACTAAGAAAAAATATTATTGATGCTATCAATAAAGAATTTAAATGAAATTTTAGTGATTTAGTAAAATAATTAAGAACAGTGTTTAATAAATTTGGAATTTCCGAATTCATCAAGAAGAGTTCTTCCAGGGAAGGTTTCGGTTTCTTGGAATAGTTGGGGTACTTATTCTGATATTTTTCTTGATAGAACAGATGATGGTATAGCTCGATTAGCCATAAATCGTCCTGAGAAAAGAAACGCTTTTAGACCTTTGACAATTTCTGAACTGTGTCATGCATTTACTAAAATACGAGACGATAAGAATATTGGAGTTGTTTTATTTACTGGCGTTTCTCCAAGTCTCGATGGAGGATTCTCTTTTTGTTCTGGGGGAGATCAGAGTGTTAGAGGAGATGGAGGTTATTTAGATATTGATGGTTTACCTCGCCTAAATGTTCTTGACTTGCAGAGAATCATTAGAAGTATTCCTAAAGTTGTAATAGCCCTTGTTTCAGGCTATGCAATTGGGGGAGGTCAGGTTCTGCATCTTTTATGCGATTTAAGCTTGGCTGCTGAGAATGCTGTGTTTGGTCAAACAGGGCCCAAGGTCGGAAGCTTTGATGGCGGTTTCGGAGCAGGTTACCTTGCAAGAGTTGTTGGTCAAAGAAAAGCAAGAGAAATTTGGTTTTTATGTAGGCAATACAATGCTCAAGAAGCTTTGAAGATGGGACTAGTTAATTCCGTCATACCTATTGATGAATTAGAAGCTGAAGGGGTTAGATGGGCTAAGGAAATTCTTCAACAAAGTCCTACTGCAATAAGATGTTTGAAAGCTTCTTTCAATGCTGAGACAGATGGATTGAGTGGCATTCAAGAGCTCGCAGGTCAAGCAACTCACCTTTTTTATAGAACAGATGAGGCTAGAGAAGGTAAAGATGCTTTCTTACAAAAGCGAAGACCTGACTTCTCAGAATTCGATTGGTTGCCATAACCTACTAGGATTCCTTACATTCAAAAAATTTTTAAATGCGCGTTCTTTTTGCAGCTGCTGAATGCGCACCGATGATTAAGGTCGGTGGAATGGGAGATGTTGTTGCATCTCTACCTCCTTCACTATCCCAACTCGGTCATGACGTCCGTTTAATTATTCCTGGATATGGAAAACTATGGAATTTACTTGATATTTCAAATGAACCTATATTTACTGCTACTACAATGGGAGCAGAATTTTCAATTTTTGAGACAAGACATCCCGTAAATAACCTCCCCCTTTATTTAGTTGGACATCCTGTTTTTGATCCACAGAGAATCTACGGGGGTGATGATGAAGATTGGAGATTTACATTCTTTGCTAGTGCAACAGCCGAATTTGCTTGGAATGTTTGGAAACCACAAGTTTTACATTGCCATGATTGGCATACAGGAATGATTCCAGTTTGGATGCATCAAGATCCAGAAATAAGTACTGTTTTTACTATTCATAATCTTAAATATCAGGGCCCATGGCGTTGGAAATTGGATCGTATTACATGGTGTCCTTGGTACATGAGCGGGGATCATACTATGGCTGCTGCAATGCTTTTTGCTGATAGAGTAAATGCTGTTTCTCCTACTTACGCAAAGGAAATACGAACATCAGAGTATGGAGAAAGTTTAGAAGGACTATTGAATTATATCTCTGGTAAATTAAGGGGCATACTTAATGGTATTGATTTAGAGGAATGGAACCCTGCAACTGATAAAGCATTGGTGGCTAATTTTAGTTTTAAAGATATAAGTGGTCGTTCTAAAAACAAGAAAGCTCTTCAGACTCAAATGGGTTTAGAGGTCAATTCAGACAAATATTTATTAGGGATGGTAGGAAGATTAGTTGATCAGAAAGGAGTGGATTTGCTTCTTCAAGTAACGAGAAGACTTTTAGCTTACACAGACTCTCAGATAGTTGTTCTTGGAACAGGTGACCAAGTTTTGGAATCTTCTTTATGGCAATTGGCATTGGAGTTTCCAGGCCGTTTTGCAGTGTACCTTACTTATGATGATTATCTTTCTCGGCTAATTTATGCCGGGAGTGACGCTTTCTTGATGCCAAGTCGCTTCGAGCCTTGTGGTATAAGTCAGCTACTGGCGATGAGGTATGGTTCCATTCCCATTGTGAGAAATGTGGGGGGTCTTGTTGATACTGTAATTCCTCATAACCCCTTGAATTCCACTGGCACTGGATTCTGCTTTGATAGATATGAGGCTATTGATTTTTATACAGCTTTAGTAAGATCCTGGGAGGCTTATAGACATAGACGTAGTTGGCGTAATTTACAAAAACGTGCAATGACGCAACGTTATAGTTGGGATAGATCTGCTTATGAATATGAAAACATGTATAAAGAAGTAAGCGGATTTAAAGAACCTTCTCCAGATGCAATTGAAGTAGAAAAATTCTCTGTAGGTCAGGAAGCTGATCCTTCTCTAAATGATAATAAGGTTTGAAAACATTTAATAGTTCATCGTTGCACCTATTCTGATCTTATGGGGCTTTACTTAGACAATCTTCTTGATATCTGGGGTAAACCTTTTAATAATAATCTTACTGACTTACACATACCTTTAGGTCGTGTCTCTACTGATAGTAGGAAATTAACTAGGGGTGACTTTTTTGTCCCTTTAATAGGGGAAAGATATGATGGACATGCCTTTTTAGATTTGGTTTTTGCAAAGCAAGCACAAGCTGCAGTTATCTCTGCTAAAAATACTTTCCCTATTCCTAAAGGCCTTATTCATTGGATAGTTGAAGATACTTTACAGTTCTATCAGGACTTAGCATTACTTTATCGCAATTCGCTTACTACCCCAATTGTAGCCGTTACGGGATCTGTTGGAAAGACAACAACTAGGCAGTTGATTCATTCCGCATTGCTTCCTTTAGGTGAAATTTTATCTACAAGGGAAAATCACAATAATGATATAGGAGTGCCGTCTACATTGCTCAAAGCAGGTTCGAAACATGCTGCAGTTGTAGTGGAAATGGGAATGCGTGGACTTGGAGAGATAGAACGCCTATCGAGGTGCTCACGTCCTGATATAGCGGTTATAACGAATATTGGAACGGCACACTTATCTCGACTAGGTAGTCGTCAAAACATTGCATTAGCAAAATGTGAAATTACTTCTTTTTTAAATCCTAATGGAGTAGTTATAATTCCCTATGGTGACAATTTGCTAGATACTGTTTTAGAAGAGACTTGGGGTGGAAAAGTAGTCCGAGTTGCAATTCAATGCGATTCTATTTCTTCTCCTATCTTTAACACTTCACATCAATGTATAGATGGTACGAAGTGTATTGATCACTTGGGATTAGTTAATAGAGATACTTGGAATATTCTATATAAGGATCTTAACTTTAAATTACCCTTACAAGGTACTCATAATGCTATTAATTTCATGTTGGCATTAGCAGTCGCCCATGAACTAAATGTACCTCTTAATTTACTTGAGAAGTTAAAAGTTTCTCTTCCAACAGGACGTAGTCGTACCTTGTCAATTGGTGGAATTACAGTTATGGATGAAACCTATAATGCCTCCCCAGAATCTGTAATTGCGGCTTTGGATTTATTGGCCACTAAGTCCGGTTCTCTTTATGCCATTTTAGGTAATATGTATGAATTAGGTCCCAAAAGTATTGATTACCATATAAGAATAATTGAGCATGCGGTTAAGGTTGGTCTAGCTGGTTTAGTTGTTTGCGCACAAGGCCCCGAAGCACTAGCTATGTTTCAGGCTGGCAAATCTCTGGACTATATTGATTTAGTATCTACTCCTGAGGAGGCATTTAATTCTCTAATTAATCGACTAAGATCCGGTGATCACCTGTTATTGAAAGCAAGTCGCGCCGTTTGTCTAGAAAGGATTTTGCCTTTATTAGAAGACTACTATTAATTACTCTTGTGATAATTGTTCCAGTTTGATTTGATAAATTGTTTTGATCTTTCTATAGCAAGTGATTTATCAGGAACATCTTTAGTGATTGTTGACCCTGCCCCAATAGTTACATCTTCTCCAATATCAACAGGAGCTACAAGTACTGAATTCGCACCAGTCTTACTATGCCTACCTATTTTCGTTTTATGCTTTTTTTCTCCATCAAAATTCGCGGTTATAGTTCCTGCTCCAATGTTTACATCCTCGCCTAATTCTGAGTCGCCAATATAACTTAAGTGATTAATCTTTGATCCCTCCATGACCTTACTTTGTTTTATTTCAACAAAGTTTCCTATTTTGCAGTTGTTGCTAATGGAAGTTTTTGGTCTTATATGTGCAAAAGGACCAATCTGCACATTGCTTTCTATTGTTGAGTCCTTAACCACAGAATAGAATATAGATACATCGGATCCTATTTCTGAATTTTCAATATAGGTGTTTGGACCAATAACAGAATTCTTTCCAACTATGCACTTGCCTCTTAAATGCGTTTGAGGCTCAATTACTACATCTTTACCAAATCGACAATTTTCATTAATTGTCGAACTGGTCGGGTTAATAAATCTAACTCCTTCTTTCATCCAGTAATTGCGTAAACGTTCTTGATGTAGGTTTTCACATTCAGCAAGTTGCTTTTTGTCATTCACTCCACTTACTTGGCCAGAATCATCAACTTCAATATGTATAGCCTTAGATAGTGCTTTAATCGTATCAGTAATGTAGATTTCCTTTTGCTCATTTTTGTTTGTAAGATTTGGAAGTATATAACTTAGTCTTTGCCAGTCAAAACAATAAACTCCTGAATTAGTAAGATTGTTCATCAATTCTGTCTCAGTACAATCAGAATCTTCAATTATCTTTTCAACATTGCCATTGTCATCACTAAAAACTCTTCCATATCCTTTTGGGTTTTCAATTCGTGCCGTCAACATTGAAACACAAGCTTTGGCAGACCTATGTTTTGAGATTAGGTGTTCAATTGTTTCTTCTTTTAATAAGGGCACATCTCCATTAAGTACTAATAGCTCTCCAGAGAAACCATTTAATATGGGCAATAGTTGTTGAATAGCATGTCCCGTTCCGTTTTGAGGTGTTTGATGCACAAATTCCAGTTGTGGTATATGACTAATTTTTTGCTGTATTCTATCTGCCTCGTGTCCAACGATAATAAATGTCTTGTCTGGTTTTAGTTCGTTACAACTATTTAAAACCCTTTCTAAAAGTGTTGTTCCCGAAAGTTCTTGTAAGACTTTTGGGATGGAACTATTCATCCTTGTTCCTTTCCCAGCAGCTAATATTGCAATAGCAAGCATTTCTAAAAATTAATTATGTAGAATCTACAGCTTTATTCAATTTTTGTATCGCCCCATTTCTCTTTCCATGAATTAGTAGCTTTCAAACTGCTGTTTGACTGTTCATATGCTCTGATTTTTTTTATTTCATGACTTAACGAATCCCCAGTCGGGTCTCTGTAAGGAACTGCTGCAATTGTTTCTAAATGTTCCTCTTCCCTAGCCAAAAGAGGCTGCGTGAATTTATTGGATTTATCATCTGTTTCTTTTGAGTTTCTTCTTATAGCAATTGTCCCGATGCTCCAATCTAATGTTTTAGGATCTGTCGGCAGAATTGATTTAATTACTAAACCTGACCTTCTAAGACTAGCTCTTATTGCTGCTGCTCGGGAATAAGTGATTATTCGCCCATCTTTGGATAGTTTATTTGCCAGGCCTGTTAAAAATTCTTCGCTCCATAGTTCGGGACATTGCTTGGGAGAGAAAGCATCATGAAAAATTAGGTCAAATTTTATCTTGGGTGATATTTGTCTTAGTGTCTTGCGAGCATCACCCCATATAATTTGGCCATTATAAAAAGTATCTAAAAATTGATTTGAATTTTGTATCGACTTTAGATTAGTCAAAATTCTTTTGCTCCAATTAGTTTTAAAAGTAGAACTCCTTAGGGCTATTTCCAGAGGCCTCTTGTCTATTTCTAAACCCCACCATGTCATAAATATTTGTTTGTCTTCTAGTTCTTCCATTAGAGTGGCTGTGTTATATCCCATTCCAAAACAAACATCTAAAACACAAATTTCCTGCCCTTTTTTGAAGCGTTGAATATTTGATGTATTTACAAATTTTTCTTGGGCTTCTTTCTTTGCGCCAGTATTGCTGTGAAACCTCTCTTTATATTTTGTGCTCTTTAAGCTAATACTCCCATCATCTGTTGAACAAATCTGTAGTTCATCAGATATTTGATTAGTATCCTCACTTTTATATTTTAAGTCTTTCAAGGTCTGTCCAAAAATGAGGGTATGAGATTGAAGCGGCGTTACTTCTAGCTATAGTTGAGCTTCCATCTGCCAATATAGAGGCTATAGCAAGGCTCATGGCTACACGATGATCTGTCTCGCTATCTAAATTTGCTCCTTTTAGATGCCCAACACCTTCAATTATTAAACCGTCAGGCTTTTCTTCAATTATGGCACCCATCTTTTTTAATTGCCGTGTCATAACTGATAGACGATCTGTTTCTTTAACACGTAACTCGCCAGCTCCATTAATCTGACTTGTCCCTTCACAAAAACAGGCGGCTACACAAAGTATAGGTATTTCATCTATTAACCTTGGCATTATTTCACTATCAATAATGAAGGGCTTGAGTGTTTTGGAATGAGTTGCTCTTATATCTCCTACAGGTTCTCCTGCAATAGTTCGTTTATTTAAAACTTCAATATTAGCTCCCATCTTTTCCATTACCTCAAGTATTCCTGTCCTGGTTCTATTGAGTCCTATGTTTTCTATAATTATATCTGAGCCTGGTATTAATGACCCACCTATCAGCCAGAATGCGGCTGAGCTTATGTCACCTGGTACTACTATTGAAGTTCCTTTTAACTCTGATCCTGGAAAGATAGTTATATGTCGTCCCATTTCCCCACTTACTTTTAGATTAGCTCCAAATGCTTTGAGCATTCTTTCTGTATGATCTCGAGAGTTTGATGGTTCTATGACGGTTGTTGGACCTTCTGCTGTCAGCGCAGCTAGTAATATTGCTGATTTTATTTGGGCACTTGCAACTGGTGTGCCTATTACTGCTCCATGAAGCTGTTGACCAATAACCGAAAGAGGAGCAAAATCACCATTTGAACGGCCATTCACTTTTGCGCCCATAGCTTTTAACGGTTGCCCTACTCTTTTCATAGGCCTTTGACTCAATGATGGGTCACCAGTTAAAACAAAATGCTTGTCTTTTTGTCCAGCGATTAAACCCATCATCAATCTCATTGTTGTCCCTGAATTACCACAATCAAGAACAGTGTTAGGTTCTTTTAATCCGTGTAATCCAACTCCTTGAACTTTTACTAATGTCCCTTCTATCAATGGAGTTATTTGAACTCCCATAGCTTTTAAGCAATAGGCTGTACTGATGGGGTCTTCAGCTGGAAGCATTCCTTCAATAGTTGTTTCACCTTCTGCAATTGCTGCTAATAAAAGAGAGCGATGAGATATTGATTTATCACCTGGAACTTTTACTTTTCCTATTAAACTACCTCCTGATTTGATTTCATGAGTAGAAGTTTGGTCTTCTTTTAAGCTCAAGGAAATGTTAAAATAACTATTTAAATTTTATTAGCCAATCCCTTAGAAATAGTCTTAATTAATATCCATTTATAAATTTGTGATGTGATTTAATCTAATAATTTCATCAAATACATAACCAAATAATGTTGGGTCAGGATTAGATTCTTTTAATTCGTTTAATCCCAACTCAACCCATCTGGTGTCGATTTTCTTTTTAAGTTCCTGCGAATGGTTTAGTGCTTCTCCCCACTCATGTTTTTTCTCAGGCCCAATTTTGGTTGTTGCATCTATTGCCATTCTGCCCCCAAGACCAATTGCTTCACTTGCAAAATCAAGGCTATCAAATGGTGTATTTTCCATTACCAAGAGGTCTCTTTGTGGATCAACTAAACTTGATATTGCCCAAACAACTTGACGAGGGTCTCTAACATTTATAGTAGAATCGACAACAACAACAAACTTTGTATATGTAAATTGAGGTAATGCACTCCAAAAGGCAATAGCTGCTCTTTTGGCTTGTCCAGGATAATTTTTGTCAATCGAAATAATTGCTAATTTGTAGCTTAGTGCTTCCATTGGTAAAAAGAAGTCGACAATCTCTGTTACTTGCCTACGTAGTATTGGCGTATAAATTCTGTTAAGAGCTATAGCTAGCATTGCTTCTTCTTTTGGAGGCCTACCGCTAAATGTTGTTAAATAAATAGGGTCTTTTCTGTGGGTAATGCAATGAAAACGTATTAACGGAGATAATTCTATTCCACCATAGAATCCCATATGATCCCCAAAAGGGCCATCTTTAAGCTCTTCGCCAGGTTTTATTTTTCCCTCTAGGACAATTTCACTTTGACTAGGTACTTGAAGATCTAATGTTTTACATTTTGTTAGCCTAATACCTTTTCCAGCATAGAGCCCTGCAAACAGCCATTCGCTTAGTGATACAGGAATAGGAGTTGCAGCAGCCATCAAAATTAGGGGATGTACTCCTATAGCTATAGCGATTTCAAGTTCTTTTCCCATTGAAGCGGCTTTGCGTAAATGTCTGGCACCTCCTCTAACGCTTAACCAATGAACAGTCATTGTGTTTATTGACTGTTGTTGAAGCCTATACACACCTACGTTTGGGATTTTTGTTTCTGGATCTTTAGTAATTACTAATCCAAAAGTTATTACTTTCCCTGCATCTTTTGGCCAAGGTCTAATTAAGGGCAGTTTATCTAGATTTACCTCATCACCTTCTAAAATGTTTTGTTGGCAAGGAGGTAAAAGGTCTATATCTGGCTGTGCACGTAAAAGATCCCATAAAATCGCTCCAAATTGAATTGTTTTTTTTAATCCTTTAGGTGGTTCAGGTTGTTGAAGAAGAGAGAGCTTTTTACCAAGATCCTCTAGTTCCTCTATAGATTTCAGCCCCATACTCCAAGCAACTCTATCAATTGTCCCTAAAAGATTTACTGCAACTGGAATCGATGATCCAATTACATTCTCGAATAACAAAGCCGGCCCTCCGATTCCGAGGACACGATCACTTATAGCTGCCAGTTCAAGATCAGGATCAACAGGTTTGTCGATTCTTTTTAATTGACCTTTTTTTTCTAAGAGATTTAGGAAATCTCTTAGATCACCGGAGCTATTAGAATTTTGAAATAAATTCATTATGTTCCTCACACTATGATGAATGACTTGGTTACTCTGACTAAGGGTGACACAGATTAGTATTATGGATCTTTCTTATTTTCATGTAGCAGGAGATGTTCCTCATGGCATGAAGCCAAATACTTCTGTTGTCATTGATGTTTTGAGAGCTACAACTACTATTGCTTGTGCATTAAACAATGGTGCTGAAGCGGTGCAGACATTTGCTGACATAAATGAGCTTGAAAAACAATCTCTTAAGTGGCCGTCTTCTCAAAGGCTCCTTTTAGGAGAACGAGGTGGAAAAAAATTAGATGGATTTGATCTAGGTAACTCTCCTATTGATGTTACTCCTAACCTTGTCAAAGGTAAAAGACTTTTTATGAGTACAACCAATGGAACACGTTCTTTGGAAAGAGTCTTTGAATCAAACTCTTTATTTACGATGTCTTTGATAAATCGAAGAGCAGTAGGGCTTAAATTACTTTTAAACAAACCTGCAAATGTTCTACTTCTGGGAAGTGGATGGGAAGGTGCTTATTCTTTGGAAGATTCTCTTGCAGCTGGATCTTTGGTTGCCTTCCTTTTAGAAAATAGTTCTGAGAAAATTAGAATAGTGAATGATGAGTTGTCGGCAGCCTTAGCTCTTTGGTCATATTGGAAAGAAAATATAGAAGGGTGTTTGCGTAAGTCAACACACGGTCAAAGGCTTGAAAGACTTGGGAATCATGATGATGATTTCCTTTGTTGTTCACAACTAGATAAAATAAATATTGTGCCAACACAAAGGGAAAAAGGTGTTCTTTTTTCTCCTTGATTGCTCGAATTTTACTTTCACTTAGGCTTTTGTCGGATTTTTTAGCAGCGGCAGTGCAAATAACTAGTACCTCTGATGTAGAGGCCAACTTTTCCAATGCTGAGGAACAAATAGAACTCGCCTCTCGTAGAGGAGCAGAACTTGTAGGTTTGCCTGAGAATTTTGCATTTATTGGAGAAGATCATCAAAGATTAGATATTGCAAGCTCCTTATCAGAAAAGTGTAGTCGCTTTCTTGTGACTATGGCCCGCCGTTATCAAGTTATCTTGTTAGGTGGGGGATTCCCAGTTCCTGCAGATGATGGACGGCGTACTCTTAACAGGGCTGAGCTTGTAGGGAAGGATGGTCAATTATTAGGTCGATACGACAAAATTCACCTTTTTGATGTTGATTTGCCAGATGGCAATACTTATAGAGAGTCAGAAACTATTATCTCCGGTCATAGTCGTCCTTCTGTCATAGATATACCAGGATTTTGCAAAATAGGTATTTCTATCTGCTATGACGTACGTTTTCCAGAACTTTATAGGCATCTTGTTAATGAAGGAGCTGAATTGTTATTCATTCCAGCTGCTTTTACAGCCTTTACAGGTAAGGATCATTGGCAAATATTGCTTCAATCGAGAGCAATAGAAAATACAGCATATGTGGTTGCACCAGCCCAAACAGGACTTCACTATCATCGAAGGCAAAGTCATGGCCATGCAATGATTATTGATCCTTGGGGAACAGTACTTGCTGATGCAGGAGTGCAGGAAGGATCAGCAATTGCGCCAGTTGATAATTCTAGGGTAGAGCAAATTAGGAGTCAGATGCCTTGTTTAAAGCACAGAAAAGCAGATTTATTTTGATGTAAATGACTAATTTCAAAATAAAGTTTTTAGGCTTTTATCTTTTTTTTGCTCTTTTAGTTCCTCCTTTTATTCCTCTCCCTTCTAAAGCAGCTAGTGTTCTTGCTTCGTGGTTAATATCTAATGATGGTGTCTTAAAATTTCGTACTTCTCCTCGAGCAAGGTTAGATGCTTTTTTCCAACCTGGATTTGGAGCTATTGGTGATCGAATATGGATCGATTTTCCTGGTGAGTTAACCCGACCAAGAAAAATTAAAGGTAATGGCCCAATTAAAGAAATAAGATTAGGAAAACCTTATTTAGGAAAGACAAGACTAGTAATTGAGTTTGAACCTTATGTTTCGCTAAAACCTTCTCAACTTGAATTGTTTGGAACTACTCCTAATTTGTGGCAATTAAATCTTGTTGGCCTTAATACTGCAGGGTTAAAAAGTATTGGTGAGGGAGAACTTATAAAGCATTCTAAATCATCCTTTGTAAATAATAATTTGCCCCCTTTGCCATCCAATTATCAATCAAATATTTCTGCTTTACCACGTTTACAAAAGGGAAAGTTCAAGGTTGTTCTTGACCCTGGTCATGGAGGACCTGATAGTGGGGCTGTTGGAATTAACGGTTTAAAAGAAACAGATGTAGTACTTGATATATCCAAGAAAACTGCAAGATTACTATCAGAACAAGGTATAATAGTTAAACTTACTAGAGATAAAAATATTGACCTAAATTTAACAGATAGAGTTTTAATTGCTAATAGAGCAAATGCTGATGCATTTATAAGTATTCATGCAAATGCTTCAAGAGGGTATAGAAGAGATATTAGTGGCATAGAAACCTATTTTTTTACAGGCTATAAAGGAAAAAAACTAGCATCAGATATACAAAAAGAACTTATTTCTTTGCCTGGTGGAAGTCCCGATCGTGGTGTAAGACAAAATAGATTTTTTGTTATACGCAAAACAAATATGCCAGCTGCTTTGGTTGAGGTGGGTTTTGTTACTGGTAGATTAGATGCAAATCTCTTATCACAGGAAACTCATAGAAGGGCCATTTCTTTTGCAATATCTAAGGGAATACTTAATTATTTGAAGGAGACTTATTGAGTGAGACCTCTTTTAGGGATTTTCGATAGTGGTCTTGGAGGATTATCTGTCCTTAAAAAAATACAAGAACGTCATACTAAGTTTAAAGCTATTTACTTAGCTGATTCAGCAAGAATTCCTTATGGTTCTAAGGATCCTTCAGAGATACGTAATATAGCTTTCGAAATTGTTCAATGGTTTAATTGTCAAGAAGTGTCAGCCCTTGTAGTTGCATGTAATACTACTAATTCCTTAGCTATTGATGTCCTTAAGAGATTTTCAAAAGTCCCCGTATTCGATCTTATTGGATCTTTTTCGGAAATCATTAATGAATCTAAAATTGGAGTCCTGGCAACTCCTTTAACTGTCTCATCTAAAGCATATACGAGCCATATTAAATTTTACAATCCACTTTCTCTTGTCTTGGAAGAGGAGTGCCCTGAGTTTGTTCCAATTATTGAAAACGGTGACACAGGTTCAAAAGAACTTTTAGAAGCTGTTGAAACCCACTTGGCTCCACTTTTAAAAGCAGAGGTTCAAGCCATTGTTCTTGGTTGTTCTCATTATCCAATTATTATGCCAATAATTAAAAAATTAGTTCCTTCATCTATTCGTTTAATTGACCCAGCAGTTTTTTTGTCAAAAAGATTGGATACATTTTTAAGTTATCCGGATCAAAGTAATGAGTCGACTAAACCCTTTGCTGATATTAGGTTTTGCGTAACTTCAGACCCTTCATCTTTTTCATTAAAAGCAGACAACATCTTGGGAGTTAAACCAGAGGTTGAAGTTATTTCTCTATGCCCTACGTCCTGCGTCTCCTAATATCTTTATAACGAGGGTTTTCATGGCCACAGTAACTGAGTTGCTTCAGCCTATTGAGTCAGATCTTGAACATCTACTCAAGGATCTTCGCATGCTTATTGGGTCTGGGCATCCTATCCTTCAGGCTGCTGCTGAGCACCTTTTTAGCGCCGGCGGAAAACGAATAAGACCTGGAATAGTTCTTCTCCTTTCTAAAGCACTTTCTGTGGATGGGAATCTTTCATCAAGGCATAGAAGATTGGCTGAAATCACTGAAATGATACATACAGCTTCCTTAGTGCATGATGATGTTTTAGATGATGCTTCCACTCGTCGAGGGGTTGATACAGTTCACAGTCGTTTTGACCATAAGGTTGCTGTTTTAGCAGGCGATTTTCTTTTTGCTCAAGCAAGTTGGCATTTAGCCAATTTAGACAATCTTGACGTTGTAAAGCTTTTAAGCAGAGTGATAATGGATCTTGCAGAAGGAGAAGTTAAACAAGGTCTTTATAAATATGACTCTAAGCAAAGCATTGAAACTTATTTAGAGAAAAGTTACTGCAAAACAGCTTCCTTAATTGCAAATAGTGCTCAAGCTGTTGGGGTTCTAAGCGATATTTCTGAAAATCATTTAAAAGATTTATATACTTTCGGGAAACAGCTGGGACTAGCCTTTCAGGTTGTTGATGATATTTTAGATTTCACATCAAATGATGAACAGTTAGGGAAGCCAGCAGCCAACGATTTAGCTAGTGGCTATTTAACTGCACCGGCTTTATATGCTCTTGAAGAGAATAACTCTTTGTCTAAATTAATTGAAAGAGAATTTTCTAGCGAAGGTGATCTTGACCATGCTTTCAATATTGTAAGAGATTCTAATGCGATCCCTCGAACTAGAAAACTAGCTGAAAAATTTGCTCAAAGATCTTATGAAGCGATCAAATGGATCCCCGACTCTCCTTCTAAAGATGCATTGCTTCTTCTTCCTGACTACGTTTTAGCTAGACTTTATTGATTTTCAGAAACTATCTTCTTTAACTCTAGAAGCAATGGTTTTATTTTAGTTATCTGTTGATTACTACTATTAGAACATCCATTTATATTACTCTTTAATTCCCAAACTAAGCATCCTGCATCGCTGGCTGATTTAATTCCTGTTTCCGAATCTTCTAAAACCCAGCATGACTGTGTGTTGACTTTCAATTTTGAAGCTGCTAATAAATATGGCTCTGGATCTGGCTTGCCATTTCTTAAATCAGGATTGTCGCCAAAAACCTTTACGTCAATTTGGTTTATCCATCTGTTATCTTTACTCTTAAAATTATAAGAATCCTTTGTACTACTTGTTACTAAAGCAGTTTTAATATTACTATTACAGCAGAATGTTACTAATTTTTCAGCATCTGGAATAGCTTCTACTTTGTTAAGGATTTTTCTATGGAATTTCTTTTGTATTGCTAATAACTCTTCGACCTCAATAACCTTGTTGACTAATTTTATTATGTATTTAGCACATTCAATTTTTCTTCTTCCTAAAAGGTTATTGAGTTGTTGATTGTTAAGCCTGTAGCCAAAATGATTTGACGTTGCTATCCATGTTTTTCTATTTAGGTGTTCCGTATTTAGCAGTACACCATCAAGGTCAAAAAGGAAGGCTTGAGGAGAATCCATCTTGATTTATGTTTTTCTTTTAAATAACCGTTTCACTAACTTTTCCATTTCGTCCTAAGTGGCTTGAATGAATGTAAGAAATATTTTTTATTTTCTATGAATTCCGAGCAATCAGCAAAAATTGAGACAGTTCTACAGGAAGAAAGGGTTTTCGAGCCTTCGGAAAGCGTACTCAATAGATATAGCATTAAAGGCTTTGAGAAATATAAGCAAATGTTTGATTTTGCTAAATCTGATCCTGATAAGTTTTGGGGAGAAGCAGCTTTAAGAGAATTACATTGGTTTAAGCCTTTTCATTCAGTTCTTGATTGGTCTGACCCCCCCTTTGCTAAGTGGTTTGATGGTGGTAAAACAAATGTTTCTTATAACTGTTTAGATAGACATGTTAAAGAAGGCCGCGGATCAAAGATAGCCATTATTTGGGAAGGGGAACCAGGTGAAATAAGGAGAATCAGCTATGAAGAACTTTTTGTTGAAGTTTGTAGAACTGCTAATGCCTTAAAGAAACTTGGGATTTCAAAGGGAGATCTAGTGGCTCTTTATATGCCTATGGTTCCAGAAGCGGCAATCGCAATGCTTGCTTGCGCAAGAATAGGAGCTCCTCATTCTGTCGTCTTTGGTGGATTCTCCTCTGAAGCTTTACGTGATCGATTAAATGATGGACAAGCCAAAGCAGTTATTACTGCTGATGGGGGGTTCCGTAAAGATAAAATTATTGCTCTTAAAGAAGCTGTTGATAGAGCTTTGGCCAATGAAAGTTGCCCTAGTGTTAAATCAGTTTTAGTCGTTAGACGTACTAATCAAAACATTTCTTTTTATCCAGATAGAGATATTTGGTGGCACGAATTAATTCCTTCTCAATCTGCTAATTGCCCCCCTGAAGAGATGGAGAGTGAGGATCGTTTATTTGTTCTATATACTTCTGGCTCTACAGGAAAACCTAAAGGTGTAGTTCATACAACTGCTGGATATAATTTATGGGCACATTTGACTTTTAAGTGGATCTTTGATGTAGGTGAAGAAGAGATTTATTGGTGCACAGCAGATGTTGGTTGGATAACTGGTCATAGTTACATTGTTTATGGACCACTCTCCAATGGTGTTACTACTGTTATGTATGAGGGGGTTCCTCGACCTTCAAACCCAGGAGCTTTTTGGGATCTAATTCAAAGACATAAAATTAATATCTTTTATACCGCTCCGACTGCAATAAGAGCTTTTATGAAAGCCGGTAGATCAATCCCTGATATGTATGACCTATCAAGTTTACGATTATTGGGAACTGTAGGTGAACCGATTAATCCTGAAGCTTGGATTTGGTATAAGGAAGTAATAGGTCATGACAATTGTCCTATTGTTGATACTTGGTGGCAGACAGAAACAGGAGGAATAATGATTAGCCCTTTACCTGGAGCAACCCCTACTAAACCTGGTTCAGCTACATTGCCTCTACCTGGAATTGAAGCCGACGTAATAAATTCAGATGGCCAATCTGTCGAAGCTAATCAAGGAGGTTATTTAGTGATAAAAAGGCCCTGGCCTGGAATGATGAGAACTGTTCATGGAAATCCTCAGAGATTCCGTGAAAATTATTGGGAATACTTAAGTCCTATTAAAGGAGAACATGTTTATTTTGCTGGGGATGGGGCTCGCCGTGATAATGATGGTTATTTTTGGATAATGGGGAGAGTTGATGATGTCATAAATGTTTCTGGGCATCGTTTAGGTACTATGGAGATAGAATCTGCATTGGTTAGTCATAAGGCTGTTGCGGAAGCAGCTGTGGTAGGTAGACCTGATGAAATAAAAGGAGAATCTATAGTTGCTTTTGTATCTTTAGATAGCGATAAAGAGGCTTCAAAGGGACTGCTTGAAGAACTAAAGGCACATGTAAGCAATGAAATTGGATCAATTGCAAGACCGCAAGAAATTAGATTTACAAATGCCCTGCCGAAAACTCGTAGTGGAAAAATTATGCGCAGATTATTGAGATCACTTGCAGCTGGAGAAGAAGTTAAAGGAGATACAAGTACTTTAGAAGATAAGAATGTTCTTGATCAACTTAGGACTTAAAGAGCAAGTATTAAACTAATATATTTTGCTTACTCTTTACCGTTTGCTTAAAAGCCAATTAGCTTCTTTTTTTAAGTTAATTATTTTATTGGTGTAAATTTAAAATTTAATATCTATTTCTGGATGATAGTAAAATAATCTTTAGTTAATAACAATTTAGTTTAATTAACTAACCTGGTTTTCTTGCAGACCATACCCTGGTCATAAAGAAGGAATTAGCACTAATTGATTCAAACCCAGCATCACTTAATCGTTTGTTAATATCATCTTTAATATAATCCTTATAATAGGGCTCATGGAAAATCTTGTAGAAATTCTCCATGACTTGTATAAATTGTGGAGAGTCATTAATTTGAATTGAATCTGCAATTACTATTATGCCTTTAGGTTTAAGAAGTCTGTAGCACTCATTAATTACATTTTGTCTAGCATAATCTGGTAACTCATGAAATAGAAACACGCATGTTATTCCATTAAAAGAATTATCAATAAGTTCTATTCGTTCTGCATTAGCTTTTATAAGTTGTACCATCTCATCACCGCTATTATTTAGGTATTTGCTTGCTTGCTTTAGATATGCGGCAGATAAATCTAAACCTGTTAACTCTATACTTGGTAAAGCTGATCTTATTTGTTTTAGCGTTCTACCTGTACCAGTTGCCACATCAAGCACCTTTAAACTCGATGGGTTGACTCCATTGAAATTCTCGTTCAGACCTTTCTTAAGAGGAGCAATAACCCTCCTTCTCATTGCATCTGCTGTACCATTAAATAAAATCTCTACTTGTATATCGTATATTTCAGCAGAATGATCACTTAGATAGCCATCTGTTTGATGATGAAAATTTTGCAGGTAATACTTAGGGTATTTTTCTTTATTTATTTCTTTAGGAATTTCTTGAAAGATACTTTTCTTTCTCCTGTTCCATGTAGAAGGCATGTCTAACCAGACAAGCGGATATTTGAAAAACCATTCAAACCAAGGAGCATCGAATAAGATATTCCTGGGATATATACCTTTTTCAGCTTCTGCCCAGTCAACTTCTTCAAGCTCTTTAGCGGCCTTTCTCAGCTCAACTAATAAATCTATAGTTACTGGCGATGTAATAGGAATAGCTTCAGGAACTAAAAATTCCATTAGCTTTGTGCTGATTTCTTTATGAGCAATTCCGACTAGGCCTTTGCCTTGTTGGAGTGTTTGATATGCAATTTTTGCAAGGCTTGGCTGCCCCATAAACCTGAAAAGTTTGTACTATTTCAACAGATTTTTATAGATTTCGAGAGTAAAAACTAATTTCTGTTGCCAAGAGAATTATATTTAACAAAGTTAGTCCCTATTTATTTTTACTTTTTTGTTCTTCGACTGCAAAGCTGAATTGATATTTCTTCCATTAGCCCTTTAATCTCATTCCAAGCATATTTAGGCTCTTCTTCCTTTAAATCCTTCATATTGTTGCCAATAAGAATAATTGCTTTTCGTGATTCATTGCATATTAATCTAATTTTGTTCTTTTTTACACTATCTTCTAACTTAAGCATTATTGCATTGAAATCCTTCAAATGAGTTCTTTTTTCTTCTAATGCAAGAACTTCACCAATAGATATAAGTATAATTAATATTAATATTATCCTTCTAAATAATTGATTAATCATCAACTTAAAAAGAAGAATATTTTATATATAAATTATATATAGCGAATGAGTTTTAAAGTCTTATATAGGGTCTATATATATCTTTAAATTGTTATTTAAGCGTCATAATACATAAAGAACTCATGGGGGTGTGGTCTTTGCCTTAATTGTTGAACTTCTTCGTATTTCATGTCAATAAAATTATTAATAAAATCTTGATCGAATACCCCACCAGCTATTAAATATTCATTATCAGCTTTTAAAGCTTCTAAGGCATCATTTAACGAGGATGGTACTGTCGCAATTTTTGCTAGGTCATCTTCAGGTAGTTCAAAAAGATCAACATCCACACCTTGACCAGGATCAATTTGATTTTTTATTCCATCAATACCTGCCATCATCATGGCACTAAATGCCAAATATGGATTTGCTAAAGCATCTCCAGGTCTGAATTCAAGTCTTTTTGCTTTAGGACTAGGCCCTGTTAAAGGAATTCTAACTGCTGCTGATCTATTACCTTGAGAATATACAAGGTTTACGGGAGCTTCAAATCCAGGAACAAGTCTTTTATATGAGTTCGTTGTTGGATTTGTAAAAGCAAGGAAAGAAGGAGCATGCTTAAGTATGCCTCCTATATACCATTTTGCAGTTTGGGATAAGTTGGCATAGCTTCCCTCACCAAAAAAGAGAGGTTGACCACCCTTCCAGAGACTTTGATGAACATGCATGCCTGTTCCATTGTCATTCCAAACAGGTTTTGGCATAAATGTAGCTGTTTTCCCATATTTTTTGGCTATATTTCTTACTACATATTTGTAGGTCATAACGTTGTCTGCAGCACTGATTAGCGGAGCAAACTTCATACCAAGTTCATGTTGCCCAGGTCCAGCTACTTCGTGATGATGCTTTTCAATTGGTATGCCAAGTTGACTCATCAGTAGTAACATCTCTGAACGCATATCTTGAGCTGTGTCATTTGGCGATACTGGGAAATATCCTTCTTTATATTGGATTTTATAAGCTAAATTGCCGCCTTCTTCTAGCCTGCCAGTGTTCCAAGGAGCCTCAATGCTATCAACGCTATAAAAGGATGTTCCCTCTTTTGAGTCGTATCTAACATCATCGAAAATAAAAAATTCGGGCTCCGGTCCAAAAAAGGCCTCATCTGCAAGTCCAGTTGTGGACAAATAAGCTAAAGCTTTTTGTGCTAGAGATCTAGGACACCTTGAGTATGGTTCACCACTCCTTGGTTCTTGAATTGAGCATATTAGACTTAAGGTCTTATGAGCATAAAAAGGATCTATCCAAGCAGTTTTGGAATCTGGAACCATTGACATGTCTGATTCATTTATCGCCTTCCAACCTCGAATCGAGGATCCATCAAAAGCTAATCCTTCTGTGAATGAATCTGCATCAATCATGTCAGATGTCACAGTCAAATGCTGCCATTTACCATGAATATCAGTAAATTTCAGATCAATTAGTTCTATGCCTTCGTCCTTAATTTGTCTGAGGACATCGTTAGGGGACTTACCCATGAACTTCTTTTAGAGTTAGAACAAAATTAATTAGCTCAGCAAACATATTTTGTATCAAAGAGTACTTTTTCTACTCTTTGCTTTCATATAAGCATAGTTTTCCACTGTTAATTCGGTCACTTATGAGATTTTCTAGTGAATTTTGGTTACTTGTCAGCATTGCAATACCTAAAATTAATTTCACGAGATCACCTTTAGGTGTTTAGGCTCATGGTTATGTAATGATTTACAGGTCTTGGTGACAACAAAAGTTAGCTCCTCAATGTTAAATACTTCTGGCACAACAATCTCTCCTCTCTCTGTGCCACAGAGACTTTTGCTTGGTCCTGGTCCATCTAATTCTCACCCATTAGTTCTTGAGGCTTTATCAAATCAGCCTGTTGGTCATTTGGACCCATTTTATATAGAACTTATGGCAGAAGTTCAGGGCCTTCTGAGAGAAGTATGGCAAACTTCTAACCGTTTAACCCTTCCTATGAGTGGCACAGGAAGTGCCGCAATGGAAGCAACTCTTGCAAACGTTGTTGAGCCAGGAGAGACGGTTTTAGTTGCTGTTAAAGGATATTTTGGTAACCGACTAGTGGATATGGCCTCAAGATATAGAGCAAATGTTCGTACTATTAACAAGAGTTGGGGTGAGGTTTTCTCCCTCGAAGAGATTGAAGAGTCTTTAATTAAATTCCGCCCATCTGTTCTAGCTCTTGTCCATGCTGAGACTTCTACAGGCGTCTGTCAGCCAATGATTGGCATAGGTGATCTTTGTAGAAAATATAATTGCCTTTTGATTCTTGACACTGTTACATCACTAGGAAGTGTGCCATTGTTTTTAGATGAATGGAAGGTAGATCTAGCTTATAGCTGTAGTCAAAAAGGTTTAAGTTGCCCTCCTGGATTAGGACCTTTTACTATGAATGATAGAGCTGAAGAAAAACTTTCTAAGCGCATTGGAAGTGTACCGAATTGGTATTTAGATGTTTCATTATTAAATAAATATTGGGGTAGTGACAGGGTTTACCACCATACGGCACCAGTTAATATGAATTTCGGAATAAGAGAAGCACTTAGGTTAATTGTAGAAGAGGGCTTAGAAAATACATGGAATAGACATAAGGTTAATGCAGAACAACTTTGGAAAGGATTAGAAAGTCTAGGTTTATCACTTCATGTTGAAAAAGATATCCGACTAGCTACTTTGACAACTGTAAAAATCCCTGAGGGTATAGATGGCAAAAAATTCGCACTTCACCTATTAAATAATCATGGAGTTGAGATCGGCGGTGGCTTAGGAGATTTGGCTGGAAAAGTATGGCGCATTGGTTTAATGGGTTTCAATTCTAAAAAGGAAAATGTAGATAAGGTCTTAAATCTTTTTGATTCAGAATTATCTAAATTCAAATCATAATTTTTGTTGTCTTTTCTCAATAAACCAATTCTCCAGTTGTTTTTTTGATTGTTCTCTCAAAACTCCTCCTCTCACAATCATCTTATGGTGAGCACTTTCATGAGTTGATAGATTAATTGCACCTCCAAACCCTCCTCTTTTCTTATCATCTGCACCAAAAATTACTTTTCCCATCCTTGCTTGAATAAGAGCCCCAGCACACATTTGACAGGGTTCAAGAGTAACGATCATTGTGCATTCATTAAATCTCCAGTCCCCTTTTATCCAGGCTGCTTGTCTTAGTGCAATTAACTCTGCGTGCCCAAGCGGGTCAGATTGTTTATTTCGTTGATTTCTGCCATGACCTATACATCGACCTTGATCATCCAGAATGATCGCTGCGATAGGTACTTCTCCTTCTTCCCCGATTTCTTTTGCTCTTTCAAAAAGAATCATCATCCACCTAAATATTTTACTATCGTTAAGTTTTATAGGTTTTGGTAATCGCATTTTTATAAGAACAAACTTTCAGATTCGAACATAATAAAAGTTGTCTTTTCTAAAACTTCTTTGATTGAATATTTGAAGGGAACATCCATTGGAATTTTTTGTATCTCCTGATCGAGCAGATCCTAAATTTGAAGCTTTTCTTGTAGATGCTTCTAGCAAGCTATGCAATTGGTTGGCAACAACGAATGAAAGAGCTCCATTACCTTCAGTTTGTAATTTGCCAGAAGTCGAGCCTACGTCAGAAGGGGCTTCAACAACAAGATTGTTGGAAGATCTGGAATTACTTATGGCTGGTTCTTATCAACCTTCTCATCCTGGTGCGCTTGCTCATTTAGACCCTCCTCCTTTAACTGCATCAATAGTTGGTGAACTTATCTCAGCAGGTTTAAATAACAATTTATTGGCAGAGGAGTTGTCTCCAAGCATCACAAAATTAGAGAGGAATCTTTCTAAATGGTTTGCTGATAAATTAGGCCTACCTGAAACTGCTGGTGGAATATCAGTCAGTGGGGGTAGCTTAGCTAATCTTATGGGACTGTTGGTCGCAAGGTTTAAGGCACACCTCTCCTATGATTCTAATGCATTTGTTATCGCAAGTGATGAGGCACACGTTTCTATAGCTAGAGCTATTTCTGTCATGGGTCTTCCTCCAGAAGCTCTTTGCAGACTTTCTACCGATGAGGATGGAAGGATCCCTCTTGAGGCTTTAAAACAAGAGATTTATAAAAAGAAATTCGAAGGAAAAAAATGTGTTGCTGTTATAGCTACTGCAGGAACAACTATTAGAGGAGCTATTGATCCCATAGAAAATATTTCTGAGTTTTGTTCAGATGAAGGCTTATGGCTTCATGTTGATGCTGCGATTGGTGGAGTATTTGCTTTATCAGATTCAACCTCAGGTTTAGTTAAAGGAATAGAAAAAGCTGATTCGGTTACAGTGAATCCTCAAAAAGTCCTTGGTATTTCAAAGACTTCATCTTTACTACTAGTAGCTAATAAAGCTAATCTTTATTCCTGCTTCTCTACTGGATTTCCTTACATTGAACCTTCAATAGGGAACGACTTCCAAGGAGGAGAAATTGGCTTGCAAGGAACTAGATCAGCTGAAATTATCAAATTATGGTTGGGAATAAGACAACTGGGAGAGAATGGGATCCAACGTTTATTAGATGAAACGTTAAATCGCAGGTCTTATTTTCATGCACAATTAGACATTACAAAATTGAATGTGATAACGGGACCATTGCATTTAATAGCTGTTACACCAAAAAATCAAAAAGAACATCTAACTGCTAGTTGGTCTGATACAACCAAAAAACTATTATTTAGAAAGAGATTTATGCTTTCAAGTCCACAATATAAAGGACGCAGTTATCTAAAGGCTGTAATGGGTAACCCACATACTAAAATGAGGCATATTGAAGAATTGGCTCAAATACTAAACCAATCAATCTAAACTCTATGACTAATGAAAATTCGAGTGGAAGACTAATAGCAATAATTACAGGAGTATTTTCAATTGCTATTGGAATTATATATTTAGTGTTAATAACCATCCTTGATGCTCGTGGACCTATGGCTCCTCCTCCCCTTGAGGCGTTAGGTTTGGTGGTAACTGCTTTGTTTTAGATTTCTTTACAGGATCAACAACTCTATTTACAGCTGTATTTAAAAAGCTTTTTAGTTTATTTCCCCTACTATTTAGATTGTAATGCCTTTGAACAACCTCCTGAATCCCTCCATCCCCCCACTCTTGATCCTGCTGAAAATAGGTAATAAAACTTTCACCCGCTAGTTTTGTTAACCACGCAGCAGTAATTCCTTGAATTGACTTACCTATTAAGTAGGTAGGCAAGTGGAGACTTAGAGAATTACTAATTATAGAAACACCGCCCTTCACTATTCCCATGCCTGCAATTGTTTGACCGACTGACTTAGC
This sequence comes from Prochlorococcus sp. AG-409-L21, assembly GCA_003215475.1. Taxonomy (GTDB): domain Bacteria; phylum Cyanobacteriota; class Cyanobacteriia; order PCC-6307; family Cyanobiaceae; genus Prochlorococcus_E. The sequence continues at coordinate 50,469 of QCKH01000006.1, forward strand.
AAGATCAGATCCTCTCTTTTTTGTTAACTCCACCCCAAAAATTCTTGAAATATCCATAACCATTCTGCCATTAACAACTGCTGCCCCTAACAAATCTACACCTGGAAGAGGGGTTAGAAGAACAACCCCACTGCTAATCCACAAATATTTTTCAACACACCTTTGAGATTCAATTAACCTTTGTCTATTTAAAAGTTTTTTTCCAGATTCTCCAAGGTTTTGGCATTGAAGTAAAATATTATCAGCAATTAATTCTTCCCCTTCTTGATGGAGGACTATCGCTAGACGTTTGATGAATTGATTTATTTCAGGTCTTGGTTGAATAGGTCGACTACCAACAATAGGTATAGTCTGAGGCGATGCAACAGTAGCAATTACATTATCAGGCTCAACTAAGTCTATACAATGGCGTCTTAATATAGTAAGTAACCTTTCTTCTTCTCTTTCTCCTAGCAAATCGCATTTGTTTAAAGCAATAAATAGTTTCTTTCCAACATTTGAAAGGTGTGAAATAAGTCTCATTTCATACTCTCTTAAATCATTATCTACAACAAAAACGATTAAGTCTGCAGTAGTTGCTTTTATAAGAGCTTCCTTCTCTCTGTTACGTCCTTCTATACCTCCTTCCAAAATACCTGGGGTGTCAATAATTTTAATTCCTCGCTTTAAATTTTTAAGCTGGAGACGATAAGTCTGTGTTTCCTTAGTTGAGCCCATCCTTGGAGCTACATTTCCAACAATTTTGTTTAGCAGTGCTCGCACTAATGATGTTTTCCCACTAGAGCCACTGCCAAAAAACACAACAACAAGATCACCTCTTAACAATTCTCTCTGAACACGTTTGCTTTCTTGCCTGATACTTTCAGCCTCTATTTTATCTTGAATTAGCATAGTTATTTGATCTATACTTTTTAGGCTTTGTAAGGCGGCTTCATTTCTGCTGGTTGGGGTATTGTATATATAATAGTTCTTTTTTAAAAGATATTTAGCCTTTTTTAATAGCTTCTTTAAAATCAGCCAAGCTTTCTTATTAGAGAAGATCATAACTAAGAATGTAGCTATAAATATGCTATTGAAATTTATTAGACTTAAAATGGCTCTTAATACACTCAGTGAGAAAATAATTATTATAAGAAGAATAAAGAGTCTTATAAATTTTCTCTTGTTTATCATAGTTAATTCCTTTGATTTCTGAAAATTGATCTAGGCATTATGTCCTTTGATTTATCTGGGGGTTTTATATTATCAAAAATGATAAATATAATAGCTATATTAATTGATATGTCAGCAATATTAAAGACAGGAAAGTTAAAAGGAACAATTTGGATAAAGTCGATTACGTATCCAAGCCTCCATCTATCTAGTCCATTGCCAATGGTGCCAGCAAGCAATAATGACAAGCCCATTCCCCTATTGAAATTGAAATAAGGTCTTCTTGCAATAATTATTGTCAGAATTATTGCAACTATGAGGCTTATGAATGATAGGAGGAATGTGTAGTCACTTAGGAAGCTGAAAGCTGCTCCAGTGTTCTTGACAACATTGATCTCAACAAGATTATTCAGGTAGTCAAATTTGAGATAATCTGAACTTGAATGAATAATTTGTTTGGAAAATTGATCTAGTATAACAATAAAAATTGTAATTATTAATACTAAGGGTCTCTTTAAATACATCTTGCCTTATTCAATAAGAAGAATTTTTCTAGTCATTTTCGCTATAAGTGCAGTGGGAGTACAAAGTAATACGTGGAAAGGTAGTTTTAATAAACTATAAGTTACAACTAATTCTAATAGAGGTTGATCCCATCTGGCTAATAAGGAACCAATAATTATATTTATTATTCCTATAAAGTGTATTACTGTCAATCCTGATACAGCAGATAAAAATAATTTTTTGATCGAGTTTGTTTTACTTTTCTTTGTAATTCTGCCAACTACCCACACAGCTGGACAAAACCCAATTAAGTAACCAAAGTCAGGAGTTGCAATATATCCAATACTTCCACCGCCGTGAAAAACAGGAAAGAAGAAAAGACCTATGGAAAGATATGCAACTGTTGCAATTAGAGATGAACGAGGACCTAGAATTAAGCCACATAATAATAAACTTGGTACTTGCCAAGAGCTTGGAAAAGAAAATGTAGTTATTGATAGATTCACCCCAGGAACAATTAGGGCTGATGGAATCATTCCAGCTATAAGGATTAGAAACAAGCCAGCCAGTGCTGAACTCAATCTACTTAATGTTGCCAAGCTCATTTACAGGCTTCTTAAGATGGTTAAGGAATTCTTTTGAGATTAAGAAGAATAAGTACTAGTTGAGGTTTTAATAGCTTATGCTATTTCAACTAATATCAAAGATATGATTCTTTGATGTGCAAACTTTTTATGGACATGACTATAGGAGAAAAAGTTTATTTAAAGGTTTCTCAACCATATTTGAAAACAAGTGATCCAATGCCAATGTTGAGACCCCCTGACCTTGTTTCAGTAGAGGAATTAGGAGAGATTGTTGCTTTGCTTCCTAAGGACATGGCTCGGGTTCGCTTCCGTCGAGGAACTTTTATCTTACGTTTAGATCATTTGAAATCTGAGCCTTCTTAATAGAATATGGCTGAAATCAATCCAGAAAATTTAAAGGATATTCTACCTGATATTTCTGAAGGTGTACTTTCTCATAAGCAATTGCTGAGCGCAGTTGAACGACGCAGAAATTTTGCAATTATTTCTCATCCAGATGCTGGCAAGACAACTCTTACAGAAAAGCTTCTTTTATATGGAGGCGCAATTCAACAAGCAGGAGCCGTCAAGGCAAGAGGTGAACAACGAAAAGTTACTTCAGATTGGATGGAGTTAGAGAAGCAGAGAGGCATTTCAATAACATCTACAGTTCTGCAATTTGACTACGACAATATCACCATTAATTTACTTGATACACCAGGGCATCAAGACTTTTCTGAAGATACTTATAGAACTTTGGCAGCAGCCGATAATGCAGTAATGCTAGAAGATGCAGCGAAGGGCTTAGAGCCTCAAACAAGGAAGCTTTTTGAAGTTTGTAAGCTAAGAAAGATACCTATTTTTACTTTTATTAATAAGATGGATAGACCAGGGCAAGAACCTATATCCCTCCTTGATGAAATAGAGTCTGAATTAAATTTATCGACATACCCAGTCAATTGGCCTATAGGCAGTGGAGATATGTTTCGAGGAGTTATTGAACGAGATTCTAAAGAAGTTGTTTTATTTAAAAAGGCTGCAAGAGGAAAACAGTCAATAGAAAGTCGATTAAAAATAACAGACCCGTCTATTAACGATTTAGTTGAAAAAGAACTTTTAGATAAGGCATTAGAGGAACTTGAACTATTGGAGGTAGCTGGATGTGCTATGGATATCGATCTCATTCGGCAAGGTGAGTTAACTCCGGTTTACTTTGGCTCTGCAATGACCAATTTTGGAGTAAGACCTTTTTTAGATAGCTTTTTGCATTTAGCTCAGGGTCCTGTTGCTAGAAATACAAATGAAGGTCCAATAGACCCTCTTAGAGAAACCTTCACAGGTTTTGTTTTTAAATTACAAGCAAATATGGATCCAAGACATAGAGATCGTGTTGCTTTTGTTCGAGTATGTAGTGGGAGATTCCAAAAAGATATGACTGTGAACCATGCTCGAACTGGGAAAAGTATTAGATTATCCCGTCCTCAGAAAATTTTTGCCCAGGATAGGGCTGTTGTTGAAGATGCTTATCCTGGTGATGTGATTGGACTCAATAATCCAGGTATGTTTGCGATAGGGGATACTCTTTATACAGGGAAGAAAGTTGAATATGAAGGAATTCCTTGCTTTAGTCCAGAAATTTTTTGTTGGTTGCGAAATCCAAACCCTTCAGCATTTAAGAATTTCAGGAAGGGAGTAAATGAATTGAGAGAGGAAGGAGCAGTTCAAGTACTTTATGATACTGATCAAAGCAAAAGAGATCCAATTTTAGCTGCTGTAGGACAATTACAGCTTGAGGTTGTTCAGCACCGCTTGGAGAATGAGTATTCAGTAGAAACTAAAGTTGAGGCAATGGGATTCCAAGTGGCTCGTTGGGTTAAAGGAGGTTGGTCTTCATTAGATGATATTGGAAGAATTTTTAATTGCAAAACAGTTCAGGATTCATGGCAAAGACCAGTATTGCTTTTTAAGAATCAATGGAATTTAACTCAACTCGAACAAGATCATCCATCACTTGAACTTACAAGTGTCGCTCCTGTAGTTAGTGGTGTAAACCCTATAACTCTTTAAATATCAATATCTTTACCAATAAGGTCTTTTACCTTTACGCTCATTGAAAACCATGAATTCTCAAACGTGTCAAATTCAGGTTCTGGAAACCAAGATAACCCACAGGAAGCTTATTCACAGCTTGGTATAGATTCTAATGCTACTTTTGAGCAGGTTCAGCAAGCTAGAGACAAAAAACTTTCTGAAGCAGGAGATGATCTTATATTAAAAGCCAAGATTGAGTCTTCGTATGATTCATTGCTAATGGATAGTCTTAAGGCAAGGCGATCAGGCAAAGTAAGTAATGATGCTTTTAGTGCTTCTCAGAAGGAGGAATATGGAAATAATAATGATCAAATTGGTTTCGGCAAAGCTCTTCTAACAAGATTTGGCAATACCCTTTCATCAACTTCCAAAAATGGTGATTCTTTTTCTAAATCAAATTTTATTTTACCTGAGGGAGATGGCCTAACTATACGAATTGCATTTGGTATTTTGGCTATTGTTTTGTTATTAGTAGCGCCAGATGCAAATATTCAATTAATTCTCTCCCTTTCTACTTTGGGTGTTTTTATTAGTCAAATCAAACGCGGCAGGAGGGCACTTCAGTCTTTAGGTTGGAGCGTAGTCTTCTTGGCTACTGGTTATATCCTTGGTGGCTTAATTGTTAATAACCTTGGCTCGATTCCTCATCATGGCCAATCAATTTCAATAAATAAGTTAGAGGCACTTCCAGCAATTATCTTACTTTGGATTGCATCATTGTTATTATCCTAGTTTATTTGTTATTTTCACATACTCCTTATAAGTTCACTTAATTCAGTTTCGTTGATTATATAGACTGAACTACAGAATTTACATGTTAGTTCTGATTTTTTTTCTTCTTCTAAGATCTGTATAAGCTCTGCTTTACCTAATAATTTTAAGGCTGACATGCTACGTTCTTTTGAGCATCGACACTTGAAGGATATTTTCTGGAAATTATTAGGCTGCCTAATTACTTTTATTTTTAGTAGTGGGAATAATTCTTTAAATAAGTCAGTAGGCTTATCTTTACATTGAAAAAGCTTGTCACTAAAATGAGAAATATTCTTGCATTGATCTTCGAGTTGGTATAGCAGTTCTTTATTTTCAGATACCTTTGGCATTATTTGAGCTATTAAGGCGCCTGAACATATAATTTCACTATTCTCAATTTTCTCACCTACAAATACAGCTGATTCAGTTTGTTCTGAATGTAGTAAATAAGAAGCTATGTCCTCACCTACTCCTCCTTCTACTAATTCTACTGTGCTAGTAAACGGTTGACCTGTTCCATTATCTCTAGAAACGTGAAGATAACCCTTACCAACAGCCGACTTGAAGTCAAAGTATGGTTTTGCTCCATTTTCTTTTATTAGATCGAGTTCTAATTCTGGATTGCCAACATATCCTCTTACGGTCCCATCTTTACCTGCATCTATATAAAGCCCTTTTAATGGCCCGTCAGATTGAAATTTTACAGTCACTCTTCCTTGATTTATTTTCATGGAACTAGCTAGTAATAGACCAGTACTCATTGCTCTTCCAAGAATTACAGTTGATAAATAAGAAAGCGAGTGCCTTCGTCTAGCTTCTTTTGTTGTTTCTGTTGTGATTACTGCTACTAGTTTTATTGCTCCATCCCCAGCAGTTGCTCTAACAAGTTGATCTGTCATAGATTTGAGAATAATGTTTAAGTTAAAATCCCGTTAGCCAATTTATGCCTACTAGTATTTAGTGAGGAAAAAAGATCAGGTTCATGTGTAACGATTATTAGAATTTGGTCTTTTGAAATTTGCTTGACTAATTCGAGAATTTCATCACGAACTGACCAATCTAAACCTGCAGTTGGCTCATCAAGTAACAGTATTTTTGGTGACCTTATTAATTGAACTGCTATAGCTAGTCTCCGTTGTTGACCTCCACTTAAATTTTCTGGAAGCTCTTTTAGATCAATACCACTTAGGCCTACTTTATTTAGTACTGATGACCTGACTTCTTCTGATAGACGGCGATGCCCAATTACAAGTTCTTGCAATACAGTTAGACCAAGAAAATGCCGTTCTGGGAATTGAAAAACAACACCACAAATAGATTTTCTTTGCCTTTCATTTAGTCTTTTATTTATCCAACTGATTTTGCCTTTATTAGGTGAGGCTAATCCACTAATAACTTCTATTAGACTTGTTTTCCCGCTGCCACTAGGACCAGAGATGATCGATGGAGTTCCTTTGTTGACTTCTAAGGATACATCTTTAAGTACAGCCCTCTCAGAGGTTGCGGGGTGATAATAAACTCCTGTTAACGTAAGCATTTCAGGTCAAATGCCTATAAATAAAAATAGGGTAGTTGCTTTTTTTATAATTTCGCTAAAAATTTTCAACTATAATTATATTCTAAAATCATAAATATGTTAATAAATTATGGATGTTCGTTTTCGAGAAGTAGATCCCTTTAATTGTTGGATCTGGCTTCATTTTGCAGAGGTTCCTAACTCCGGAGTTAAAAATTATATTGATGGGATTTTTGATAGTTGGTATGTCATCGGAAGATTAGGTGGGTTTAATGCTGGCAATTTACAGGCACATCAAGCTGGGGCTGATTTAAGTTGGATGACTTATAGCAGCGAAGAGGAATCATCCAATCTACCTGCTTTAATGCATAATCTAGGTCAATTAGAATATCAAAATGATTGGGCACGATGTTGGGTAGATTTAGGAACATCAGATGCTATTGCTCTCGATGTGCTGATAAATACAATCAACCAAATCGATGGTGATGCTATACATCTTAAGGAATTAGTGATTGGTGGAGTGAATGATGATTGGATAGTCGAAGATCATCCGGATGCAATTTTCCCATCCAATTAGACTTGTATGGCTGAATTGAGAAGATTACTTATTGAGCAAACTCGCTTAGAACGATCGGTAACAGATCATTATCAACTCAAGTTAACAAATAAAGAAAATCATTATTTAGCGCATGTACTTAGGCTATCCCATGGTGATCAACTACAGATTGTTAATGGAGGAGGTCAGCTTTGGACAGCAACTTACGAAAAAAAATATTTAATTAATCTTAACTCCCCTTTGAGCGAACCCCAAATAGTAGATGATAAACCAAAACGTTTGATCTGCCTTGCTGTTGTCGTTCCCAAAAAGGGTTTTGATGATATTTTAAGAATGAGTTGTGAAATTGGAATAGATATTCTTCAGCCTCTTCATTCAAACCGGTCCTTAGTTAGTTCTATAAAGGATCACCGATTCAATCGATGGAATCAAATTCTTAATGAGTCTGTGGAGCAATCCGAAAGACTATGGAAGCCAGAGTTACTGGGGATGCTCTCGTTCTCAGAATTTGTTAAAAGGCAAAATAAAGACTCTTTTTATGCGATAGGTGTTACTAGAACTTCTCATGCAATTTCTTTTGAAAGTCTATTAAAAAATATTCCTACAAATCTAATTAAATTATGGACTGTTGTTGGACCTGAGGGCGGATGGACTCCTGAAGAACTAGAACTTGCTACAGATATGAACTGCATCGACGTTGAGTTTGGTAAAACTATACTTAAAACACCTACGGCCGCTATCGTGGCAACTCAAATTATGCTCTCATGGAAAAACCAACTAATTTAAGTATCCTTTAATGTTTATTTGCTAGTAATCCAACAATCAACTATTTTATATTTTTATGAATTTGCTGTCTGTTCAAAATGAATGGCTTTTGTCATTCTTTTTAAATTTCATTCTTATCGCCATAGTTCAGCGTTATCCGCTACTTACAAAGTCAGGTTGGATTCATTCTGGAATTCTAGGAACAATACTTTTAGCATGTCTAGGTTGGCCAGGCTGGTTCGTTGTTTCTATTTATTTGGTGTTTGGCTCCTTAGTGACAAAAGTCGGCTTTAAATACAAGAAGGCTAGAGGTATTGCAGAAGGACGAGACGGGAGACGTGGCCCTGAAAATGTTTGGGGATCGGCTGCTACAGGAGCAATTTTGGCAATTATCTATAATTTGTTCGGTGATTTTGGACAACCCTTCATCTTTTTAGGCTTTGCTTCAAGCTTCTCAGCAAAATTGGCAGATACATTTGGTAGTGAGATTGGAAAACGATGGGGAAAGAAAACTTATTTAATTACAACATTTAAGCCTGTCCCTTCAGGCACAGATGGAGCTATAAGTATAGAAGGGACTTTAGCAAGTTTTCTTGGGAGTTCGCTAATGGCTGTAGTTATGTTTGCTTTCTATTTTATACCTTCATTAGAATTATTATTAATCGTGGTAATAAGCAGCTTTATAGCTACTTTAATGGAAAGTTTCTTTGGAGCACTCTTTCAACACCGTATTCCATGTTTAACCAATGAAGTCGTTAATTTTATTCAAACTAGTTTTGCCGCTATTTTATCAATATCGTTGGCTTTGATGCTATGAAACTTATGCCGCCTATTTTATATTGGAGCACTATCTAATCGGTTATATTCTGATTTTAGCTATGCGACCATTGACTAAGAGCAGACCAGTGACAAACTTTTTTGTAAATCCATATGTGTCCTTTTGAATTTAAATGTATGCCATCGTTCAATATAAAGTCTTCCCAATTTTCTTCTTTTTTCATTTCTTGATAAGTTGGCAAAAAGGGGATATCAAATTCCAAGCAACACTCTTCGATAAGCCTTTCATAGATTGAGCAAGCCTTGTTTGAATACCAAAGACATTCAGCAAATGGCATTTGAGTTTCTTTGACGGGTGTTAACCCCATTACCATGACAAAGGTTTCCTTTTTGATTTTCTTAAGGAGTCCTTCTAACCCAAATTTAAAAGCATCTGTTGAAAGTTGAGGACGGCCATCAACTCTTCCTACGCGCGCTGTATCATTAATGCCTACAGCGAGTATAAGTCCATTTGGAACACTTCTTCTTAGTTCCCCACGACATTCCCATTCTTGATGCCATCTTTGCGAGACTCGTTCAAGGCCATCACCTCTTATCCCTAGAGGATAGAGGATTGGGTTGTTAGGTGAACTCATCCATTGGCGACGTAGTCTTCCACACCAACCACCACCTTCTATATCGCCCCATCCATAGACAGAACTATCTCCAATGACTATCAATTTCTTAGGAGTACTTTTCATAATTGTTATATTTTAAGCATAGAAAATTGGTTTGTTCTTTTTATTCCTAGGAGGGCTTTTTGCATTTGCTCATTAATTGACTCCCCAATTAAAGTTATGCATACAAATACTATTGATATAAGGATAACTTCCTCCCATGCAAAGGAACTTAGTGACTCTTGCAGTTGCCATCCTAAGCCTACACCCCCAACAGCTCCTACGACTATAGTTTCTCTTAAAATTATGTCCGTTCTATATATTGAGTAAGAGAGGTAACTTATACTTTCTTGAATGAACCTTCCATAAAGCCATGCATTGCTATTTGTTGCTCCCGTTGACAATACACTATTAAATAGTTGATCTCCTTGTTTGTTAATATTGTCTCTTAAAATGCGTCCTAAAACTCCTAGATTTTGTAAGCCTAATGCTAAGGCAACAACAGAGGTGCTTGGGGTAGTTGATAATAATAGCAATATGATTACTAAAGGAGCAGGCATCAATCTAAGTAATATCAAGATTATAGAAACTATCCCTTGACCGATATTGCTGTGGACATTCATAAATATTAGAGGTGGTAATCCGATTGCTATGCAAGAAGCAACAAAGGTAAGTATTAAAGTATCTAAAATTAATTGTACCCAGTTTAAACTTTTAAATGCCTCGATAAATCTATAGAAGTTAGGGGGGTGAATAGGGGTAAAATGAAGCCCTTCAAAAAAATTGATGCCTAAGTAATTGAGTAATAGTAGACTTATCAAAATTGAAAAAATCAAACTAGAGATAAATGTGATTGTATATACACCAGTATTATTTATATAGAATTTTGGTTGCTGAATCCATTCTATAGCCTTCTCAAGCAAAAATAGTGATATAAATAACATCCATAATGAAGTCCACATCTGATTAAACTGTAATGACATTAGGCTTAATTGCAATTCAGTGCCTATTCCACCTAACCCAAAAATTCCCAAAAGTGTTGCTCCTCTTACTGCACATTCAAGTCGATAAAACCCAAAAGTTGCTATTATAGGTATTATTTTTGGGGTAATTGCTGTTATTAGTGATTCTAGGTTTCTCGAACCAGTCAGTTTAATTGCGATTAATTCTTTTAAACTAATATTGTCTATTTGTTCAGAAAAAACTCTTGCCATGTGGGCTGTATATGGAATAGTCATAGCAACTAGTGCTATCCAGGGTGATAGACCGCATATTTGAAGAATTAGCAAGCCCCATAAAACCTCATGTATTGCTCTTGGAACAGTAAGGGTACGCCTAATAACAGTTGCTATAACAGGTGATATGTTGAAAAAGCTACACAAATTATAAGAGCCTAGCAATCCAAGTAGAACACCTAGAAACAGGCTCAATGACCACGCAAGAATTGCAAACCCAAATGTTACCTGCAGTCCATTCCAGGCACTTTGCAATACCTGACTATTTAAAGATGGGGTAAATGATGATATAAAAAATCTGAACAAGGTGTTGAGACCACCAAGGTGTAAATTTCCAATAATTACTGCCATGACTGGAATGATCATTATTGATGGAATAATGGCAATTATTGGCGTTGTTATATGTAGCCTTGTCAATTTAACTAGTTATATAAATTTCTAAGATCAATGTCTTTTAAATCAGTGGTGTCACAATCAATGACTACTTGCCCAGATCTTATCCCAATTACACGAGTAAAGTTTTGCAGTACATCTAATTGATGAACACTAATGATGCAGGTCTTTGCCGTATTAATTGTTGAATCTGTATTTACTGATAATAACGTATTTAATATTTTATTTGCTAGAAATTGATCAAGATTAGAAAGCGGTTCATCAGCTAGTATGATTTCAGGTCTTTGAATTAGAAGTCTTGATATAGCTACCCGTTGTTTTTGACCGGAAGATAGATCCCTAATATTTCTTCCTAAAAAGCTAACTGGTAAGTTCGCTGCGCGTAAATATTTTGAACATTCATTTATATTTATTCCTGTAATAAGATTAGCTATAGACCAAGTCACATTATGCCTACCAAGAGCCCCAGCATTTATATTTTGACAAACTGAAAGTTCTTCTATAAGTCTGAGGTCCTGCCATAGTGTACCTATTTTTAATCTCTGCTTGTGAGTTAATTTCGATATAGATAATCCATTAAATCTAACTTCTCCATGGGTTGGAAATATAGTCCCATTTGCTAATTTCAATAAGGTTGTCTTACCAGCCCCACTACTACCTATTAACGCAATTTTTTCACCACAATTAATTGAAATATTTATCCCTTTGAGCCTAATTCCAGATTTGTTGTAAAGAGAGACATTATTCAGTTCAATTAAAGAATTCATCTTATTTTCCCAAGTTTTCGTCCAATATCCTCTATAGCTTCATATTGGTAGGCATATGCCTTAACAAAACTACGAGCACCAAAAAGTTCTAGTATAATTTTTTGTCTAGGATTGCTTTTGTCATAACTTAGAAATGTATTAGTTAATTTTCTTGTAAAACCCTTCCCTAAATGTTTATCAAGATTGGGTTGTGCCAACCAGTGATAATCAACATAAGGAGGAGTTCTCCAGATTGGATAAACTTTCTTAAGATCAACTCTTCCTTGTGCGAGTCGCTCCTCCCAAACCTGTTCATTTAGTACACCTGAGTCATATGAGCCACTTTTAACTAACGCTATTGTTGCGTCATGACTTCCACTAAATCCTGCCACTCCGCCTTTAAAATCTGACAATTTTAGCTTGGCTTTAGTTAAGTAATGCTGAGGCATTAGTCTTCCTGATGTTGAGCTTTCTGATCCAAATGTAAAGCGTTTCCCTTTAAGAACTTTCAGCCCATTCAAATTTGATATTGGTTTGATCCCACTCTTATGATTAGCTATAAAAATGCTATGAAATTTTGAATCTATATCCCTTTGCGCTATAACTATAGAACCAGGTCTTTGAATCCTAGCTTGTACTCCAGTAAGGCCTCCAAACCATACCAAATCAAGGCTACCTGTTCTGAAGGCACTAACAGCTGCCTGATAGTTTATGACTGGCTTATATATTACTTTGATTTGAAGATTGTTACTTAACTCGTCAGCTAGTGTTGAATACAGACGATTAAGTTTTTCTGGGTTTTGGTCTGGAATAGCACTTATAATCAATTTTTCTTTGGCAACACATATTTTTGCAAAAGGACTAGTCAATATTAGACCTAAAATAACAATTATAATTTGATATATTTTATAAGTATTTTGTCTTCTATATAACATTAATGGTTTTGCAGGGATAACAAATATTAATTTATCTTGTCAATAGCACTTTGTAAACGAGTAAGTCCATCATTAATGATTTCTTCTGAGACAGAACATGAAATTCTTATACAACTGTCATCTCCAAATGCTATTCCTGGAACTAAGGCTAAACCTTCTTCCTCCAACAATTTTTTGCAAAAATTTAATGATGCGCCTAGATTACTATCTAATTTTGGGAACACATAGAATGCACCATCTTGTGGTACAAGGTTTAGACCTTCTATATTATTTATACATTTAGTTAAATATTTTCTTCTTTGATTATAACTTTTTATCATGTATTTTATACCTGATGGCTCCTTTTGAATAGCTACAAGTGCTCCACGTTGAACAAAACTACATACATTGCTAGTACTTTGGCTTTGTAGTGCCACACACTTTTTAATAACACTATTTGATGCTCGTAGATATCCTACTCTCCATCCTGTCATTGCCCATGACTTAGCAAAACCATTTACTATATAAACTCTATCGATCAAGTCTGGTGCTACTGAGGCAATACTTACATGACATGCATCTTCAGATATTAAGAATTCATAGATTTCATCACTCAATATTGATATGTTTGGATATTTACGCAGTAATTTAGCAATTCCTTCCAATTCTCTGATTGTTAATATTCGTCCTGTTGGATTACATGGTGAATTCAAAATTATTAGCTTGGTCTTTTTTGTTATATATTTTTCCAATTTCTCTATATCTATTATAAATCCATTAACAGGTGATGATTCAATAGGGATAGGGATTGCTTCTGCAAATCTTGTTATTTCAGGATAACTTAACCAATATGGGGAAGGAATTAAGACTTCATCCCCAGGATTCAATATTGTTTGAAAGAGATTAAAGATAGCTTGCTTACCTCCATTAGTAATTAAAATGTTTTCGAGTCTGGTTGGTATTTTATTTATATTTGAAAATTTATTGGCAATAGCTTCTCTTAATTCTGAATCTCCAGCAGCTGGTCCATACCGAGTGAATCCATCCTTAAGTGCTTTCTGTGTTGCTTCTATAATGAAGTCAGGCGTATCATAATCAGGTTCTCCTGCACTAAGGCTGCAAATATTCTTGCCTTCTTTTTTCAACGATTGGGCCAAAGCGCTGATTTCTAATGTCAAAGATGGCTTTAAGCCAAGTGCTCTTTTAGAAATTACATCGTAATTTTTCATTCTTTTGACTTCAATTTTGTGAGATTCATTCCCATTTCATAAGGCCTTTGTGAATGATTTTATAAGGTATATAAGTAATATAAAATCTCTTATGGATTTTGCTCAAGCAAGTATTTTAATTTCTTCATCAGAGCCACTTAAACTCGCAAAGTTCTACTCATTGTTAATAGAAGCTAATTATTCTAAGGGATTTTCTAATAATGATTTTTCTATTATTGCCGAGAAATCTTTGTCTATAAGGATTTTTAAGCCCTCTTCTAAACCATTATCACATCGCAATGAGAATCCAACATTGTCTTTTTGTTTTGAAAAGCCCTCATCTACAAGTCCTTCATCAGTGATTCAGGATTGGATAGATTATGCAATTTCATTAGGTGCGACTTTATTAAATGGCCCATTTCTTGAGTCATTTGGAGCAGAGGCCTGGCTATCAGATTTTGAAGGGAATAGGTTCTTACTCTTTGTTCCACTTATCCATTTAAATAGTATCAAGCCATAACCTTAATAAAGCAGAGCTTTTCTTAGATTGAATTCAGATCAACAAAATTCTTCTATTGAATGCACTTCTTCAGCGTTTACTAGCCCTCTAGTGGTAAGTCGAGGGAATCCTTTAGCAAAGATAATGCTTATTGGTGAAGCTCCTGGAGCTTCAGAAGAGACAATGGGAGTACCTTTTGTAGGAAGATCAGGCAAATTGTTAGACAGTCTTTTGATGGAAGTTGGTATTGATGTTGAGAAGGAAGTTTATATAACAAACTTGGTTAAATCTCGGCCGCCTAATAATAGGACTCCTACAAAATCTGAAATCCTATTACATATTCCTTGGTTGTTCCAACAAATCAAAGTTATTGATCCCCTGATCATCGTCCTATTAGGTTCAACGGCTTTACGTGCAATACTTGGTATTAAATATAAAATCTCAGAAAAAAGAGGGACATGGCAAAATTGGAATGGTATCAATATGATGCCTATTTTTCACCCTTCTTATTTATTAAGAAATCCATCTCGGTCTCTGGGAAGACCATATCAATTGACTTTATTAGATTTGTATCAAGTTAAAGAGAAATTTTTAGAACTTGATTCCACCACTAAAAGCTTATCTAAAGCAACTCCTTTGACGAGTAGATCATGACAACTCAAAAGAACTCAAACCTTTTAAGTAACGAACTTCTTGAAAGACGCTACAGCACTCATATTGAGCGAAGGAAGACCCGCTCCGTAATGGTTGGTGATATAGGGATAGGGAGTGAATACCCAGTCAGTGTTCAATCAATGATTAACGAAGATACCCTTGACATTGAAGGCTCAACAGCCGCCATTAGAAGATTACATGAAGTCGGATGTGAGATCGTTCGGTTGACAGTGCCTTCACTATCTCATGCAATTGCAGTGGGTGAAATTAAGGCGATGCTAAAGAAGACCTATAAGCCTGTCCCCTTAGTTGCTGATGTTCATCATAACGGCATGAAAATTGCATTAGAGGTCTCAAAGCATGTAGATAAAGTCCGAATAAATCCTGGCTTATTTGTTTTTTCTACTCCAGATCCCAATAGGAATGAGTTCTCTCCAGAAGAGATTGAAACGATAAAGAGAAAAATCGTTCTTAATTTTGAGCCAATTGTAAATAGTCTCAAAAAGCAAAATAAGGCTTTAAGAATTGGCGTAAATCATGGTTCGTTAGCAGAAAGAATGCTTTTTCAATATGGAGATACCCCACTGGGCATGGTTGAGTCAGCAATGGAATTTATTCGTATATGCGATTCTTTGGATTTTCATAATATTGTTGTTTCAATGAAGGCCTCAAGGCCTCCAGTTATGTTGGCAGCTTATAGGCTAATGGCAGATACTATGGATAAGGAAGGATTCAATTATCCCTTGCATTTAGGTGTAACTGAAGCAGGGGATGGAGATTATGGACGCATTAAAAGTACTGTAGGCATTGGGACTCTTTTGTCTGAAGGGATTGGAGATACTATTAGAGTCTCCTTGACAGAAGCGCCTGAAAAAGAAATACCAGTAGCTTATTCAATACTACAAACTGTTGGCTTAAGAAAAACAATGGTTGAATATATAAGTTGTCCAAGTTGTGGAAGAACCCTGTTTAATTTAGAAGAAGTCGTCTCTAAAGTTAGAGATGCTACGTCTCATTTAACTGGCTTAGATATTGCTGTTATGGGATGCATAGTTAATGGTCCTGGAGAAATGGCAGATGCTGATTATGGATATGTAGGAAAAGGCAAAGGTATAATAGCTTTATATCGAGGTAGAGATGAAATAAAAAAAGTTCCAGAAGATCAAGGAGTTAAGGCTTTAGTTGATTTAATTAAAGACGATGGGAAATGGGTTGACCCAGAATCCTAAATTTTCAGAACTTTAAATCTTATAAATGAATAAAATTTCATTAAATATTGAACAATTAAGAATGAGATTAAGCTTTCAGCTAATAAATAAAATTATTAGCCCATTTGCTTTTGTTTTTGTTTTATCAGTACCCACAAATTCTATAGCTCGTAATATTCCTTCTCTTATTCAAGATAGTCCTAAGGAAGTATTAGATCAGGTTTGGCAAATTATTTATAGGGATTATATGGATTCTAATGGTAACTTTAATAGGAAGAATTGGATTGATGTTAGAAAAAAATTACTTTCAAGATCATATGACGACTTTGATCATTCTTATCAAGCAATCAGGGGAATGCTTGACTCTTTAAATGATCCTTACACTAGATTTCTAGACCCGAAGGAGTTTAAAGAAATGAGAATCGATACATCAGGAGAATTAACTGGTATTGGGATTCAAATATCAATTGATGAGCAATTGAAGGAAGTTATTGTGATTTCTCCTATTGAGGGAACACCAGCATTTAAAGCAGGTCTTAAGGCTAAAGATATTATTAAATCAATTGACGGAAAACTTACAAAAGGAATGAGTATTAATAATGTAGTTAAGTTAATTAGAGGGGAAAAAGGATCTTTGGTTAATATCGGGATATTGAGAAATGGTAATTTAATTAACTATTCAATTGAAAGAGATAGAATAAAGATTAGCTCAGTTACTTCTCGCATTAATCTGGCTAAAGAAGGTAAGAAGATTGCTTATATACGATTAAAACAATTTAGTGCTAATGCAGCCAAAGAAATGCGTAATACAATAGTTTCCATAGAGAAGAAGTCTCCCGATGCCTATATCATAGATTTAAGAGGTAATCCTGGTGGTCTTCTCGAGGCAAGTATAGATATATCTCGTCAATTGTTAGATAAAGGAATAATTGTTAGCACTAAAACTAAAGAGGGAATAACCGACATAAGGAGAGCAAGGGGAAATGCGTTAACTAAAAAGCCGTTAGCTGTTTTAGTTAATGAAGGTTCAGCAAGTGCAAGTGAAATATTATCTGGAGCGATACAAGACAATAATAGGGGCATTTTGGTTGGCAAGAAAACCTTTGGTAAAGGTTTAGTTCAGTCTGTAAGACCGCTAGCTGATGGATCCGGCCTTACTGTAACTGTCGCCAAATATCTGACTCCAAATGGAACTGATATTCATAAGAATGGAATTAACCCAGATATTGAGGCTTTAGTAAAACTAAAGAATAATAAAAAACTTACTAGTAATGATTTAGGAACAAAACTAGATAGCCAATATGTAATTGCAGAGAACTCACTATTGCGTAACCTCATCAAAAACGATCAGTACAAATCGTATAATCCAACTAAAAGCAATTTAAGATTTGCTTTAAAATAGCTATATTATTTATTTACTCATTTCTAGCATTCTCTGAATAGGTTTTAACGCTTTAAGGCTTATTTCTTTTTCTAATTCTAATTCAGGAGATAAGCTTTCTAATGAGCAAATTACCTTTTCTATTGTATTAAGTCGCATATAAGGACATTCGTTGCAACTACATCCATCAATTCCAGGAACATCAAAATAATCTTTACTTGGTTCTATTAATTCCATTTGATGAATTATTCCGGGCTCAGTTAATACGATAAATTCTCTTGCAGATGACCTTTGGACATGATTTAGTAGTTTACTAGTAGACCCAATAAAATCAGCATGATTTAGTAAAACTTCAGTACATTCTGGGTGGGCTATTATTTCAGACTCTGGATATTTTATTTTCATTTTAATAACCGCTTCTTCACTAAAAGTTTCATGTACTGAACATGATCCAGGCCACAATTTCATTGATCTGCCACTTTCCTTTTCAACCCATCGGCCTAGATTTTTATCTGGTGCAAATATAATAGGAACATTTTTTGGTATTTGTTTTACTAGGTCTACTGCATTACTACTAGTGCATATAAGATCACTTTGGGCTTTTACTGCTGCAGAGCAATTTATATAGCTGATTACGTAATGATCTGGATTTTGGTTTATAAATCTTTTGAAATCATCTTCAGGACATTCGTCCGCTAAAGAACACCCTGCGTTTAAGTCTGGTATTAATACTTTTTTGTCTGGACATAGTATCTTTGCTGTTTCTGCCATGAAATGAACACCACAGAAAACTATTACATCTGCTTCAGTCTCCGAGGCTTTGCGTGACAGCTCTAAGGAATCTCCAATGAAATGAGCGATATCTTGAATTAAATCATCCTGGTAGTAGTGCGCAAGAATTACAGCATTTTTCTCCTCAGAAAGCTTTTGAACTTGCTTTTTGAGTTCATCCTTATTCGAAGGATTCGGTAAAACCGTCTGATAGGTGGATTGACCTTTTAGCAGTTTCTTTTATGCGATTTGAGGCAGTATAGAGGTTAGCTACCTTTTTATTCTGTCAAAAATTCGTATTGCCATTGCTGGTGATCTTCATGGTTCATGGGATAAGGAAGATCGGGAGCTTTTGATAGCACTAGAACCTGATGCGATTTTGTTTGTTGGAGATCTTGGTGATGGTGATTTGAAGCTAATCAAATCAATAAAATCATTGCCCTTTCCAATCGCTGTAATACTTGGGAATCATGATCGAGGGGTGGATATTTATGGGACACAATTAGAAGCTCAAATAAGTCTTCTCGGAAGTAACGATTGTTCTTGGAAGGTTTTAAATTGGAGCCAACCTAAGATTTCTATTGTCGGGGGAAGACCATGCAGCGCTGGCGGAGGGTTTTATCTGTCAAATCAAATGAAGTCAGTTTACGGTCCAGTCCCTATAGAAGAATCTGTTAAACGTATCGTCAATTCGGCCAAGGATGCTCATAAAGGAAACCTTTTAATTATTCTTGCCCATTCTGGACCCTCTGGGCTTGGCTCTAATGCAGCTAGTATTTGTGGGCGAGATTGGAAGCCCCCCTCGTGTGACTGGGGCGATAAGGACCTAGAGATTTCAATTCGTCAAATAGAAAAAAATAGACATATTGACTTAGTTGTTTTTGGGCATATGCATCACAAGTTGAAAAGAGGAGATGGATTCCGTGAAACCTTTGTCAGAGACAAATCAACTGGCATTTCTTATTTGAATGCAGCATGTGTACCAAGAAAGTTTTTAGATTCTAATGGAAAATTTCTAATTCATTTCTCTTGGGTGGAATTTCTAGATGGTAAATTGGATAATGTTTCACATCGTTGGTACGATAAATGTGGGTCGATTATTTATAAAGAATCACTATATAGTTCAGGGCATTTAGATTAAAAAGAATTCCTTCCAAATATTGATACAAAAATGTATCTAACTCTAGCTTATTCTTTATTATGATTGTTTATTGTAAACTACTTTTTGCGTAAAAAGATAAGCAAGGAGAGCACACGAAATAAAGGATACAAAGTTTCTTGCTAATGGCAATAATTCGCTGGTCCTACTTATTACAGGTGCTATGCCAAATACTCCAAATAACATTAACCATAAAGGTGACATAAGAAGTAGCCATCGCCATGCTATAACATTTTCATTGTTTCTAGGAACGGCAGCTATTCCTGCAATTAGGCCACCAAGAATTGATGTGAAAAATGTCCATATCCATTGTTCTCTAGGTAAACCTGGTACTACATCACATCCTCCTTTATTTAAGCAATATTCTATAGAGGCTATTGAATTAAGAATTGCTCCATCTTCACCATTATCTCTTACATAAAATTGATTTCCATATCTTGTTTGAAGTTCGACCCAAAAAATTCTGGGCAGGAGCGCAAAGTAGGCTTCACCTACATTGAAATTCAAGAGATTACCTCCACGTGGATCAGCTATTAATACAAGGCTGGTTTCATCAAGATTCCAGAATTTCTTAACTGCAATCCCTGGTGTTTGTTCATATTGAGTTAGCACCCTTATTTTCCAACCAGATTGTTGTTCGTATTCTTCAATTGATTTCTTAAGATCATTTCTTTGGGTATCACTCAACGACTTTGCTAAATCAATTATCGGTGTGGGATGGTCAGGTAATAAATCTGAATTCTCAATAGCAAATGCAGGGAGTGATAGTGTTAAACACGTTATGAGGACCATAACAATGCTTTTTAGAATAGTTATGTGTTTTAAGCGCATTTAATTTTTAGTAACGACTATATATCCTGATGAAACGTTCATTCGAATATTGTCCCAACTGGCTAGCTTTGCATCTTAAAGAAGCAGGGGGTGAGGTCCCATTCTCCAGGTTTATGGATTTAGCACTAAATGACCCTGTTAATGGTGCTTACGCATCTGGGGAACTCTCTATTGGGACTAAAGGTGATTTTGTGACTTCACCCTCACTTGGCCCGGAGTTTTGTGATTTATTATCGACACAAATTGTTGAATGGGTAGTTTATCTTTCCGAAAAAAATACTGGATCTCTTATATCAATAATTGACATAGGTCCTGGCGAGGGTGATCTTTCATTCTATTTAATAGAGGCTTTAATAAATCATGCACCAGAACTAATATCAATTGTTGAATTTGTACTAATTGAAATCAATGAAGGAATGAAGAGAAAGCAGAAAAAGAAACTATCTGGATTAAGTGAAGCAAATATTAGATGGACTTCATTAATTGAATTAACTAAGAGGCCTTTAATAGGTATAATGATAGCTCATGAGATACTAGATGCATTACCTGTAGATAGAATTGTTTTAAAAAAAAATAACTTATTTCTACAAACAGTAAAACTATCAACTAAACATAGTATTAATTATATCAATTTTAACGTTTCACCTTTACCTGAAAATATAAAGTCTTCTATTCAATTGTTTATGGATAGATTTAATATAGATATCCCTCCAAATAGTTCTTTTGATGGTTGGAATACAGAATGGCATACATCAATACCTCATTGGTTTGATAAGACCTATTCATGCTTAATTGAAGGTAAACTCCTGGTAATTGATTATGCACTTAAGGCTGTAAGTTATTATCATCCTAGTAGGAATAATGGTACAATAATAGCTTTTAGTGATCAAAAAGGACTAGATAATATTTTATATAAGGCTGGTTTTCATGATATTACCTCACATTTATGTATAGAATCTCTTCTATTCGCAGCAGAAAGAAGCGGTTGGATGTTTCGAGGAGATAGGAAACAAGGCCTAGCGTTATTAAGTTTAGGATTATCAAAAAAACTTGTTGAACTTCAGCAATTATCTAATTCCGAAATAGAGTTTATACTAAAAAGTAGAGAGAATTTACTAAGACTAGTAGAACCATCTGGTTTAGGTTCTTTTAGGTGGCTTTTATTTGAGAAAGGAGTGTCTTTCAATAATGAAAATACAAAGATGCCTAAATTCTTGCTTGACGACCATGACTAGTTTCTATCAAAAAAGGTTAATAACTTTATTAGTTTATCATCAGTAATATTATCAAATATTTTTACTTTACTAATACCAGTTGCAAGAACAAATCGGATATTACCATGCTTAACTTTCTTATCTCCTTTTAAAGTTCTAAGTACACCTTGATGATCCAATTTTGGCCATTTTATTGGCAATTCAGCTTTACTAAGTAGTTGTTTTTGTCTGTCGGCTTCTGCTTCACTCCATAGGCCCTCCTGAATTGATAATTGTCCAGCTGCTACCATGCCAATTGAAACAGCTTCTCCGTGTAACCATTTTCCATAGCCAGAAAGAGTTTCAATAACATGACCAAATGTATGCCCATAATTAAGGGTTGCTCGTATACCAGTTTCTTTTTCATCTTTTTCTACTACACCTGCTTTTGATTTTACTGAGCATTTAACTATTTCTATGAG
>QCKH01000007.1 GCA_003215475.1 Prochlorococcus sp. AG-409-L21
AATCTCTAATTATTGCTATTAATATAAACCAAATGAGTCTAATTCTAGAAATCAAACTTTTCCTTGAGGCAAGTTCGTGAAATTTGGCTCTTCCACATTCAGTTTTAATTAAATTGTAGATCTTTGGCTCAGTCATGATTTTAAAAGATTCATTAGCTCTTTCTCGTTAATTATTTTTACACCTAGTTCTTGAGCTTTTTTATATTTACTGCCAGATTTTTTTCCGGCAACTAGGAAGGTTGTTTTGGAGCTAACTGAGTTGGTGACTTTGCCACCAGCACTTTCAATCATATCTTTTGCTTGTTCCCTACTCAAAGATTCTAAAGTACCTGTGATAACAATCATGTCACCCGATATTCTCGTGACTTGATTAATTTCTAGAGAGTCTTCTTGCTGATTACTTGCAAAGGAAATACCTTCTTTTTGTAGATTGATAATTAGCTGTTGGTTGCTTGCAGTATTAAACCAATTTTGTAATGAGTCTAGAATTTCTTCGCCAATACCAAAAATTTTGGATATTGATTCAGGAGAATTTTTTAAAGAGAAATCAAGTTTAGAAGCACTAGGGAAGACTTTTGCAATAGCTTTGGCATTAGCTTCACCTATATGCAAAATCCCAAGAGCATACAGTTGTTTATGCCAAGGTTGATTTTTTGAATTTTTAATTGCAATTAAAAGTTTCTCTCCGGATTTTTCACCCATTCTCTCTAGATTTGTGATTGATTTCTTGTTCAACTTATAAAGGTCGGCAATTGATTTAACTAGATTTTTTTTAACTAATTGCTCTATGAGTTTTGATCCAAATCCATCTATATTCATTGCTCCTTTGCTCACCCAATGACGTAAAGCTCCACGCAAAATAGCTGGACAATGATGATTAGTACATTTTGTGATAGCTTCTGTGGCTTCTTGTATAAGTTTTGAATTACATTCTGGACAGTTTTCAGGTAAAAATAATTTGTTTGTTTCTTCTGGCCTGAGATCCTTTATAACACGAACTACTTCTGGAATAATTTCCCCAGCCTTACGTATTACAATTGTGTCTCCTGAATGAATATCAAGGTCAGCAATTCTTTTAGCATTATGTAATGTTGCTCTACTGACTAAAGTTCCAGCAAGAGAAATTGGTTTAAATTCTGCTACTGGTGTTATTGCACCTGTTCTACCTACTTGAAAAGTTAATTTTTTTAGTATGGTCGGGGCTTCTTCCGCAGGATATTTCAAGGCAATGGCCCATCTAGGTGCCTTATTTGTTGTGCCTACATAATTTTGTATTTTAAAATTTTCGATTTTAACAACAACTCCATCTGTCGCATAAGGCATATTGTGTCGATTTGATTCCCATTCACTGCAAAAGGCAGTTACTGCTTTTATATCATTCATTAGTTGAGTATTTGGATTCACTTTGAACCCTGCGGTCTTTAGCCATTGCAAAGCTTCCCATTGTCCTTTTGGTTTGCTTGGTTCAGTTTCTTCTGGTTCCCAATCTTCTGGAAGATGAATTGTGTAGGCAAAAAAGTCCAGACGTCTGGCTGCTACTACTCGAGGATCTAATTGTCTGAGTGTTCCAGAACAAGCATTTCTAGGGTTTGCAAAAATCTGTTTACCTTCTTTTAGCCTTAATGCATTGATTTGCTGAAAAGTTGAGTTTGGTATAAATGCTTCTCCTCTAACTTCAAGCCAAGGTGGGGGGTTTTTGAGGTGAAGTGATAGCGGTATCGATGCAATGGTTTTAACATTGGGCGTGATTTCTTCTCCTTCAGTTCCATCCCCTCTAGTTGCTCCGGTTTGCAAAAAACCATTTATATAGCTAAGTGCAACTGCATTTCCGTCTATTTTGAGTTCACAAACTAGTTGGGAATTATTGGCGTGTAATTTATCAATTCTTGAATACCAATCATTCAGTTCAGTAATATTAAAAGCATTGTCTAAACTCTGTAATGGAATACGATGTTTAACGCTTTGGAAGCCTTTGGATGGCCTTCCTCCTAGCCTTTGAGAGGGGCTGTCTAAAGTAATTAAAGAAGGATTTTGTTTTTCTAGTTCTAAAAGTTCTCTGTAAAGACGATCAAATACAGCATCTTCTATTAAGGGAGTATCCAGTATGTAATATGCATGATTAGCTTTGTTCAGGAGATTTCTAAGCTCAGAAATACGATCAGCCTGATTCCTAGAAGGTGTTGGCACGGATTTTTAGGAGGAGCTTTTGTTCTTTTTTAGCGGTTTGCTTTTATTATTCGATTGATTTTCCACTCTTTGTCAATTTTGACAAAAGTAAAATCTAAAGGTAGTTCAGTCTTTTTATCCGCTGATTTAAGATTTAAAGTCAGTTTGATCTGATCATTCTCGATCTTAGGTCGTCCTGATTTTAGATTTGTGTATTTGTTGAGTTGTAGTCCTGTTAAAAACTTTAGGAAATCTTGACGGTTGACATGTTGTTTATATGTTTTTGTGGTGAGTCTGTATGCACCATCAATTCTTCCAGAAGCTATTTGATCAAAGAATTGCTTAACTAGAGGATTGATGCCTCGTGCTCCAATGACCAATTTTATTGCGTTGAAAGTCCAAAAAAGAAGCAAGGCACCACTTCCATAAAGCAGTGTTTTGATGCCGATTGCTTTGACTAGTGCCCCATCCATTGTTTCAGTGTTGTTAATTGAAAGAGTTAGTTTTTCTAACTTTAGGAATAAGAGTATTTTACAGTCACTACTTTGTAGACAGAATGTTATGGGTTGGGTGCGGTATTTGCCTTAAATAAATTCATGCCTCTTATTCCTCTTTTACCAATATTTCATCGTTTTAATCGCCAATTTTTTGATGGTTTATTAGTTAAAGGTACTAAGCCCCTTGTTTCGGTGAGATGGAGTGATGGCAGATTACGAAATACTGCTGGTTTCTATCGTCATAGTAAAAGGTTGGGAGGACAAAAAGTTTGTGAAATTGTTTTGTCTAGCCCAGTGCTGGAAAACCTTCCAGAAAGTGCAGTAGAAAGCACTCTTTGTCATGAAATGATTCATGCTTGGATTGATCTTGTATTAAAAGTTCCTGAGGGACATGGACCTAATTTTTTCGCACGCATGAAAACTATTAATTCTTCTCAGAATCGTTTTCAAGTAACTGTCCGACATAAATACCCTGTACCTATTAAATTGCCTAAGTGGTGGGCCATTTGTCCTTCTTGCGGATTAAAATCTCCCTATAAACGAAGAGTGAAAGGCGTTGCTTGCAGACATTGTTGCGAGACTTTTCATGGGGGCAAGTGGCATGCAAGTTGTGTCCTTCATTTTGAGCCATTGCGTTATGAACATTGAAAAATGATCTTTTTGGGATTGTTTTAAGCCTTTTCTAAAATTAGTTTTGATTTTCCACTCATCCTATAAATTTGATTATATGAAAAGAAATCGTTTTTTAAATCAACGGCCTCAGAGATATAAGGATTCACTGGAACGCCGAATGGACCAATGGGTTGAAACTGGAAGGCAAGTTGTTGATGGGGTGGCTGGAAATAGACCAGGTTTAAGAAAAAAAGATAACCGTTTAGGCCTTAATGATATGGGACGTTGGGTAGGAGAGAAAATAGATTGGTTTTTGGAAGAAGAAGAAGATTGGTCTGAACCTGTAAAATCGTTGAGTGATATTCAAGAGACATTCCCCATTAAAAAAAGACCTTTAACAGCTATTTCTTTGAGAGTACAGAAAGTACTTTCCTCATCTGCTTCAGCTGATGAGGAAAGTACTCTCGAGGACAAATGGCCTGAAGAATCTTCTTTTAAAGTAGATAGATGGGAAAGAGATAATTCTAAAGATGTAGATTTGAAAGAATCTAAATCTATTTCATTAAGTGAAAATGCTGAAAATCTGCGTCGATTGCCTCGATCTAGTCGAAGAAGAAACAATTATTGAATAGTTTTTAGTTGATGTCGATGTGAGTCGCCAAGCCAAATCTCCAGTTCTGGGTTGAAAACTTCTCTTATAACAGTTAATTCTTTTTCATGCCGGAAAAATCTATAATGTCTACTCCAAAAAGGACCTTCTTTTTGGAATTTAGTTTCTAGCCATTTTGCTTGCACTAAAGAGAGCCCATCCACTTCACGAAATAATTCTGAACGACCTTGTGTGAGACTTTGCCATATTGGTTGGTTTTTATTTTTTAGATGATGCTCTGCTTCTGACTGATTCCACCAACTTTCAGCCCATGCAAGAGTTTTTGATCCACATTCTAGCCAAACTTGTCGTCTTAAAAGTGGAGGGTTCAGCTCTTGTACTTCGTATGGTGCATTTTGATTGGGCTTTGGCTCTGATTCCATTGCAATAATCTTTATTTTTACCTCATGACCGGTGAGCAAATTGAGATGCCTTGTTGGACTTCCATCGCCTAGTAACATTAATTGCCAGGCTCCTGGTAGTTGAATTGGAATTTGGCCAGATAAGACTGAGGATGTTAGGGCTTCCCAGACTGGTTTAGGAGATGGTAATAACATTTGAAGATGAACTTATTGAGAAGCTTTTCCCGATAGTGATTTATTTAAAGTCTTCCTTTTTGAACCTATATTACCCTTTTGATTTTGTATCTTTAGCCAAATAAGTAATGCAGTTAAATCAGCTTTACTAACTCCTGGTAATTGTGCTGCTTCTCCAAATGTTTTTGGTCGTACTTTATCTAGTTTTTCGCGGGCTTCTTTAGAAAGAGTTTTGATTTTTGAATACTCTAATGTCTTAGGAAGAAATCTTTTATTTTGCCTTTTAATTTGTTCAATTTGAAGATTTTGACGTTCTAAATATCCACTATATTTAATATCTATTTCTACTCCTTCCTTTACGGATAATGCCAAACCATTGCTAACTAGTTGATGTTGAATAAGATTAGACATATGGATTCCTGGACGTCGTAGGAGGTTCGCCAGTGTTATAGAACCTTTTATTGAACCCTTACTTTCTCTTTCTAAAGTTAATGCTAGTGGATCATTTTCTTTAACTCTTTCTTGTTCTAATCTTTTTATCTCTTCTCTAATTGATTGTTGCTTTGCTTGAAAAATTTTCCATCTACGCTCATCAATAAGTCCTATTTTATAGCCTAATGGTGTAAGTCTTCTATCAGCATTATCTCCTCTAAGAACTAGTCTATACTCACTTCTACTTGTTAAGACTCTATAAGGTTCTCTTAGATCTTTTGATACAAGATCATCTATCATAGTTCCAATGTAGCTTTCTTCTCTTGAAAAATAAATCATATCTTTGTTTTCAATAACTCTTGCTGCATTTATTCCAGCAACCAGCCCTTGAGCTGCGGCTTCTTCATAGCCTGTTGTGCCATTGAGTTGTCCTGCACTAAATAAACCTTTGATTTTTTTTGTTTCTAAAGACGCTAGAAGCTGGTTAGCTGGTAAATAGTCATATTCAACTGCATAAGCAGGCCGAAGCATTACACAATTTTGTAGACCAGGCAGTGTTCTTAGTAATTTTAATTGAATATTTTCAGGTAGTCCTGTCGAGAATCCTTGTACATATATCTCTGGCGTATCTCTTCCTTCTGGTTCAAGAAAAATTTGGTGGGATTCTTTGTCAGCAAAACGGACAATTTTATCTTCTATTGAAGGGCAATATCTTGGTCCTTTGCTATTGATAAAGCCCCCATAGATTGGTGTGAGATGAAGATTATCTTTGATAAGTTTATGAGTAGCTTTTGTTGTACGAGTCATATAACAAGTCATTTGCTCTCCACTAGTCCATACTTCTGGATCAAAAGAAAAATATCTATCTGAAGCATCGCTGACTTGCTTTTCTAAAGAATGAAAATCAATACTTCTTCGATCTACTCTTGCAGGAGTTCCTGTTTTGAGACGATCAGTCTCAAAACCAAGTTTTTGTAGTGCTTCTGTAAGACCTGTTGCAGGTTGTTCTCCTGCTCGGCCAGCATCCATTGATTGACTTCCAATCCAAATTTTCCCACGCAAAAAAGTTCCAGTAGTTAAAATTACGGCTTTAGCAAGAAAAACAGTACCAAAATAAGTTCTGATTCCTTTGATTTCCCCAATTTTTTCTTGATATGTATTGAGAGGATCTTTGCGGTGGCTAATATTTTCGACTTCTAAATCTGTGACCATTGCTTCACGAAGAGTCAAATTAGGCGTTTCTTGAAGTATTTGAAGCATTTTGCGAGAATATTCTCTTTTATCTGTTTGAGCTCTTAGTGCCCAAACAGCTGGTCCTCTACTAGAATTTAAAATTCTTTTTTGTATTGCAGTCATATCCGCTAATTGGCCAATAATTCCACCAAGGGCATCTATTTCATGAACTAATTGACTTTTAGCTGGACCACCAACTGCAGGATTACATGGTTGCCAGGCTATACGATCTAAATTGAGTGTAAATAACGCAGTTGAAAGGCCTAAC
Organism: Prochlorococcus sp. AG-409-L21; assembly: GCA_003215475.1. Lineage (GTDB taxonomy): Bacteria > Cyanobacteriota > Cyanobacteriia > PCC-6307 > Cyanobiaceae > Prochlorococcus_E. The sequence goes on from QCKH01000007.1 coordinate 6,394, forward strand.
TTTGCAGTAGTTAAAGCAGCTTCACAACCTGCATGACCCCCTCCTACAACAATTACATCAAATATTTCGTTGTTTTCGTATAGATGACTCATTTCACTATGGTCATTGCCATCGCAATGACTTTATCTATTAGTTTGCAAGGTTTCTGAACCTTGTAAATTGAGGCTCAAAAAGTAATTTAACTGTTCCTATAGGCCCATTTCTATGCTTTGTAACGATCACTTCTGTAACTCCTCTGTCTGGAGTGTCGGGATTGTAGTACTCATCTCGATAAATCATTAAGACTAGATCTGCATCTTGTTCAATAGAACCCGATTCCCTTAGATCACTAAGCATTGGCCTTTTATTAGTTCGTGATTCTACACCTCGACTTAATTGAGAAAGAGCTATAACGGGCACTTTTAGTTCGCGGGCCATTGCTTTTAAACCTCTGGTAATTCTCGATAGTTCTTGTACTCTGTTATCAGGGGTAGAGCCTTCCATTAGTTGAAGGTAGTCGATAACTATTAACCCAAGGTCTTTTCCCTGCTCTGCAATTAGACGTCTACAAAGTGATCGCATTTCTAGGACGCCTAGATTTGGTTTATCATCTATAAACATTGGTAGTTGACCAAGAGTATTAATTCCCTGGCCTAACAAAGGCCATTCATCTTGATTTAAGCGTCCTGTTCTAAGTCTCCCACTTTCAATACCAACTTCCATGGATAGAAGCCGATAAGTTAGTTGCTCTTTGCTCATCTCTAGACTAAACACGCAAACGGGTAGATCATGAAGCTGAGCAACATTTTTTGCAAGATTCAGAACAATAGATGTTTTACCCATTGCTGGCCTTCCGGCAACAATTATTAAGTCGCTGCGTTGCAAACCTTGAGTCATTGCATCAAGGTCATAGAAATTAACTGGAATACCAGCTACTGCTGTACCTAGCGAGCGACTTTCTATTTCATTGAATGTACTGGTTAGGATTTCTGAGGTTGGGATCAGACCTTTTGATGGCTTTTCCTGACTAATCGAAAATATTTTTTGTTCAGCTTTATCTAGTAATTCTTCCATTGGCATACTTTGATCAAAGCTAAGCTTGATAACTTCATTCCCTGAACGAATGAGTTGTCGTCTCAGAAATTTATCCGTAATTAACTTTGCAACTTGTTCTATCGATGCAGTAGAGGAAATTTTCTCCACTAATTCCACTAAACGATTATTTCCTCCAATACCTTCTAGTTCGCCAGTATCTGCGAGCCAAGCACTCATTGAAGTTAGATCTGTTGGCTTTCCCTGGCTATGTAACATTAAAGCTGTTCTATAAATTTGACGATGTGCGTTTAAGTAGAAAGCTTCTGGTTGTACTAAATCTGCTATACGACTGATTGCATCAGGGTCTAGCAAAATTCCACCAATTACTGCCTCTTCAGCTTCTATATTTTGGGGAGGTACTAAATCTTGCTGCCCATCAAAATTACGAGGTTGTAAGTTTTTCGATCGTTTAGTGTCTAGGACTTCCTTATTTGATTGTTCTTCTTTTTTGGGGAACGGAATATTAACCATTAGAAATTGTAATTAGCAAAAACATATTGATTTGGAAGCCTGTTTTTGCATGTGATTTTAATTACCAATTACTTCGAGATTAATTTCAGCTGTGACTTCACTATGAAGCTTCACTTGCACTTTATAAGTTCCTGTTCCATGAATCTCAGGAACAATTATGTTTCTACGATCAATTTCTTTTTTAGTTGCAACTTGTATGACTTCGGCAACATCACCATTTGTAACTGTGCCAAATAAGACACCATCTTCTCCAGTTTGTTTTTTGATGCTAAATCTTCCAATAGTTTTTAGTGCTGTTTCAAAATCAATAGCTTGTTGCTTAAGAGCAGCTTCATGTTCAGCTTTTTTGGCTAAACGATGTTCTACTTGTTTTAAGACTGCAGGAGTTACTGCTAAAGCTTTTCCGTGGGAAAGAAGAAAGTTTCTTGCGTAGCCTGGCGCTACTTCAACAACATCCCCATCCTTACCAAGGCTAAGAACATCTTCTTTTAGAACCACTTTTACTCTTTTCGCCATCGTTGTTTTTTAGAAAATGGAATCGAATTAACGAAGTTGAATTTCAGTTAATAATTTTAACCTAATTTTAAGGCCTCATAGGCAGACGAATTTTTTTAGCAAGGCCTAAAGCATTTAAAAATCGTATGTGTTGCCATGTCAGATCTATTTGGCCTTTAAAGAGTCCCTGTTTTGCAGAATTTGGATAAGCGTGATGATTATTGTGCCAGCCTTCTCCAAAAGTGAGTGCTGCTACCCACCAATTATTTTTTGATCGATCTCCACTTTCAAAAGCAACATTCCCCCAGCAATGAGTTGCTGAATTTACAAGCCATGTGATGTGATACACCCAAACCAGTCTTAGAGGTATTCCCCACAGAACCATTGACCATCCACCAATCCAGAAAAGTAATGCACCCAATGGAATTTGTAGTAATAAAAAGTTTTTGTTTAAAAATCTATAATAGGGATCTCGTATTAGATCACCACTGAAATTAGGCACTGTACTTAACGCTGGAATGGGTTCAAACATCCATCCCATATGGCTCCACCAAAACCCTTTTTTGCTGTTGTGATGGTCAGCATCTGTATCTGAAAATGTGTGATGATGTCTATGAAGGCCTACCCAGTCAATTGGACCATGTTGGCAACTTAAAGCACCACAAGTTGCAAAAAATCTTTCTAACCAATGAGGTACTTTGAACGCTCTGTGTGAAAGGAGTCTGTGATATCCAAGAGTTACCCCTAAGCATGCTGTTACCCAATATAAAATTACTAGAGCTGAAAAATTTTGTAAACTCCAGAATTTTGGCTGTAGAGCAAATATTGTTAAGGCGTGAATTGCAAACATGAAACCTACGGTTCCCCAGCGTCGTTTGAATTTCTGCGGGTATCTCAATTCTCTCTCTGTTTTCACTTGTAACTTTTCTGACGCAGCAAGAGCTGTATCTGCGGATACTGGCCTTTTTAACGGAGCCGTTGCTTCAATCACCCTGGAAACCACGTTGTAGTATTTCACAATAGCGTATAGTGGCTGATAACGATCAGTATCAGATCATCAATTGATCTTTTGTATGATTAAGTGATTATTGGTTTTCGCGATCGATTAGCAAAGGGTAGGCGAGCTATGGCCCACCTCATTCACGTATGGCATGAGCGTAATGGCTGGTCTCATAAAGTATTGCCAGCACTTGCCGAGTCTCTAGATTTAGGAAGAGTTCATAATTCACAAATTTCTAATCTTCGTAATGGGAAGCTTTCATCCCCCGGACCAGAGGTTTTCCTAGCATTATCTCAAGTTAATCATGTTCTTTATCAGGGTGTTGATCAGATCAGGGATCGTCTTATCCCTGATCATCCTGAGTTGTTAAGAGTGCTTCTAGATTCAGCTATTCCTTTACTTGGAGATGATCAGCAGCCACTTTCTGCAGGGGATTTATTTGAAATTTTTATTGGATTGAGCCCTTTACCTTCTTTTTTCGATTGGTTTATTGAAGAAGAAGAAGCGGGAACTCTTAGTGCAGTTTTGGCCGATTATTTGTGCAATAGACAACCATGGAGACAATGCCGTGAAAAAGTGATGGAAGCTTATCCTGTCCAGAAGCCTGATAGACGGGACCGATTTGCAGCTGTAATGGCAGGTTTAAGGGATTATACGGCTGAAGAATTAGATGGAGAGTTGTTAGATTTATTTGCTACGCATCAAAAGATCTCTTCCTCGAATATTCAAAGTGTAGATATGTTTTTAGATCAGTTAAGATCTAGAGTTTCATTATTAGAGACTGTAGCAAAGTATTGAACAATATAGCTCTAATTTTATTCAATAATAATCTTCTATAGTATGTCTGAGATTGATCAACAAGTTTTAAACTTAGTTTTTAAAGTTGAAAAACGTTTTCAAGAAATAGCTAATAGAAGAACTAATGATGTATCTAGAAAAATGGAAAAGATTCTTAAGGCATTTTCTCGAGAAAGATTAGGAACCCAACACTTTGCGTCTGTTAGTGGATATGGACATGGAGATTTAGGCAGGGAGTTAATAGATAAAGTCTTTGCACATGTATTTGGTTCAGAAAAAGCTGCAGTTCGGATGCAATTTGTTAGTGGAACTCACGCAATATCATCAGCTTTATTTGGTGTTTTAAGGCCTGGAGATAATTTATTATCAGTTACAGGAAGACCCTATGATACTCTTGAGGAAGTAATAGGTTTAAGAGGAAAAGATCAAGGATCTTTGATAGATTTTGGAATAAATTATGATGAAATATCTATTTTCAAAGATGGAAAAATTGATTACCATATTTTAGAGAGATCATTGGATGTTCCTAGATCAATGGTTTTCATTCAGAGGAGTTGTGGTTATTCACCTAAAGGATCTTTATCTATAAATAATATTTATGATATTTGTCGATTTATTCATAGAAAAAAATCTAATTGTATTTGTTTTGTTGATAATTGTTATGGAGAATTTGTTGAAGACAAGGAGCCTAATGAGGTAGGTGCTGATTTAATTGCAGGCTCTCTACTTAAAAACCCTGGAGGAACGATTGTTCCTGCTGGAGGATATATAGCTGGTCGAGCTGATTTAGTGGAAAAAGCATGTCATAGATTAACAGCACCTGGAATAGGAATGGATGCTGGTACTGGATTTAATTTAAATAGGCTTGTTTTGCAAGGTTTATTTCTTTCTCCTCAAATGGTTTCGGAAGCGTTAATTGGTGCAGATATTATTGCTGGTGTTTTTCAGGAATTAGGTTTTGATGTGAATCCCTTACCTGGGGCTTTTCGAGGTGATGTTATTCAAACCGTTTGTTTAGGAAACTCTCATCTTCTTCAACTCGTCTGTAAATCGTTTCAAATGTCTTCTCCAGTTGGTTCTTTTTTAAATCCTATTGCTTCTGCAATGCCAGGGTATGAAAGTGATTTGGTTATGGCAGGAGGAACATTTATTGATGGAAGCACTAGTGAATTTTCTGCTGATGCACCTTTAAGGTCTCCTTACAACCTTTATGTTCAAGGAGGCATACATAGATCACATATTAAAATTGCACTGACACATGCAGTGATTGCAATGGCTAGGGAAGGTTTTGTAAAATTACCTAAGATTTAATTTAGTGGTTCATTTTTTAAGTTTTCATGTCTTTTGATTTTCCAGGAAATTTCCGTTTTGCTGATAGCCATGAGTATGCATCTGTGGAAGCAGATTTAGTGCGTATTGGTATAAGCGCTTTTGCCGTTGATCAATTAGGAGACATAGTATTTGTAGATTTACCTGACGTAGGATCTTCTGTAAATCAAGGAAGTAGTTTTGGGTCTGTTGAATCAGTAAAGGCTGTTGAAGATATGAATGCTCCCATCAGTGGCGAAGTAGTTGAAATCAATCAAACTGTTCTAGATAATCCTGAAGAGTTGCAGAATGATCCCCATGGTAAGGGTTGGTTATTGTTAGTTAAGCCTTCAGATCCAAAGCAAATGAATGACTTGATGACCTCGGACTCATATTCGCTAAAGATTGCCTCTCAATAATTTTCGTTTGGAGACTTCTCTCAAAATAGCTTTAAAGGTTATAGCATTCCCAAATAAATTTATTTGCTTTCCTTAGGAAAGCGTTTGGTTTTGGTTGAATTTCTCACTGAAAAGTTTGCAGATCGTCATCTTGGCCTTGATGAGAATGCACAAAAAGAACTATTAGATGCTTTGGGGCATAGTGATTTAGATAATTTCATTTCTTCAGTTGTCCCTGCAGAAATTCTTGATTCTCATCCTCCAGATTCCTTGCTTCCAGAATGCAATGAAATAGAAGCTTTAGAAGAATTGCGATTAATTTCTGAAAAAAATCAAATTAAAAGGTCTTTAATTGGTCAGGGATATTACGGAACGGCAACACCTGCAGTAATTCAGCGCCATGTTTTTGAGAATCCTGCTTGGTATACCTCATATACTCCATATCAAGCAGAAATTGCGCAAGGCAGATTAGAAGCTCTCTTTAATTTTCAGACTTTAATTAGTGAATTAACTGGTTTACCAATAGCAAATGCCTCACTTTTAGATGAAGGTACGGCTTCAGCTGAAGCAATGAGTCTTAGTTTTGCAGTTAGAAAGAAATCTACTGCAAAGAAATTTCTTGTTGACAAGGAAGTGTTTCCACAGACGTTATCTGTTCTTAAAACCCGTGCAGAGCCTTTAGGGATTGTTTTAGAAGAAATTGATCCTAAACAAGTTGAAATTACTGAAGAAGTATTTGGATTATTTCTTCAGTTACCAGGTAATCATGGAGAGATGTGGGATCCTACGCCAGTAATTTCTAAGTCTCATATTGTTGATGCGTTGGTCACAGTAGCAATAGATCCTTTGGCTCAAGTATTGATGCAACCTATTGCTGAATTAGGAGCAGATATAGCAGTTGGAAGTTCACAACGTCTGGGAATCCCTTTGGGTTTTGGTGGCCCTCATGCTGCTTTCTTTGCAACTAAAGAGATATATAAACGACAAATACCTGGGAGGTTGGTTGGAGAATCAGTTGATTGTGAAGGCAATCCAGCTTTAAGGCTTGCATTGCAAACTCGGGAACAACATATAAGAAGAGATAAAGCTACAAGTAATATATGTACTGCGCAAGCTTTATTGGCTATTATTTCTTCTTTTTATGCTGTATATCATGGTCCTCATGGATTAGAAGCTATATCAAAGAGAATTGTTTTTTTTAGAGCAGAATTAGAAGCATTTTTAAAAGATTTTGGTTATATAGTCGAACCTTTGTCTCGTTTTGACACTCTCGCTATTTATTGTGATGAAGCTGAAGAAATTCATCAGTCTGCGCAATTAAATGGTTTTAATTTTAGAATTCTTCCCTTTGGAAGCCCCATTAAAGAAGCTAAAGGCTTTGCAGTTTCTTTTGATGAATTGACTACCAGGAATGAACTAAATAAAGTATGTCAAATTCTTGCAGATATTAAGAAAAAAAATTTAATAAAAGTCTAAAAAGAGAGTTTAATCTTAAAGATTTAATGAGATCTGTTCCTTTAAGAAATAAGCCTTGGTTAAACACTCCAGTTTTTAAAAAATATAGAAGCGAAATGGAATTAATACGATATATTCAAACATTAGCTAGTCGAGACTTTTCATTAATTAATGGAATGATTCCGTTAGGAAGTTGCACAATGAAATTAAACGCGACTTCTCAACTGCTTCCAGTGAGTTGGAAAGAATTTTCTTCAATTCATCCATTTGTGCCTACTCAGCAATCTCAAGGATATATTGCTTTAACTAATCAACTAGAAGATTGGCTCTGTGCTTTAACTGGTTTTAAGGGAGTTTCTCTGCAACCTAATGCCGGCTCTCAAGGAGAGTTTGCTGGCCTTCTTGTAATTCGAGCATGGCATCAATCCTGTGGTCAGAGTAATAGGAATGTTTGCTTGATTCCTAAGAGTGCGCATGGAACAAACCCTGCGAGTGCTGTTATGGCTGGTTTTAGAGTTGTATCGGTTGCATGTGATCAGTATGGAAATATTGATTTTCAGGATCTTTCGGTGAAGGTTGAAAAATATTCTTCTCAATTAGGAGCTTTGATGATTACATACCCATCTACGCATGGTGTATTTGAACCAAATATTAAGCAGATTTGTGAACAAGTGCATAATCATGGTGGGCAAGTTTATTTAGATGGAGCGAATCTGAATGCTCAAGTAGGTCTTTGTAGACCAGCTGCTTTTGGAGCAGATGTATGTCATTTGAATTTACATAAAACATTTTGCATTCCACATGGTGGCGGTGGGCCAGGAGTTGGCCCTATAGCTGTATCAAGTCATTTAGTACCTTTTTTGCCTTCGAAAAAAATTGATTGTTCAATAGAAAGCTCTGCAATTGGTTCAATTTCTTCGGCTCCATTTGGTAGTGCAAGTATTTTGCCAATTAGTTGGATGTATATCCGGATGATGGGTGCAGAAGGACTAAGAAAAGCAAGTGCCTTAGCTATTCTTTCTGCAAACTTTATTGCTAGTCGCCTTGAACCTTATTACAAGGTTTTATTTAAAGCGCCAAATGGCAAGGTAGCTCATGAATGCATTTTAGATTTTCGTGATATTAAAAAAAAGACAGGTATTGAAGTGGATGATATTGCAAAAAGACTTATGGATTATGGCTTCCATGCACCAACTATAAGTTGGCCTGTAGCTGGTACTTTGATGATTGAACCTACTGAAAGTGAAAGCTTGGAGGAAATAAATCGTTTTTGCTTAGCCATGATTTCTATTCATTCAGAAATTAAAGCAATTGAATCAGGTCGGACAGATGTTTCTAATAATCCTTTACGCTTAGCTCCACATACTATGTCAATAGTAACTTCTGAGAATTGGGATAGACCCTATTCTCGTAAGCAAGCTGCCTTTCCATTAGAGGATCAGCTTAAAAATAAGTTTTGGCCTTCGGTTTCTAGAATAGATAATGCATTTGGAGATAGGAATTTAATCTGCTCTTGTAGAACAGTTGAAGAAATTGCAGAAGAATAATTTTTCAAAAGCACTAGCTAATTTCTAATTTAATAGTTAAATTTTGAGCGAAAACCAAAATATTGGTTTTAAATGCTGCAAACAAGTAGAAATTAATTTCTCTTTAGCAGTTTTACCGTTGCATGGGGGCAACTTGGTTAAAGATGTTTCTTTAGAACAAAGAGTAAAAGACTTAGCAAAAAATGATGTGAACTTGCCATCATTTTCTGGAATACTTGAGTCGACTTTAAGCCAAGGAAAATTATTGCAAGTTGATGGTACTAATGTTGTTAGAGTTCCATTTGGAGTTCGAGAGCCAAGACGTAAGAGACCTCATCACACACCAAGACTGGCTACTTTAGTTTTACCTTTTCAAACTAGTGGCTCACCTAATCCACCACCGCATGCTGCTTAATTAACAATTAAGCAGCAATTTGATTAGATTCTTTGTTTAGAATTTTCTTATAAAAACCTCTGAGTTGATCAGTAGCACTAGGCCATCCCCAACGTTCAGCTTCTAATCTTGCAGATTCTCTCATGGTCTGTCTTTCATTTTGATTACCTAACAATTTTTTTGTTGCTGCAACAAGACTTTCTGTACCGTTATTTTTTCCATCAGGATCGTAAAGACATCCATTTGTTCCATCTGTAATGATGTCAGGAATTCCTCCCTTATTCGCACCGACTACAGGGCAGCCTGCTGCCATTGCTTCTAAAAGGACTAATCCCAAGGTTTCAGTACTTGATGGGAATAAAAAAGCATCTCCTGAGGCATAGGCACTAGCAAGCTCTTTTCCTGATAAATAGCCTACGAAGGTGGTTGATGTATTTTCAAAGATTTTTTCCAGTTGATTTCTATAAGGTCCATCTCCTACTAGGGCTAATCTTGCATTGGGTAAAGCATCAAGTACAGGTTTGATCCGTTCAATTTGCTTTTCGGCAGATAATCTTCCGACATAGATTAATAGTTCTCCAGTATCACTAAATTTTCCTAGAAGTTTTTTACGCATTTTTTCGCTTCTTAGTTCTGGACGAAAAATATCTGTGTCAACTCCTCTTTGCCATAACTCTGTATTTTGAATGCCTTTTTCACTTAGCTCTTTGACCATTGCTGTTGAAGTACATAAGTTTATCAATGCTTGATTATGAGCTGCTTTTAGAAGCTCCCAAAGTAATGGTTCTAACATTCCCATTCCATAGTGTTCAAGGTATTTAGGGAGATGTGTGTGATAACTAGCTACTAAAGGAATTCCATTAGTTTTTGCAAGCCAAATACCTCCTAAACCAAGTACGGCAGGGTTTACAACATGAATGAGATCTGGTTGGAAAATTTCCAGAGCATCTGAGACCGCAGCACCTGGAAGACCCAGTTTTAGTTCTGGATAAAGAGGAAGGGGCATTGCTGGTACACCAATCACTTGGGCACCCATGAATTCTTCTGGACAACCTTCCGGACAAAAAATAATAACTTCGTCTCCTGCAGTGATTAGACTTTCAATAGTTTTTGTTAGTCGCGTAACAATCCCATCTACTTTCGGGAGAAAAGTTTCTGTAAAAAAAGCTATCTTCACTTGATTAATTTACTTCGTCTTTTTTATTGCTTGTGCTTGGGTTGAAGTCCATGCAGATATACATGGTATTCGTTTGCGATCGCATCTGTCCGACCAACGTCTAGCTACTTCTACAACCTCTGTTAAAAGGCCATCATCCAAAGTGGTTGGTTTCAAACCTAATTCAATAAAGCAGCGATTATCGACAATCAAGTCATTTTCAACAGCTTCATTGCGTGGATTAGGTAAATAATTGACCTCAGCATCGGTTAATGCCGCTACTTTTTTTGCTAATTCACCAACTTGATGACTCTCAGTCATTTGGTTGAAAATCTTGACCCTTTCTCCTTCTTTGGGAGGATTCTCCAGTGCTAACTGAACGCATTTGACTGAATCACGAATATGAATAAAAGCTCTTGTCTGGCCCCCTGTGCCATGAACAGTGAGAGGGTAATTTATAGCAGCTTGCATAAGAAATCTATTTAAAACAGTACCGTAGTCGCCGTCATAGTCGAATCTATTGGTTAATCGGGGATCCTTAGAGGTTGCTTCTGTATTTGTTCCCCAAACAATCCCTTGATGTAAATCAGTAATTTTGACTTGGTCGTTTTTGTTGTAATAAAGAAAAAGCAACTGATCTAGGGTCTTAGTCATATGGTAAACACTACCTGGACTGGCTGGATGAAGAATTTCCTCTTCAAATCGGGTGCCATCTGGTTGAGGGACTTCGACTTTTAAATAGCCCTCAGGGATCGTTGCACCCCGATGAGATCCATATCCATAAACCCCCATTGTTCCTAGATGAACTACATGGATATCTAAACCTGATTCAACTATTGCTGCTAATAGGTTGTGGGTTCCATTTACATTGTTATCAACGGTGTATCTCTTTGTAGCACTATTTTTCATTGAATAAGGAGCTGCACGTTGTTCAGCAAAATGAACAATTGCGTCAGGCTTTTCTTCAATAATTAGATCTAGTAAGCGTTGGTACTCACTGGCAATATCAAGTTGACTAAAACGTATAGGATGACCACCAACTTCTTGCCAAGCTTTTAAACGATCTCCAATACTACTGATTGGAGTTAATGACTCCACTTCTAAATCAATATCTATTTTTCGTCGACTGAGATTGTCAACGATTAAAACATCGTGACCGTGCTCTGCCAAGTTCACTGAACAAGGCCAACCGCAGAAGCCGTCACCACCAAGAACAAAAACTTTCAATCTAAACTCCAGTAGTGAAGATCTAATGACCCAATAATAGGAAAACTACTATAAGAAGCTCTCAATTAAATAATGAAATAAATACCAATAATACTAATTAATGCTAATCCAGCAATTAACCCAAAAAATTTAAGTTGATTGGAAATACTAGTTTCTGAAGCTATTAGGTCAATTTCTGGTTCATTTGGAAATGCATTTAATCTCCCTCCAGATTCGTTAGTTACTGTCATTTCTTCAATATTGATCGAAAGAGGCTATGAACTTACTCAGGTTTCTTTCGCGTTCTGTTACTTACCGTTACTCTCTTTATCTTTATATAGGTTTTGATATACCACCCATTGGTGAACTTGCAGAAGCTTTAGAGCGTTTCTCTAAGCGTCCAGCTAGGAAAGCTGAGCGTCCTGCTTGAACTCCTTTAGACATTGCTTCTGCCATAAGTTTTGGATCTTTAGCTAAAGCAATGGCACTATTAATTAGGACTGCATCAGCACCTATTTCCATTGCATAAGCAGCATGACTTGGAACTCCAATTCCAGCATCTACAATTACAGGAACTTTGGAGTTTTCAATAATGATTTTAATATTGCTTTCATTAAGGATTCCTTGGGCTGATCCTATTGCAGATCCAAGGGGCATAACTGATGCACAGCCAATCTCTTCTAATCTTTTTGCTAATAAAGGATCTGCATTGATATAAGGTAGGACAACAAAATCTTCTTTAATTAATTGTTCAGCAGCTTCTAATGTTCCAAATGGATCAGGCAGGAGATATTTTTGATCTGGAATTACCTCAAGTTTGATGAAATTGTTGTCTTGTTGACCTGAAAGTTTTGCAAGTTCTCTTCCCATTCTCGCTATGCGTATTGCTTCTTCTGCGTTTTTGCAGCCTGCAGTATTAGGCAGCATCCAAACTTTCTTCCAATTAATTGCTTCCAAAAGTCCTTTATGCGAATTCTCTAATGCTTGGATTCTCCTAACAGCTACTGTTACTATTTGACATTCTGAACTTTCAATACTTTCATTCATTTCTTGAATATTTTGATACTTTCCTGTTCCAGTAAGTAACCTACTTTGAAAAAATTTTCCCCCAATTTGTAACGAAGAAGAACTTTTATTCATTGATTTTATAGTTGATTTTCTCTTGAATTAGAAACCTTTTTTATACACTATATTCTGAGAATTATTGTTTTTAAGCCTTGTAATTTTTTCAACTTGTCTTTTTGCGGTTTTATTATTTGGATCGATTTCTAAGACAGATTGATATATTGCAAGTGCCTCACCGTCTTGAGAGATTTTTTGTTTTGCGAATGCCAAATTATTCATTGCAACAAGATAATTACTTTTGACTTTAATAGCATTTTGATAATGCTTGATTGCTGCTTCAAAATTATCTTGGGCTGCCAACGAGAATCCTAAGGCATTTTCTATAATTGCTTTTGCTTCATCAGGCTCATCTTTAATTTGCTTTAAGGCTTTCTGTAATGTATTTGTTGCTTGAGGATATAACCTTTTATTTAACTGCGCAGAACCTAACTCATAAAGATTTTCTGGATTGCTCGAATCAATTGATCCATCTTTCTCAAGTTTTAAAAGTTTGATTTCATTTCTTCTTACTTTGAAAACCTGACGACCTACTACAATTGCTAGAATGAACAATAAGCTACTAAGTATAATTAAATAGGTTTGTGGTAATGATGATGGCATTGATAATGAAAATTAATCTATTCAGAATTAATGATGAAAAAAATTAAATGCTTTTGAAACTATTAATTTAAAACAATATCTATTTCTTAACTTATAACATAATTCTTCTAAAATCTATGTTTGGACAATTGTTGTAATTTCTTTAAAGTTTTTAGGATCAACAACGGCTATTTGAGCTAGCATTTTCCTATTAATTTTGATCTCAGCTTTCTTTAGGTTACCTATTAGTTTGCTATAGCTCATTCCATTTATTCTTGCTGCAGCATTAATCCTAGCTATCCATAGTCTTCTAAAGTCACGTTTACGACGCTTCCTATCCCTATAAGCATTGCAAAGGGCTTTCATGACTCGTTGATTAGCAGTTCTAAATAGAGATCCATTGCTTCCTTGAAACCCTTTAGCTAATCGGAGAATTTTATTTCTCCTTTTTCTTGCAACATTGCCTCTTTTAACTCTTGACATGATTAATTAGGTGAATGATTAATGGAAAAACTGGTTGAATTAAAAGAATAGTTAGCTGTATGGCAGCATTAGGCTAACGTTTTCTGAATCACTATCATCAACAACAGCTTTTGTTGCAAGATGCCGCTTTAGTTTAGTGCTCTTATGATCTAGAAGGTGATTGCGAAAAGCTCTTCTCCGCATGAACTTACCTGTCCCAGTAGCTTTAAACCGTTTTGCAGCTGCTTTGCGAGTCTTTAATTTAGGCATTTTTTGTCAAACACACAAATACGATCCAACACCCTACTGCTTAGTATACCCATAAGCAAAATTGGATCATTGATTAATTGTTTTTGGTGATTTAGTCTTCTTTGCTAAATGCACAAAGCAATTCTCGAGCGATTAATTATTGGCGGCTGCTTATTCTTGTTGAGCGGAATAGATCATTTTGTCAAAGCAGAATTATTGCTTTCCAATGTTTCGTCAGCCCCTATTACTCATCGGCATGTTTCTAAACCTATTTTGCTGAGTGAAACGAAAAGGCTTTTGGTAAGTTTAGAACAATATTTGGGAAGCAATTATCCTAAGGGGTCAGATAAAACGACAATTAAGCTTGTAAGTGCTGGAAGACCATTAGTTTTAAAAGATTCTACGGGTTTGGTTCATAAATCCTCGACAGTGAGGATTGCATGGCAGAAGGTTCCCTTGGAATCTCCTATTAATATTGCTCGAAAGGTTATTGGCCCTTTTTCAAGTTTTGAGTCTGCAGAAAGAATAGCGAGTTTGTTATCTGAATATGGAATTGAAAACATTATTGCTCATCCGGCAGATTGGGAGATTTGGATTGCTAATGAAACCTCCTTACCAAAGGGAATGCAATCAAGATTATTTCGCAAAACAATTTTAAAAGAGTTAAGACCAGTTTTGAAAGTAGGTTCTAGTGAATATTTGTTGTCTGATGACCTTGTAATTCATGCTCCTGATGGAATGTTTTGGAAAGGTGGCCTGTATTCAGGTCCATTTCTTCTAAAACCTGATGCTTATGGCACTTGGACCCTTCTTGAAGATGTATCGCTTGAGAAATATTTGCATGGTGTTCTTCCTCATGAAATAGGGAGCTCATCACCTCCAACCGCATTAGCTGCGCAGGCGGTTTTGGCTAGAACATGGGCCATTTCTAATAGTCATCGATTTGAGATAGATGGATATCATTTATGCAGTGATACTCAGTGTCAAGTTTATAAAGATCCTGCAAAAGCAAATAAAGCAGTTGCCATTGCAATTGCTCAAACTGCAGGAAAGGTACTTAATTGGCAAGGAGAACCTATTCATGCTGTTTATCATGCAACTAATGGAGGAGTCAGTGCATCAGCTAATGAAGCTTGGGCTATGAAAAATCTTCCTTATTTAAAAACCTTTTTGGATGGTTCTTCAAGATGGAAAAAACAGTTTCTATTACCACTTAATCAAACCTCTAATTTAAAGAGATTCTTGGCTAAAAGAGATGGTGCGTTTGGTAACAGTCATCATCGATTTCGATGGAGGAGAATTTTGACAGCAGAAGAAATAAAAAAACTTTTAAAATTTCCCAATTCTAAGAACTCAGAGGTCAAAAATGTATTTGTTTTAGAAAGAGGTAATAGCGGGAGGGTTTTGGCCTTGCAAATTGAAAGCAATAGGGACGATTTAAAAGTGATTCTTCGATTAGACGATATTCGTAGAAAGTTAAGAAATCTTCCTAGTACTCTATTTTATATTCAAGAAATAAAGAAGGGAGAGTGGGAATTTATTGGTGGAGGATTTGGACATGGTGCAGGTTTATCTCAAGCTGGTGCAATAGATTTGGCGCTTCGGGGTTGGACTACTCCTAGAATTCTGCAGCATTATTATCCAGGAACAACATATGAACCTTTTAAATAGTTTTCTGAAGACCCCTTAGAGTCTCTCCTGAAAGCTGGGGATTTCTATGCCAGTTGTTTGTGTGAATGGAGAAAATAGACGTGCTAAAGCACTATTATTTTTGATTTGCTGCGCTTTGGCAGGTTCATTGCCTCATTTTATTGAGAATCCTAAAAGCTTTTTACCAGCCATTACACTTGCTTTTTTCTTAGGAATTTATGGTGTACGAGTAGTTTGGTTTGGCTCTCGCAGTCCAGAAGAAACTCGCTCTTTCGAGTCTGATGAAAAATACTTGACCCAAAACCTTCCTTCTGTAGATGTGCTGGTTTCTGCTAGAGATGAAGAGGCAGTAGTCGGAAAACTAGTTCATCGATTGGCTGCTATTAAATATCCAAAAGAAAAAATTAAAATCTGCATTATTGATGATGGGAGTAATGATCAGACACCATTAATTTTAGAAAAGTTAAATCAAAATTTTCCGAATTTGCAAATCATCAAAAGATCTAGAAATTCAGGGGGAGGAAAATCTGGTGCTCTCAATCATGCTTTAAAGAATATTCATGGAGATTGGGTTTTTATTTTGGATGCAGATGCTGATTTTAATGATGAAATTTTATTGAGGCTGATTCCATTTGCGCTAGAAGGAGGATGGTCGGCTGTTCAATTAAGAAAAGCAGTTGTTAATTCACAAAATAATCTTTTGACTTGTTGCCAAGCTATGGAGATGGCAATGGATGCAGTTATTCAACAAGGCCGTCAGAATATTGGAGGAGTTGTTGAATTAAGAGGAAATGGAGCATTATTAAAACGAAAGGCTTTGGATAGTTGCGGAGGTTTTAATGAGGAAACTGTTACGGATGATCTGGACCTAAGTTTTCGTTTATTGATTTCTGGTGCATTAGTAGGGATTCTTTGGGATCCTCCTATTTATGAAGAAGGTGTTGAAACATTAATTGCACTGCTTCGGCAGCGACAAAGATGGGCTGAAGGAGGGTTACAGCGCTTTTTCGATTACTGGACTTTATTGACTTCAAAAAGATTAAATATTACTCAAAATATTGATTTAACAGCATTTTTTCTTCTTCAATATGTTTTACCGATAATTTCATTTGTTGATTTTGTTATAAGTATTCTTACACAAACCGTGCCAACTTTTTGGCCACTTTCTTTTGTAGCTTTTAGCATTTCTGGCTTAGCATATTTTAAAGGGTGTAGAAGAAGAAGCCTAGGACCCAAAATACCTTTCCCAAACTTACTTAATTTGTTAATGTCTATGATTTATTTGTTGCATTGGTTTTTTGTTATACCAATTACAACTTTAAAAATGGCGGTTATAGAAAAAAAATTAGTATGGGTAAAGACAATCCATAAAGGCTAAAATTTGTTTTATTTAATTTTTCTTTTCTAGGTCAATAACTTTTCCATTGAAAAAGTTTGCAAATTCTTCTGTATCTTTATTGGCCAAATTTTGCTTATCATCCTTTTGATTGGTGTTCGCTTCTTTATTTTGAACAACTTCTTTAAAAGAGATTTCTTGTTCTTTTATACGTTGACTACTTTCTAAAGAAGATCCTTGACTTACATTGCTCAATTGCTTTGTTAAGATTAATTCTCTTTCTTCACCCAGGCATTGATTAATTGCTTTTTGAATAATATTTTTTCTACTTTCAATCATTCCTATCCAATTTGAAGATATAGAGATTTCAGCTTTACTTTTAGTTAAATTAGTTAATTTAGCCTGTTGTGATAAAAGCATTCGAGTAGATGGCAGTTCAACCTGGGAAAGAATCTGTTCCCAAATATTTGATAGTTCATCATAAGAGTTAGAATTATCTATATTATCGTTCTGTGTTTGATTTGCTTCAGGCTCTTTCTGCTTAGATTGGATTAAACCTTGTGAATTTTCTTTATGATTTATTTGAACTTTAGATTGTA
This sequence comes from Prochlorococcus sp. AG-409-L21, assembly GCA_003215475.1. Taxonomy (GTDB): domain Bacteria; phylum Cyanobacteriota; class Cyanobacteriia; order PCC-6307; family Cyanobiaceae; genus Prochlorococcus_E. The sequence continues at coordinate 23,675 of QCKH01000007.1, forward strand.
TTTGATCTGCTTTTGAGTAACTATTATTCTCATAGCTTGAATTATCTGCGTTCCCAAGAATTCCAAGGAAAAGTACTTCCAGCCATAGGCGAGGTTGAAAACTTAGCCGAATTTGAGATTCTGTCCCTTTTAAATATGCCTGCCAAGATAAGACTTTTTCTAACGTTAGATTAGCAGATATTTTTTTTAAATCTCCATAAGATTGACTAGATATGCTACATAAATTTGATTCATCTGGCAGTGCTTTTATTATAACGATATCTCTTAAAATAGATGTAAATCCTTGTAAGATCGCTGTTGGATCTTTTCCAATATCAAATAGTTTTCTACATGTTTTTAATAAAGCGATGGGATTATTTGAAGATAATGAATCTATTAATAAAATTAACTCTTTTTCAGGAACTTCTCCCAGTAATTCCCAGACTGATTCTAATTTAATTGGAGGTTTCAAAAGACTGAGTTGGTCTAGTAAACGCTCAGCATCACGCAATCCTCCTTCGGATCTTTCTGCAATTAAAGTAATAGCTTCTTGATTAATATTAATTTGCTCTTCTTTTGCAATCATTGTTAAATGACTAATTAACGAACTTAATGGAATCCTACGGAAGTCAAATTTTTGACATCGGCTTAATATAGTTTGCAAAAGACGTTGAGGATCAGTTGTAGCTAAAACGAAAACTGTTTTGGAGGGAGGTTCTTCAAGGGTTTTTAATAATGCATTAAATGCAGCGGATGAAAGCATATGACATTCATCAATAACATATACTTTCCATCGTGCTTTTACTGGAGCAAATTGTGCTCTTTCTATTAGCTCTCGAATATTATCAACACCAGTATTTGAAGCAGCATCAATTTCGATGATATCTAGTGCTGTGCCTTGTCCAATCTCTTTACATAGATTGCATTGGCCACATGGTTCAATAGTGGGCTGATCACTTTTAAGACAATTTAATGATCTAGCTAAAATTCTTGCACTAGATGTTTTGCCTGTACCTCGAGGACCACAAAATAGATATGCAGGAGCAATTCTATTTGTTATTAGAGCTTGTTTGAGTGTGGATACTATTGATTCTTGTCCGACAAGATCATCAAATCGAGTTGGTCGATACTTATGATGCAGCGGTTGGTAAGTTTTGCTCATGCTGCCTTTTGGACAAGATTATTAGGATACTCAAATTTGATTAATCCAGAAGAAATTCATTTAAAATTGGATTTGTTTTGCGATAAATGTCTGCATAAATTTATTGAATTCGGAAAATATGCCCAATTTCCTCCTTAGATTTTTTTAAGCAGATTCTTTTTTTTCATTTTTTCCAGATGCAGGTAAAGGAACTATTTTCCCACCTTTTATTGCTTCTACCATTTCCTTGGTAATGGTACAGCTAGTTATTTCTTCTTGAGAAGGAAGTTTATACATTAATTCCAGCATTAATTCTTCTACTATGCCTCGCAAAGCTCTTGCTCCAGTTTTCCTTCTAAAAGCTTCTTGGGCAATTGTTTTGATAGCACTTTTCTCGAAAGTCAGTTTGACATTATCCATACCCATAAGTGTTATAAATTGCTTGATTACTGCGTCTCTAGGCTCTTGAAGGATTGCTTCTAATGCTTCAGCGTTCAGTGGTTCCAAGACAGCACTTACAGGCATTCGGCCTATAAATTCAGGAATTAAACCATATCTCACTAAATCATCGGGCTCTAGATTATTTAATACCTGGTTAATTTTAGAGTCAAGGTTTTTTCTGTTTTTTCCTCGACCATCATTGGTCATAAAACCGATTGAGTTTTTCCCAAGTCTTTTTTGAACAATATCTTCTAAGCCAACAAATGCTCCGCCACATATAAATAAAATTTGACTGGTATCAATTTGAATACAGTCATGATAAGGATGCTTTCTCCCTCCTTGCGGTGGGACATTAGCGAGTGTACCTTCCAGCATTTTTAATAATGCTTGCTGAACCCCTTCCCCTGAAACATCCCTAGTAATTGAAGGGTTTTCACTTTTGCGAGCAATTTTATCTATTTCATCAATATAAATAATTCCTCTTTGAGCCAATTCAACATCCATATCAGATTTCTGAAGAAGTCTTAGAAGAATATTTTCAACGTCTTCGCCGACGTAACCAGCTTCAGTCAGTGTTGTTGCATCCGCTACTGCAAAAGGAACATCCAATAATTCTGCAAGAGTTTGAGCAAGAAGTGTTTTACCACTTCCAGTGGGACCAATTAGTAAAATATTTGATTTATGAAGTTTGGTCTCTTTGAGATCTATTTCGTTTGCCTCATTTCCTTTCCAGGTAAGGCGTTTGTAATGATTGTAAACAGCAACAGAAAGAATTTTCTTTGCTTCTTCTTGACCTACTACTTGTTTGTCTAGAAAATTTTTGATTTCTATAGGCTTAGGTATTGATTCCAACGTTGGCATTGGTTTGTTTGCTGCTGATGAAGTTGCAGGAATTTTGGAATCATTTTCTTGTTTGGCTTTTCCAGGACTTTCTAGAAGCTCATCATCTAAGATTTCATTGCATAGATCGATACATTCATCACATATATAGACTCCTGGCCCTGCAATTAATTTTCTCACTTGCTCTTGAGATTTACCACAGAAGGAGCATTTGAGATGAGCTTCAAATTTTGCCATCGACTTTAATAGGGTTCCAGGATTAGAAGAAGATCTGTCAAGAATGATCAGCTCTTAACTAATAGGATCGCTATGAATTGAGGGTTAGTCTGTTTTCCGTAACGATTCCGTTTTAGTTGATGCTGCTCACCACTTTATCTATCAGGCCGTATTCAACCGCTTCTTGAGGAGAAAGAAAGTGGTCTCTGTCAGTATCTTCAGAAATTTTCTCAAGTGATTGACCAGTATGCTGTGATAGCAAGCGATTTAAAGTATCTTTTAGAAAAAGAATTTCCTTTGCTTGGATTTCGATTTCAACAGCTTGACCTTGTGCACCCCCTAATGGTTGATGAATCATTATTCGTGAGTTAGGTAAAGCTAATCTTTTCCCTTTTGCACCTCCAGTTAACAAAAAGGCTCCCATACTTGCAGCTAATCCATAACATATGGTTACCAAATCAGGAGCTACTTGCTGCATTGTGTCGTAAATGGCAAGGCCAGCTGTGACTGACCCCCCTGGGGAATTGATGTATAACTGTATGTCTTTTTCAGGATCTTCAGCTTCTAGAAAAAGCATTTGAGCAACTAAAGCATCTGCAACTTGATCATTGACATCAGTACCGAGAAAAATGATCCTTTCTCTCAACAGTCGTGAATAAATATCAAATGCCCTTTCTCCTCTTCCTGACTGTTCTACCACTGTTGGAATTATTCCATTATGAGAATTTGGTTGATAGCCCTTCCATAAATTCTGAATTGGATGGCTGCAATTGGCTTGAATTACCTTCATGCTGTAAGTCCTCTAATGAATAATCTATAAGTGGAATTTATTTTTCGGGGGAATCTGTATTTGTTTTGTCAGTTTTTGGCTTTGTTTTTTTTGCTTTTTTTTGCGTTGTTTTAGTTTGGCTGCTTTCTTCTTTTTGTTTTGAATTTTTGGTTGGATCCTTTTCTATAACAGTATTATTTGCTTCTAACCAATCAAATAATTTCTCTTGTAGTAGATCATCAAGAACTGCTTGACGTAATTTCTCTTGGTCAATATTTTTTTCTGTTGCGAGTTCTTTTTTGACTTCCTGAAGTTTCTTTTCTAGTACTTTTTGATCTATCTCGATATTTTCAGCTTTTGCAAGAGCATTAAGTGCAAAATGGTTTTTCAAATTAGTTTCTGCTTCAGGTCTAGAAGACTCCATTAGTGAGTTAACCAGTTCTGGAGTAAAGGTTGATTTAACATCCATTCCTTGCTGAGAAAAAGTCCTAGCCATTTGTTCGATTAAATTACGTATTTCTTGTTCAACAAGAGTTTTTGGTAGTTCTACTTCTAATTGTTCGACAAGTGATTTTAGTAAGGCTTCTTGACGGTTTTTTTTATGGCGTTTTTGAGCATCTTCTTTAAGTCTGCTGATTAGATCATTGCGGAGTTCAGACATATTTTTTTTATCACTTGCTTGCTGCGCAAAAGCATCATCTAGTTTTGGAAGCTCTCTGGTTTTTAGATCTTTTAATTGGATTTCAAATTTAGCTTTTCTCCCTCGCGCCTTCTCATCTTGGTAATCTTCAGGAAAGGTGCAATTAATATTTTTTGACTCATCAATTTTCATTCCAAACACACCTTCAATGAATCCTGGAATCATTCGACCTTCTTCAAGCTCAATGTCCATAGATTCACCACTACCACCTTCAATTTCACTGCCATCATCTAGAAAAGTGCCTTTGAAATTGAGAACGGCAATATCTCCCTGTTCTGCCGGTCGATTCTCTACCGGTATCACTGTTGCGAGTTGTTTGCGAGATTGCTCAATTAGTTCATCTACTTTACTTTCGTCATAATTTACTGATTCCGCTTCGCTTATTAGCCCTTTTGAAGCTTTTAGAACGGGTATTGGTGTGATATCTGTTTCTAAAGTAAGTGAGAGTTTTTTGTCAGGATTGAACTTTTCTAACAAATTATCAAAACCACCGGTTAGTTCGGGATCACAAAGAGGTTCTATGGATTCTTCTTTTAGAGCTTGTCTCCAAATACTTTCTAATAATTTTTCTAGAGCAGAAGCTTGTATTCTTTTAGACCCAACTTGTTGCAAAATTACAGCTTTTGGAACTTTCCCTTTTCTGAAGCCAGGAAGGTTTGCTGATTTGCAGAGAGTGGTTAATGCTTCTTCAAAACTGATTTTGCATTGTTCAGAAGGAACTTCAAATTCAATTGCAATACGGCTATTGGGAAGGGACTTAGTTTTTATTTGTAATTTAGAATTACTCATTGGTTAGCAGAGGATCGAAATTCATTGGGCTATTACACTAAGAAAGAGTAAGACCATCTATCACAAACTATTCTTGTTTTCTCGATTTTTGGACATTATTTGTTTGAGCTTCTAAAAAATTTTATGGCTTCTACATCTTTAAAAACTAATTTTTGCTTTCTATCAGTTTGACTATTCAATCTTCTTTCCCTGATAGACCTCTTACAGTGGCTGTTCTTGGCGCAAGTGGAGCAGTTGGATTAGAAATGCTTAAAATTCTTGAAGAACGTTCTTTTCCTATTAAGGAATTGAGGTTATTAGCATCTGAACGATCTGCAGGAAAAATCCAATTATGGAGAGGAGAGTCCTTAACGGTAGAAAAAGTTTCTCCTCAAAAATTTGAAGATGTTGATTTAGTTTTAGCTTCAGCAGGTGGATCGATTTCTCGTCAATGGAGAGATGTTATAAATTCTTCAGGAGCGTTGATAATTGATAATTCAAATGCTTTTCGAATGGAAGAGAATGTTCCTTTGATTGTTCCTGAAGTTAATCCAAAAGAAGTTTTTACTCATCAAGGTGTAATTGCAAATCCAAATTGCACAACTATTTTATTGTCCTTAGTTTTAGCTCCATTAGCGTCTAAATTGCCTATTAAAAGAGTTGTTGTTTCTACTTATCAATCTGCTAGTGGAGCAGGAGCAAGAGCTATGGAAGAGTTGAAAAATCTGAGTCAAGAAGTTTTGAATGGAAAAACTCCCAAAAGTCAGGTTTTGCCTTATTCACTGGCATTTAATCTTTTTTTGCATAATTCACCTTTACAATCCAACTCTTATTGTGAAGAGGAAATGAAAATGGTGAATGAAATGCGCAAGATTATGGGCCAACCAAATCTTGCTCTTACCGCAACTTGTGTCAGAGTGCCTGTTTTAAGATCTCATTCAGAGTCAATAAATATTGAATTTACTGAACCTTTTTCAGTGGAGGTTGCGCGAGAAGTTTTGCTAAATGCTGATGGTATTGAATTTTTGGAGGATTTAGAGGCTAATAGGTTCCCCATGCCCACTGATGTCAATGGTAAGGATTCTATTGCTGTAGGAAGATTGCGCCAAGACTTAAGTCATCCGAATGCTTTGGAAATGTGGTTATGCGGAGATCAAATTAGAAAAGGTGCTGCATTAAATGCTGTTCAGATAGCTGAGCTATTATTGCCAAACAAATTATGAGTATCGTAAAAGAATTATCTTCTCCTCCTTTTGGACGTTTATTAACGGCAATGGTGACCCCATTTGATGCTGAAGGAGCTGTTGATTTTGATTTAGCGGCTCGTCTTGCAAATTATTTAGTTGAAGAAGGTTCTGATGGCATTGTGGTTTGTGGTACCACAGGTGAGTCGCCCACACTTAGCTGGGATGAACAACAAAAGCTGTTAGAAATAGTCAAGACTACTGTTAATTCTGAAGTTAAGGTATTGGTTGGTACTGGTAGCAATAGTACTTCTGAAGCAATTCATGCAACCGTTAAAGCTGCAGCTGCTGGAGCTGATGGTGCTTTAGTTGTTGTTCCTTATTACAATAAACCTCCTCAAGAAGGATTAGAATCTCATTTCCGTGCAATTGCTCACGCTGCACCTGATTTGCCATTAATGCTTTACAATATCCCAGGGAGAACTGGATGCTCAATATTTCCAAAAACTGTCCAAAAACTTATGGATTGTGCAAATATAATCAGCTTCAAAGCAGCTAGTGGTACTACTAGCGAGGTTACAGAACTGAGGATGAATTGTGGATCAAATTTATCGATTTACAGTGGAGATGATGCGCTTTTACTACCGATGCTATCTGTTGGTGCAGTTGGAGTTGTAAGCGTTGCTAGTCATATTGTAGGTAAAAAATTGAGAGAAATGATTGACTCATTTTGCTCAGGACAATGTAATGTTGCACTTAAGTACCATGAACAGTTACAGCCACTTTTTAAAGCTTTATTTGCTACAACTAATCCTATCCCTGTTAAAGCCGCTCTTGATTTGATTGGTTGGCCAGTAGGAGCACCACGTAGTCCATTAACCCCTTTAAATAATCAAATGAAACAAGAACTTATGGAAATCATCGCAGCCTTGCGCCAAACCTAAAAAGGTTTCTTTTGCATTTGGCTTTTTTGAGAGCCTTATCTCATTAACAAATCCAGTTTGTTTTTCTCATACTTTTCTTATGACCATCAGTTCTTCAAATCCCAAGATAAATCTTGCTAGTGAAGCTAGCTCGGACCAACTCCCTTTAAGGGTAATACCTTTAGGTGGACTGCATGAAATTGGAAAAAACACCTGTGTTTTTGAATATGGCGATGAACTAATGCTTGTTGATGCAGGTTTGGCTTTCCCAAGTGATGGAATGCATGGAGTGAATGTTGTTATGCCTGATACAAGCTATCTACGAGAGAACCAAAGAAGAATAAGAGGAATGATTGTGACTCATGGCCATGAAGACCATATTGGAGGAATTTCTCATCACCTTAAGCATTTCAATATTCCAGTTATCTATGGTCCTCGTTTAGCAATGTCGATGCTTCAGGGCAAAATGGAAGAAGCAGGAGTAACTGATAGAACCAATATTCAAACAGTGGGTCCAAGGGACATAGTAAAAGTTGGACAATCATTCACTGTTGAGTTTATAAGGAATACTCATTCAATGGCTGATAGCTTCTCTTTGGCTATTAAGACTCCAGTAGGAACAATCATTTTTACAGGTGATTTTAAGTTCGACCATACTCCGGTTGATGGAGAGCATTTTGATCTTTCACGTCTTGCTTATCATGGTAAGGAAGGAGTTTTATGTTTGTTTAGTGATTCCACTAATGCTGAGGTTCCAGGTTGGTGTCCATCCGAGAGAACAGTTTTTCCTGCCTTAGAACGACATGTTGCCGAGGCTGAAGGTCGAGTAATCATTACTACCTTTGCTAGTTCGATACATCGAGTGGCAATGATTTTGGAACTTGCTTTAAAGCATGGTCGGAAGGTTGGTTTACTGGGTAGATCAATGTTGAATGTAATAGCCAAAGCTAGAGAAATTGGATATATGAAGGCACCAGATGAGTTGTTTGTCCCTATAAAACAAATTAGAGATATGCCTGATCGAGAGACATTGCTTTTGATGACTGGTAGTCAAGGAGAACCATTAGCTGCTCTTAGTCGAATTTCACGTGGTGAGCATCAGCATGTACAAGTGAAAACTTCTGATACGATTATCTTTTCGGCAAGTCCTATTCCAGGCAATACAATTTCTGTAGTTAATACTATTGACCGTTTAATGCAACTTGGAGCAAAAGTTGTTTACGGGAAGGGTGAAGGAATTCATGTTTCTGGACATGGTTTCCAAGAAGACCAGAAGTTGATGTTGGCTCTAACAAAGCCAAAGTATTTTGTTCCAGTTCATGGTGAGCACAGAATGCTTGTTTGCCACAGTAAAAGTGCACAATCAATGGGTGTACCTGAAAACAATATTTTGATTATTGAGAATGGTGATGTAGTTCAGCTAACTAAAAACGCAATTACAAGGGGACAACCTGTCAAAGCAGGTATAGAGCTTTTAGATGCATCTAGAAATGGAATTGTTGATGCTCGTGTTTTGAAGGAGCGTCAACAATTAGCGGAAGATGGAGTGATTACTCTTTTAGTTGCAGTAAGCACTGATGGAGTGATGGTTGCTCCACCTAGGGTGAATTTGCGAGGAGTTATTACTACCGCGGATCCTAAGAAAATGTCTTTTTGGACAGAAAAAGAGATAGTTTGGGTTCTACAGAATCGATGGAAACAACTGTCTAGGCAAGTAAGTGCCAACTCAGTTGAAGTCGATTGGATTGGATTTCAGAGAGAAGTTGAATCTGGTATAGCTAGAAGAATGCGAAGAGAATTCCAAGTTGAGCCTTTAATTCTTTGTTTGGTTCAGCCAGCACCAAGTGGTACTCCTGCTTATAAGGGTAGAGCTGATGAAGAAATGAATTCAAAGCCAAGCCCTCAACAAAGACAAAGTTCCAATATTTCTCGTAATGAGCCACTTCAGAAGAGCATAAGTGCTACAGATGATCACCAATTAAGTAAGAAGGTTACTGATGTAGGTGTAAGTAATAAAGATCAAAATCAAGATACTGAAGAGCCATTAGGAAGGACTAGAAGACGTCGATCAGCCGTTGTCTAGTTTTTGATCATTATTCAGTTTTATTAAATTTTTATCCCATTTAATTTGCCAATTTTCAGATAGGTTGATAGATCCTGGAGGTTTAGTGTGAGCAACTTTTTGACTTAATTCTTGAAGTTGGTTCGAAGATAAAACAGGAGCTTTCTGCTCTTGAAACCATTTTGCAAAGACAATTGCCCTAGCTGATAAGCTTAGGCTTGCAATTTTGTTTCTATTAAGTCCTTGCTTTTCTCTTATGGCTTCAATAGCAAGCTTGGTTAATTGATTTTGATCATTATTTAAATGAGAAAGTCTAGCGGAAAGTTTTGCGATTCTAATCGTGCTTCCAGGATGGAGATTTTCAAGCACTGGCAATATTTCTTTTCTAACTCTGTTGCGAGTGAATTTAGAACTTTCATTAGAAGGATCAATCCATATTGGAATAGCAAGTTCTTGACATATTTTCAAAGTCTCTTCTCTACTAAAATTTAACATTGGTCTAATTAGTTTAATTTTATCTTCAAGTGTTCTGCACTCTTTAAGACTACTTAAACCTCCAAGACTGCTTCCTCGAGCAAGATTCATTATAAAAGTTTCTGCTTTATCACTTCCTGTATGACCTGTTAAAACATAATGACAAGCTAATGATGGGTTTTCCTTAGTTATAGATCTTGCTTGATTAATTAGACTTTGATAGCGCCATTCTCTTGCTTGGTTTTCTGTAGATACCTTCTGTTTAACTGTTTTTGAACAAACAAAACTGATTTGATTGTTCTCACACCAAAGTTTGAGCTCTTGGCATATTTGTTTGGATTTGTTATGCCATCCATGATCTCCATGCCAAACATGAATTTTCCATTCATAAATTCTTTGCAAATCAAGAATTAATTTCAGTAATGCCATGGAATCTTGGCCACCAGAAATTGACAGTAAAAGTGTTGATCCAGGAGGAAGAAGATTGCTTTTATGTTTTAGTGACTTGTGAAGCTTTTCATGCCATTTGCTCCAGGATGTTTTTGAGTCGATAGGTAATGGCATCTTTCTTTAGCTAAATCATTAGATTGATTTTGTTTAGTTCTTGAAGTAGAACTAATATCTCTATTAGGTTATTCGTTCTGTAATTAATGTCCCGTCTTCACAACCTTCCTGATGAACTTCAACAAAGTTTTTCCAAGCATTCTGTTTTGAAAGTGATTAGTGGATTAAATAACTTTGATGAAAGTTTAGTAACTCAAATTGCAAGAGCTTCATCTATAGGTGGAGCAGATTTGCTTGATATAGCTTGTGACACTGAATTAGTGAAAGCAGCGATTAAGAACTCTCGAGTACCAATTTGTGTGAGTTCGGTTGAACCAGATTGTTTTCCAGCAGCCGTTAAAGCAGGTGCAACGATGATTGAGATAGGAAATTTTGATTCTTTTTATCCACAAGGAAGGGTTTTTGATGAAACGGAAGTCCTTGCTTTAACTAAACAAACTAGAAAATTGCTTCCTGATATTGTTTTGTCTGTCACAGTACCTCATGTCTTACCTCTAGATAAGCAGGCGAAATTAGCTTTAAATTTAATAGATGCAGGAGCAGATGTAATTCAGACTGAAGGTGGCACTAGCGCGAATCCTCATCAACCAGGTTCGATTGGACTAATTGAAAAAGCTACTCCAACATTGGCAGCTCTACATAGCATCTCTAAAAGCTTTTTGGAAGAAGGTTGTAAAGCCCCAGTTTTATGCGCTTCAGGATTATCCGAAGTAACTATTCCAATGGCTCTTTCTATAGGTGCTTCAGGAGTTGGTGTTGGTTCAGTAATTAACCGTCTTGATAATGAATTGGAAATGATTGCTATGGTGAGAACTATTCGTGAAGCAATTTGTTCGCAAAAGTCAAGAGTTTCTTCTACTAAATAAGATTTTAAGCAATATATCCTTGATAAAGAGTTGGTTGAATTGATATCCAACCAACAAAAATCATTTTTTCATCAATAATGAGTGAATATTACTTACAAGCACCATATGAGCCCAAAGGTGATCAGCCACAAGCAATATCTAAACTCAGTGATGGAATTATTTCGGGTAAGGAATATCAAACTCTTTTAGGTGCTACTGGTACTGGTAAGACATTCACTATTGCAAATGTTATTGCTAAAACTGGTAGACCCGCATTAGTTTTAGCTCATAATAAAACTCTTGCTGCTCAACTTTGTAATGAGTTGCGTGAATTTTTTCCTAATAATGCTGTTGAATATTTTATTTCTTATTATGACTATTATCAACCAGAAGCTTATGTTCCTGTAAGTGACACATATATAGCAAAGACATCTTCTATTAATGAAGAAATAGATATGCTTAGACATTCTGCTACTCGCTCTTTATTTGAACGTGATGATGTCATTGTAGTTGCTTCAATTAGTTGTATTTACGGATTGGGTATTCCTAGTGAATATTTAAAAGCAGCTATTAAATTTCATGTAGGACAAGAGTTAAATATTCGATCTTCTTTGAGAGAATTAGTTAATAATCAATATTTTCGTAATGATGTTGAAATTTCTCGTGGGAAATTTAGAGTTAGAGGGGATGTATTGGAGATTGGACCTGCTTATGATGACAGATTAGTTAGAATAGAATTGTTTGGTGATGAAGTTGAAGCAATTAGGTTTGTTGATCCAATAACTGGAAGTATTTTAGAGAGTCTTGAATCAATTAGTATTTATCCAGCAAAACACTTTGTCACTCCAAAAGATAGGCTATTAATTGCAATAGAGTCAATTAAAAAGGAATTAAAAGAACAATTAGATTTTTTTAATAAAGAGGGCAAACTGCTTGAAGCTCAGAGATTGGAGCAAAGGACAAAATATGATTTAGAGATGTTAAGAGAGGTTGGATATTGTAATGGTGTAGAAAATTATGCGCGACATTTATCTGGCAGAAATCCAGGCTCGCCTCCAGAATGCCTGATTGATTATTTTCCTAAGGATTGGTTATTAGTTGTTGATGAAAGTCATGTTACTTGTTCGCAATTAATTGCTATGTATAACGGTGATCAATCTAGAAAGAAAGTTCTCATAGATCATGGCTTTCGATTACCTAGTGCTGCTGATAATCGTCCATTAAAAGCAGAAGAGTTTTGGATGAAGGCTAATCAAACAGTTTTTATTAGTGCCACGCCAGGAAAGTGGGAATTAGGAATTAGTGATCAGGATATTGTTGAACAAGTTATTAGACCGACAGGTGTATTAGATCCATTGGTAGAAGTACGTCCTACAAAAGGTCAAGTTGAAGATTTATTGGAAGAGATTAGTAAAAGAACTGCTAAGGATCAAAGGGTTTTGATTACTACTTTAACTAAAAGGATGGCAGAGGACTTAACTGATTACTTATCTGAAAATAATGTTAGAGTTCGGTATCTTCATTCTGAGATTCATTCCATTGAAAGAATAGAGATAATTCAAGATTTAAGAATTGGAGAATATGATGTTTTAGTAGGAGTAAATTTATTAAGAGAAGGTTTAGATCTACCAGAAGTTTCTTTAGTAGTAATCTTAGATGCTGATAAAGAGGGTTTTTTACGTGCTGAAAGGTCCTTAATTCAAACAATAGGAAGAGCTGCTCGGCATGTTGAAGGAATGGCTTTGCTTTATGCAGATAACATGACTGATTCTATGGCGAATGCAATTAATGAAACTGAAAGAAGAAGACTGATTCAGGACTCTTATAATAAGGAGAATAATATTACTCCTAAGCCAGCAGGTAAAAAAGCTAACAACTCAATACTTTCTTTTTTAGAACTTTCTCGAAGGTTGCAAAAGGAAGGTGTTGATAATGATTTAATAGAAATAGCTGGTAATGTAGTTGAGGATTTAAAATCTAGTAATAATAAGGATATACCTATTGAATCTTTACCTGAATTGATTGATGAATTAGAAATTAAAATGAAGCAAGCTGCTAAAGATTTGGATTTTGAAAAAGCTACAAAATTGAGAGATAAAATTTATGAGTTTAGGAAGAAATTAATTAGATAATTGTATGAAATTCTTAAACTATGATTTATTCAGCTCAAAGAAATTATGAACTTCTTGAAGCGCTTTAGTTCCATCCTTCTCAGACACAATACACGTGGTCCTTATCTCACTAGTAGCAATCATCTTGATATTAATATTTGCATTTGCTAAAGCTCTAAACATCTTCCCAGCAGTTCCTATGCTAGATGCCATTCCTGCTCCAACAGCACTAATTTTTACTATTGAGGAACCATCTTCAATGACAGTATTAGGCCACATTTTTAAGAGTGGTGTTAATGCATCATCAGCATTTATCCTGTCAGATTTTTCTAATGTAAAGCTTATAATCTTACCATTTTTATCTGTAATCCTTTCTGATTGAACAATAGTATCTAAGCTAATTCCAGAATTAGCAAATGATTTACATATAATAGCTGCTGAGCCTGGAATATCAGGAATATTAATGACACTAACTTGCACTTGATTTGGATCTAATGCAATTCCTCGAACTTCAGGTTCTCCAGTTGATTCATTTTTTGGATTTTTTGTAATTTGATTTTCTTTTAGATCAAAAATTTCACTTACACACCTAAGTCCTTTTGTTCCTAATTCTGAATTTATAACACAACTAACTTTTACTTCACTAGTTGCTATTAGTCTGAGATTGATTCCAGACATTGATAAAGACTCAAAGAACTTTGCTGCAATTCCAGGCCTGCCCATTATCCCTGCACCTCTAATACTTAATTTCGCCATTTGACCTTGAGTTGTTAATTCTCCTCCTAACTTTTTAATTAGCTTTTCACATAATGATTTAGTTATTTCGAGTTGCTCTTCAGAAATAGTAAAAGTTATATCATTACTGGCACCATGATGTGTTGATTGAATAATTAGATCTACGTTTATTCCTCCAGCAGATAGAGTCTCAAATAAATCTGCTGCAATTCCAGGTTGATCTGGAATATGTGATAGTCCAATAACTGCTTGATTTTCAACTAATTCAATTCCATTAACAGGACGACTAAGTTCTAATCCTTTCTTACCTAATGATTTTTTCACTTCACTTGTAAGAATAGTCCCTGCATGATTATCCCAGCTAGAACGAACTACAAGATTTACTCCATAATTTCTGGCTATTTCTACTGCTCGTGGATGCAATACCGCTGCTCCCAGACTAGCTAATTCAAGCATTTCATCACAACTCACTTTTTTCATGAGTTGTGCATCACTAACTTTGCGTGGGTCAGTGGTGAAAACTCCAGGCACATCGGTATATATCTCACATAAATCAGCATTCAGAGCTGTTGCCAGTGCGACGGCTGAGGTATCGGAGCCACCGCGACCTAATGTTGTGATCTCCGCAGTTTTCCCACTACTTGTTCCTTGAAAGCCTGCAACTACTACAACTTGACCAGCAGCAATTAACTCTTTAATTTTCTCAGTTTTTATTTCAAGAATTCTGGCTTTTCCATGCTTTGATTCAGTAATGATCCCCACTTGTGCCCCTGTCAGTGATTTAGCAGGAATACCTATTTCTTGAAGAGCAATTGCCAGTAGAGCTATTGTGACTTGCTCTCCAGTGGAAATAAGCATATCCATTTCTCGAGCACACGGATTATTGCTGATTTCGGAGGCTAGTTGTGTTAACTCGTCGGTACTATCGCCCATTGCTGAAACAACAACTACGATGTCATTTCCACTCTGTCTGCATAATGCAATTCTTTTTGCAACTGCTTTAATGCGCTCAACATTGCCAACAGAGGTGCCACCAAATTTTTGCACCAAAAGAGTCATTGATTTAGGTATTTAAGAATTTGATTCTTCAAGGAATGGCTCATTAACTCAGCATTTTATTAGTAGACCATCTCTAAAGGCATTCTTGGGGTGAACACCTTTTTTTAATAATGCTTCTATCTCTAATATTTTGTTGAGAAGTTCAATAAAAAATATAGGTGTTTTTCCTTGTATTTGTTTACGAATCACATAAACTCGCTTTGGATTTGCAATGCCTGCTTGCTTAGCAATAAAACTTACGTCTTTTTGCTTTTCTTTTTCTAAAAGGCTTACCCAAAGCCAACCTCTTACTTGGGTGGTTAATGAAGCAATGATTTTGAGTGCTGGTTCCCCTTGATTTAACAATGAATCAATTCTTCTGATAGCGTGGCCCCAATTGTTTGAAAGAAGACAGTCACCAATTTGAAAAGTGTTGCTTGAAATGCCATGAATAAGTTCGTTGACCGTTTTCTTGTGAATGAGAATTCTTTCATTTCTATTTCCTTTTAGCTTTGCTTCTTCTAAAAGAACTAGTTTCTGTAGTTCTATTGAAACTCTTTGAATGTCATTACCTAAAACTTCTAATAAGGCAAAAATCGTATCATCATTCAATAGGATATTCATTTGATCAGCAATTCTTTGGATATATTTTTTTTGACCTTGTTCGTCCCAGATAGCTGGTAGTGAGAAATTTTTTTCTGTTGCTTGTTTGGTTTTAATTAGATTATTGATTAATTTTGTTGTTTTTAAACGATTATCTGGTTTGTTTTGATTATTTAAGATTAAATGACTGTTCTCTGGAATGACATTGACTACACTTTCAAAATGCTTCGCAAGTTCCGGTGAACATCCATTGCAAAATGGACTTCTTTTCAAAAGAACTATTCTTTCACCACAACAAAAGGGAGGAGTACGAACTTCTTCAAGCGCTTGATGGGATTGGGTAGGGTTTTGACCATCCAATCGACTTAAGTTGATGCTGCTCCAATTACTATCAACTTTATTCTTAATGAACTTTTCGATTGATCTATCAATACAACCAAAGTCATCACCCCATATCAAATGTATTGGCATGACAAATAAATTATTTGATTTTTATAAATCATGGCTGAAAAATTCTTTTTGCGACAGAAAAAGTGATGACAATTGATCATCCAATTTTTCTTCAAAGCCTACGATATATTCGTAGAAGGTTGCATTGCACAGAATTAGATGGTTTAGAAACACAAGTGCTTGAAAGATTAATCCATTCAAGTGGTGATTTTAGTATCCAAAACGACTTGAAATTTTCTCCAAATGCATGCCTTTTAGGAGTATCTGCATTACAAGCTGGTGCACCAATTTTGACTGATACTTTTATGGCTGCTGCTGCTGTGACTCCAATGGCTTCGAAAACATTGAAAACTGCAGTACATTGTATGTTGGATTGGGCCCCTTCTAAAGATGAGAAAGGTTCTACTAGAACTGCCCTTGGTTTAGAAAAAGCATGGAATGATTTATCAAAGAAAACATCTAGACACCAATCACCATTGGTTTTATTTGGAAGTGCTCCTAAAGCTTTAGAACTTTTACTAGATCTAATTTCTGAAGGGAAAAATAAACCTAGTCTAATTATTGGTATGCCAGTAGGATTTATTAGTGTACTTGAAAGTAAAAAACGACTTTCTAAAACAGATTTACCACAGATAAGAATAGATGGCCATCGAGGAGGAGCTGCTATGGCTTCGGCAACTGTTAATGCTTTATTAAGAGCTTCTCTTTGATGGTTAAGAATTTAAATTAGTATTAATTGCTATTTTTGGTTTCTAATTTTTGGAGGATTGTACGAGCTCTGCTAATTACTTTTTGAGGGACACCAGCTAAGCGAGCTGCTTCAATTCCATAACTTCTATTTGAACCGCCTGGAATCACCTGGTGGAGAAACGATAGCTCTTCTCCAGTTTCTTTTACAAGAACTTGATAATTAATCACATTTTCTAATTGCTTGGATAAATCATTTAGTTCGTGATAGTGAGTTGCAAATATTGTTCTGCTTCTGATCTTCTCTGCAAGGAATTCACTTACTGACCATGCTATAGAAAGGCCATCAAATGTAGATGTACCTCGACCAATTTCATCTAAAAGAACTAAAGACCTTTCAGTGGCTTGATTTAATATGAAAGCAGTTTCTGTCATTTCAACCATAAAAGTTGATTGGCCTGCTGCTAAATCATCTACAGCACCAACCCTTGTAAATAATTTATCAGCAATGCTAATTGTAGCTTCTTCGGCTGGAACCCAACTCCCAATCTGTGATAATATTTGAACTAAACCAACTTGTCTTAAATAACAACTTTTGCCACTGGCGTTTGGTCCAGTTAGTATAATAAGATCGTTATCTTTACCTATTTCAATGTCATTTGGTTGAAACACTTCTTCGACTAAAATTTGTTCAACAACGGGATGCCTGCATTTTTTAATGCTTATACTTCTTGAAGAATTTTGTTTATTATTTATAATATTTGGCGCACAATAGTTATTTGTAGCAGCTAATTGAGCTAAACCCGAAATTACATCTAGAGAAGCAATTGCTTTAGATGTTTTTCTAATAGATTGAGCAAATTTCCCTACTTCTTCTCTAAGTTTGCAAAATAATTCATACTCCCTGTTCGCGACTTTTAATTTTAAATAAAGGATTTTACCTTCTCTTTCTTTTAACTCTGGCGTGATAAATCTTTCTTCATTAGCTAAAGTTTGCCTTCTAATCCAATGTTGAGGGACATTGTTTGCTTTTGATTTTCTTACGGCTAGGAAATAGCCAAATGTTCTATGATACTGCAGCTTTAAATTGTTATTTCCACTATTTTCTCTTTCTTTTAATTCTTGACTACTTAACCATTGATTTTGATCATCAAGTTGATTTCTAAGACCATCTAATATTGGATCTACCCCATCATAAATTAAGTTTCCTTCTGTAATATTTAGAGGAGGATTATCTATTAACTCATTTTTAATTTTATGGGCTATTTTTAATAGCTTAGGGTCTATATCTTTAATTTCTGATAACCAGTTAGGTAGATTAATAGAAAGAGTTTTTAGATGTGATGATAAATTCGGTAATTTTTGCAAACTATCTGCGATAGCAATAAGGTCTCTTCCGCCTGCTTGTCCTGCACTTGCTCTACCAGAAAGCCTTTCAAGGTCTCCCATGGCTCTTAATAAATTGCGCAGAACTTGCCTGAGTGATCTCTTTTCTACTAATAAACTGACAATATTTTGTCTTGCAAGAATTTCATTTGTATTTACTAGAGGGTTCTCTAACCAACGTCTTAGGCATCTGCCACCCATTGCCGTAAGGGTATGGTCAATAGCCCATAAAAGAGATCCTTGAAATTGCCCATCTCTTTGTGTTTTTGTTATTTCAAGATTTCTTCTCGTTTGTGAGTCAATTATTAATGATTCAGTTGAGAAGTTTATTTTTGGAAACTCTAAATTAACTGGAGAAGTCCTACTGTCAGTTTTAATTGTAATTGGATTTGTTTCATATAAATATCCTAAAAGTCCTCCGGCAGCTCGCTGAGATAACTTTAATTCATTAAGACCAAGACCATCAACACTAGTTATCTTGTAATGTTTTTTTAGGATTGCTTTAGCTTCTTGAAGACTAAAGGAAGTTTTTGTTTTTTGAGTTAATTTTATATTTTTGGATTTCCATTTTTGATAGATTTTATCTTCTAATTGTTCAAAAATAATTTCTGAAGCTTCTATATTCAATAAATCTTGTTCTAGGAAATCTATGTCATTACCTTCTTTAACAATAAATTCGCCTGTACTTATATCAGCACTAGCTAAACCCCATGTGACATCTGTATTTTCAGAATTTTTTTCAATTACAACTGCTGCTAACCAATTATTTTTTTTGGCTTGCAGCATTCCTTCTTCCAGGATTGTCCCAGGAGTAAGAATTCTTGTGATTCCTCTTTTGAGGAGCTTGCCTTCTTTATTAGCAATACTTTCTAGTTGATCACATATCGCTACTGAGTATCCTTTTTGTATAAGTGTTGAGCAGTAACGTTCTGATGCATGATGAGGTATACCTGCCATAGGTACTCTCCCAATCGTTTTGCCACCTTCTTTGCTAGTAAGAGTGAGCTCTAATATTTGCGATAAATTGATTGCATCTTCAAAGAAGCATTCAAAAAAATCTCCAAGTCTATATAGCAAAACTCTATCTGGATTTTTAGTTTTAAGGTCTACATAGTGACGAAGTACAGTAGTTAGTTTGCTTTTATCAACCTGACTATGATGAGTCCATGAACGCAATTCATCATTAGAATCATTTTTCTGACTGTCTAAAGAGATTTTTAGCTTTTCTTGAGATTGTTTCCGCTTTCTAGGTCTAGTTTTTGCATCTTTGATTAGTGATTCTTCATTGACATTTGAATCTTCAAGATTATTTGTATTTTGTAACGAGGAAGTATTAAGTAGTTTGTTTTGGGATTCAACAAACAAATTTCCCTGTAAAGGTCTGCTTTCGGCAGTCATAGATGCTTTTCTGCCATGGTGTTTAGTTCGCATCGTAAAGCCCTTTTCATGTTTTGGATGTGAAGGCTCGCGACAACCATCGACATCTTTGTAAAAAATGTCCTTTCTCGTGTGAAAATAGTCCCATTGAAAAGAGCATTTGCTCCATCGCGCCCATTCCCCATGCAGGTACTTAGTTCTGTTGCTATTAACGCCCTTCTATTTGCTTCACTCTTATTAGTTGTTGGTGTTCCAGTGCTTTATATGACTCAATCTGATCCTCAAGACCGTCGCAATGGGGAGATTAAGAAAATAGAAATAATTGGTGGGGTCTGGTTCCACCTTGTTTTATTAAACGGTTTACTTGACTTCTTTGTTTGAATTTGAACACGTTGCATGCGAAAGTGGATATCAATTGGAGTTTTGGTTAGTTAGACATGGTTTCCATTGAAGGACGTTTTACCGAAGCGTCTGATTTGAAAGTAGGAGTTGTTGCAGCTCGTTTCAATGACTTAATTACTAATAAACTGCTGAGTGGTTGTCTTGACTGTCTCAGTCGTCATGGTATAGATATTTCTGAATCCAGTAGTCAATTAGATGTTGCGTGGGTTCCAGGGTCTTTTGAATTACCTTTGGTTTGCCAATCTCTAGCAAGAACTGGTCGATATCAAGTATTGATTACACTGGGTGCAGTTATTCGAGGAGATACTCCTCATTTTGATGTTGTTATTAATGAATCTAGTAAAGGTATTGCAGCAGTCTCAAGAGAGACAGGGGTTCCAATAATTTTTGGGGTTCTAACAACCGATACTATGCAACAAGCTTTAGAAAGAGCTGGAATTAAAAGCAATCTTGGCTGGAATTATGCTTTGCAAGCTATTGAAATGGGTTCTTTAATGAAATCCTTGAATTGATTATCGCGTATCAATTGGAAGTATTCATTGACCATCTCCCCATTTTTAAGGCATGCTGCTTAAAAGAACTTTATTTCTTACTTAACTAATGCGGATGTAGCTCAGTGGTAGAGCATCTCCTTGCCAAGGAGAGGGTCGAGAGTTCGAATCTCTTCATCCGCTTTGAAAATCTTTGTTTTTTAAAAGATATTTGTCTTGCCTAGCTAGAGATATTAATTTTTCTGTTGAACAAATACATATTAATTTCAGTAGTAATCTTTCCAATTAAAACCACTATTTTTTAGTATTATTACTAATTAAGTCTTCCTTCAAATCTAGGCTATTATTTAATTCTATTCCTTTTAGCTTGCAAAATATCTATTCGTTTTCTCTTAGCAGGAGAGAGGCAATCATTTCTATTTAACTTTTCTTTTTTACCTTTACTAATAAATCTTGATTTATGGGGCTTTTAAATCCAATTTGTTTGTAGAACTCTGTCCTTTTAGTTGTCATCAGATAAATTTTTTCGACAGGTTTTACTTTGGGAGTTGATAAAAGAGCTTCGACTACCTTTCGCCCTAGCCCTTTACCTTGTAGATCATCAGCCACAACAATATCCCATAACACAGCTCGATAGATACCATCACTTGTTGCTCTTCCGAAACCAATCATTCTATTTCCTCGCCAGAGAGTTATTACTACTGAGCTTCCTGCCAGTAACTTGCGAAGACTTTGGTAATTGCGATTTTTTGCCCAGAATGCATGCTTTTCAAGTAAGTTTTTTAGCTGCGATAGTCCCTGGCAAGGAAAAAAACATGGTCCAAGACCCAATAATCGAAGTCCAGGTGCCCCATCAGCATGTTTTATGAGTCTTAATCGTTGCATTTTGACAGCTTTAGGCATTAGCTTTGGCCATGTAATTTTTAAGAAATTTGCATATTTCTTTTATAGCGCTTAATCGTTTTATGACGTCTTGGTGTTTTGGTCGTTAGTCTGTGTAAGTCTTTATATTTGCTGTAATTATGCTCAAGCTTTTGCTGGGAGATCCAAATGCCAGGAAGCTCAAGCGTTATCAGCCTATTTTAACTGATATCAATCTGTTAGAGGAGGAGGTAGTTTCTCTTTCAGATGATGAATTGAGAGCTAAAACAGCTGATTTTAAAAATCGTTTAGATAATTCTTCAGAATCTTCACTTCAAGATTCTCTGAATGATCTTCTTCCCGAAGCTTTTGCAGTGGTTAGGGAAGCAAGTAAAAGAGTTTTGGGTATGCGTCATTTTGATGTTCAACTAATTGGTGGGATGGTTTTACATGAAGGTCAAATAGCAGAAATGAAAACTGGTGAGGGAAAAACTTTGGTTGCAACGTTGCCATGTTTCCTTAATGCCCTTACTGGCAGAGGAGTGCATGTTGTCACTGTCAATGATTATTTAGCTCGTCGCGATGCAGAATGGATGGGGCAAGTCCATAGATTTTTAGGTTTATCAGTTGGCCTAATTCAACAAGATATGAGTCCTATTGAAAGAAAAAAGAATTATCAATGTGATATCACTTACGCTACAAATTCTGAGCTTGGTTTTGATTATTTAAGAGATAATATGGCTAGTGATATGAATGAAATTGTTCAGAGAAATTTTCAATTTTGTATTATTGATGAAGTTGACTCTATCTTGATTGATGAAGCCAGAACACCCCTAATTATTTCTGGCCAAGTTGAAAGACCTCAAGAGAAATATCAAAAGGCTGCTCAACTTGTTTCATCATTAGAACGAGCAGCTGAAATGGGAAAAGATGGGATTGATCCCGATGGTGATTATGAAGTTGATGAAAAGCAGCGAACATGCACACTTACTGATGAAGGTTTCGCTAAGGCAGAGGAATTATTAAAAATAAATGATTTATTTGATCCCAAAGATCCTTGGGCTCACTATATAACTAATGCCTTAAAGGCAAAAGAATTATTTGTTAAAGATGTTAATTATATCGTTCGCAATAATGAAGCTGTAATTGTTGATGAGTTTACGGGGCGTGTTATGCCTGGTAGGAGATGGAGTGATGGCCAACATCAGGCAATAGAAGCAAAAGAGGATTTGCCAATTCAACCTGAGACACAAACACTTGCTTCTATTACCTATCAAAATTTCTTTCTTTTATACCCTCGTCTTGCTGGTATGACTGGTACAGCTAAAACAGAAGAAGTTGAATTCGAAAAGACCTATAAATTAGAAACGACAGTTATTCCTACTAATCGACCTCGTTCAAGACAGGACTGGGTTGATCAAGTTTTTAAAACAGAAGCTGCTAAGTGGCGTGCAGTTGCTAATGAGACTGTTGATATTCACAAAAAAGGTAGGCCAGTTCTTGTAGGAACAACTAGTGTTGAAAAGAGTGAGGTATTAAGTTCTCTGCTTTCAGAGCAAAATGTACCTCATAATCTTTTGAACGCTAAGCCTGAGAATGTAGAACGAGAGGCTGAGATCATTGCTCAGGCAGGAAGAGCAGGAGCAGTCACTATTGCAACAAATATGGCTGGTCGTGGTACAGATATTATTCTCGGGGGTAATAGTGATTACATGGCGAGACTTAAGGTAAGAGAAGCACTTTTGCCAAAGTTAGTTAAGCCAGAAGATGAACATAAACCACCTGTTCCATTGCAGCGTCGTCAGGACACTTCTACTGGGTTTGGCAAAGAAGAATTAGGAAATACAAAAAGTGAAAAATCTAAAATTACTAATGATCAGAATTTAGTTAGTAACCTTTATCCTTGTACCTTGACTGAAGAAACTGAGGAAGTTCTTTTAACTTTAGAACGTGAATTAGTTAAAAAGTGGGGAGATAGAACATTGACTTCAATAGATTTAGAAGATCGTATCTCCACTGCGGCAGAAAAAGCTCCAACAAAAGATCCCTTAATTCAATCATTAAGAAAAGCGATTTCCTTGGTTAAATCTGAATACGAAGTTGTTGTTAAACAAGAAGAAGTGCATGTACGTGAAGCTGGAGGCTTACATGTGATTGGTACAGAACGTCATGAATCTCGTCGCGTAGATAATCAATTAAGAGGAAGAGCAGGCCGTCAAGGAGACTTGGGAAGTACAAGGTTCTTTTTATCCTTGGGAGATAATTTACTTCGCATTTTTGGTGGGGACAGAGTCGCTGCTTTAATGAATGCTTTTAGAGTAGATGAAGATATGCCTATAGAGTCAGGAATGCTGACAAGGTCTTTAGAAAGTGCTCAAAAGAAAGTTGAAACTTATTATTTTGATATAAGAAAACAAGTCTTTGAATATGATGAGGTAATGAATAACCAAAGACGTGCTGTTTATACTGAACGTAGAAGAGTATTAGATGGAATTGGGTTAAAAAAACAAGTTATAGGCTATGGAGAGAGAACTATGCAGGAAATTGTTTATGCTTATGTTAATCCAGACTTGCCTTCAGAAGAATGGGACCTAAATCAACTAGTTGGGAAGGTCCAAGAGTTTGTTTATTTGCTTGATGATTTAAAACCTGAACATTTGGAAGGTTTAAATATTGATGAACTTCAGATATTTCTTCAGGAGCAATTAAGGAATGCTTATGATTTAAAGGAGGCTCAAATTGAAGAACAGAAACCAGGGCTAATGAGAGAGGCAGAAAGATTTTTCATTCTTCAGCAAATTGATACTCTTTGGCGTGAACATTTGCAAGCGATGGATGCTTTAAGAGAATCTGTTGGTTTAAGAGGTTATGGACAAAAAGATCCCTTAATTGAATACAAGAATGAGGGTTATGATATGTTCCTTGAAATGATGACAAATATGAGAAGGAATGTTATTTATTCAATGTTTATGTTTCAACCAGCTCCCTCATCTGACTCATCTGAAACGACTCAGAATTGAGTTATTCATTTTCTAAATTGTCTCCAAGAAATTCAATAATCTCTCGGTCTTTGAGATTTTGAGATTCCCCTGAGAAGATTTTGCTGGATGAATTGCCTTCGCTAATTTGTTGAAAACTGTTATTTAGGACCCTTACCTGACTTTCCAGATAGTCAATTCTCTCCATCAGATTTCTTATGATAGTAGCTTCAGCATCTGGAAGTGCTGAGTGGGCTAATGGATTAATTCTTACGCCACTTTGATGAACCACTCTTCCTGGAATGCCTACTACTGTGCTATCAGCCCCTACATCTCTTACGACAACTGATCCAGCACCAATTCTTGTATTTTCACCCACAGTTATAGCTCCTAACACTTTTGCTCCAGCTCCAATCACCACATTTTCAGATAATGTTGGATGCCTTTTCCCGTGACTTTTACCTGTTCCTCCAAGTGTTACTCCTTGATATAACAAACAACGATTTCCTATTTCTGTTGTTTCCCCTATAACAACTCCCATTCCATGATCTATAAAAACTCCTTTGCCAATTTTTGCACCTGGATGGATTTCTATACCAGTTAAAGAACGTGTGAATTGGCTAAGAATTCTAGGTAAAAGAGGTAATCCGATTTTCCAAAGTTTATGACTGATACGATGCATTACCAAAGCTTGGAAACCTGGATAACAAAGAACTATTTCCAGAATGCCTCTAGCTGCTGGATCTCGTTCGCGGATGATTGCTAAATCTGATTGAAAGGCTTTAAGCATTTGCCCAAAGAAATAATGGGTTATTTAAGGAGACCAATTTCTTTTTGGAGTCTTTCAAGGGTAGAGTCGCTTAGATATTTCTCCGCACAATGTACTTGAGGCATACGGATTAGTTGTGACTGATTTGTTCGGAGTGACTTTTCCACTAAAGAAAGACTAGGACTATCGCATAGAACATAATTTGTTGCTCGGAGAAGAGCTAGTAAACGATTTTCTTCGTCAGGTTTAGCAGTCATTAGTAACAGTTCATTTCCTCTCATGCTGTGTAAAATTACTTCTGCAGCTCGTAGTATTCCAGGACTAATACTTACAATTCCTACACAACTACCTGTACGTAATTCTTTTAGCATTGCCAGTTCCTTTGCAAAATCACTTAAATCAACGGCGATTGCCCTAACCCCATGGCGTTTTGCAACTTCTTCTAATGGTTGGAGGAAATAACGACTAGTTACGACTGTGCCAATGTTGGAATTTTCTAGAACAGTTTCGAGCTCTTCCATTGGAACGACTTCGATAGGTACTTCAAGACTAGGTTCTAATTCTGCAGCAATTAACATCGATGCTCCTAAGTCTTCTTGAGGAGTACTAACTAATACTCTTGCTCCACAGCGAAGTCTCCAATCAATTTCTTGAATAAAAAGCTCTCTAATGTGTTGCAGTGTGCATCCAGCATTTAGGAGACTATCAATACTTTTTCGAACCTCTTGGTCGATGTCACGAATTTCTTTTTTACGAAAATTATTGGTTTTGGTGGCTTCTCGTTTTTTTTGTTGATCGCGAACATAAATTCCTGATCCAGCAATTGCTTCTACTACTCCATCTGTTTCTAATTGTCGATATACCTTGCTAATGGTGTTTCTATGCAAACCAGTTTGCATGGCCAGTTGGCGAGTGCTAGGTAGTCTTTGCCCTGGGGGGTAGTATCTCGCTGCTATAGCAAAACATATTTGATTATATAACTGTGTTGAAGCAGGGATTTCACTATCCTGCTGAATATGGAATTTCACGCCTTTTTGCCAGGTTTCAATGTGGCCACAATAAAAATAGATACTTGGGTGACAATTGTTTGTTTGTCCTAAGCATATGTGACAGGGCAGGAAATCTGTTCATAAAACCAAAGATTTTAATGAAAGATTATTTTTAAAGGTATAACAATTTTCTATTGCAAATTCATTAGATTGTTCTCTCTGCCTTGGAAATTGTTTCTACTTCTTTTTCTTTTTTTATAAGTGGAGTTTTGCGTGGAGTTAAGAACATGATCATATTTCTACCTTCTCTTTTGGCTGCTTGTTGAATCTCTGCTTTCTCTTCAAGATCTTTTGCCATTCGAGCAAGAAGTGATTCTGCAAGGTTTGTATGTTGAATCTCTCTACCACGAAAAATTACTGTGCACTTAACTTTGTCTCCTGCTTTTAGGAAACGAGTTGCTTGGCCAATGCGAACTTGGTAATCATGTTGGTCAATTTTATAACGCATTTTTACCTCTTTTACTTCTGTTTGGTGAGATTTTTTTTTGGCTTCCTTGGCTTTCTTCTCTTGTTCAAATTTGAATTTCCCATAATTCATAATTCTGCAAACCGGTGGATCTGCTTTTTCACTCACTAAAACCAGATCTAGCTCTCTTTCTTGAGCTACATCTAAGGCTTCTTCTCGACTAATTACTCCAAGTTGTGATCCATCAGAATCAACTACCCTTAGTTTTGGATATTTGATACGATCATTAATGTTTGGGAGCTCTCTGACAGGAGCGCGTCTATCGAACCGGGGACGTGGGGGCATTCAATGTGATTGGGGAATAAAGCAGATCAAAGTAGGATTGGTCCATTCTTCATATCTACTTACTTCTACCCTATAACGTTTTTGATCAAAGAGAGAGCTTCTTCAAGTGAGTTTTTTTCATTTAGCCATTTTGGATTATGTTGCCTTCGAAACCATGTACGTTGTTTTTTAGCAAATTGCTTAGTTCTTTGAGTTGCTATTTCAATTGCAGTAGGCATTGTAGAACTACCTTGAATCACCGTGAAAGCCTCTTTATAACCTATTGTTTGCAGTAAGGAATTGGATTTTCCATATCTCTGAATTAACTCTTGAGTTTCTTCAATTAAACCATTATTAAATAAATTTTTTGTTCGCTTCTCAATTCTTTCATGAAGATTACTGGGGTCTAAGCCTAGTTCTATTAAATTCCAATCAGGAGGTTTGGAAGATTGTAAAGAACTTATTCTTTTTCCTGTTGAATAGAATACTTCTAGTGCCCGTATTGTTCGTATTGAGTCTCTTGGAGAAATTTTTTTTGATGCATCAGGATCACATTTCTCAAGTATTTGATGACATTCTAGTTGACCAATCTGTTCAAGATATTGGCGCAGTTTCTTTTGAGGGGGAACTTCTGGTGGGCAGAGACCACTAGTAATAGCTTTTAAATAAAGTCCACTTCCACCGACTAAAAACCCTACTTTATCTTTATTGAAGGTATTTTCTAAGCTAGATTCTGCTTCTTTTTTGAATTCATGTAATGTCATTGGAATATTCGGTTCTCTAAGGTCAAGAAGATAATGTTTAATCTGTTTTTGCTGACTTAAGGTTGGTTTTGCTGTGCCTATATTCATCCCTTTATATATTTGCCGTGAATCGACATTATGAATATCAATTTTGACTTGCTTGGCAATTTCTATAGCTAGATCAGTTTTGCCGCTAGCTGTGGGCCCTAGTAAAACTATTACTGCTGGTTTGGGTTTAGTCATTAATAATCATCTGAGTTTTGATTATAGATTTCTTAATTTCCTAGAATGTTTATTTTGTTAGCAATTTCTTTTAGGCCTTTTTTGGTGACCAGTGGTACATTTAATTTGCCAGGTTAAGGTTTCTGGTTAATGAACTTTCTAACAACAATCTTTCCTGGGTATTTTTCAGTCGAATGATAGAAGACTCCTCGGTTAAAAAGGTTCAAGCGGCCTATGGCGCTGAACAGATTCAAGTACTTGAAGGCTTGGAGCCTGTAAGGAAGAGACCAGGCATGTATATCGGATCTACTGGACCTAGGGGCTTGCATCATTTGGTTTACGAGGTTGTAGATAATGCTGTAGATGAGGCGTTAGCAGGACATTGCAATGAAATTACGGTTCTGCTTTGCAGGGATGGTTCAGCTTCAATTAGCGATAACGGACGTGGAATCCCAACCGATGTACATCCAAAAACCGGAAAAAGTGCTTTAGAAACTGTCTTGACTGTTCTTCATGCAGGAGGAAAATTTGGGAGTGGTGGTTATAAAGTTTCAGGCGGATTACATGGTGTAGGGGTCTCTGTAGTTAATGCTCTTAGTGAATGGGTTGAAGTTACTGTAAGAAGGCAAGGTCAAACTCACTTTCAAAGATTTGAGAGAGGAGCTCCTATAGGAATTCTTCAGTCTGAGAAACAACCTGCTGCGGAAAAGAAAATTACAGGAACTAAGGTTAATTTTAAGCCCGACCAAGAAATATTTACTAATGGAATAGATTTTGATTACGGAGTTTTGTCATCAAGATTAAGAGAATTAGCTTATTTAAATGGTGGAGTAAAAATTATTTTTCGTGATGAAAGAAAAGCATTATCTCAAGAAGAAAAAGCTTATGAAGAAGTTTATTTTTATGAAGGTGGAATTAAAGAATATGTTGCATATATGAATTCTGAGAAAGATGCTTTACATCCAGAGATTATTTATGTCAACTCTGAGAAAGATGGTGTTCAGGTAGAAGCTGCACTCCAATGGTGTATTGATGCATACTCCGATAGCATTCTTGGGTTTGCAAATAATATTAGGACTATTGATGGTGGAACTCATATTGAGGGTTTGAAAACAGTTTTAACGAGGACACTTAATACGTTTGCACGTAAGAGAGGTAAACGTAAAGAAGGGGATTCAAATTTAGCTGGTGAGAATATTAGAGAAGGACTAACTGTTGTTCTTTCAGTGAAAGTTCCAGAACCTGAATTTGAAGGACAAACTAAAACAAAATTGGGTAATACTGAAGTTCGAGGTATAGTTGATAGTCTCGTAGGTGAATCACTCAGTCAATATTTAGAATTTAATCCTTCAGTTATAGATTTAATATTAGAAAAAGCTATACAAGCTTTTAATGCTGCGGAAGCAGCTAGACGAGCTAGAGAGCTTGTTAGACGGAAAAGTGTTCTTGAGAGTACTACTTTGCCTGGTAAATTAGCCGATTGCAGTTCACGAGATCCTGCAGAGTCAGAGATATATATAGTTGAGGGTGACTCTGCTGGAGGCTCTGCTAAACAAGGTAGAGATAGAAAATTTCAGGCTATTCTTCCTCTAAGAGGAAAGATTCTAAATATAGAGAAAACTGATGATGCAAAAATCTACAAAAATACTGAGATACAAGCTTTGATTACTGGTCTTGGTTTAGGTATTAAAGGTGAAGAGTTTTCACTTAAGAATTTGAGATACCATAGAGTTGTAATAATGACTGATGCAGATGTAGATGGAGCTCATATCAGAACACTCTTATTAACATTTTTCTATAGATATCAAAAAGAATTGATAGAACGAGGTTATGTATATATTGCCTGCCCTCCTTTATATAAAGTTGAACGAGGTAAGAACCATATTTATTGTTATAACGAGTCAGATCTGCAGAAAGCTATTGCTGGTTTTGGTGAGAAAGCAAATTACACTATTCAACGATTTAAAGGTTTGGGTGAAATGATGCCAAAACAATTATGGGAAACCACAATGGATCCTTCTACAAGAATGATGAAAAGAGTAGAAATTGAAGATGCATTGGAAGCTGATAGGATTTTTACAATTTTAATGGGTGATAAAGTTGCACCTCGAAGAGAGTTTATTGAAACTCATAGTCTTGAGTTGGATGTAGCTTCTCTAGATATTTAAGATCAAAATGAAATTTTTTCTTAATTGTGGTTGTTTATTAATGCTTGCTTTAATTGCACCAATTGCTTTACCTGCGGGCGGAGGAAATAGAATTAAATCTGAAATTGTTGTTTGTAAAGAAAAAGAATTTTATTTAGCTGGAAACTCTTGCATCTTATTTAGCAGTCCTTCTTTGTCAGCTACTGCTTTGCGCTCAATTGAGCTTGGAACTCCTATTAGAGTTGTAAGATTGTGGAAAAATAATGAGAGTTTTAGGTGGGCCCAAGTTCAAGTATCTAATCCTAACCCTATAGATATCAGTTCTCCCACGGTAACTCGTGGATGGATTAATGTTTAATTCGTTAGAAGATTATAGCCCTAGTATTTTTGTTGCAATTGGAGCTATACCTGGTGCAATTTTTAGAATGCAAATTTTTAATAGATTAGCTTCAAATACCCAATCTAATTTATATGGCCTAATATTAGTTAATACTATTGCTACTTTTTTCTTAGGTTTTTGTTTAGCTATCCAAAAAAATATCTTTTATATGCAAAATAATCAACCTTTATACTTGTTGATATGTGTAGGTTTTCTAGGTAGTCTGAGCACTTTTTCATCTTTCATTCTAGAGTTTTTTTCTTGTTATATAAAAAGGAAGTGGCATGATTTTTATTTAACTATCTTTAGTTCAATTATTTTTGGTCTCTTATTTGCATCGTTAGGGTATTATTTCGGCAATGAATAACTTTTTGCCTGAAGTTATTTTACGAAAAAATCAATTATTTTTTGTTCTATTTGGTGCAATTCCAGGTGCCTTATTGAGATGGAATTTAAATAATGATTTCCAGGCAAATATCATAGGATCAGTTCTGGTCGGGTTAATTACTGGATTGAAAGTTAGTAAATCTATTCAGTGGCTCTTCGTAATAGGTTTCTGTGGATCCTTGACAACATTTAGTGGGTGGATGATTAATTTATTAGAATTGATAAATACGGGTTATTTTCTAAACGCAGCTTTTGTTTTGATCTCAACCTTGTTTCTAGGTTTCTTAGGCATAATGCTGGGTTTTGTCATTGGATATAAAATTAAGCAATCATTTGCGCACTTATAGACATAAAATCGTTAAGCCTTTTGGGTGCGCCAATGAATGAAGGAATAGGTGCATTTAATGATGGCGATTCTGTTGTCAATGGTCCGCATATTGCAGAAGTTGTCACTCAGCAACTTGAAGCGATGTTATCTGCGGGTAATTATGACGGGGTCAAGACTTTGCTTGAGCCTGTTCAACCTGTAGATATTGCAGAATCAATTGGGAACTTACCTTTGATTTTGCAGGCATTAGCTTTTCGATTATTAAATAAGAATGAAGCTATAGAGGTTTATGAATATTTAGATCCAGCTGTCCAACAAAGTTTGCTTGATCGTCTTCGCTCTGGGGAGGTTTTGGAATTAGTCGAAAGAATGTCTCCTGATGACAGGGTTAGGTTGTTTGACGAATTGCCAGCAAAAGTTGTTCGCAGGTTGTTGGCTGAATTAAGTCCTGATGAAAGAAGTGTAACTGCCCAAATGTTGGGTTATGAGGCTGAGACAGCTGGAAGATTAATGACCAATGAATTTATAGATTTAAAGGAATTTCATAGTGCTGTAGATGCTTTGAAGATTGTTAGAAGACAAGCTCCATATACGGAAACGATCTATAGCCTTTATGTGACTGATCGAGAAAGGCATTTAACAGGAATTTTGTCTTTGAGAGATTTAGTCACTGCCGATCCTGATACCAAAATTGGTGATGTAATGACCAAAGAAGTAGTGAATGTTCAAACAGATACTGATCAAGAAGAAGTAGCTAGAGCGATCCAAAGATATGATTTTTTAGCATTACCCGTTGTTGATAAAGAAAGGCGCTTGGTTGGTATTGTCACCGTCGATGATGTGATTGATGTAATTGAACAAGAAGCTACTAGAGATATTTATGCGGCTGGAGCCGTTCAAGCGGGTGATGAAGACGATTATTTTCAAAGTAATTTATTTGATGTTGCACGCAGAAGGGTTGTATGGCTGATAGTTTTGGTCTTTGCTAATGGACTGACTACAAATGTAATCGCTACTAATGATGATGTATTGAAGAAAGTTGTTTTGTTGGCAGCATTTATTCCTCTTTTAATTGGTACAGGGGGCAATGTTGGCGCCCAAAGCTCAACAGTTGTAATTAGAGGATTAAGTACCCAGCGAATTCAAACTCTAGGCTTCTTTAAGGCGGTTTTTAGGGAAGCTGTTGCAGGAGCCTTATTGGGTTTGTTGATGCTTATTTTTGTTGTTCCTTTTGCATGGTGGCAAGGCGAAGGACCCCTGGTTGGTGCTGCCGTTGGTATAAGTCTTATGGCTATTACAACTTTGGCAGCTACTGCAGGTGCTTCTTTGCCTTTGTTATTTCATCGTATGGGTCTAGACCCTGCTTTGATGTCAGCTCCTTTTATTACTACTGCAACTGATGTTGCAGGGGTATGGATTTATTTGAGAACTGCTTCTTGGCTTCTCTCAAATATCAATAATTAACTGTTTTAAATACTGATCGCGTTGAGTCCAAGATGCTGAATTGTTGAACTTTACAGTTCTTAATGATATTCTTTACAAAACTCAATAGAGTTATCAGCGTGACTCCCCTTAAATCAATGTCTGTTCAGAAATCTGAGGTTAGTTCAACTAGTAATCTTTTAAACGACGTGGATTTAGTACGTTCTTATCTAAGGGATATTGGAAGAGTCCCACTTTTGACTAATGAGCAGGAAATAACATTGGGTCGTAAAGTTCAAGATCTAATGCATTTAGAAAAGCTAGAAAAAGAATTAGAAACTTATAAAGGAGATAAGTCTTCGCAAGAAGAATTAGCAAATGCAGCAGGATTAAGCGTTAAACAATTACAAAAAAAATTGAAACTTGGCAATCGGGCAAAAGAAAGAATGGTTTCAGCCAATTTGCGTTTAGTGGTTAGCGTTGCAAAAAAATACACTAAGAGAAATATGGAACTTTTAGATTTGATTCAAGAGGGGACGATAGGCTTGGTTAGAGGAGTTGAGAAATTTGATCCCTCTAGGGGCTATAAATTTTCTACATATGCTTATTGGTGGATCAGACAAGGAATCACTAGAGCTATAGCTGAAAAGAGCAGGTTGATTCGCTTACCAATTCATATTACTGAGGCTCTAAATAAATTGAAGAAAGGACAAAGAGAGCTGAGCCAGCAATTAGCCCGCACTCCATCTATGCAGCAACTTGCAGATTATGTAGATATACCTGTTGAAGAAGTCAAGGAACTAATGTTTAGAGCAAGTCAGCCTGTCAGTTTGCAAACAAAAGTGGGTGATGGAGAGGATACAGTTTTGTTAGATTTATTATCTTCAGATACTGATGTTCCTAATCAGCAAATCGAAAGTGATTGTATGAAAGGTGATTTAGAAGTTCTATTGCACAAATTACCCGAAATGCAAAATAGAGTTTTGAGAATGCGTTATGGAATGGATGGAGAAGAACCAAATACTCTTACGGGAATTGGTCGTATTCTAGGCATCAGTAGAGATCGTGTTAGAAATCTTGAGCGAGATGGTCTTAGAGGATTGCGGAGATATGGGAATTCAGTAGAAGCTTATATGGCTTGTTGAAGAATTTTTAGCAATATTGGATTTACTTTTTCAGGAGTTTCGTCATGTGGACAATGGCCAGCGTCTTTAATTATTTCAAGAGATCGAATACATTTAATAGTAGATAACCATTTCTGAGCTTCTGCAACTGATTCCCAAGGATCATTTTCTCCCCAGACCATATCCACAGGAATAGAAAGATTTTTCATTAGTTCAGGAGCTAAATAGTCATCAAAAATATTTATGAAGCCATGAAATGCTTCTGAAGCACCCAATCGTTTTGTAGGTTCATAAAGAAGTTCGATTAGTGTTTGATCTATATTTGCACCGCTTGGATAAGCTTTCTTCAAGATTTTTTCAATGAACTTAGGATTAGCAGCATTTCTAAAGAGATTTTTACTTATCCAGCGTTGCCTAGTTAATATTTTAAAGACTGGTCTGATTGATGATTGCCATTGTGGTTGATTGATGAGTTGTTTGTCATCCATTAAACGCTGAGCACAATTTATTAAAACAACTCCTTTACAATTATTTTGTAATATATGAGCAGCTCTTAATGCGATTACGCCGCCAATTGAATTCCCAATTAGTAAAACAGGCTTTTTTATGATTTGTCGAGAAAAATCTGCAACTTGTTGCCCCCAATTGTCGAAGTTATAGAAAAAATTCTGTTCTTTTGCTTTCTCACCTATTAGCTGAGATGCTGGCTGGCTACTTTCTCCAAAGCCAATTAAATCTATTGCATAAGATATGCTTTTTCTTCCAAGTAGATTTTGGTTGTGACGCCAATGTTTTTTATTTGCTCCAAAACCATGTATTAATAAGGTTGAAAAAGCAGCATTCTTCTCTTCTCCTTTTTTATTCCAGGCTACTTTTAAGCCATTCCAGTCCCAAATATGTGTTCTCGAATTAGTCAAGATAATTATTTAATAGAAGTTTTTGGGAATATTGCCACCATAGAAGATATTAGGGCTGCTCTTCTTCAATGGTTTGAATTTAATGGAAGACATTGGATTCCTTGGAAACTTAATAGAAAAGGGATTTTGCCAAAAAACAAAGAATGTTTACCTGTATATCCAATTTGGATTGCTGAAGTGATGCTTCAGCAAACACAATTAAAAGTTGTTTTGCCTTATTGGGAAAAATGGATGGAAGCTTTTCCTGATTTGGTTGATTTGTCTTCTGCTTTAAACCAAGAGGTTTTGTTATTTTGGCAAGGATTAGGGTATTACTCTAGGGCACATCGACTTCATAAGGCATCAAAAGATTTGGTCCAAATTCTTTGGAATAAGAATTGCTGTGACAATGATTTATGGCCAATGGATATAGATACTTGGATGTCATTACCTGGTATCGGCCGGACTACAGCTGCCAGTATTCTTTCATCTGCATTTGATATACCCGAGGCTATTTTGGATGGCAATGTAAAAAGAATTCTTTCTCGGTTAGTTGGAAAACAAGAACCACTATCTAATAATTCCAAACAACTTTGGGAGTTAAGCATTGGTTTACTTGATCATAATCAACCTAGAAATTTTAATCAGGCTCTAATGGATCTTGGAGCAACTATTTGTACCAAAAATAGTCCAAAATGTGATATTTGCCCGTGGAAATCATTTTGTTTAGCTTATGATCAAGGTAATACTGGAATTATCCCACTTAGCAAGCCTAGTAAAGTGTTAAAGAAGTTAGTTATTGGTCTTGGTATAGTTTTTAATGATTCAGGAGAAGTTCTTATTGATCAACGACTTAATAATACTAGTATGGCTGGCATGTGGGAATTTCCAGGAGGTAAAAAAGAAGAAGATGAAGTAATCAAAAATACGATTTCTAGAGAACTTTTGGAGGAATTAGGTGTCGAGGTAAAAGTTGGCAAGAAGCTTATAGAGTTTGATCATTTTTATACTCATAAAAAACTCCATTTTGTTGTTCATTTTTGTTCAATTATTAGTGGAATGCCTAAAGCTTTAGCAAGCATTCAAATTAAATGGGTTAAGCCAGATGAGTTAATTAATTATCCTTTCCCTGCAGCGAATAAACGTATAATTGATGCGTTAGAAAATTATCTACTTTTATCAAAAGATAAGTTAATTTTATAGCTTTAAAGTATTTTGTATTGAAAGAAATTCTGATTTTTTTGGAAAATGAATAATCCTAAGATAATTTGCTTAGGTGAGGCTTTGGTTGATCGATTGGGCCCACTGGGCGGTGACCCAGCTTTTGATGAACCAATTGATGACTGTTTAGGCGGAGCACCTGCGAATGTTGCATGTGGCTTGGCTAAATTAGGCTTAGATGTTGCCTTTATTGGTTGTCTAGGCAATGATGCTATTGGTCAGAAATTTGATAATTTATTTAAATCTCGTGGAATCAATTTGAATGGTGTACAAATCCATGAGACTTTGCCAACGCGAATTGTTCTAGTTAGGAGAGATATTGATGGTGAGAGAACATTTGGAGGTTTTTTAGGAAGTGAGGAAAATACTTTTGCTGACATGTCTTTAAACTTAGAAGCTTTAAAAGAAAGATGGCCGTTACTTGATATGAAAGCAAAATGGCTTTTATTAGGTACTATTCCTTTAGCTAATAAGACTTCGCGCAAAGTAGTTGAATGGACAATTCAAAAAGCATTGCAAAAAAATATTTATATTGCAATTGATATAAATTGGCGCCCTACTTTTTGGGATGCAAATTGTTCTCCAGATACCCCTCCTGATATAAATACTCAAAATTTAATTAAGCCATTTTTAGAAACTGCGTCTTTGATAAAATTGGCAAAAGAAGAAGCACATTATTTTTTTAATACAGAAGATCCTAATGAGGTCTCTAAATCCTTGCCTCAAGTCCCAAGTGTAGTAATAACTGATGGCTCTAATCCGATTAGATGGGTTTTGGGAAACTTTATTGGACAAACACAACCATTAAAGCCTTCAGTTGTTCTTGATACAACAGGAGCTGGAGATGCTTTCCTGGCGGGACTGATATCTCAAACTTTGATTTATTCTTTAGATCCTAGGAGTCAGACTCAAGCAGAAGAAATGATTAGGTTTGCAGCAGCTTGTGGTGCTTTGGTTTGTGCAGGGGCAGGTGCAATTGACCCTCAGCCAGATTCTCTCGAAGTGGAAAATTTTTTATCTTCTTCTTAAGAAATTACTTGAATCGATCGTCCCCCTTCAGATTGATATTTTAATTCCAATCTGCATGCATCATCGATCTGAATATTTAAACGTGATGGCCATTCAATGACCATTAGACCGCCGCATTGTTTTGCTATCTCTTCTTCTTGTAAAAACAATTCATCTGCCTCGAAAGCCTCTTCTAACCTATAAAGATCTAAATGAAATAAGGCTCTATCTCCATTTAAATATTGATGAGCTAAAGCAAAAGTTGGACTTGTAATGGTTTCTTTTATAGAGAGCCCTTGTGCAATTCCTTTTACCAGAGATGTTTTTCCAGCTCCTAATGCTCCTTTCAAAAGCAGGATGTTGGTATTTTCAAGAGATTTAACTAATACTTGGCCAAATTGAATTGTGGCTGAGTGATCTTTAAGGAACCAACTGGATTGGTCATTGCACCAAGCTATTGTATTAGGAACTTCTTTTAGGTGAAACACATCACTTCTTTGTTTCCCTTCTTTTCATAACTAATTATGGTGGCAGCAACAGTATCAACTTCACAAGTAGTTGGAGATTTTGCTTATGAAGTTGCGGATATCCAACTCGCAGACTTTGGTCGTAAAGAGCTTGCTATAGCTGAGACAGAAATGCCTGGTTTAATGGCTCTTCGTACGAAATATGGCAAAAGTCATCCTTTGAAAGGTGCCAGGATCGCTGGGAGTCTTCATATGACTATTCAAACAGGAGTATTAATAGAGACCTTGATTGCTTTGGGTGCAAAGGTTCGTTGGGCTTCATGTAATATTTTTTCAACACAAGATCATGCAGCGGCTGCAATTGCTAAAGCAGGTGTTCCTGTTTTTGCAAAGAAAGGAGAATCTCTTTCTGAATATTGGTCATATACACATCGCATTTTGGAATGGGGTGATTTGGAAGGCCCTAATATGATTTTGGATGACGGAGGAGATGCGACAGGATTAGTAATACTTGGAAGTAAAGCAGAAAAAGATATATCTGTTTTGGAAAATCCTTCTAATGAAGAAGAAACTGCTTTATTTAATTCTATCCGTGAAAAATTGTCTGAAGACTCATCTTTTTATTCTCGAATTCAAGCAATGATTAAGGGAGTTACGGAAGAAACTACTACTGGTGTTGCGAGGTTGTATCAGATGCAAAAAACCAGGGAACTTACTTTTCCTGCTATTAATGTCAATGATTCAGTAACTAAGAGCAAATTCGACAATCTTTATGGATGTAGAGAATCTCTCGTAGATGGAATTAAACGAGCCACAGATGTCATGGTTGCTGGCAAGGTAGCTTTAGTAATGGGGTATGGAGATGTTGGTAAAGGATCTGCTCAGTCATTAAGAGGGTTAGGGGCAACGGTAATGATTGCTGAGATTGATCCTATCTGTGCATTACAAGCTGCCATGGAAGGTTATAGAGTTGTTCGCTTGGATGATGTAGTGCAAGATATTGATATTTTTGTTACTGCTACGGGTAATTTCCAAGTGATATGTCATAAGCATCTTTTACAAATGAAAGATGAAGCAATTGTGGCTAATATTGGACATTTTGATAATGAGATTGATGTAGCCTCTCTAAAGTCATATAAATGGGAAAATATTAAACCTCAAGTAGATCACATTACTCTTCCAAGTGGTAATAAAATTATTCTATTAGCAGAAGGTCGTTTAGTTAATTTGGGTTGTGCGACTGGTCATCCGAGTTTTGTTATGAGTAATTCTTTTACTAATCAAGTTCTAGCTCAAATAGAATTATTTACTAAAGGCAATAAGTATAAAAATAATGTCTATGTTTTGCCAAAACATCTTGATGAAATGGTTGCTCGCCTTCATCTAGAAAAGATTGGAGCTAAGTTGACTGACCTTAGTAAAGAACAAGCAGATTACATTAATGTCCCAGTTGAAGGTCCTTATAAATCTGACCATTATCGGTATTAATGAAATCAGAAATTTTTATAGATTAAGTGAACATTACAGAATTTATCTTTTCATTGCCTGATTTAATTGGCAGCGCTGTAGAAACAAATCAATTTATAGGTTATGCGGCAATATTAGTAGCAATGTTTTTGGAAAATCTGTTTCCTCCAATTCCTTCTGAAGTAATAATACCTCTTGGTGGATTTTATGTCTCTCAGGGACAGCTATCATTCTTACCAGTTATTTTGGCAGGATTGATAGGAACTGTTTTAGGTGCATTTCCATGGTATGGCATTGGAAGACTAATTAATGAAGAGAAATTGGAGCATCTTTCAAGAAAATATGGTAAGTGGATTGGTATTACTCCTAATGAACTATATAAAAGTAGACTTTGGTTTGGAAAGTATGGGACAGCTTTAGTTTTTTGGGGTCGTTTGATTCCTGGTATTCGGACATTAATTTCTGTACCTGCTGGGATTGAATTAATGCCTATAATTCCTTTTGTAATTTGGACTACTGCAGGAAGTTTAATTTGGATTATATGTTTAACTTTTGCAGGAATCTTTCTTGGAGAAAGCTATAGCATAGTTGCGGTATGGATAGAACCAATTTCAGTGATTATTAAGTACATATTATTAATAGCTTTATTTGCTATTTTAATCTGGATAATACTAAATGTATTTCGTCGAAGAAGTTAAACTAGAAAGGAATATCATTTGCGGATTGTGTATTATTATTCATTCCATCATTCAAAGAATCTTTTTTTGATCCTAGCAATTCTAATCTATCAACTCTAATTACCGGTTTAGATTTATTTTCTCCACTTGCCTTATCTTTCCATTGATCTAACTTGAAGCTCCCACTTATTCCTATAAGAGAGCCTTTTTTGACATAATCAGCAGCAACTTGTGCTTGTTTGCCCCATATTTCTAAATTGAACCAATCAGGATCATCATTTCGACTCCTTCTGTTAACAGCCATTGTTAAATTTGCAACTATTGATCCAGATTCGAAATATCTAACTTCCGGATCTCTGCCAGCTCGACCAACCAGATTAATAGAATTAATACTCATCGCTCATATATTTACTTATGTCACTATAGCTTTATTTTTGGGCATTCTTTTAAAAGTTCTTTTGGACAATTTCATGCGTTTTGCAAAGACATTTATTATTCTTAGGACTTCTCATCAAAATAAACCGTGTTTTTAAGACGTTTTAGGCTGTCCCGTGATATAGGGATTGATCTTGGTACAGCTAATACTTTGATTTATGTTCAAGGTAAAGGCATTGTTTTAGAAGAACCTTCTGTAGTTGCAATGGATCTAGAAGAAGGAGAGCCTTTAGCGGTTGGTGATGATGCAAAAATGATGCTTGGTCGGACTCCGGGAAATATTCGAGCAGTGAGACCTTTGAGAGATGGGGTAATTGCAGATTTTGATGCTGCTGAGCAAATGCTTAAAACATTTATTCAAAAGTGCAATGAGGGGCGTGGAATTATCGCTCCTAGATTAGTTGTTGGAATACCAAGTGGTGTCACTAGCGTTGAGCGCCGTGCAGTTCGAGAGGCTGGATTAGCAGGTGCAAGAGAAGTTCATTTGATTGATGAACCAGTCGCAGCGGCTATTGGAGCCCATCTTCCAGTAACTGAACCTATAGGAACAATGATTGTTGATATTGGTGGTGGAACTACTGAAGTAGCAGTTTTAAGTCTCGGCGGTACAGTATTAAGTGAATCAGTTCGTGTGGCTGGTGATGAAATAAATGATTCAATAGCTATGTATTTAAAGAAGGTTCATAACCTTGTTGTAGGAGAACGAACTGCTGAAGAAATTAAAATTCGCATTGGTTCAGCATTCCCTAATAATGAATTTGATGTAAATACTATGGATGTGCGTGGGCTTCATTTACTTTCTGGCTTGCCCCGTTCTATTACTTTGCAGGCAGGTGATCTAAGAGAAGCAATGTCTGAGCCTCTTAATAAGATTGTTGAAGCAGTTAAAAGGGTTTTAGAAAGAACACCCCCTGAGTTAGCAGCAGATATTGTCGATCGTGGAATTATGCTTGCAGGGGGAGGAGCATTGGTTAGAGGTATCAGTGATTTACTAAGTCATGAAACAGGGATTTTTACTCATGTTGCTGAAGAGCCTTTGCTTTGTGTGGTGAATGGTTGTGGTCAAGTTCTGGATAATTTCAAGAGATTAAAACGTGTTGTAGATACTCCTGAATTTGCCAAAAATGCTGTGAGAGATTGATTCTATGCTTAAGAAGCGACGAAAAGCTGCTTTTCGTTGGTGGTTGAACAGAGGCATATGGTATTGGTTTGTTGTTGCTGTTTTTTTAGTTTTTGTTCGTTTTTCTAAAGGAGCATTAATTCTTGATACTTTTTCATTGATTTCTAGACCCTTTTGGCCTGGCTCTGCTCAGAGAGAATGGATTT
This sequence comes from Prochlorococcus sp. AG-409-L21, assembly GCA_003215475.1. Taxonomy (GTDB): domain Bacteria; phylum Cyanobacteriota; class Cyanobacteriia; order PCC-6307; family Cyanobiaceae; genus Prochlorococcus_E. The sequence continues at coordinate 64,497 of QCKH01000007.1, forward strand.
CTAATGGTATTGACCTTGAACAGGAAATACGTCTTCGGTTGCTTGAAAAGGATAATGAACGTTTGAGAAAATTATTGAAATTAAAAACTACTTCAAAGCAAACTCTGCTTTCTGCTGCAGTGATTTCAAGAAGAGCTAGAGATTTTTGGCAGCTTTTAGATCTTAATAAAGGGAGTTTACATGGAGTATCTGTTGGTGATGCCGTCCTGGGCCCTGGAGGACTCCTAGGGATTATTGATTCTGTTACTTCTACAACGTCAACTGTGCGGCTTCTCACTGCTCCTGGGACAAAAGTGGGGGTATGGATAGAGGAGACTAAAGTGCATGGCGTTTTGCTTGGAATTGGTACAAATAGACCTCAATTGAATTTTCTTGATAAAGCCCCTAATGCAAAAGCAGGAGATGTAGTAAGTACATCTCCTGCTAGCACCCTTATGCCACCTAATCTTCCTGTAGGGGTAATTCAGTTTATAAATTTTGAGAATCTGCCTTCACCATATGGTTTTGTTCAGTTAATTGCCTCACCAGAGGCTATTGACTGGGTTCAAATTAAAAAACTTAAATGAGAAAAGAGAGTAAAAGGACTCTTTACATATGTTTGGGAGCATTAGTTCCTCTTTTTACACTATTCTCTCCACCATTTTTTTCTATTGGCGGGGTAGGTCCCGAATGGGCTGTCTTGTGGATATTACCTTGGGCATTAGAAGAAGGACCGTTATCAGGCATATTTGCAGGGTTTTGTTTGGGTATGATTCTTGATGGAATTTCTCTTTATGGGGCTACTCATACTCCTGCCTTGATTTTACTTGGTTATTGGTGGGGTCTATTAGGAAGAAAACAGAAGTTTTTTGACAAGGTCTTTCTTTTGGGATTACTTGGATGGCTTGGTTCATTTATTAGCGGAATATTTCTATGGCTTCAGAACATATTCCTAGTTACAGAAGGAAAATTGTTTTTTTACAATGTTTGGTCTTTTCATACGATACTTGCAGCTTCAATCATGACAGGATTAATTGCGCCAATACTTTGCTCAATAATATTGAGAGCTTTTTTTTCAGGGAAAAACCTAAAAGTAATCTTTATCTGAGAGAAAAGTTTTTTCAAATTGGATCAATAACTGACTCTTGGGTTACGTATTAATACCTATCAAATATTAAAAAAATTGGAGAATTCTATTATTTAGGGGTATACGAATTGCCTTAGAGAAGGGTAAGGTTATGGGCTACATGAGGTAATGCTAATGCTTGAAGAAGGTTCATCCATGCTTACGAGCAATGATGGGCCTGTTTCAAAGCCTATTCCATCAAAAAATGCAACCATTCTGGTTGTTGATGATGAGCCAGCAGTTTTAAAAGTATTGGTTACAAGATTGGAGCTTGCCGGTTATACAGTTGTTTCTGCAAAAGATGGTGAAGAAGCTTTAGATGTTTTTCATAAGGAATCACCAGATCTCGTAGTTCTAGATGTAATGCTTCCTAAGCTTGATGGTTTTGCAGTTTGTAGGCGATTAAGAGCTGAATCTATTGTTCCAATTATATTTCTTAGTGCACTTGAAGCTATTTCTGAGAGAGTTGCAGGACTTGATTTAGGGGCGGATGATTATTTATCAAAACCATTTAGCCCAAAAGAACTGGAAGCACGTATCTCTACAATTTTGCGGAGAATGGGTCCAGGGGCTTCAGTTGCTGAACCAAGAGAGATTCCTGCAGGGCAAGGTGTAATGAAATTAGGGGAA
>QCKH01000008.1 GCA_003215475.1 Prochlorococcus sp. AG-409-L21
CTTTTAGAGGTTCAACAAGCCATAAACTTTGGCTTTCAGATAATCAAGGTTTTTCCTGCATCTAAGTTAGGTGTCACATTTTTAGATCAGCTAAAAAGCGACCAAAATCCTTTGCCATTTTTCATTGCTGCAGGAGGAATGAAAGCAAGTGATTTAAACAATTGGCTTTCAAAAGGATTTAAAGCCATTGTCCTTGGTAGTGAACTAATAAAAGATAATCAAATAGACCCTATTCTACAGAAATGGTTAATTGCAAGAAACAATCAGCAAGAACACGCGTATAACTGACAAGAGAAAGGATTGTCTACAAGAAAATTGTCTTGATAAGCTATATGTCTACCAAAGATTACACTGACCATTCTGACGCAATAAGTGATCAGCCAACACAATCGATACCATGGCTTCAACCATAGGAACTGCTCTAGGCAATACACAAGGGTCATGTCTACCTTTTGCAGCCAAAACAGTTTGATTACCATCAGAGTCAATTGTCTGTTGCTCCTTTCGAATAGTTGCTGTTGGTTTAAAGCCAACCCTAAGAATAATTGGTTCGCCATTGCTAATACCTCCCTGAATTCCACCAGAATTATTGGTTGATGTCCTTAAACAATTGCCATCAGAGGATATAAATGCATCATTATGTTCACTGCCTTTGAGGAATGTCCCCTTAAAACCTGACCCTACTTCAAATCCTTTAGTGGCAGGAAGCGACATTAATGCTTTAGCAAGATCAGCCTCTAATTTGTCAAAGACAGGCATACCAAGTCCCCCAGGAATATTTCGAACGACACATTCAATCAAACCACCACAAGAATCACCCTCTTGACTTATCTGTTCAATTCTTTCAATCATTAAATCAGCAATTTCTTGATTTGGACAACGTACAATATTTGACTCTATATCTTCAATTTTAATTTGATTAATATTTAGATCAGCCTCGATATTATGGATTCTTTTTACCCACGCAAGTATTTCAATATTATGAGCCTTTAGAAGAAGTTGTTTAGCAATTGCTCCAGCAGCAACTCTTCCAATAGTTTCTCGAGCTGATGCACGCCCCCCTCCACTAGGAGACTGAATACCATATTTCAATTGATAAGTACCATCGGCATGTGAAGGACGGAAAATATTTCTCATTTGCCCATAATCACTAGGACGGTGATCTTGATTCTTAACAATCAAAGCTATTGGTGTTCCTAAAGTTTTTTCTTCAACTATCCCGCTCAAAATTTCTACCTTATCCAATTCCTTTCTTGGAGTAGTAATTTTACTTTGACCAGGCCTGCGTCTATCAAGTTCTTTTTGTATTTGATCAATATCTATTTCAAGCCTTGGAGGACATCCTTCTACGATGACACCAACAGCCCCACCATGAGATTCACCAAAAGTGGATACTCGAAATAATTGCCCAAAACTACTTCCCATAAATCAAACAAGCTCCAGAGATAACTAGGAAGTTCTTTAAAAAAGCCTAATCAATCATTAGCGATTTAGCAGGCATGGATAATTTTTCCAAAAAAAAACCCCTCTCATAAAACAAAGAGGGGCAAAAACTTAATCAAAGTTTTTTATGTTCAACTAAGAACGATCTTTTACTTTTAACCAATAGCTGGAGCAATTAATGCCACTGAAGTGGATTCAGCTGCAGCTAGGTCAAGCGGGAAGTTGTGAGCATTACGCTCATGCATAACTTCCATTCCTAGGTTCGCACGGTTAAGTACATCTCCCCAAGTAGGAACAACCTTGCCGTTTGCATCAACAACAGACTGGTTAAAGTTGAAACCATTTAGGTTGAAAGCCATGGTGCAAATGCCCATAGAGGTCAACCAAACACATACAACTGGGAAAATTGCAAGGAAGAAGTGAAGACTACGGCTGTTATTGAAGCTTGCATATTGGAAGATTAAACGTCCGAAGTAGCCATGAGCTGCAACGATGTTGTAAGTCTCTTCCTCTTGTCCAAACTTATAACCATAGTTCTGAGACTCTGTCTCGGTGGTTTCACGAATAAGTGAAGAAGTCACCAAAGAACCATGCATAGCAGAGAATAAACTTCCGCCGAACATACCTGCAACTCCTGCCATATGGAATGGATGCATAAGGATGTTGTGCTCTGCCTGGAAAACAAACATGAAATTGAATGTTCCAGAAATTCCTAATGGCATTCCATCAGAGAAAGAACCCTGACCGAATGGATAAACTAGGAATACTGCAAAAGCAGCAGATACAGGAGCTGAATAAGCAACACAGATCCATGGGCGCATACCTAAACGATATGAAAGCTCCCACTGACGACCCATCCAACCGCAAATTCCAATAAGAAAGTGGAAAACAACAAGCTGGTAAGGGCCACCGTTATAAAGCCACTCATCAAGAGTTGCGGCTTCCCAAATAGGGTAAAAGTGAAGACCTATAGCATTACTTGAAGGAACTACAGCACCAGAAATGATGTTGTTTCCATAAATAAAAGATCCTGCTACAGGCTCACGAATGCCATCAATATCAACTGGAGGAGCTGCAATAAAAGCAACTACAAAACAAATAGCTGCCGCTAGAAGGCAAGGAATCATCAAAACACCGAACCAACCAACATAAATGCGGTTATCAGTGGATGTGACCCACTCACAGAACTGCGGCCAACCTTTTAGCAACGAAGAACGCTGCTGCCTAATGGTGGTCATGAGGACGTGAATTCAAGTCCCAAAAGGGACGTTTATGTAAGAACGGAGAAAAACTCCATCAGGAGGACTTTAAAGGAAAATCTGCAAAACTGCGTGCCATGTAAAAAGGGTCTTATTAAGAAAATATAAAATCTCAGCAATGGATGGATGAGGCTTCCAAAAGCCAAAGGCATTAAAGAAGGTGGAGAATCCAAGTTTAACTCAGAGGAAAGAGTGAAAGGGTTTCGATTGTTGAATACAAGCTGTTTGTTAACTTGATTTATCCTGATAATTTTAATATCACTTTAATTGGTCCTTTTAATAAAGAAAATTTCTAAGAAAATTAAATACATTCTCCTACTGAGAAAATAAATTGAATAAATCATTTTTCCAATCTTCCTGAAACGACAAAACCTGCTTAGCAGTTATTGCCATAGCAATATTCTTTTCAACATAAGCCGCCTCATTTATAAATACTGGGTAAACTTCAGACTCCATAGAATCATTTGAGAATGTAATATTTTCCCCATTTAATTTTCTAAATAAAGGGTAATCATTTTTTATTGGATACCAATCTTTTCCTTGCAGACTTGGATGAATCAATGCAATTGGTTTACCTTGAAGATCTCTAGGAAAATCAATATTCTTCAAATGTCTATGAACAATAATTTGAGAAGGAAAAGCAGCAGAGCCATTCTTACACTTGGAGATTTCTTTGAGACAAGAACCTAAAACCAACAAAATCTGATCAATGATTTGAGTATGCAAAACCCCTTGTGGAACAGGTCCTATTTCGACAACAAACCCACAAGGCCAAGATTCAACTAAAAAGCCCTTTTGAGAAGGTTCACATTCATGAAGGTAAATAGGAAGTCCTAATCTATTTTGAACTAAAGAAGCTAAAGCCAAATCCACTGGACGCCGACCATAAACTACCAAGCTTGAGCCCATCGAAGCTGTGGTGCTATGGAAATCAATAACGATTTTAGAAGGATTAAAACCTTGAGGACCATACTCTTTAATTAGGTTACGTGCTCGAAAGATTTCATGATCATTGCGGTCTAAAGAACTAAGCAATTCATGAGAAAAGCTTCTATTTAAATCTCTATCTACATATCTTTCACGTTTTTGATATGCCAAAGGATTCCCAATCACCCTACAAATTTTCAAGTTGTAAGTATCAATCATGCCTGGATTTTGGTCCCACTGATCAAAGAGCCAAGGAGCATTAATCTCGTTCCCATGGGTCCCAGCAACCAACAAAACCTGAAGGCTTGACATCAAGGATTATCAAAATTGTTGTCTATATCTGAAAATATCTGCAAAATAATTTCCATGTCAATACCTCCAGCAATAGTTTCATCAGCCCGAAAGGGATGGAAATGGCAATGGAACCAATTAATGAATGGTCTGGGGCCCTCAGATGAAAATGGTACTTATTGTCGACCACCTAGCCAGGTCCAAAAGTCCACCAGCCCAACTAAAAAAGATCTTATCAATCGATCTTTTCAAGAATTGCCAGTTCTAATTATTGGGAGAAGTTGTCCTTGGGCTCATAGAACGTGGTTGGTATATGTAATAAGAAACTTAGACAGAAATCTAAACTTGCTAATTGCACAGCCTGATTACGAATCTGGTTTATGGACAATTAAGCCCTCCTGGAAAGGGTGCCGATCTCTTCTTGAAATATATAGACTTTGCAATTTACCTCCTTCTAATAGGGCAACTGTTCCGGCACTTGTTGATCCTATAAACAACAACAACGAAACCCCAAAATTATTAGGTAATGAGAGTGCTCAACTGGTAGAAACACTAAATACTTGGCCTGCCGAAGAGGACTCTTTAGACCTCAATCCAATAGGTTTTCATGATGAAATCAATTGCTGGCAGAAACTCCTTCAAGAATCAGTAAACAATGGTGTATACAAATGCGGTTTTGCAAGAAATCAATTTGCTTATGAAAAAGCAAGCGAAGAGCTATTCAGCGCCCTTGCAAAATTAGAAAAGAGTCTTTATTTAAAGGGACCTTGGTTATGTGGAGAAAAACTTACTATTGCTGATATCAGATTATTTCCAACCTTAGTTCGATGGGAATCAGTATATTCTCCGTTATTTGGCTGCAGCCAAAAGCATCTTTCATCATTTCCTAAACTCTTTGAATGGCGCAAACGTTTCTTCAATCTCCCTAATGTATCAAAAACTTGTAATTCAATGAACTGGCGTAATGACTATTTTGGAGCACTTTTTCCACTGAATCCAAGTAATATTATTCCAAAGGGCCCTACTATAAAAGAAATAATTAACTCTATTTAAACCGATTTCGATCCAATTCTGATTCTTATAAAACCAATGAATACAAACCAAGAAATCGAATTCCAAGGACTTTATGGCAATTATAGAATCACAAACAGTGATCAAATCGAAGTAAAAAAATATCGATTATCACTACTTTTTTGTGGAATCTCATTTGTAGCAGGGCTAAATCATTGGTTATTTTTCGGGCCAAACTTTGCTTGGATTTGGCTTTTATTAATGTCCCTATCTCTAGGCTTTGCTTTAAAATGGATCCATATATATATTCAACTCCTCCATAAAGTTTTGCAAACCTTATGCCTGATTGGAAGCCTTGGGATCATATTAGTACTTATGAGAAGTGGTCCTGAAAATATGTTATCCAATATTGCTTCAAATCCATTATTAACATTATTTGTAGGTCCCTACTTTGCTGCTCTAACTGGCCTAGGCTTTAAAGAATTCTTCTGCTTTAGGAGACCGGAAGCTATTGGCGTAACTTTGTTCATACCTATCAGTCTTATAGGTCATATTTTCGGCATCATCAATGCAGGTTCTGTAATGATATTACTTTGTATATCAGCAATCCTCTTCTTAATTCTTGCAATTAGAAAGTTTGGAATGGATGCAGCTTCTGATATCGGAGATAAAAGTATTTTTGAATATCTCAAAAATAATAAGAGTGCTGCGATTACATAATTAAAAAGATTGATCAAACCTTAATCAGCTTGATTGTGAAACCAAATCATGAATTGCTTTTTATGTATCTTCAGATACGTTTTACCAAGAAAGGTGTTGTAAACAAAACCAACTATTGATTCCATCCGTCCAATACCTTATTAATTTACATAATATAAGCACTTTGACCAAGAAGGACTTAGCAAAGAACCAATGAACTCAATCGACGAACACATTAAAAAGGATCAATCTGAGATTCTTTCAGCAAAAGCCGAAGGCAATGTTCCTAAGGCTAGGCACCTTGAAGAGGAACTTCACTCACTAGAGGAATATAAAGAGCATCACCCCGAAGATAAACATGATCCAAATGCTCTAGAACTTTTCTGTGATGCAAATCCAGACGAACCAGAATGTCTAGTTTATGATGACTAATTGCCAAAAAAATAGTTAGTAATCCATATTGAAGTCTGAGGGGCTTCCAGTAAGGGAACAAACTACAGATTCCTCATTCTTCATTTCTTTAACTTCTTTTATAGGTCTACCCATTCTTCTCAAAACCTCAATATCTTGAGATGTTTGACAGCGAGCGATTACATCACCTTGATCATCAAAACAAGTGTAAAAAGTCATAGTAAAAACAACCCTTCTTTATTTATGACCAATTCTTTGCATAGCGACAAGTATAGGTTTGCTCTTAAACATAGAGAAAATATTAAATCTCTAATTTTTTCCAAGCCTTATTAAGAAGAAGTTCTAATCCTTCTCCTAGGACTGCTGAGATAAAAAGTAATTCTCCAGAAATTGCCAAACTCAATTTTTTATTTAATTTTCTCAAAGTCTCTTCATTTAGAAGCTCTTTTTTATTCAAAGCCAAGATTCGAGGGCGGTCAATCAGTCCATGTCCATAGGCGAAAAGCTCTTTTTCTACTGTTTTAATGTCTTCCAGGGGATCTATAGAAGAAGCATCAACAAGATGAATCAACAATCTGGTACGTTCTATGTGCCTTAAAAAATCATGACCCAACCCTGTCCCTTGAGCAGCGCCAGCAATTAAACCTGGAATATCAGCAAAAACAGTGCCGTCTCCACTTGGCTTACGAACTACCCCAAGATTGGGAACCAAAGTAGTAAAAGGATAATCAGCTATTTTAGGCCTGGCTGAAGAAAGGACAGAGATCAATGTACTTTTCCCTGCGTTGGGTAAACCAATAATTCCTACTTCTGCCAACAGCTTCAATTCAAGATGCAGCAACCATTCTTCCCCATCTTTCCCTTCTGTATATTTTTCAGGAGCACGGTTTCTATTGCTCAAATAATGAGCATTGCCTAAACCACCAATACCTCCAAAAGCAGCTACAAAGGTATCTCCATCAGCAATCAAATCTCCAAAAATCACTCCTGTATCAGCGTGTCTTACTTCTGTTCCACATGGGACTTTCAAAACAAGGTCGTTCCCTGAGGCGCCTGTGCATTTATTTGGTCCTCCTCTGCGACCATCCTGGGCAAGAATTATTTGCTTAAACTTAAAATCTAATAAGGTTTGAAGATTAGAATCTGCTTGCAAAATGACTTTCCCACCATTCCCTCCATCACCACCTGAAGGCCCTCCTGCCGGAACATACTTCTCTCTTCGAAAAGCGACAATCCCATCACCACCTCTTCCAGCTTTAACTGTTATTTTTGCTTGATCTATGAACTGCATTAAGCCTAGGGATAGAGGTCAAGTTGAAGACTAAGACTGAAATCATGGAAAATGATCCAGGAATTGAACAAGGTAATTGAGCTCATTCGTTTAACCCATCTCAAGGTCCCAAAATACTTAATCATTTTAATGACTAGAGGGAAGGAAACTATGTATGCTGAGTATGAAGAGAAAGTACAGATATTGGACAACAACAAGTCAAGCATCAAACAATACAAATGGGTACCACAAAGATACCTAGATACAAAAACGAAATTAATTTTCAGCTGCATAATTTAAAATTCAATCCTTTTAAATATTTATTTCACATATATCTCACTTACAAGACTAATCTTAGTAGTTAATTAGCCAAATAATCTCATAATTATAGCTATTCCTAGCCTGGCAAAGGTAAGCCTGGCCCTTTTACTCTGATTAAAATTATTCAATATTAATTGAAAAATTTGAAAGTTTAAACTTTATCTATGCACTGCTTATTTTAACCAAACAACACTACACCCTTGACCTCCTTCACACTGATCAGCACTTGTTATTTTCTCAACATAATCAAGATCTTCCAACCACTCAAGTAAGCCTCTTTTCAAACGTCCAGTGCCAACCCCATGAACTATCCACAAAGGGCCAGCTATATTTCGTAATTTTTCTTCTACAAGCGCCTCTGCTTCATGCACTCTTAAACCTCTAACATCAATTGTATTTCGCTTAGTGCGAACAGTAGTTGAGCTCCCTAAAGGAATTGTAGTTTTTATTTTAACAACTGATTTTGGAGAACTAGGTTTTTGTCCATCCAAACTTTCAATATCATTCAGTTCAACTACGCTTCGAAAAACTCCACACATAACAGTAACATGGAGTCCATCTTCTGAAACTTCAATAACTTCTCCTGCCTTGCCTATTGCACTTAATCGAACTCGATCACCTTCTTTAGGGATCCAGTCATTATGAGTCTTTCTAATTTTATCTTGATTATAAATTGATTCCATATGTTTAAGCTTTTTCCCGGTACTTCTCGCTAACTCCCCATCTGCTGAGTCATCACGTAATCGGCGAATTAACTTTCTAACTTCGTTTTGTCCTTCACGAATTGACAATTCTAATTCACGTCGACCTTTATTCTGAAATTTCTCAGAATCTCGACATTGTTCCTGCCATCGACCCATTATTTCTTCATGAAGCAATTCTGTACGAACTAAAAGATCTGCAGCGTTTTCTGCCGCCTCTTGCTGTTTTTTTCGCTGTTCTTCTAGGCCCTGAATAACATTATTTACATTGTCTACACCATTATTTCTAATAAACTCTTGAGCCAGATCTGTAATAACATTATCAATTCCTAATCTTCTTGCAATTGCAAGAGCATTGCTTCTTCCAGGAATACCCCATTGTAAAAAATATGTAGGCCTTATTGTTTCACTGTCAAATCCAACAGAAGCATTTTCAAACCGTGAGTCATTATATTTCAACGCCTTTAATTCACCAAAGTGTGTGGTCGCTATTGTAAGCCTGACTCTATCAGCAAGTGTCTTTAACAAAGCAATAGCCAAAGCAGTTCCTTCTGTAGGATCAGTTCCTGAACCCAGTTCATCAAGTAACACGATTGATGATCCAGGTCTAGTGGCTATGGAATTAAGAATGCGGGTAATACGAATAACATGTCCACTAAAAGTTGATAAGTTTTGTTGTAGCGATTGTTCATCACCAATATCAGCTAAGACTTGATTAATCCAAGGTAACAATGGGCGGCCAACGCATGGCAATAACAATCCAAACTTGGCCATAAGAATTGCCAATCCAAAACTTTTCAATGCAACTGTTTTTCCACCAGTATTCGGACCTGTAATAGCAACAACTCTGAGACTAGGTGAAACATCAAAACTTATAGGGACAACAACGGCACCATTCTCATAGACTTCTTGCCATACAAGCAAAGGGTGTCGAAATTCATCCATAACAAATTTAGTATCTGGTTCTTCTTGAATAAGAGGGGCTACGCCCCCTAGCCAACTCCCATAACGTGCTCGTGCTAAAGCAAAATCTAATTTGACTAAGACCATAGAAAGATGTTGAAGAGTCTCAAAATTTTCACCCACCTCACTACTCCAAAATCTTAAAAGCTTTTGTTCTTCTAAGAGAATTTTGGCTTCCAGTGCATCAATTTGATTACCTAATGGGATCACAACTTTAGGCTCAATAAAAACTGTATTGCCAGAAGCAGAGCTGTCATGAATAGTCCCTAAGAACTGATCTACAGCACCTGATTTCAAAGCTAAAACTGGTCGGTTTGAGCGTTCAGAGATGACTGTATCTTGAAGTACTGATGCATACCTCCTGAGATGAGCCTTTAGGATATCTTTTCGTTCAACTCGTAGATGAAGGACCTGCCGACGTAATCTAGCTAACAGCTCACTCGCTCGATCTGCGACTCTTCCACTGTCTTCTACACCAAATTCAATAAGTCTCTGTAATTCTGGTAAGGTCCCAATCTTAGAAAATAGTTTTGACATTGTTGGTCTACTTACTGGGTCATTAATCTGACGACGCAAGCGACGAGCAGCTCTCAATGTTTCTGCAACTTTTAATAATTCAATGCCTGAAACACTTCCACCCTTTAAACATCGCAACAAAATCTTTTCTAAGTCATGTACACCATTCAAGCTAATTCCTCCTTCAGTTTCATCATCTAGAGCAGTTACTTCTAGCGTTTCAGCAAGATATCTACGGCTAGTTTCTATATCTTCAGGAATTGATGAAGCCTTACACTCTTTCCTTCCTTGCGAAGTAGTTGCAAAAGATGAGATTTGATCACAGAGTAGTGGCCAGTCCAACAAATCAAGTGTTTCTTTTAGAGCAATATCATCAACCGGCAATTCAAAATCTTTTTTTTGAAAGCTCATTCAACAATCACTCACATTTTGATTGATTGGATGGAATACCTTCTGGAGGGTGATAAAGCATTTCCAACCAATTACCTTCAGAATCCTTTAGATAAAAAGATGCCGTCCCATCACGATGAGAATGTAAGGTGCTGACCTCAACTCCTGATTCCATTAAGCGACGATGAGCCTGTTCGACTTCAGATTGCTCAACAAAGTGAAAAGCAAAATGAGGTCCTGCTGCTTTATATCCTGGTCCTAATAAAGCTAAACCATCATTGCCAGAACCTGCTTCCAAATAACACCAATCAGGATCATCCCAAACAAGTCTCATACCTAAACTCATATAAAAAGATTTTGCTCTATCGACATCTTGTACACGTATAGCTACATGACCTAACCTCTTTACATTTACACTATTTCCTAGAGTGTTTTTCATCATTCAAAAACCTTTTAAAATTTAGAGCAAGAGAAAATAAATACTATTTTACTAAATCTTTTAGCCATTGAGCTGCATCACATGCATGATACGTCAATATCAAATCAGAACCGGCTCTTTTAAAGCTCAACAAAGTTTCTAGAACAACAGCTCGCTCATCAATCCATCCCTTAGCTGCAGCAGCTTTAATCATTGAGTATTCACCACTCACATTATAAGCAGCAATAGGAAGCGCAGATTCTTGCCTTAAGCGATAAATAATATCTAGGTAAGCCAGTCCAGGTTTAACCATCAAGATATCGGCGCCCTCTTGTTCATCCAGTTGGGCTTCAGTAATAGCTTCTCGAGCATTTGCTGGGTTCATCTGATAAGTACTCTTATCCTTTGGAATAGGTTTGGAATTAAGAGCCTTAGGTGCTGAATCTAATGCTTCCCTAAAAGGTCCATAATAAGCAGATGAATATTTGGCGGTATAACTAATAATTCCTACATCTTCAAAACCTTCATCATCTAGTGCTTCCCGAATGGCTCCAACACGACCATCCATCATGTCACTAGGTCCAATCAAGTCAGCTCCAGCTTCTGCCTGAACAGTTGCCTGCCTACAAAGATGATCAACAGTCTCATCATTCAATACAATTCCCTCTGCGCTAACAATTCCATCATGGCCATCTATCGAATATGGATCTAAAGCAACATCCGTCATAATTGTCATTTCAGGTAACTCTTTTTTGAGAAGTCGAATTGCTCTCGGGATTAATCCCTTCTCGTTAAAGCATTCTTCCCCACCTTCTGTCTTTAGTGCGTCATCAACTTTTGGAAATAAAACAATGCACCTAACACCTAAATCCCAAGCTCTTATAACTTCACCAATCAAAGCATTCAGTGTCCAACGATTTGCTCCAGGCATTGCAGAAATTGGTTCAACGTCAGCACCCTCATGCACAAATAAAGGGTAAATAAAATCTGATGCATTAATCGTATGTTCTTTAACCATGCTTCTCAAAGCATCTGTTCTACGAAGACGACGAGGTCGATAAGTCAGTTCCATATGTTCAAAAACAAATTCACTTAATTAGTATCGTAAAACACTCTTGATTTTGAAACTGGCAACATTCTTATTGAGATAAACCAAAGCAACATTAAATAATCAAAGCCTTTTCATAAGAAGATTTTTTGACCTATCAGGCATCTAATGAAGAAGCGCAAAATTTCTTTCCAATAATTACAAAAATGTATAAACGCCCTCAGCAAGATAGGCTAGTTAATCAAAAGTTAATGGGAGTCGATTCTACGTGGCCCTAATCAATGGTTTTCACCTGAAAAATGTTAGAGGTGATGTATTAGGAGGACTTACAGCAGCAGTTGTTGCATTACCACTGGCCCTTGCATTTGGTAATGCTGCTCTTGGACCAGGTGGAGCAATATATGGGCTTTATGGTGCTGTAGTTGTTGGATTCCTAGCCGCCTTGTTTGGCGGAACCCCTGCCCAAGTTAGTGGGCCTACAGGGCCGATGAGCGTAACAGTAGCAGGTGTTGTAGCAAGTCTTGCGGCGGTAGGGGTTCCAAGAGACCTTTCCGCTCAACAAATTTTGCCACTTGTCATGGCAGCAGTGGTTATTGGAGGCTTATTTCAAGTTGTATTTGGACTCTTAAAACTAGGCAAATACATCACCCTTGTTCCTTACTCAGTTGTTTCAGGCTTTATGTCTGGCATAGGGGTAATTATTATTGCTCTTCAGATTGGTCCTCTCCTTGGAATTAGTACAAGAGGAGGGGTAATAGAATCACTGTCTACAGTTGGATCCAATTTTCAACCTTATGGGCCAGCAATTGGAGTAGCCATAATGACTCTTGGGATAGTTTTTCTAACACCAAGACGAATAACACAATGGGTACCATCTCCACTTTTAGCCTTAATAATAGTTACCCCTCTTTCAATCCTTTTCTTTGGAGATACTTCTCTTGATCGTATTGGAGAAATTCCAAGAGGATTGCCATCACTTAGTCTGCCAAGCTTTAATTTATATTTGCCAATCATCCTTAAAGCAGGCTTAGTCCTAGCAGTCTTAGGTGCAATTGACTCACTCCTTACATCTCTTGTTGCTGATAATATTTCTCAAACTAGGCACAATTCTGACAGAGAATTAATTGGACAAGGTATTGGTAATGCAATAGCGGGACTATTTTCAGGACTGCCTGGTGCTGGGGCAACAATGAGAACAGTTATAAATGTTAAGTCAGGAGGCTCAACTCCCTTGTCTGGAATGGTCCATTCAATAGTACTTTTTATAGTTTTAGTAGGGGCGGGACCACTTGCAGAACAAATTCCAACAGCTCTTCTTGCAGGAATTCTTATAAAAGTTGGACTAGATATTATTGATTGGGGGTTCTTACTACGAGCTCATCGGCTTTCACTTAAGACTGCCAGTGTGATGTATGGGGTCCTTGGAATGACAGTTTTTTGGGATTTGATTTGGGCAGTTTTAGTAGGTGTTTTCATTGCAAATATGCTTACGATAGATTCAATTACTCAAACCCAATTAGAGGGAATGGATGCAGATAATCCATTCGAAGATCCCAATCAAGATTCACCATTACCTATAGATGAGCAAAAGTTACTGGACAATTGCGCTGGTGAAGTCATGTTGTTTAGACTTAAAGGACCCCTAAGTTTTGGTGCAGCAAAAGGAATTACAGAAAGAATGATGTTAATTAGAAAATATAAAGTATTAATTTTAGATATAACTGATGTACCTAGGTTAGGTGTAACAGCAACACTCGCAATTGAGGATATGATTCAAGAGGCAATGATTAACTCCAGAAAAGCATATGTTGCAGGTGCAACAGGCAGAGTAAAAGAAAGGCTATCTAAATTTGGAGTTCAAGGTTTAATTGGAACTAGAAAAGATGCTCTAGAAGCTGCCAATAAAGATCTTCAAGAACAATAAACAAGTAACTAATAATGGAGCTAAATCTTGTACTACAGAATGTATTAACACCACCAGTACTTTTCTTCTTTTTGGGGATTATAGCTGTTGTTTTACGTTCGGATCTTGAAATTCCTGCTCCTCTTCCCAAGCTGTTTTCTTTATATCTTCTTCTTGCAATAGGCTTTAGGGGTGGGATAGAGCTTGAAAAAAGTGGTTTTAGTGATCCAGTCCTACCAACCGTAGGTTCAGCAATACTGATGTCACTTTTAATTCCACTTATTTGTTTTGTAATTCTTAGATTAAGACTTGATGTGTTTAACTCTGCCGCAATTGCTGCAGCCTACGGTTCAATCAGTGCAGTAACATTTATTACCGCGGAAAGCTTTTTAGAGAGTCAAAATATTCAATTTGATGGTTTTATGGTTGCAGCTTTAGCACTCATGGAATCTCCAGCCATTATTGTAGGTTTATTACTTGTAAGAGTTGCAGCAACAAAAGAAAGACCTGATTCCAGACAAATGAAATGGGGCACAATCCTCCATGAATCTATGCTTAATGGATCTGTATATCTTTTACTGGGTAGTCTATTAATTGGATTCTTAACAGCTGCTCATAATCCTGGAGGGGTTGTCAAAATGCAACCCTTTACTGGGAAACTATTTTATGGTGCAGAATGCTTTTTCCTTTTAGATATGGGAATAGTCGCCGCCCAACGTTTACCTGGTCTGAAAAAAGCAGGATCATTTCTTATTTTCTTTGCTGTACTGATTCCACTTTTCAATGCTGTTTTAGGAGTGTTTATTGCAAAAGCTTTAACCTTGGGTCCAGGAAACGCACTATTATTCGCTGTTCTATGTGCTAGCGCTTCATACCTAGCAGTGCCAACTGCTATGAGAATGTCAGTTCCTGAAGCTAAAGCAAGTTATTATATTTCAACAACTCTTGGTCTTACTTTCCCATTTAATATTATTATTGGAATACCTATATATATGAGTCTAGTTAATACTATTATTCCCTCTACAAGTTAAAAATGAAAAGGTTAGATCTTATTTTTAGTGAAAGAGAATTGGATGCGATTCTCAAGGCTCTTGAGAAAGCAGGTGTGCCTGGATACACAGTAATGAAGCATGCAACTGGCAGAGGGCCAGACACTATAGTTTCAGAAGATATGGAATTTTCCGGGCTTGGAGCTAATGCTCATGTAATAGTATTTTGCGATGAGGAAATCATCAAAAAGATAAAAGAAAATGTTACTTCAATTCTTAACTACTATGGGGGAGTTGCATATGTTTCAGAAGCAATTCAACTTTAAATGTTGTGAAGATAAATATTTATTTAAGAAATCTAAGTGACAACTAAGAATGAACCCAATCAACTCTAATTGACTTTCGACTATTCAAAAATCTATCAATCGCCATAGCTGCAATACATCCATCTGAAGCAGCAACAACTGCTTGTTTAAAAGGAGTATTTCTAATATCTCCTATTGCCCAAACACCTTCTGAAGTTGTTGACATAAAATCATCAACAAGAACTCCACCATCTTCTTTTAATGCAATTTGATCTCCTAAGAAATCAGTAATAGGCTTTGAGCCACTCATATAAACAAACACCCCTTCTACCGATAATGATTGAGATTCTTCTTGAGAGCGATTCTTTAAAGTAATGCCTTCAACACCCGCTTCATTGCCTTGAATTTGCATCAATCTGGTCCTACTCCAGTGCTTGACATTGGATTGACTTATTAAAGCTTTTGCATGTTGATCATCATCTTTAGGGTCACTTGATGTAATCCAATGTACTGTTGATGCAAATTTTGTGAGAACCTGTGCTTCTTCTATAGCTTCTTTATTAATACCAACAACCGCCACCTCTCTATTTTTATAAAAGGCTCCATCACAAGTAGCACAATAACTAACGCCTCTTCCTAGAAATTCGGCCTCTCCTTTAAATGAAGCAGGCCTTCCCATTGCTCCACTAGCAACAACAAGAGCACGGGCCTTAAAAGTACCTTCAGGCGTGAAAACTGTTTTCCATTCTCCAGTAACATCTATGCCAAATACTTGGGCTCGGCGATAGTCAGTTCCATACTGAATCGCTTGGTCTCTCATTAGTTTGAGTAATTCATCCCCACTAATATCTGTGGGCACACCAGGATAGTTAGCTATTTGGTGAGTAATTGCAAGTGCCCCTACTGCAGGGTTTTTATCAAGGATGACTGTTTTGAGATCAGCTCGAGAAGTATAAAGAGCGCAACTGCACCCAGCAGGCCCCCCACCAACTATCACTACATCTGTTTCAATCGTTTCCAAAATTTAATGCTCTCCTGAATTAGTGTATTTTTTGCTGAAACCAGCAGATAAGACTCAAAAGGAAGATAAAGCAAGCCCTAAGACAATCTTACAAAATTAATCTCAGGTAATATAGAGTCCATATGTACTTAAAGTATTCATTCATCTAATTATGAATCGTATATGAGAAAGAAGCAGATATCTAAATAGAATTAGATGGAATTCAACAGATCGATAATGATTGCCTCTTCCAAAATCAAGAGGAGTATCAATAGATAAAATCAATTCTAATTCACTGAAAATGAAGTTAAGCAAAGGGGATTTTAATAAATTTGTATACTTTTGGTTTTTCCCTTTTCTAGCAGGTGGATGCGTTTCAACAGGATATTTAACAACTCATAGAGTCATCATGAAAATTAACAACATGAATCATGAAAAAAACGGCTCTTCTCTAAAAGGCACAACTGCAGGCATGGAGAAGATCGTTATTGCAGAAAAAGAAGTTTTTAACCTGAAAGCACCTTATGGAAATAGCAAAGATGAATTCAGTCTTATTGAGAAGCCAAATAGACAAAAAATTGAAAAGTCATCAACTCCAAAAGCAAAGGAAGCCAACAGAGAATTAAGCACGGTCACATTCAAAGCTAAACCAAATCAATCAACCCAAACTAAGGCCAAAGAAGTTTCAAAACTTACTCAAGACAACTCGGAGTCCAAAATTCTTTCTATTCCAAAACCCAATGCCAGTAAATTAGGTATGGGTCGAAAATCAGAATCAGAGATAGCAAGAGAAAAAATCTTCAAAAAGCTGTTTCAATCACTTCCTCAACCAAAATGAAAGCAAAGTCTTATAAAGTTAATCTAAATGGACTAATCAATGTCATCAGCAGAAACCATACTTCGAGCTTCATTTAACCGACTCAAAGCTCGTTTAGAAAACTCCATTACTGATTCGATTTCCAAGACAGCTATTTTCATTAAGGACGCCCCTCATCTCTTGAAAAAAGAATGGAGACTTTTACAAGAAGAGATACTTGGAGAAGCCTCTAGAATTGACAACAAAGAAAATGAGGATATTCCTCTAGAAACAAAGCCTTTTCAAAATAAATCATCTCAAAATTCTCAAGAGACAATAGATCACTTAAGGGCAAAGGTTGCAAGAATGATAAAGAAGATAGAGGGTCCAAATTGATATTTTTCAACTCTTGTCTGAATACGATTCGTAGATCTTTCCGTGCAATAAGCATTTGGAAATCTGTTTTTACATTATTAATCTATCTTTGGTTGGATTCACAAAAATGGTCATATTTGGGAGGTTTTAATAGTAAAAAATATGAATTAAGACAACTTGCCAGAGCAAGATGGTTAACAAAGGAATTGCTATTTCTTGGTTCTGCTTTTATAAAGCTTGGTCAGCTAATTTCTGCAAGGCCTGATGTATTGCCAAAAAATTGGATTCTAGAACTATCAGGCTTACAGGACAAAGTGCCACCCTTTAAGTTCCAAAAAGTGCAAGAGATCATTGAGAAAGAACTTGGGGAAAGATGTAAAGAAATTACAGATTTAGATGAAGTACCTATCGCAGCAGCATCAATAGCACAAGTCCATAGAGCTTCACTAAGTAGTGGACGTGAAGTCGTATTTAAAATCCAACGTCCTGGATTGGAAAACTTTTTCAAACTTGATTTAGAAGTTATGCAAAAAGTCGCTGCTTTACTTCAAAAAAACAAATCATTTAGCAGAGGTCGAGATTGGGTTGGAATGGCTAAAGAGTGCAAAAGAGTTTTATTACTCGAACTTGATTTTAGAGTGGAGTCAGAATATGCGGCTAGATTTCGTCAACAATTTTTAGATGATCCACAAATAAAAATTCCTGGAGTTATTTGGGAATTAACTACAAAGAAAATTATTTGTTTGGATTATCTACCAGGCATAAAAATAAATGATAGAGAATCAATTGTAAGAAATGGGATTAACCCTTCTGCGATTGCTGAGCTTGGAGCATCATGTTATTTAAAACAACTAATTCAATTTGGATTTTTCCATGCAGATCCACATCCAGGCAATTTAGCTGTTTCATCTGATGGAGCCCTAATTTTTTATGACTTTGGAATGATGGGAATGTTATCTGATCGTTTCAGGGGAAAACTTAGTAAAATGGTCCGCTCAGCAGCTTTAAAAGATTCAACAAAACTAGTCAAAGAATTACAAGAAGCAGGCTTACTTGCACAAGGGATAGATCTTGGCCCAGTTCGAAGATTGATAAGAATCATGCTCAAAGAAAAGCTAACTCCACCTTTTGACTCAGATACAATAGAAAAATTATCTATAGATCTTTATGAATTAGTTTATGGGCAACCTTTTAGGCTTCCTGTTGAGTTAATTTTTGTTATGAGAGCACTTTCCACTTTTGAAGGAGTAGGAAGAGCTCTGGATCCAAGCTTTAATTTAATAGCAATTACAAAGCCATACCTAATCCCTCTGATGACTTCAAACGACTCCAATACAAATGATCTAATTAATGAAATAGGTCGTCAATTTGGCGAACTAGGCACTAAAGCTGTAAGCCTTCCCAAGCGATTAGACGAAAACCTAGAAAGGCTAGAACAAGGCGATCTTCAATTACAAATAAGGCTCGGTGAATCTGATCGAAAATTTCGTCGAATGATTAATGCCCAGCAGTCCATTGGGCAATCGATCCTTTTAGGATGTCTGGGTATCTCAGCGGCTCTTCTAGGTGGAAGTAATAAAGCTAATTTCTCATTAATTCCTATTATTATTTCTGTGCCAATAATCATGAAATGGTTAAGATTACAAATAAAGATGAGACGTGATGAAAATATCGAGAATCTACAAAGCAATAAGTAATTATTTTTTGAACATATTTGTCATTAGAAAATGAATTTATGATCTTGATTATTAAGATCCAGCCCTAGGACCTAAACCTACAGCACCTGCATAAACTGAGTTTACCCCTAGCTCATCTTCAATACGAATTAATTGGTTATATTTTGCTACTCTTTCACTTCTACTTAAAGAGCCAGTTTTGATCTGTCCAGCTCTTGTTGCTACAGAAAGATCAGCAATTGTTGTATCTTCAGTCTCACCACTTCTGTGACTAATAACACTTGTATAACCAGCTCTATTTGCAAGATCAATAGCTTCTAAAGTTTCAGTTAGGGAACCAATCTGATTTACTTTAATTAAAATAGAATTAGCTATATTCTTTTCTATACCTTCACGCAGACGCCTTGTATTAGTTACAAATAGGTCATCCCCTACCAATTGGACTTTATCTCCTAATTCTTTTGTTAATAATCTCCATCCTTCCCAATCATCTTCAGCTAAACCATCTTCAATAGAAATAATTGGGTAAGAACTAGTTAAGATTTTTAGTTCATCTATCATTTGCTCACTAGTAAATTTTTTACCCCCAAAATCATAAGTTCCATTTTTAAAGAATTCTGTGCTAGCTACATCCAAAGCTAAAGAAATCTGTTCTCCTGGTCGCAATCCAGCTTTCTCAATAGCTTGAACTAATAAATCTGCAGCTTCTTGATTACTTGAAAGATTAGGAGCAAAACCACCCTCATCTCCAACAGCAGTTGACAAACCCTTGTTCATCAATAAATCTTTAAGTGTATGAAAAACCTCTACACCCATTCGAAGAGCTTCACGAAAGTCATTAGCGCCATGAGGAACCAACATAAACTCTTGAAAATCTAGATTATTAGCCGCGTGTGCACCACCATTAATCACATTCATTAGTGGCACTGGCAATAATGAAGACATAGGGTTTCCAAGATAACGATAAAGTGGCATCCCCAAAGCATTTGAAGCTGATCGAGCAGTTGCAATACTTACTGCGAGAATTGCATTTGCACCAAGATTTTTTTTATTTTCAGTGCCATCAAGTTCTTTCATGACCCTATCCACAGTTACTTGATCGGACGCAGATAAACCACAAAGAGAAGGCGCGATCCGCTCTTCTATATTTTCAACTACTTTCAAAACACCCTTTCCCATATAACGCTTCCCCCCATCTCTCAACTCATGAGCTTCATAAGCTCCTGTACTGGCTCCACTTGGGACAATAGCTCGGCCTTTTGCACCACCCTCTAGAAGGACTTCTGCTTCCACTGTAGGGTTACCTCTAGAATCAAGTACTTCTCTTGCACAAACGCTATCAATAACTAAATCAAGGGAATCAATCACTGTAAGTAAATTAGACGTTTACAGATCTTATGAGTTTGAGGGACCATTTACTTAATTTCTATGAGGGTTCTTGCATTTGACAAGCTTTTTCAAAAACTAATAAACAACGCAAAATAGAGATAACTTAATAGTAAAGAGGCTCTGCACATGCAAATACTTCATACAATGCTTCGAGTCGGAGATCTGAACAAATCAATTGGGTTTTATACAAAAATTTTAGGAATGAAGCTTTTAAGGCAAAAGGATTATCCTGCTGGGCGCTTCACATTAGCTTTTGTTGGCTATGGATCTGAAAAGGAGAATGCTGTCATTGAGCTAACACATAACTGGGACACAGAAAATTATCAATTAGGCAATGGTTTTGGGCATATAGCCCTTGGAGTCGAAAATATCTATGAAAAGTGTTCCTCAATTAAGAAACATGGTGGAGAAGTTACGCGAGAGCCTGGACCAATGAAACATAGTAAAACCATTATTGCCTTTGTAGAAGACCCAGATGGGTACAAAATTGAATTGATTGATATTTCATCTAGAGATTGCTAAATATTGATTTAAATGCTTTATCAAACAACCCAAAACCAATCGATGAGTGCAAGTCTCACTTCAATTCCTGATTGCTTTAGTGATGAAGCATGGAATCTAATACTTGAAAGTGAAGAAGAAGCTAGAAAATGGAGGCATAAATATCTTGATGTAGAACATCTTCTTGAAGTACTTTTTACCGATATTAAATATAAAGAAATTATCCATACACTTGCGATAAATAATTCAAGACTGCTTGATGAGTTAGAAGAATTCCTTGCAAATATTGATCAATCACGTATAGATCAATTATTTATAGGGGAAGACCTTGAATTACTCTTAGATACTGCCAATGCTTTTCGAAAGCAATGGGGATCAAAGTTTATAGAAATATCACACTTACTTGTTTCAATTCCTAGGGATAAAAGAATTGGAGCTGAGCTATTTAAAAAGTTTGGATTGACAAGTGAGGTTTTAGAAGGGCAATTAAAGAGACTTCCTAAATCCAAGCAGGAATTTACTCCTTCAGTTTATACTAAAAATAGCAAAAGAGGCTATCAAGTAAAAAAAGGATTTGACATAGTCCCTGAAAAAAGTCTTGATAATCTTCAAGAGATAGATTCTAACAATATAAAGATAGAAAAGGAGTCTTCAATTCTTGAAATCTATGGCAAAGATCTTACATTAGAAGCAGAAAAAGGAAATCTAGATCCTGTAATTGGAAGGAATGAAGAAATAAACCTTACAATCAAAGTTTTATCTCGTAGAGGTAAAAATAATCCTATTTTAATTGGTTCACCTGGTGTTGGAAAAACAGCAATAGCAGAACTATTAGCACAAAGAATTGTAAAAGAAGAAGTACCAGATTCAATAAAAGGTTTAAAACTAATATCACTTGACATAGGAGCATTAATAGCAGGTACAAAGTTAAGAGGTCAATTTGAGGAAAGGCTAAGATCAGTACTTAAAGAAGCAAGTAATTACAATACAGGTGTTGTACTATTCATTGATGAATTGCACACAATTTTCGGAACTGAACGTACTAGTACTGATGCCGCTAGCTTATTAAAACCTGCGCTAGCAAGTGGAGATATTAGATGCATTGGAACAACAACACCTGAAAGTTACCGAAGAACAATTGAAAAGGATCAAGCATTAAATAGACGATTTCAACAGATTCATATTAAAGAACCATCTATCGAATTAAGTGTAGAAATCCTTCGAGGAATTAAAGAGCGTTATGAAAATCATCATGAAGTCAAAATTACCGATGAAGCTTTAATAACAGCTAATCGTTTAGCAGACAGATATATTAGTGATCGATGTTTACCAGATAAAGCAATTGATCTAATAGATGAAGCAGCAGCTCAAATAAGAATGGAATCAACATCTAAGCCAAAAGTTATAGAAGAACTAGAATCGGATCTCCAAAAAATTGAACTCGAATTATTAAATAGTGATAAAATTCAATCAAAATTTGATATAGAAGTAATAAATAATCAAAAGGGTATAAAGCTTAATAGGCTTGAAGAATTAAGAGACCAATGGGATGAAGAAAAAAGGATATTTGAAGAGCTCAAAGAGCTTTCTAAACAAGAAAATATTATCAAAGAGTCTATTGCAAGATTCCAGCAGGAAGGAAAACTAGAAGAGGCCTCAGAGCTGCAATTTAATGATCTTTATTACTTACAGAAAAATATTCTTGAGATCTCTAATAATTTCAAGGAATTAAAAAAAGATTCGACCCAAATCATTAGGGACCAAGTCGAACCTGAAGACATAGCAGATGTGGTTGCTCGTTGGACTGGCATACCTGTAAATAAAGTTCTGGCTGGAGAAAGACAAAAACTTCTGGATTTAGAAAAAGACTTATCAAAAAAAATTATTGGGCAATCTGAAGCAGTTAAAGCAGTCTCTGCAGCTATTAAAAGAGCTCGGGCTGGCATGAAAGATAGTCGCAGGCCAATTGGATCCTTTCTTTTCTTAGGGCCAACAGGAGTAGGCAAAACAGAACTTGCTAAAACGCTTGCGGCTTCACTTTTTGATGAACAAGAAGCATTAGTCAGATTAGATATGAGTGAATTTATGGAGCGGAATGCAGTGGCACGACTGATTGGGGCCCCTCCCGGATATGTGGGATATGAACAAGGAGGGCAACTGACAGAAGCAATTAGAAGACGCCCATACTCAGTACTCTTATTAGATGAAGTAGAGAAAGCTCACCCAGATGTATTCAACATACTTCTACAAGTTCTGGATGATGGACGTTTAACTGACTCACAAGGAAGAACAATTGATTTCCGTCATACTGTTGTTGTTATGACAAGCAATTTAGCTAGTAGAAAAATTTTAGAAACTGCAAAATTATCAAAAGAAGAAACATTGGAAATAAAAAAACTTGAAGCCAGCCTTACTAATAGTATTGATGAAGCATTAAGTAAAAATTTTCGCCCGGAATTCTTAAATCGTATAGATGAAGTGATTCGATTTAGTCCTCTTTCTAAAGATGATCTAAGCCAAATAATTCAATTGCAATTAGCTGAATTAACTGAATTACTTGCAGAACAAAAGTTAGAACTTCGTGTAGATCAGAATACTATTGAAACTCTTGCTCTAGAGGCATATGAACCTGAATATGGAGCCAGGCCATTAAGGAGAATTATAAGAAGACGTATTGAAAACCCTCTAGCTACAAAACTGTTAGAAGATACTTTTATTGGAGCTAAAGCGATACGAGTCAAAGCTTCTCTGGAGAATTCAAGGACATTAGACTTTTTTGCAGAAAACTAAAAGTTAATCTATCAACTAATCTAATAGTTAAACAGCCATGCATTTGCATGGGCATTTATAGCCTTAGGCTTATATAAAGTGACAAGTTCACCCCCTCAACAAACTCCCAATTCCATTGAGACTCCAAACGAAGAGAAGCCAATACCACCTAAAGGCTTCCTCGGTTCTACTATCGATGAGCTAAAATTAGTTGTTTGGCCCAGTCGCCAGCAGCTTTTTAGCGAATCTATTGCAGTAATATTAATGGTCACCCTATCTGCTGCTGCTATTGCGGCAGTGAGCCGCTTTTATGGTTGGGGAGCATCTCACATCTTCCGTTGAATTCATTTAAAGTTCAACACCTGCCCTAACTAATTCACCTATCTTTCTTTAAAACGTGTCAGAGATTGATCCCACACCCCAAGAACCTATCCAGGTGATGGATCCTAGTAGTTCCTATATAGCAGAGGAGAATATTTCTGCTGCTAAAACATCTATCGCCCGATGGTATGCAATTCAAGTTGCATCTAGTTGTGAGAAAAAAGTAAAAGCAACTCTTGAACAAAGAGCCGTAACACTAGGAGTTAGCAATAGAATCCTTGAAATAGAGATTCCTCAAACTCCTGCTGTAAAGCTTAAGAAGGATGGCAGCAGACAATCTACCGAGGAAAAAGTTTTTCCTGGTTATGTTCTTGTCAGAATGATTCTTGATGAAGATACAATGATGGCAGTTAGAAGTACTCCCAATGTAATTAACTTTGTTGGTGCTGAAGATCGCAGAGCGACTGGCAGAGGAAGAGGTCATATAAAACCACGGCCACTAAGTCGTCAGGAGGTCAATAGAATTTTCAAACGTACTGCCGAGAAAAAAGCTGTTGTTAAGATGGACTTAACTGAAGGCGACCAAATACTAGTGACATCAGGACCTTTTAAAGACTTTCAAGGAGAAGTAATAGAAGTTTCTGGTGAAAGAAGCAAATTAAAAGCACTTCTCTCAATATTTGGTAGAGAAACTCCAGTAGAACTTGAATTTTCTCAAATCAATAAACAGAACTAACTAAATTCTTTTCTCCTTGACAATTAGTGGGCATACAAAATGAAGTATGTTTGCCAAAACCCTTCCTCAACTTTCCTTTATAACAAGGCAAATTGTAATTAATCCTCTCCTAAATAAGATGGCAAAGAAAATTGTAGCTGTGATCAAGTTAGCCCTACAGGCTGGCAAAGCAAATCCAGCACCTCCTGTTGGTCCTGCATTAGGACAACATGGAGTAAACATTATGGCGTTCTGCAAGGAATACAATGCCAGAACCCAAGACAAAGCAGGCTTTGTAATACCTGTTGAAATTTCTGTTTTTGAAGATAGAAGTTTTACTTTTATAACTAAGACTCCTCCAGCATCAGTTCTTATAACAAAAGCCGCCGGTATTGATAAAGGGTCGGGAGAATCAGCGAAAGGTCAAGCAGGTAGTATTAATCGATCTCAGCTTGAAGAAATTGCAAAAACAAAGTTGCCTGATTTAAATTGTAATAGCATTGAATCAGCAATGAAAGTGATTGAAGGAACAGCCCGTAATATGGGAGTTTCTGTTAAAGATTGATTCTCAATCAATTTCATTCATTTCAAACAAGCTTTCCTCTCACCAACTATCGGGGGAGACATTTCAGTCGACAGCACCCCAAAATTTCATGACAAAAATTTCAAAAAGAATGGCCAGCCTTGCCTCAAAAGTAGAGAAAAAGGCTTATGCCCCATTAGAAGCAATCAAATTAGTCAAGGACAATGCAAACGCAAAATTCGATGAAACAATCGAAGCGCACATTCGTTTAGGGATTGACCCAAAATATACTGATCAACAACTAAGGACTACAGTTGCACTCCCTAAGGGTACTGGTCAGGAAATAAAAATAGCTGTTATAGCTAAAGGAGAAAAAGTGTCTGAAGCAAATTCAGCAGGAGCTGATATGGCTGGAGAAGAAGATCTAATTGACTCTATTAACAAAGGAGAAATGAACTTCGATCTTCTTATTGCTACTCCTGACATGATGCCTAAGGTAGCCAAACTTGGAAGAGTTCTAGGGCCTAGAGGATTAATGCCCAATCCAAAGGCTGGCACTGTAACCACTGATCTTAGTGGAGCAATAAAAGAGTTCAAAGCTGGGAAACTTGAATTTAGAGCTGATCGTGCTGGAATTGTGCACGTGCGTTTTGGGAAAGCAAGTTTTTCTCCAGAAGATCTTTTAGAAAATTTAAAAGTTTTACATGAAACAATTGACCGAAATAAACCCAGTGGAGCGAAAGGACGTTATTGGAAAAGTTTTTATATAACATCTACTATGGGGCCATCAGTAGAAGTAGATTTTGCTTCTTTGCAAGACAATAAAGAAGAATAGTAACCTCCTTGATGTATTTTATAGTTATTGGTTAATTCCATACGGGCATGCGCCCGGCCATAGACAGCAGGTATTAATTGTCATCAATTATTAATTGATGCAATTTTAGAAACCCTGCCGAGGTAGACGCAAAGATTTCCCATCACTGGATTGATCGACAGCGGCCTCGTCTCTTCTAAGAGATAATTTCGGCCGTATGTCCGGCTTCTTCCCCCGATTCGATCCAAATTCCTATGGGCCGCACGCTGGAGAGCAAAAAACAAATTGTCGAAGAGATTAAAGGCCTCCTCGATGAAGCTGAAATGGCTTTAGTTCTGAATTACCAGGGCTTATCTATTAAAGAAATGTCTGATCTGCGTTCTCGCTTAGAGACAAGTAAAGGCATTTGCAAAGTGACTAAAAACACTTTGATGCGTCAAGCAATTAATGGAGATTCCTCCTGGTCTGGCCTTGAACCATTGCTAACCGGTACTAATGCATTCGTTCTTGTTAAAGGAGATGTAGGTAGTGCACTTAAAGCAGTTCAAACCTTTCAAAAGGAAACAAACAAATCTGAGACAAAAGGAGGCCTCTTTGAAGGCAAGCTTCTTACTCAGAATGAAATAAAAGCAATTGCAGCATTACCTTCAAAAGAAGTTCTTATGGCGCAAATTGCTGGATCATTAAATTCCATCACAACAAAAATTGCTGTTGGTATTAATGAAGTTCCTTCTGGTCTTGCTCGATCTCTTAAACAACATTCTGAGAACAGCGAAAGCTGACCAATGAAATCTTCGACAAAATCTTTTTTCCCTCAAAACCTGCTGTAAACAAATCATGTCTTCAAAAACAGACGAGATTCTCGACTCTTTGAAATCTCTTTCATTGCTAGAAGCATCTGAGCTTGTCAAACAAATAGAAGAGGCCTTTGGTGTTTCTGCTGCTGCATCTGCTGGAGTAGTAATGGCTGCACCTGGCGCTGCCGCCGGTGGAGGTGAAGCTCCTGCAGAAGAAAAAACTGAGTTTGATGTTGTACTAGAAAGCTTTGACGCTTCTGCCAAAATCAAAGTCCTTAAAGAAGTGCGCAATGCTACTGGACTAGGATTAGGGGATGCAAAAGCAATGGTTGAAGCTGCTCCTAAAACAATTAAAGAGGGTGCTTCCAAAGATGAAGCTGAAGCCCTAAAAAAAGCTATAGAAGAAGTGGGAGGGAAAGTAACCCTCAAGTAATTAGTGACTATTATTTATAAATAAGAATCACAGCTTCTTCCTATGCCGGTCTTAATGACCGGCTCTTTTTTTAAAAATGATCAATCATAATAGTCGTGTAATCGCAGCAGCCACAGATGGGGCATGTAGTGGCAACCCTGGTCCAGGAGGCTGGGGAGCACTTATTCGTTTTGAAGATGGGTGCATCATGGAATTTGGGGGATTTGAAGCAAACACAACTAATAACCGCATGGAGCTACAAGCTGCTTTAGAAACATTAAAAAAACTCAAGAATCTCAATAGGCATACCAACCTCAAAATCCGTACAGATAGTAAATATCTCATAGATGGATTTGGGAAATGGATTAATGGATGGAAAAGAAAGGGTTGGAAAACTGCTGCAGGAAAACCAGTACTTAATCAAGACCTTTGGGAGGCATTAGATGAATCTCGTCTCTCAAATGTCAACTTTGAATATGTCAAAGGACATAGTGGAGACCCTGACAATGAAAGAGTTGATGAAATTGCTGTGAGCTTTTCAAAAAAAATTGCGATACAACTTCAATGTGATCAACAATCTCAACATGAACAATAGATCACGAGCAAAATTAATTTCCAGTGAATTTCTCTACAAGCAATTCATTAGTCCAATACTTGCTAGAGATGAAGGAATTGATGCTGAACAATTAACACAAATTACTCTTAAAAGTTTAAGTCAAGCATCTCTTTATAGATCTTTTCCCGGCATATCTCATGCTTTAGCTCATTTAGCTAATGAGCTAAAGCATGAGAATAAAAAATTAGAGCAAAGATTACTGGGGTGTCACTTTAAAAATCCCATAGGCCTAGCAGCAGGTTTTGATAAAAATGGAATCGCAGCTTCCATCTGGGATAAGTTCGGGTTTGGTTTTGCAGAACTTGGAACAGTTACTTGGCATCCCCAAAGCGGCAATCCAAAACCTCGATTATTTCGACTTGCAGAAGAGAAGGCTGCCTTAAATCGATTGGGCTTTAACAACGATGGTGCAATGACAATGAAAAAAACATTAGAAAGGCAAAAAATACTGCCTTGTGGAAATAGACCATGTGTAATTGGTATTAATTTTGGAAAATCAAAAAAAACTAGTCTTTCTCAAGCTGCTGATGATTATGCCTCTTCTCTTGAACTACTGTCCTCTTTTGCTGATTATGCTGTAATCAATGTCAGTTCTCCAAATACACCAGGACTTAGGCAGTTACAAGATGCACAGCAGTTACGTCGATTAATTAAGCGGTTACGACGTCTACCTGCATGCCCCCCATTACTAGTCAAAATTGCTCCTGATCTGAGTAACGATCAAGTTGATGGATTAGCACAAGTAGCCTTTCAGGAAGGATTAGCTGGAATAATTGCTGTTAATACAAGTCTAAATAGATTAGGCCTAGAGGACCGAGTCATTCCTCAAACAGGACGAATTCTTCGTGATGAAGAGGGTGGTCTTAGTGGAAGGCCATTATGTGGTCGTGCTCTTGAAATTATAAGGAGGTTGAGAAAGAGTGCAGGACAAAGCTTACCACTCATAGGTGTGGGAGGTATTGATTCTCCACAAAATGCTTGGGAGCGTATTACAGCAGGCGCATCTCTTATTCAAGTTTATACAGGATGGATTTTCCAAGGCCCAAGCTTAGTTCCAAATATTCTTGAAGGATTAGAGTATCAACTTAATCGTCATGGGTTTCATAATATCTCAGAAGCTATAGGTAGTGAAGCACCATGGATTTAATAAACAATGCAAAAACTAAACCTTCTAATTCTTACCTACATCACCATGGAGGAAATCTTGAACAAGAAGCAAAAAGACTAGGTACTAACATAAATTCTCTAATTGATGCAAGCGCTTCTTTAGTCCCTTTCTCACTATCACCAAGATTGCATAATTGCCTAGTTGAAGCCCTCAATGGGAACGAGCTGAGAATTTATCCTGATCGAAATCACCTAACTCTTAGAGAAGCAATAGGTAGCTATCATAAAGTTAGCCCTGCAATGGTTTTACCTGGAAATGGAGCATCAGAACTAATTACTTGGGCAGCTAAAGATGCTGTCATTCGTGGAGTCAGCATACTACCCTCTCCAGGTTTTTCTGAATACCAAAGGGGTATCAAATGTTGGAATGGCAAATATATTGCCTCTCCCCTTCCACTAAAATGGAATGCTACTTTTCCTCAACCTTTCCCATTAGAATTTAATAATAAAGTGATTTGGATAACAAATCCACATAATCCCACAGGTCAATGCTGGAGCAGACAATCTATTGAAAAACTACTCAAAACAAATAATTTAGTCATCTGCGATGAAGCCTTTCTTCCATTAGTTCCTGATGGTGAAAAAGAATCACTTATACCTTTAGTAGATTACTACTCAAATTTAATTGTTATTAGAAGTTTGACAAAGCTTTTCTCTATAGCAGGTATAAGGCTTGGGTATGTTATTAGCTCACAAAAGAGATTAGAGCAATGGCAAGGCTGGAGAGATCCGTGGCCTCTAAATGGGTTAGCCATAACCTTAGGCATAACAATCATGAAAGAAAAAGATATTATTACGGATCAAATAAAGAAAGTTCAAACTTGGGTAAGAAAAGAAGGGGATTGGCTCCAATCAAACCTACAAAAACTTCCAGAGATTATTTCCCACCCCTCATCAACCAACTTCCAACTAATAGAAAGTAAAAAGTCTCTTATCAATCTTAGGGAAATACTATCTCGCAAGAGAATTTTATTGAGAGATTGCAGATCATTTCAAGGCCTAGGAGATAAGTGGCTACGTATCAGTCTGCAAAAGAAATCCGATAATCGTCTTATTCTCAAAACAATGCAAGAAGTCATTGACTATATATTTTAAGAATGTCGACTAATCGTAGATGAGCATCTTGAACAGCAATCTTTTTCATACCTTGACGCATGTTATTCAACAATCCATCTGAGGGCAGAGTAGAAGAATCTTTTTGTATTAAAGGTTTAATTACTCTTCTTAAAGTTTTTTCTCCAGAGAGATCCTCATGCACTATTAATGCTGCACCGAATCGTGCCGCATATGACGCATTACAATCTTGATGATTGTCAGCAGCATATGGAAAAGGAATAAAAATGGTTGGTGTATTACATACAGCTAATTCGCTTAAAGCGCTAGCACCTGCTCTACTAATAACTAAATCAGCGTGCTGTAACAAGCCAGGAATATCCACTGTAAAAGGTTGGTCTACGTAATTCTCTACCTTAGGAAATGAAGTCTTGTCATGTCTTCCAGTGATGTGAACCAACCTACACCCTTCATTTAATAACCAGGGCACTATTTCTATAACCATACGATTCAAACCAATAGCCCCCTGGCTTCCTCCCATAACAACAACCAATGGGCCCCTACCATTAGGGACCCACGAGGGTAAATCATTGTTGACTAAAAATGAATTCCTAACTGGTGTTCCAGTAAAAACGGTTCGGCAACCATGTAAATTTTCAACCGCATTTGGCAAACCAAGTGCCACTTGATCACATAACCGGCCAAAAAAACGTGTTACTTTGCCTGGGAAAGCATTGGATTCATGTAAAACTACAGGAATACCACATAGTTTCGATCCAATGATTGAAGGAGCAGCAATATAGCCCCCTGTAGTAAAAACTATTTCAATTTTTTTTCTTCTGATTAAGCGAATTACATCTACAGTTGAGAAAAGTAATTTGATTATCTGGAAGATTTTTCTAATTCCTCTTGCTTGCAAAGCACTCACTCGAATTGAGGTTATTGGATATTTCTTTGGTACAACCTTACTCTCTAGTCGATCTGGTACGCCCAACCAAAAAATATTCCAAGAATTGGGTAAAGCTTCTGCCACTGCAAGTGCAGGAAAAATATGGCCACCTGTCCCACTGGCAGCAATAAGAAGCCTAGGCATAAAAAAAGCCCTAATTATGTCTACGATTAAGTTATAGGTAACTCAGAAAATTTGTACGTGCAAAAACTACTGAAAACTACTTTTTCTTCAGGATTTTTTCTTTTACTAGCGATAGCCTCTTGCTATTCCTCTCAAGCCAAAGAGATTCGGCTCCTTACACAGAAACTAGAACAGACATTAAACGGGGAAAATAAATCTAGACTTTATGAAATCGTTTCAGAAGAAATAGCAAAAGATATACAGCAAAAATATAATGATTTTATAAATAGTTTCCCAAATGCAAAATGGACTATCAAGCCCTTAAAAAAGCTTAAAGATAACCGGCAATCGATAGAGCTTATCGTAACAGGTAAAAAAAAGGAAGGTAATCATAAATACTCTCTTTTCTCAAAACAAAAATTAGCCATAGATATAGAAAATGGAATAATAATTGCAAAAGAAATACTTGATGAGTATTCAATACTTAATAGCAATAAAGATAAGCTCAATATAACTCTCTCAATACCAGATACTGTCCTTACTGGTAGCAATTATGATATAGATCTGATCCTAGAAAACCCTCTACAAGGGAGAATTATTGCAGGTGGATTAATAGCATTGCCAAAAGATTCAAAAAGTAACAATTATTCTCAGCAAATACAATTAACCCCAATTGGTTCTGGGGGATTATTTAAATCTGTAAGAGCTCCATTTCAACCAGGAAAGCAAAGGTGGGCTGCCCTGATAGCTCATCCAGATGGAGTTCTTTCTATTACAAAAAGTGTAAGAGTAGTAAGTAGTTCAAGGGATTTAATTCCTTGATTTAATGCTTACCTAAAAATCCTATATTTTTTTGTCAATTCAATTAGGTTTGATCATCCAAAGCTGAGACACCTGGAAGCACTTTGCCTTCAAGAAGCTCAAGACTTGCTCCTCCGCCTGTTGAAATGTGAGACATTTGTGAGGCTAAACCAGCTTTCTCAACTGCAGCAACAGAGTCTCCACCTCCAATAATTGTGCAACAACCTTTTGAACTTAAATCAGCCAAAGTTGTCGAAATAGAATTTGTTCCATTGGCAAAATTATCGAATTCAAATACTCCCATAGGGCCATTCCAAATAACAGTCTTACAGTCCTCCAAAGCATCTTGAAATAATTTCACTGATTGCGGTCCAATATCTAATCCCATCCAGCCTTCTGGAATAGCATTTATCTGAGATACTTGACTATCTGCATCAGCAGAGAAGTTATCTGCAAGAACTACATCCGTCGGTAAAAGCAATTCAACACCTTTGGACTTCGCCTTTGCCTCTAATGACTTAGCTAGGTCTAATTTGTCATCTTCGACCAAACTTTTACCCACAGATAAACCCCGAGCTTTATAGAAAGTGAAAATCATTCCACCACCAATCAATACCTTGTCACACTTATCAATTAATGATTCTAAAACGCCTATTTTGCTGCTTACTTTAGAACCTCCTACAATCGCAGCTAAAGGACGCTGAGGTGATTCTATAGCTCCTTGCAAATATTGAAGTTCCTTTTCCATTAAGTATCCAGCAACGCTAGTGGTTAAAAACTTTGTGACTCCTTCAGTGGAAGCATGTGCTCTATGTGCTGCACCGAAAGCATCATTTACATAGACCTCAGCTAAAGAAGCTAATTGTTTTGCAAAATCTGAATCATTTTTCTCTTCTCCAGAAATAAAGCGAACATTCTCAAGAAGAACTACTTCACCATTTTTCATTGCATTGCATTTCTTCTCAGCATCAGAACCAATGCAACTTTCTGTTTTGATGACAGTTTTTCCAAGTAATTCCCCCAATCTTTGCGCCACAGGGGTAAGACGCATTCCCTCATTTACCTGCCCTTTTGGCCTGCCAAAATGAGCTGCAAGAATAACTCTTGCATCTTTTGATATTAAATGTTGAATTGTTGGAAGAGCAGCTCGAATCCTTGTGTCATCTGTTATAAGACCTTTTTCATCCAATGGGACATTGAAATCAACCCTAACCAAAACCCTTTTTCCGCATAGGTCCTCTACGCCTAGACTTGAGAGAGAACGCTTTGCCATGAGTGACCTGGAGATACTAAAACGTGGAGAGGCTAACCCTAGACAAGGACAAATAGCTTACGAATCAGCCAGAGAAATCATCTGACCATAGCCCTAACTTTCCAAAAGCATTGCTATCACAAGAAAACTTTTTTTTAGTATTTTTAAAATGGAAACAAAAGCTATTTACAAAGTCAAAAAAGTCATTCTTATCAACAATCTGAATCATCTCATTGAAACAAAAAATGACTGCTTTTATAAGCTGTGTTATTAAAGAAAAGTTGATTTAATTATCATGAATGTCAATTTTCAAAAAAAGTCCAGAAGTTCTTCAACTAGTTAACTGATCCAATGTTCATAGTGGCGTGAGCACACAAATTATTCAGTGGTATCCAGGCCACATAGCAAAAGCTAAAACACAGCTAAAAAGCAATCTAGACAGAGTTGATCTTGTTATTGAAGTAAGAGACGCTCGTATTCCGCGTTCTACTTCTCATCCTTCTCTGAAAAAATGGACTAATAACAAAAAGCATTTGCTTGTTATTAATCGCAAAGATATGATTTGTCCACAAGCTTTAAAAGCCTGGGATCAATGGTTTAAAAGTCAAGGACAAAGACCATGGTGGTGTAATGCTAAAACTGGTGAGGGTATTCAACAAATAAAAAATACAGCAATCCAATTAGGAAACGAACTTAATAATCGACGTTTGCTAAGAGGTATGCGTCATAGAGCTGTAAGAGCGCTAACACTTGGCTTTCCAAATGTTGGGAAGTCAGCTCTTATTAATCGGTTGGTTAACAAGAAAGTTGTTCAAAGTTCTAGGCGGGCTGGAGTAACCAGGTCGCTAAGGTGGGTTCGACTTGATCAAAAAATCGACCTATTGGATGCACCAGGAGTATTACCACCACAATTAGAAGATCAAGAAGCAGCTTTAAAACTTGCAATTTGTGATGATATTGGTCAAGCAGCCTATGATGTCGAGCTAGTTGCAAAAAGATTTTTAAGAATATTCATGCATGAAATAGAACAATCAAGAATTACTGGGATTACCCCTGAAATTCTTCAAATGCGATATGGAATTAATCTAGAAGACACTAAGCAAAGCGAAGGTATATGGTTAAAAAATGCAGCTGAAAAGCACACATCAGGCGATACCCTGAGAATGGCCCAAAGACTTTTAGATGATTTCCGTAAGAATTTAATCGGTCCTATCTCACTGGAACTTCCATAATGTCTGAAGAGTTAAAATATTCATTTGGAAAAGGAGAAGGAAAATTAGTAATACTTCACTACTCAAAACCATTACCAATGAGATTAGACAGGTGGCTAGTTAGTCAAAGACCTGAACAAAGTAGATCCAGAATTCAATCATTTATTGAAAATGGTTTAGTGCTCGTAAATAAAAAAGAAGGAAAATCTAAAACCCCCTTGAGAGAAGGAGATGAAATTCAACTATGGGTACCACCACCTGAACCATTGCCATATCTGAAACCCCAAAAAATGGACTTAAATATACTTTTTGAAGATCAACATTTAATTGTTATAAATAAGCCCAAAGGACTCACTGTACATCCTGCACCAGGGAATAAAGACGGCACATTAGTAAATGGATTATTACATCACTGCCCTGATCTTCCAGGCATTAATGGCAAGCTTCGACCTGGGATAGTCCATCGTCTCGACAAAGATACAACGGGTTGTATCGTTATCGCAAAAAGTCAAGAAGCTCTTGTAAAGCTACAAATTCAAATTCAAAAACGAATAGCATCTCGTGAATATATAGCTTTAGTTCATGGAGTTCCTAAAGGAGAGCAAGGAACAATCAAAGGTGATATTGGACGTCACCCCATGGATAGAAAAAAATATACCGTGGTAAATGATAACTCTGGTCGATATGCATGTACACATTGGCAACTTAAAGAAAAACTAGGAAAATACTCACTCTTAAGCTTTAAGTTAGATACTGGGCGTACTCATCAAATTCGAGTTCATTCAGCTCATCTTGGACATCCAATTCTTGGAGATCCTACTTATAGTCGTTGTAAAAAATTACCCATAAATCTTACCAGCCAGGCTTTACATGCCATTACTCTGGGTTTAAAACACCCAATATCAAATGAAGAGATGATTTTCAAAGCACCAATACCAGATAAATTTCAAACCATTCTTTCTATACTTCGCAAATAAGTAAAAAAATTAAATTATCGGTGTAATTCTTGGAGAAGCCCTCACTAATTTTCTAGACAAAGGAGACTTTGGTTGAGAGATTATTTCATCAGAAGAAGCTTCCTCAGCTATTCTCCCCTGGTCCAAAACAATAACTCGATTACAAAAGGAACTCGCCACAGAAAGATCATGGGTAATAAAAATAATTGCCAATCCAAGATTCTTTTGCAATGAGCCAAGCAATTCCAAGATTTCTGATTGGATTTCAGCATCCAACATACTTACACTTTCATCACAAATTAGAATTTTAGGATTTAAGACAAGTGCACGTGCAATAGCAACCCTTTGTTGCTGTCCTCCTGAAATCTGATAAGGTAAGCGGTGCTCAAAGTCTTGACAAGGCGATAAACCGACCTGTTCCAACAGATACCTTGCTTTTTCTTTTGCCCTAGCTTTACTCATCAAACCATGGATCAAAATCGGGTCTACAATTGAATCTATAACAGTCATTTTTGGATTCAATGAAGAAAAAGGATCTTGAAAAACCATTTGCATTGATTGCCTAGCGATCTTTAAAGCCTTTTTATTTAACCTAGAAAGATTTTTACCAAACAACCGAACTTCACCTCCTCTAATCGGCATTAAGCCTAAAAGTGCTCTACACAAAGTGCTTTTTCCGCATCCTGAAACCCCAACTAATCCCAGGGTTTCTCCTATTC
Source organism: Prochlorococcus sp. AG-409-L21 (assembly GCA_003215475.1). Classification (GTDB taxonomy): domain Bacteria; phylum Cyanobacteriota; class Cyanobacteriia; order PCC-6307; family Cyanobiaceae; genus Prochlorococcus_E. The sequence continues at coordinate 35,801 of QCKH01000008.1, forward strand.
TTAAAGAAAAACTGACTTCATCAATAGCCTTAATCCAGCCAATATCCCATGGCAAGCCATTCAAAGGATGCCAACAACGTAACCTATCAACTTCTAATACCTTTTCTCCTTCTTGATTAGAAATAGGTAAACATTGCTCACGGGTTCTAGCAGCACGTACCAATTTCTTTGCTAAGAAAGATTGAGGAGCAACTATAAGGTCATGACTGGAACGTTCTTCAACAATCTTTCCTTGATCAAGAATTGCCATCCTTTGGCACCATCTAGAAGCAAGAGCAAGGTCATGACTTATCAATAAAAGAGAGCTACCAAGATCATCACAAAGAATACTTAATTCTTCCATGATCTGATGAGAGATAGCTACATCAAGACTAGAAGTTGGTTCATCTGCAATTATTAATGGAGGGTTCAAAGCAATAGCTAGTGCAATTGCAACTCGTTGTCGCATACCTCCACTAAATTCATGAGGATATGCATTAAAACGTTTTGGATTAATACCAACTTTTTCTAATAATTCTTCTGCTCTCAACTTCATCCTAGAACGAGAATTTTCTGATCGATGCGCCTCCAAAGTATCAATAAGATGTTGTCCAATAGTCATTAATGGATTTAAACGTGACCCTGGATCTTGAAAAATTAAACCAATCAACTCTCCTCGCACCTGTTCCAAATGTTTAGGAGTCATATTCATCAAATTTTTACCATGCAATAAAAGTTCTCCTCTACAAAAAGAACCTGGAGGGATTATTTGTAATAAAGCTTTTGCAACAGTACTTTTTCCCGATCCTGAACTACCAATCAAAGCAAGGCGTTCTCCTCTTCGAAGTCTCAAGTTCAATCCATCTAATACCAATCCTTTTTCACCTGGATAGCACATACTGAAATCTTTAATATTTAAGACATCCTTTTGAGAACAATTCATAAGTTGTAGCAAGGCTGCTTAAGGCTGAATAAGATGAATGAACGTACTTGGTCCAATGCCAAACGTCAGTTCTGCATCTACAAATGCACAGACCAGATTGGGCTTGAATTTGAACATGTCTGATGAACCTCAACTCAGAGATGATCTGATAAAAAGTTCAGATGACTATGGCATTCATTTACCAGCTTGGTTGAAAAATTGTATTGAGCAAGTACCTGCTCCGATAGGAGAGTGTTGTCCAAACGATTCAGAAGCATTACTGGCTCATGCTTTTGACTTAGCGTTTCGGTTACATAAAGGGCAATTCAGAGTAAGTGGAGATCCATATATAGTCCATCCTGTTGCAGTCGCAAATCTTTTAAAAGAGATTGGAGCCAGTCCTAAAGTCATAGCAGCTGGTTTTCTTCATGATGTTGTTGAAGATACGAATATTACTCTTGATCAATTAGAAGGTTTTTTCGGAAGTGAAGTAAAAGGACTTGTTGAAGGAGTTACAAAATTAGGGGGTATTCATTTCCCCAATAGAACAGAAGCTCAAGCTGAGAACTTACGAAAAATGTTCCTAGCGATGGCTAGGGATATTCGTGTTGTTCTTGTCAAATTGGCAGATAGGTTACATAACATGAGAACAATCGAGGTGCTCTCAATTGAAAAGCAGCAAAGAATTGCATTGGAAACCAGAGAAATCTATGCTCCTTTAGCAAATAGACTTGGGATAGGTCGCTTTAAATGGGAGTTAGAAGACCTTGCTTTTAAACTTCTTGAGCCAAAGGACTATAGAGAAATACAACAGGAAGTGGCTACTAAAAGAAGTGAGAGAGAGCAGAGGTTAAATGTAACGATTGAAGTGCTTCAGGAACGTTTACTTCAATCAGGTCTGCATGATTTTGAGATCAATGGTAGACCAAAGCATCTTTTTGGAATATGGAGCAAAATGCAGCGCCAAGGTAAAGAATTTCATGAAATCTATGATGTTGCTGCACTACGACTTATAGTTCCAAATCTTGAAACTTGTTATAGAGCACTAGCAGTTGTTCATGATACTTTTCGCCCTATACCAGGTCGTTTTAAAGACTATATAGGTCTTCCTAAGCCAAATGGTTATCAATCTCTCCATACATCTGTCATTGGTAGGCATAGGCCCATAGAAGTCCAAATCCGTACTTCAGAGATGCATCAAGTAGCTGAATTTGGGATAGCGGCGCATTGGAAATACAAGGAAGGTGGGTCTCCTGCAGCAGGCAATACGGAACGCTTTAACTGGCTTCGTCAGCTCGTTGACTGGCAACAAGAAGAAAGTAGCTCTGATCATAATGACTATCTTTCATCAATTAAAGAAGATTTATTTGATGAAGAAGTTTTTGTACTAACCCCCAAAGGGGATGTAGTAGGGTTACGGAAAGAGTCAACAGCTATTGACTTCGCATATCGTATTCATTCAGAAGTAGGCAATCATTGTAATGGTGTTCGCATCAATGAAAAATTATGTCCTTTAACTACTCCACTACAAAATGGTGATTTTGTAGAAATTATCACAAGTAGTACAGCTCATCCTAGTCTTGATTGGCTAAATTTTGTAGCCACTCCTACGGCACGAAATCGCATTAGACAATGGTACAAAGTAAGTCATCGAGATGAAACTATTCAACGAGGAAAAGATCTGTTAGAAAAAGATCTTGGTCGCAAGGGTTTTGATACCTTGCTTAATAGTGATGCGATGAGGAAAGTAGCTGAGCGTTGCAATTTAAAATGTACGGATGATCTACTGGCTGCTCTTGGATTTGGAGCAATTACTCTTCACCAGATTCTTAATCGTCTGAGGGAAGAGATTCGATTGCAAAATATGAACACGGTAACCCCAGAAAAGGATAAGGAAATAAACGAACAATTCACACAAGATAAACAAGCTATTTCCCTAAACACATCTTCATTAAAAGAATCACCAATAATAGGTTTAGAAGGTCTTGATTATCGGCTTGGAGGATGTTGCAGCCCACTGCCTGGAGAGGAAATTGTAGGAACAGTTGCCTTAGGTAATCATGGAATCACGGTTCATAGACAAAATTGTATAAATTTAAGTTCTATCCCTTCTGCAAGGCAATTACCAATCAGTTGGAATGAAAACTCTTCTTGCAAGAATACAAAATTTACCACTCAACTAAGGATAGAAGTTATTGACAGAGTAGGTGTTCTAAAAGATATTTTAATGCGCCTTTCAGATAATGGAATAAATGTAAGTGATGCTCGAGTTCAAACTGCTTACGAAAAACCCGCTTGCATTGATCTCAAAATTGAAATTAAGGATTCTAATCAACTAATGCTAACTATGGATAAGATTCGTTCAATGGCAGATGTAATTGATATCGCTCGTACAGGGCTAAGTTAATTACTATAATTTTGAGCTAATTTTAAAATAGTATTAATCCTGAAGCATAAATTACTATCTCTGGGTTTCCAGCCTTCAATGAAGAATGAAACTGACTACAAAACATAATTTATCTACAAATCATTGTTCAAAAAATCTTTCGTTTGTCTAATAGTTTAAAAAGAATATAAGAAGAATATCCAACAATGAGGCCTGAAAGTAAGCCAACTATAGATGATCCAACAATGATTCTAGTGCTGACCATCCATCCTTGATACCAAATTTGATGATGAGTAAGTTCTCTGATATTTAAAAGTTGATTATCTCGCCCTAAAAATATCACTCCAACTTTATAATTAAACCAATAAAGAGGGAGATAAGTAAAAGGATTGCTAACCCAAGTACTAGCAACAGCAAGTAAATGGTTCCCTTTAAACACACTTGCCAAACAAATCCCAATCAATGACTGAAATCCAAAGAAGGGGAAACACCCACTAAAAATGCCTACTGCTACCCCACGAGCTCTTTGAGCAGGAGTGCCTTTCTGATGCCAGATCCAAAAGAATGCACTTTTAACTTTTTTATTCAATTGAAGGAGGATTTTGATCATTTCATAGCCTCCTGGACTCTAAAGCAAGAGAATAAATTATATAGAAAGAATTGAAGGCCAAGGATTAATTTATGACGTTATCTTTCCCCACAGACGAAACAATTGCTGCAATTGCATCTGCAATAGCTCCAGGTCAAGGAGCAATTGCAATTATAAAGATATCAGGACCCTCTGCAAAGAAGGTAGTTAAAAGTATTGTCAAAGTCCCAGGGAAGCAGAGTTGGAGTAGTCACACAATTCTTTATGGTCATGTAATAGACAAAAAAACTCAAAAAAATATTGATGAAGTTTTGATATTAATAATGGATGCACCAAGAAGTTTTACAGGAGAGGATGTCATAGAAATTCATTGCCATGGAGGATTAATAGCTGTTCATCAAGTTCTTGATCAAGTTTTAGATCAACCAAATACCAGAAGAGCCTTCCCTGGGGAATTTAGTCAGCGAGCAGTACTCAATGGAAGGCTTGACATTATTCAAGCTGAAGCAATTCAAGACTTAATAAGTGCAAAAAGTCAAAAAGCAGCTCAATTAGCCATGGCAGGAATAGACGGGGACATTACTCACCAGATAAATGGATTAAGAAGCTCATTAATTGACCAACTCAGCGAAATTGAAGCTCGTATTGATTTTGAAGAAGATTTACCCAGGCTTGATGAAAAAGAGTTATTGCACAATATTCTGTCAATCCGTAAAAAACTCAATGAATTGATTACGAATGCAAAAAAGGGTTCTTTTATTCGTCATGGCATCAAGGTTGCTCTTGTTGGACGCCCGAATGTCGGTAAAAGCTCGCTACTAAATCTTCTTTCTAAGAATCAACGTGCGATCGTCACTAACTTACCTGGAACAACTAGAGATCTCTTGCAAAGTGAAATAGTTTTAGAAGGAGTACCAATCATACTTTTGGATACTGCTGGTATTAGAGAAACCAAAGATGAAATAGAGCAAATCGGCATTTCTCTTAGCCAAAAAGCTTTGCTTACATCAGATGTGGTTGTAATCATCTTTGATATCAGTAAAGGTTGGACAAGTGATGATCAAAAACTACTCGAAGACATTCCAGGAGATACGCCAAAACTAATTGTCGGAAATAAAGCTGATCTTGAAAGTCAACCTATAAGAATTCAACCGGATGCAATTATTAGTGCCTTAAATGGTGAAGGAGAGGGAAAAATGATTCAGAAGTTACTCAAGCTTTGTGGAGTAAACGAAATCGGAGGTTTAGAAATTGCACTGAATCAAAGACAACTGGATCTTGTCAAAATGTCAGTTAATGCTTTAGATAAAATTGAACAAGTAGCTGAAGACAAACTACCCTGGGATTTCTGGACTATTGACTTAAGAGAAGCTATATACAAATTAGGCGAATTAACAGGTGAAGAAATTAGTGAAGCTCTACTTGATCGAATTTTCTCAAGATTTTGTATTGGAAAATAAAAGAACTAATATGGAGAAATGCTATTGCAATTTTCTTTCACAGTTCAATACCAATAATCTACAGGAGAATACTTACACTCCTGAATCTTTTTCTACTCTTTGAACTCTTGAATATCATCACTCCTACCATTAAAAAGCTTTTAGAAACCTGGCTGAATGAGGACATAGGGCGAGGTGATCTTACTCAATTAGCTCTTAATGATGACATTGTCAATGCATATTGGACTAGTAAACAAGCCGGCATTTTTTGCGGTGGCGATTTAGTTAAATATCTCTATCAGAGCCTAGATACATCAGTGATAATCACATTATTAAAATCTGATGGCGATACGATGAGAGCTGGGGAACGCATTATTGAATTATCTGGACCTATCCCTTCACTATTAGCAGGTGAACGTACAGCACTAAATATTGCTATGCATCTCTCTGGAATTGCAACAGCCACTAAGAAACTAGTTTCTCAACTGGAAGGTACAGGCATACTTTTAGCAGATACTAGAAAAACCACCCCTGGACTTCGACCACTAGAAAAATATGCTGCGAGATGTGGTGGCGGTATTAATCATCGATTAGGTTTAGATGATGCTGCAATGCTCAAAGAAAACCATATCGCTTGGAGTAACGGAATAGCTCAATCTATACAAGCCCTTAGAAAATCTATTCCTTGGACTACTAAGATTATTGTTGAAGCAGAAACGATTGAACAAGCTAAAGAAGCTGCCTCAGAAGGAGCTGATGGAGTTCTTCTTGATGAAATGGCTCCATCGCAATTACAAACTCTTGTTCCTGATCTAAGAAAAATAGCCAAAAAAGCTGCCAAAGAAATTATCATTGAAGCTTCAGGGATCGACCCGAAACAAATACAAAAATATGCCTATACAGGAGTAGACATAATATCTACTAGTGCTCCCATTACACAAAGTACTTGGATCGATCTAAGTATGCGTTTTAGTGAACATCTACCTAATAAATAATGCATAACATCTACTTAAAATTAAATAAGCATATTCAAACTGCTTTAGATAGTGCTTTCCCTGAAGAAGCAGCACATGCAAAGAAAGAAGGTAATTTGCTTAACCCTCAATTAGCTAAAGCAACAAAACCCGAATTTGGAGACTTCCAAATAAATGGTGTGTTTTCACTAGCAAAAACACTCAGAAAACCACCACGTCAAATTGCAGAAATAATTGTGAAGCAACTTGTAAAAAGTGATGATTTCAATAGTTTTTGTCTCCCTCCAGAAATAGCCGGACCTGGATTTATTAACTTAACGATTCAAAATAATTACCTGACTAAAGAATTAATTTCTCTACTTACTGATGAACATCTTGGTGTACCATTCGCAACAGAAAATAGCGATGATAAGAGTGAGTCAGTAATTGTTGATTTTTCTAGTCCCAATATCGCAAAGGAAATGCATGTAGGACATCTACGTTCGACAATTATTGGTGATTCTCTTGCACGTATTTTAAGCTTCCGTGGACACAATGTTCTTCGTCTTAATCATGTTGGAGACTGGGGTACTCAATTTGGGATGTTAATTACTCATTTAAAAAGAGTTGCTCCTCAAGCACTTGAAAAAGCCAATGTAGTAGACCTTGGAGATTTAGTAGAATTTTATCGTCAAGCAAAAAAAAAGTTTGATGAGGATGAGTACTTTCAAACTTGTTCGCGTGAAGAAGTAGTCAAACTACAAAAGGGCAATAATGAAAGTCTGCAAGCGTGGAAACTATTGTGTGCGCAATCTCGAAAAGAATTCCAAAATATATATGACCGTCTTGATATTGACCTTTGTGAAAGAGGTGAGTCCTTTTACAATCCTTTTCTAAGCGATGTAGTCGAAGATCTTCAGAAATCAGGTCTCTTAGTCCAGGATGCTGGTGCACAGTGTGTTTTCCTCGATGGATTTAAAGGAAAAGATGGAAATCCTCTCCCAATCATTGTGAAGAAACGAGATGGAGGGTTTAACTATGCAACTACAGATCTAGCTGCAATTAGATACCGACTCAAATCTAAACCAAATGGTGATGGTGCAAGTCGAGTAATTTATGTAACTGATTCTGGTCAAGCGAGTCATTTTGCAGGTGTTTTCCAAATTGCTAATCTTGCAAAATGGGTTCCGCAAGGGTGTCTTCTTGAACATGTACCTTTTGGCCTTGTTCAAGGAGAAGATGGTAAGAAATTAAAAACACGTTCTGGAAAGACAATACGTTTAAAAGATTTACTAGATGAAGCAATTGAAAGAGCTAAAGCCGACCTAGAAAGGCGACTTTTAGAAGAGGGACGAGTAGAAAGCCAGGAATTTATCGCAAAAGTCTCAACAACTATAGGTATTGCAGCTGTAAAGTATGCAGATTTAAGTCAAAACAGAATTACCAATTATCAATTTAGTTTTAATAAAATGTTATCTCTACAAGGTAATACCGCACCTTATCTATTATATGCCCTAGTACGAATTGCTGGAATCAACAGAAAAGGTGGAAATTTTGATCTGAAATTAACTTATCCTCAATTTACTGAACCTCAAGAGTGGGCACTAGTTCGAGAAATACTCAAATTTGATGACGTCATTTTGGAAGTAGAAAAAGAATTATTACCTAATAGACTCTGTACGTATCTATTTGAACTTAGCCAAATATTTAATCGATTCTATGATCAACTACCTATTTTAAAATCTAATGAGCCGTCATTATCATGTCGATTAATGTTATGTCGACTAACCGGAGATATTCTTAGAAAAGGTTTACATCTTTTAGGTATTTCAACTCTGGAGAGAATGTAGTGGATTCTTTTAAAAGCTTCTTTTCTCAAAAAATTCCTCTAGCTCGACCTGAAGTCGAGAAGATGTTGCCCTACTCAGCACCCCTAGAAGAACGGAGAGAACTCTTACGTCTTGATTTTAATGAAAATACTGTTGGTCCTAGCCCAAAAGTTTTCAATGCAATTCAAGAAATCACCCGTGAGCAAATCTCTATTTATCCAGAATACAACGGTTTGCAAAAAGCAGTTATCAAAAATTTGACTTCAACAGGACTTAAAAATCCTCTTATGCCACTTCAAGTAGGCTTGTTCAATGGAGTAGATTCTGCTATTCATTCTATATTTCAGGCCTATGGTGATAGAGGTCAAAAATTACTAACAACAAATCCAACTTTTGGCTACTACTATCCTTGTGCTTCGATGCAAGGAATGGAAATAATTCAAATTCCCTATAAAGGGAACAAATTTCTATTTCCTTTTAATGAAATTTCTAATTCGTTAACTACTCTCAAACCCAAAATACTCATCATATGTAACCCAAATAATCCTACAGGCACCAATCTTTCTGCGGAAAAAATACTTGTACTAGCAAAGAAATCGCCTGAAACTTTAGTAGTAATTGATGAGCTTTATGAAGCATTCTTAGGTGACAGTGTTCTACCAATTGTTGATTTCAATGAGACTCCCAACCTTGTCGTACTCAGATCACTTTCCAAAACTTCTGGATTAGCAGGTTTGCGCATAGGTTTTGCCCTGGGACATTCAGAAGTCATTAATCGGCTTAATCGTATAACAGGACCATATGATGTTAATAGTTTTGCAGTTGTGGCAGCATTCGCAGCACTAGAAGATCAAAAATATATCGACAACTATGTTGCCGAAGTTTTGAAAGCCAGAGAGTGGTTGCAACAACAGCTATTGAGAACTCCAGTCAAGTACCATATTGAAGCTGGCAATTACTTCTTACTTTGGCCAAAAAATCATGATGCTAGCTCAATTGAATTATCTCTTAAGTCAGTAGGAATTCTTGTAAGAAATATGCAAGGCAAAGCGCTAATCAATGGATCACTACGAGTAAGTATTGGAACCTTGAGTCAAATGAAACGATTTTGGAAAGAATATATGATCATAGAGGAAATTACCTCATCAAATTAATAATAGTCTTTTCAGGTAGGCGACTAGGAACCTTAAACATCTTTCCAACTTTTTTACTTTCAATCCCTTGGGTTGCATCTAAGAATGGTTGTATACCTGATAAGTCGCAACTCTTCGGAGCTTTGCCTCGCAGATATTGAACAGGGACAACAATCTTCGGATTTAATTCTTTAATTACTTGGGCGGCTTCAATAGCATTATAAACTTTTGAACCCCCACCAACAGCAATAAACAAAATATCTGGTCGTCCTAAAAAAACTTTATGTTGATCATCCAAAGGTCCAGCTATTCCTCCTAAATGAGCAAAGTTAACTCCACTTTGAGTCCATTGCCAAAATGTTCCTTGTCCAAACCTTCTTCCCCCCATTCGATCATGCGAAGTAGAAAATCCTTCCAAGTTCAATCCACGAAAACGATAGGAGCCAGGTTTCACAAAAAAGACACCTTTTCTTTTCCAATAGCCTTCATCTGCTAATTCAGAACTTGCAAGAATGATATCTGCTCTAACCTTTGGTTCGCGAAGACCTTTAGCACAGCCAACTGCCTTAAATGGATTCAATAAAACTGAATGACCACCGCCTTTTATCAAAAACGAACTATGACCAAAACTAGTAATCTCTAATACTTCTGCAATGCCTGGTGAAACAAAAGCACCAATCATTGCTATAGATAAAGGAATTTGCTTAAAAGTCAATCGCAATAGGGAAGCACCAAGAGTCATCAGATAGAAAAAAAAAGAGTTTTAGGATCCAGCTAATCTTAAAAAATTGCTAAGTAAATGATGGCCAGATTCTGTAAGGACACTTTCAGGATGAAACTGCACTCCATATAAGCATGGCAACTCTCTATGGCGAAGTCCCATAATTGTGCCATCTTCAAGCCAAGCAGTGACTTCCAAGCAATTAGGCAAAGAGGCTTTATCTGCAATCAAACTATGATATCTAGTTGCTACCAAAGGATCTGGAATTTTCTCAAATAATCCTTGACCATTATGAAAGACCTTTGATGTTTTTCCATGCATAAGTTCCTTGGCTCGAACTATTTCTCCACCAAAAGATTGAGCAATTGCCTGATGTCCTAAACAAACCCCCAAAATTGGTTTAGAACTTGAAAGTTCTTTTAAAATTTCTAGGCATACACCTGATTGGTTAGGGTCCCCTGGACCCGGTGAAAGAACTATAGCTTGTGGATTTAAAACTTTAATCTCAGAAATCGAAATAACATCATTACGTTTTACCCTGATATCATTTGCAATAGCAAAGCTTGTCGCTAACTCACCAAAGTACTGAACCAAGTTAAATGTGAAGCTATCGTAATTGTCAATAATTAAAAGCATGATTTCAAATCGTTTAAACTCCGAACTTTTTTAAAAATTGCGGAATAAGCAAAAGAATAGCAATCAGAAAAGAACTAATCGAGCTAACCAAAACTGATGCTGCAGCGCAATCTTTTGCTATACGGGCCAAATGGTGATAACGCCTACCAATAGAAAGATCAACAACTGCTTCAATGGAGGTGTTAATTAACTCCAAAATCAAAACAATCGCAATAGTAATGACCAGTATTGCAAGATTAGAAAAAGATAATTCTAACCAAATAGCTAAAAGACCAACAAATAAAGCTATAAAGATATGAATTCGAAAATTCCTTTGACTTGCAAAAGCATATTTCAACCCTTGAGCAGCATATTTAAAGCTTGATAATAGATTTTTGGATATAATAAATGCTTCTCTTCTATGGATCTGATTCATATGCTTAAAGGGATTTGAAATCTGATTCATCTTTAATTGTTTCATATTAGACTTAATCATTAATAACCAATAGTGATTTATTGAAAGCTAAACAATTTAGTTGAAGTGATTAACTCATTTTGAACAGACAACATTTTTTCAAGACTCGATGAATTGTTATGTTGCCAACCAAGTAAATGCAAAAAGCCGTGACTTACAAGCCACTTTAATTCCCTTACTATGGAATGAGCATTTAATTTAGCTTGTTTACATGCAGTCTCTACAGATATAATGATATCTCCTAATTCAATAGATTGAGAGGTCATAAGAGAAAAGTTTGGATCTATAGCAGGAAATGAAAGAACATCTGTTGGTATATTTTGCTTCCTCCACTTATTATTAATTTTTGTAATAGATAAATCATCAGTAAAAATTAATCCAAGGCTAAAATTATTATTGGTTTTTATTATTTCTGGACAAGTTAATTCAGGTTTATTCCTAATAAAATCAATCCACCTTTTTAAATCACTACTCCATTCAGTTAAATCAGTTAAAGTATTCTTAGTTTCTTGATCAAGTTGATATTCTAAGATATCCGGCACAAAGCCAGTAAAGGCAAGATCAATCTCTATCTCTTCTAAAGTTAAAACTTTTTCTAAATTCATAATTATGAAGGGATCACTGGTCTTCCTAAGACTGCTATCAAAAGAATAAATCCGATAAGTCCAAGAGCAGTAAAAGCAAAGTGAAACAAGCTCTGATTGCTTTTTCTTACCATATTCTTCATAGCTAACTTGACAAAACTTGGAGGAGGGGTTCTCTTTTGAGAATCAATTTTTACAGGAGGATTTTTCTTCATATTTAAGTCAAATATCTAAGGAAGTATTTTTGTCTTGTACTCCCTGCAAGAGAAGAGATTGAATAAATTGATCCAAGTCCCCATTCATTACTCCTTCAACATCAGTAGATTCTTCGTCAGTGCGAAGGTCTTTAACTATCTGATAAGGATGGAAAACATAATTTCGAATTTGATTTCCCCAAGCTGCTTCAACTATATCTCCTCGAATATCAGCAATCTCTGCTGCCCTTTGTTCCTGAGCAATAACCATTAATTTTGCTTTTAACAATGCCATAGCTTTCTCTTTGTTTTGCAATTGAGAGCGTTCTTGAGTACAACGAACTGCTAACCCAGTTGGGATATGTAAAATTCGCACTGCAGTCTCAACCTTATTAACATTTTGTCCCCCTGCTCCACCAGATCGACTAGTAGTAACTTCTAAATCCTTTTCAGGGATTTCCAATTGAACTTCCTCATCTAATTTAGGCATAATTTCAACACCTGCAAAACTTGTCTGACGTTTCCCATTGGCATTAAAAGGAGAAATTCTCACAAGTCGGTGAGTACCTTTCTCATTTTGCAAATAACCATATGCATAGCGGCCTTCAATTTCAATAGTTGCGCTTTTTATACCTGCTTCTTCTCCCTCAGATAACTCATTAAGGGAAACTTTCATTCCATGGGCTTCAGCCCATCTTGAATACATCCTTAGTAGCATCTGAGCCCAATCCTGAGCATCCGTCCCCCCAGCTCCTGCATTGATTGCTAAGACCGCCCCTTCTTGGTCATAAGGACCGCTTAACAAGCGTTCCAGCTCCCAAAGATCTAAATCATTACCTAACTTAGTTAATCCCAATTGTCCTTCTTGAAGTATTTCATCATCAGGTTCAAGTTCATATAGCTCTAATGTGGCTTTGGCATCTTTCAATGATGTTTGCCAGTCAACTAATTTATTCAATTGACCTTTAACATCATCAAGTTGACGCATTTTTACTTGAGCCTTCTTTTGATCATTCCAAAAATCTGGTTGGGCAGCAATTTGCTCAAGATCCTTTTGCCTTGCCTGTAAAGCAGGGACGTCAAAGACAGTCCTGAGCATTGCTCAGGCGATCAGTTAGCAAAGAGAGGATTCTTTTGAAATCTGTAAGATCTTGCACAATCTAAAACTAAAACAACTAGAAAACATTAAGCATACCAACCATCCTTAAGATAAGCAGCAACCAAACACACTCTCATGGCAAAAGTTGAAATCTATACATGGCAGTATTGCCCATTTTGCATCAGAGCCAAATCACTCTTGAATGGTAAAGGTATTAGGTTTACAGAATATCCAATAGATGGTGATGAAGAAGCCCGTCAAGAAATGATCACTAGAGCAGATGGACGTCATACAGTTCCTCAAATCTTTATCAATAACCAAGGGATTGGAGGCTGTGATGACCTCTATGAACTTGAAGCAACCAATGGATTAGAGGATCTTCTAAAAAGAGACCATTAAACACTATGAAACAGTTATTTGTCCTTGATCCAATAGAGCTGATAAACCCACACAAAGATTCTTCAGCCGCATTAATGCAAGCAGCATTTCGTGCATCTATCGAAGTTTGGATTTGCACGCCTGCAGATCTTCAAGCAAAAGGGGCAAAAGCAGGTGTTTTTGCAAGAACTGTTATTCCAGAACCCTGGATAAAAATTGATCCATCTCAAAAATTAGCTTTAAATGAATTTGATTGCATATGGATGCGAAAAGATCCTCCAGTAGACGAAGCTTTTTTATATGCAACTCATTTATTAGAAGTCGCAGAGCGTGATGGAGTCCTAGTCCTCAATAAACCAGCATCTCTTAGAGCATGGAATGAAAAACTTGGAGCATTAAGGTTTAGCAAATTGATGGCACCAACACTTGTTGCAAGTCGAATTAATGAGTTAAAAGAATTTGCTCAGGAGCATGGCGAAGTTGTTTTAAAACCTTTAGGTGGCAAAGGTGGTCAAGGTGTAATTCGAGTAGCCAAAGCTTCTAAAGGAATTGATGCCTTACTGGAATTAGTTACATCTCAAGAACAGATGCCAGTAATGATGCAACAATTTCTTCCACAAGTCATCGAAGGCGACAAAAGAATCTTATTAGTTAACGGTGAACCCTTAGGGGCCATAAATCGTCGACCCAAGAAAGGTGATTTCCGCAGTAATCTTGCTTTAGGTGGACAAGCCGAAACTACAAAACTTTCAATTCGTGAAAAAGAAATATGTGAAGAACTAAGTTCTGACCTTAAAAATGAAGGTCTCTTTTTTGTAGGTATTGATGTAATTGGAGGTATGTTAAGTGAAATAAATGTAACCAGTCCAACAGGCATTAGGGAAGTAGAAAGTCTGATGAAAATTCCTCTCGCAGATCAGATAATTAAGTGCTTACTAAACGATTTTTGTTAGATTCCAAATTCAAATCCAATTGATCAATAAGGACAGCAAATTTTAATTCAACTTCTTTTAATTCTGCTTCTACATTTGAGCCCTTGACTAATCCAGCTCCAGCAAATAAATGCAAATAATTACCACGAGTATAGCCACATCTTATAGCAACTCTAAACTCTGCATTACCGGATGTATCTATCCAACCTAAAGGGGCCGCATAACATTCACGATCAAAAGGTTCAAGAGTTCGCAGCCATTTAATTGCTTTACTTTGCGGTAAACCAGCCACTGCAGGTGTTGGATGCAATATGTCTACTAATTTGAGAGCGGGTAAGCCTTTAGAAGAAGCTTTTATTGGAGTATGCAGATGAATGAGATGCCCATGTTTCGCTAATCGAGGATTTCTAATTCTCTTTGGCTCTAAACCATTAACAATAAATTGATCTTGTATTGAAGAAACAACTAACTCATGTTCTCTAAGATTTTTCTCTGATTTTAGCAAGTTCAATCCATTATCATTTTCCCTTGCTGTTCCTGCAAGAGCATCAGTCTGAAGATCGCCATTAATCAAACTAAGTAATCGTTCTGGAGAGGCTCCAAAAAAAGATTCATCTTGAGATCGCTGCCATAAGAAGCGGCAACTTCCTCTTTGATGTTTTTGCAAACTAGAAAGCAAATGAACAGGGTTTAAAGGCTTTTTTAATAGAACTAATCGTCTAACTGCTAGAACTAATTTCTTCAATTCACCAGACTCAACCAAATCTATTCCCTTCTTCAGAGCTAATCGGTAATTTTCCTCCCATCCCTTAGGAACCTTACTTATAACATCTATTTCGTGTTGTGGGCAAAGCTCCATCGTTAATGATTTCAAAAGATTTTCACGCATTAACCAAAATTGCTCTACAAAACCTCTTACATCAGCTTCATGGGCAACGACAGAGTTAAATCTTAACCATCCATGACCCCCTTGACGAGTCAATTGCCAACGAGGGAGAACAGCCTGGACAGCAGGAGTGCGTCTCAATAAGTTTTCACCATCAGCAGTTTGTTCAAAAAAAGTAAAAGCAAACAATATTCTTGGTTTTGCTTGACTTGGGGCATCTGGTGACACATCAACAAGTCTTTGAAGAGTCTCATCACTGAACCTTTGCGCTAATTCAAATCTTCTTTGCCCAATTAATTCAAAATTTTGACATTGTCCTGCAGCAGCGATGGAAAGACCTGGAGATTGATCCCACAAGAAGCTAAATTCTTGTTGATCTTCTATTACAAACAGTTGATCAAGTGGGTCGATGCAATCTATTGGGAATGCAAGACTTAACACACATTCATCCGCTCGCCTTGAATCCCAGCCTCTTAAAGAAGCTTGGAGAATTTCACTGAAAGTTAAGCGAGCATTCATACCTAATTAGACAATGATCAGGGAGACTAATTCAATGAATAACCCGTAATTCAGACTAGGAGGAGGAGATCAAAATCCTATGAAAGACAAACATGCTGTCGCATCACTTCATTCTTCAAGAAAACAAAGAAAGAAATTATGGAAAAAGGCTATTAAATGGCCTCTTTATTCTGTGGCAATTATGCCAGTGATTCTCGCAGCTGGATGGCAATTAGGGGAAGGAGAATCGGTAAGATTTGATCAATTCTTTGGATTTATTATTGCTTCAATTTGCCTTTTGATTTGGGAAAACCTCACCAATGATCTTTTTGATTCCACTACAGGTGTTGATGAATTTAAACTGCACTCTGTAGTTGCACTAACCGGGAAAAGACGATTAATTCGTAATCTCGCCTATTTACTGCTGTTTTTAGGACTAATGCTCATATTTATACTTGCCCTTAGAAGTAGTTTTACTGTGTTTTTATTAGTTTTAGGAAGCTGCTTCCTAGGTTACTTATATCAAGGTCCCCCTTTTAGACTTGGCTATCAAGGATTAGGAGAGCCATTGTGCTGGTTGGCATTTGGTCCTTTAGCTACAACAGCAGGACTATTAGTCCTTTCACCTACATTCCACAATCTAAATCAAATTCCTTGGGAAACAACAGTACCCCTTGGTGCTGGACCAGCTCTGGCAACCACATTAGTACTATTTTGCGCAAACTTTCATCAAGTTATCGAAGATTCTAGTCATGGAAAAAAAACACTAATTGTACGACTTGGGACTAAGCGAGCAGCTTCACTAATTCCCTGGTTTATCACTCTAACTCTAATGCTGGAATGGATTCCCATACTCCAAGGTCAATGGCCTATTACAGCTTTACTTGGAATTATTGGATTACCTCCCGGCATTGCATTAATAAGGTTGCTTAAAAAACATCACAATCGTCCTAATCTGATTAGTGAAAGTAAATTTTTAGCTTTACGTTTTCAAGCCCTCAATGGACTGGGTTTAAGCATTGGCTTTGCTCTTAATGTTTTCCTATAAATCTAATGAGCAAAATTAAATATATATGAAGCTAAAACTCTTAACCAAACCATTTTCTTTCCAATTGCTTCAATCACTTAAAACTGCTCAAGGAAGTCTGCAAAAAAAGAAAGGGTGGCTAATTAAACTAGAAAGTGAATCTGGGAAAGTAGGTTGGGGAGAAATTTCTTCATTTAAAGAATCAGAACTAAAAAGCTGCGAAAAAATCTTAAAAGATCTAGGTACACAACCATCACGTGAGAAATTAGATAAAGGAATCAATAAATGGCCAGGAGCACTTGGATTTGCAATCGGTTCTGCTTTCGCAGAAATCGATTCTTTAATTGGTCCAAACTCGACACAAAATTGGCTCACAACTTCTTCATCCGCTATATTATTGCCTACAGAAAATTGTCTTTTACTAAAAAGTCTAGAATCAATTTTAGATCAGGAGAAACAATCAGCCAGAGAGCTAACTTTCAAATGGAAAGTTGCCACCAACTCAAATACATCAGAATTACACTTACTCAAACAAATACTTGCAAGACTTCCTAAAAATACAAATCTACGGATTGATGCAAATGGTGGATGGAATCGCATTCAAGCTAGAAAATGGGCTTTAGAATTACAGAATGACCCTCGACTTGAATGGATAGAGCAACCACTACCTGCAAATGATATCGCAGGTTTAATCGAATTATCAGCAATGGTTCCAATTGCTCTAGATGAATCGTTAGTACATCATCCTTCTTTACGTAACACCTGGCAAAGCTGGCAAATACGAAGACCCGCTTTAGAAGGTGATCCTCGTAGCTTTTTAAAAGAAATGAACGGTAATCATAGCTATAAAGTTATTAGTACAACATTTGAAACAGGTATAGGTCGTCGATGGATTGAACATTTTGCTGCATTACAGTTAAAAAGTAATACTCCTGTTCAACCTGGTTTAGCCCCAGGCTGGTGTCCAAAAAGTTCCCTCTTCTCTCGCAATCCATATCTAGTTTGGGAGAGCGCATGAAGAATCTAATATCAATTACATGCAATACTTCTTATCCAGAAGAATGTTCTCAAAAGGTTTCCTCTGAATTAAAAAAAGGTTCATGGGTTCACTTATTTCCCAAAGGAGGACAAAGGGAACTATCAATTAATTGCCTACCAAAAGGACCAGGAGTCATAATCCGAGGCGGAGGTAGTAGTGGTAAATATCTTAAATGCATACATCCGATTAGGCATCTTGATCAGTCAGCATTTGCTACAGCAAAATGGTTAGAAACTCAAGGTTTAGAACCTCAAAGCTGCATAATTCTTAATTCATTACCATTACACCATATGAGTGGGCTTCTACCGTGGTGGAGAAGTCGGTGCTGGGGTGCTAAGCATATATGGATAACACCTCAGTTAATGCATGATGCAGATCTACTAGAAAAAGAATGCAACTCTCTATTAAATAAAAGTACAGGTCCATTAATCACCTCACTAGTGCCAATACAGTTACATCGACTACTTAAACACCCTGCTGGTATCCGTTGGTTAAAATTACACTCAATTATTTGGGTCGGTGGGTCTCCGATAACAAAAGACTTAGCTAGTACAGCAAGGAACTTGAAGATTCGCCTAGCCCCTTGTTATGGAACAACAGAAACAGCTGCAATGGTTGCTGTCCAAAGTCCAGAACAGTTCTTAGCGGGTGATAATTATTTTGGGGAGGCCTTAAATGATGTTGAATTTCGTCTTGGGAAAAACAGGTCTTTACAAATTAGGACTCAAAGATTAGCTAAAAATTATTTAGAAAAAGATGGCACTCTAAATTCAATCTGTGATAATGAAGGGTGGTGGGAGTCTGGAGATGCAGCCGAGCTAATTGTTAATAACAAGAGACAACAACTTAAAATTATTGGCCGAATCGATACAGCTATTAATTCAGGAGGAGAGATCATTTTCCCTGAAATACTTCAAGTAAAATTAGTAGAAATTGCAAGAAAAAAAGGAATACCTATCGATATCATATTGTTAACACCGATTCATCACGAAGAATGGGGGGAAAGGCTCATTGCATTAGTTAAGTTCCAAACAAAAGAGTCTAAACTTCAGCAACAAGCATTTTTAGCAAGACTAAAGGATATGGTTCATAAATGGTCGGTTCATGAAAGGCCTCTTGACTGGTATTACTGTCCTGAACTTTCAACTAACAAGCTAGGAAAATGGGAAATTAAGCAATGGCAAACATGGGTGAAGCTAAAGAGGGCTAATTCCCCTATTTAAAGTAGAAGCTTCTAGCCAACGATCAATACACGTTGAAAGACCACATAAATGGCGCGTTTTTGGATCGATTGCACGATGTCTTACTAATGCAATAGCAACTTTTTTCTGTTTAAGTTTAAATATGTATTCTATCTGGAAGCTATTTAAATCGATTTTCCTAGGCAAAAGAGTAAGTTGCAACTTATCTCCAATCCTAATCGGGGAAAGAAAATCAGCCTCACAATGAACGATAGGTAAAGCAGTAGAGAATTGAGATTGCATGTCTACTGACGAAGGAAATATTTCTATGGCTTGAAGTCCATATTGATCTAAACTTTCTTCCCACGCCTCATGGCACCATCTGAACAAATGGTGAAAATGGATCACCCCTGCGGCATCAGTATCGCCAAAACGAACAATACGTTGCAAACATAACCAATCTTTCGAGTTTTGAGTTATTGACAAAATAACTAACGGTCAACCGAACCCATAATGACGTCTATTGATCCAAGAATTGCCATGATATCAGCTACTTTCGCACCCTTTAAAATATGAGGAAGAATCTGCAAGTTATTTAAATCTGCAGCACGTATTTTAAAACGCCAAGGAGTCACATCATTATTACCTTGTATAAAGACTCCTATTTCTCCTTTTCCTGATTCTAAACGTGTATATAATTCTCCATTCGGGATCTTAAAGGTAGGCGCAACTTTTTTTGCAACGTATTGATAATCAAATCCAGCAAAATTGCTTTTTTTTCCATCTAACATTTTAGAAGCCTCAAGATTTTCAGTCGGTCCCCCAGGAATCATGTCACAGGCTTGTTTGAGGATTTTCAGTGATTGGCGCATTTCTTCAATTCGCACTCGGTATCGGGCAAAGCAGTCACCTTCTTGTTCACAAGCTATATTCCATTCAAAATCGTCATAACATTCATAATGGTCTACTTTTCTTAAATCCCAATGAACTCCAGAAGCTCTAAGCATTGGACCAGACAAACTCCAATTAATAGCATCTTCTTTTGAAATGGAGCCCAAACCTTCAATACGTCTACGAAAAATAGGATTATTAGTAATTAATTTTTCATATTCATCCACTTTAGGACCAAACCAATCACAAAAGTCCTTACATTTTTCCAACCATCCCCAAGGTAAATCACATGCAACTCCGCCTATACGAAAATAATTATTATTAATTAATCTTTGTCCAGTTGCTGCTTCCCAAAGATCATAAATCATCTCACGTTCTCTAAAGATATAAAAGAATGGGGTTTGAGCACCAACATCAGCCAAGAAAGGTCCTAACCAGAGCAAATGATTAGCAATTCTATTAAGTTCCAGCATTAATACACGAATATAACTTGCACGCCTGGGTACCGATATATTCGCTAAACGCTCAGGTGCATTTACAACAATTGCCTCGTAAAACATCCCAGCGGCATAATCCATACGACTTACATAAGGAACAAACATGACATTTGTTCTATTTTCTGCAATTTTCTCCATTCCACGATGCAAATATCCAATGACTGGCTCACAATCAATTACATCTTCACCATCTAGAGTTACTACAAGACGCAGAACACCATGCATCGAAGGATGATGAGGGCCAAAGTTAACCACCATTGGCTCCGTTCGCGTTTCCAATTGCGACATGGTGCCAGATACATACAAGGGATACTTAGATATTAGGAACTAGTCATGCAAGAAGAACCGAACGTTGTCACATCGAAATTCAAACATACTCCTGTGCTCGCTGAAGAAGTAGTCAAATCAATAGCGCAACTACCTTCACAATTAATTAATCAAGGCAAAATAATTGATACAACTCTGGGGGGAGGTGGGCATTCAGCTTTGATACTTAAGACTTATCCCACTATGCAGTTAATAGGCTTAGATCAAGACCCTAATGCTATTGAAGCTGCATCAAAACATCTTCGTCACTTTGGAAGTAGAGCAAGAGTGATATCAGCAAACTTCTCAGAATATGTGCCTCATGAGAAAGTATCTTTTGTTTTGGCTGATCTTGGAATTAGCAGTCCACAAATTGATGAGCCTAGTAGAGGCTTTAGTTTTCGCCTTAATGGACCATTAGATATGAGAATGAACCCTCATAAAGGAATGACACTTAAAGAACTAATAGAAAAAACAAGTGAGCAAGATCTAGCTAATCTAATTTACAAATATGGTGAAGAAAGATTTTCCAGACGAATTGCTAAACGTATAAAGCATGATTTATCAGTAAAAGGTGCTTATGAAGGTACATCTGCTCTAGCATATGCAATAACAGGCTGCTATCCACCTAAATTACGTAATAGCCGAATTCATCCTGCAACTAAAACTTTTCAAGCATTAAGAATTGCAATTAACAATGAATTAGAAGTATTAAAGCAGCTTATGAACAAAGCTCCAGACTGGCTTTTACCTGGTGGAATACTTGGTATAATTAGTTTCCATTCTCTTGAAGATAGATTAGTTAAATATTCTTTCATAAATGATAATCGTCTGGAAAGACTAACCCGAAAACCAATTATAGCAAGTCGTAATGAAATAATGATAAATCCCCGAAGTAGAAGTGCAAAATTTCGATTTGCAAGAAGAAATTAAGTTATTTATTAACTTTTCCTTAGATCAAAAACTACTTTAGAAATTCTCTCGATCGCTATTTCTACGTCTTTAAAAGTTGTTTCCCTACCTAAACTCAACCTTAAAGAAGATTTAGCTTCTTCTAATGTCCTTCCAATTGACATCAAAACATGAGACGGTGAGCCATTGTTACATGCAGAGCCACTACTACAGGAAATATAGGGTCTCAATTTTTTATGTAAAAGACTTCCAGAAACTCCTTCAATTGTAAAGTTAAGATTATTTGGAAGTCTCTGCTCCAAGGAGCCATTAAGTATTAATCCTGGAATTTGAAGATTCAGTCCACTCCATAATTTATTACGAAGAGTTTTAAGTATTTGATAATTTTTATCTAATTGTTTAAGTGCAATTTCTATAGCTTTAGTTAAGCCAACAACTAAAGGTACAGGCAATGTTCCTGCTCTCAATCCAGTCTCTTGATTGCCTCCCCATTGCAAAGGTTGAATTATACAATCTTCCGAAATAATTAATAAACCAATTCCCTTAGGACCATATATTTTATGACCACTTAAGCTAAACAAATCAGCTCCTAGTTGATCAATTTCTATAGGTATATTACCAAAACCTTGTGCGGCATCAGTATGAAAAGTAATGCCTCTAGATTTACATATGGAGGCTATTTCCTTAATCGGTTGTAATACACCTATTTCATTATTAGCAACCATCACACTGACTAAAAAAGTATCTTTTTCAAAAGATTCAACCAGATTTTCTAAAGAAACAATTCCATCTTTCTCAGGATTTAGTTCTGTAATGCGAAACCCTTCTCTTTTTAATTGCCTAAGTGGTTCAATTACCGCATGATGTTCAGTTGAAAGTGTAATTAAGTGACCAGGAGAACCTGTTTCGAAGGCCTTTGCTCTAGCATGACCAAGTAAAGCTAAATTATTTGCTTCAGTTGCTCCACTGGTAAAAATTAATCTTTTTTGAGGGGTCTTCAACAAAGTTGACAATTTATCTCGTGCAAGGCTGATAGTTGCAGAAGCATGAAGATTTAAACAATTTTCTCTACTTGAAGGATTCCCCCAATGCTCTCCCCAGTATGGAGACATCGCTTCAACCACCATTTGTGAGCAAGGCGTGGTTGATTGGTAATCAAAAGCTAGTGGATTTGTCTTCATTAAATCATTAGTGAAAGACAGCAAAACATCAATATCCTGAGAGATATTGCTTTCAAAGGCCTTAAAAGTCCCAATCCGAAAATTTCATGAATGATCAACAACAATCAACTCTAGAAGATCAACAAAAAGCTCGCATCTTATTAGTTGATGACGAGCCTGGTATTAGAACTGCTGTGCAAGCTTACCTTCAGGATGAAGGGTTTGATGTAACAACTGCACTTGATGGTGAAGAAGGTTTGCAAAAAGCAAAACAAATACTGCCAGACGTAATAATTACTGATGTCATGATGCCTCGCTGCGATGGATATGCACTCTTAAAAAAGCTCCGTGAGGACGAACGACTTGGAGGAACTCCTGTAATTTTTCTTACGGCGAAAGGGATGACAATAGATCGGACTCAAGGGTATCAAGCAGGAGTAGATGACTACATCTCTAAACCATTTGACCCTGATGAGTTAGTTGCAAGAGTTAAAAATGTAGTGAAGCGACAAGAAAGATTATTAGCGGAAGCAGCACGTTTTGCAGATACAGATGTTGGTCAAATGGCAAAGCAAATTACAGAAATAAAATCTATGCTTACCCAAAGTGATACAAATGCATCTAGGAAAGATCTAGTTGTTCCAAATTTCACACCTCGAGAAGCAAGTGTGCTGCAATTAGTTGCTGAAGGTCTGATGAACAAAGAAATAGCAAGACAACTAGAAACCTCAATTCGTAATGTAGAAAAATATGTAAGTCGTTTATTTATCAAAACTGGTACTTCCAGTAGAACAGAATTAGTCAGATATGCCCTTGAGAATCATTTAGTCACTTGAAAATATAAGTAAGGTTTAAAACAACCTTATTATTTTTCAAATTCAATTAATTGTGAAAAATAAAAAGGAGCTTTATTAAGTTTTCTTCGCTTAACTTTAAAGCCACTTTTCATAGCAGCATTAACTATCCCAACCTCTTTGAGAATATAAGCACGAGTTGTCTTGCTAGGCCCGGGGAAGAACTGACCAATCGCCTTCAAAACTGCCAAGAAAGGAGTATAAGGAGCAAAACTTACAATCAAACGGTTTTGGGTCAAGCTACAAAGGTGGCGAACCATTTCTTCAGCTGCCTTTTGTGGATAGTGAATAAATACATCCAAACAGATAACCGTATGAAAAGACCCCTCCAAACTTTCTAAGTCAGAGATTTTAAAAGTCATTTTTTGTATATCTAGACCACTTGTTTTTGCTCGACGTTCAGTCTCTGCAACCATTGCACCTGAAATATCACTAGCAGCTACAGATCGAGCCCCCAAGGAAACAAGAGGCAAAGATAAACTACCCACTCCACACCCTGCATCACAGAAACTCATTTCATCAATATCTCCTGTTTCTTTAATCCAGGACAAAACATCATCAACAGTTTTTTGGTGACCTATACGAATATTCCGTTGAACCTTATTAACTTCATCACTATTACTATAAATTCTATTCCACCTTTCAAAACCAATCCCATTAAAATAGGAAGTGACTTCTGCCTTCTCAGACTGATCACTTTGTTGAAAGTCTTTTATCTGCATTGAACTCAAAAGTTTATAGAAGAAGATACTACGCAGCAGGCTTCCAGTTAAGTAAATGAGACCCAGTATTAAGATCCCATCTCAAAAAACTATTCAAAGGTTGTCCTATAAAGAACTCTTTGATCATTGCCTCTTTTTTAAACAGAAGTCTAGGAGCAATGGTTGCAGACCAAATAGCCGAAGCAGGATTATCTGTCCATCGAGCAAGTCTTTTGCATCCTTCTAGCAAAGACAGAGTTGTTCCAGCCAAAGTTCCATCCTCTAATCTACAAACTCCTTCATCAACAATTAACAGCTTGTTATCCCAAGTAAATTGCTTTTGATTCAAACCATAAGGTGGCAATGCATCACTAACCAATACCAACTGATCAGAAGCTAAGCGATGAAGCATTACTGCAAGTCTTGAATGAACATGAAAACCATCCGCTATTAAACCAAATGCAATCCCACCATGCGCAAGAGCCTCTGCTATAGGTCCAGGTGCTCTGTGGTGAAGACCTGGCATAGCATTAAAAGTATGAGTGAGCATCTTTATACCTACATCAAAAGCAGAACTGCAAACTTTCGAATCAGCAGCGGAATGTCCTAAAGAAACAAGAATTCCAAGACTCTTTAATCTACTGATTAATTCAAAAGCACCTTTCAATTCTGGAGCAAGGGTAACCAAACTAATCTCATTTTCAAAACCTCTAATTCGTGCATCTAAAGCATTCAAACTTGGCAAGCAAATATTATGTTTATTGTGAACACCTTTGTAAGACTTGGACAAAAAAGGTCCTTCAAGATGCGCCCCAAGAAGTTTGCATCGTGAATCAGAAATCTGCTGACGTGCCACATGGAAAACTGCCAAAGAATTCCTTAATGATGTGATACTGCAACTTACTAATGTAGGAGCAATAGCTTCTATCCCTTCTGCCCAGAGAAAATCCAGCAACTCAATCAGTTTAGGTAAGTGCTCAAGATTAATCTCAGTAAAAGTTAATCCAAGGCCACCATTAATTTGCAAATCGATAGCTCTAGGACTGAGCAAATCACCCTTCCAATCTTCTCCATCAATCGAAAATTCACTTGACAGTGGATTTAAAGAAACGATTTCTTCATTTTCGTTAAGTCTTACACACCACAAATTATTGCCTGTTTTATCAGAGCTTGGGCTTGGGATTCTAATATTTTTTAAAGTGCGCATAACAGTAGTTTGATTTAATAACTAATGCATAATTCAAAAAATTTCGTCATTATTAATAATGACCCCTGCTTTATAAAAAGTGCCTTCAGCATATGCTGAAAAAAAAACCTTAGTAGCTGTAGTAATGGGTAGCGACTCCGATTTACCTTCACTGGAACCGGCTATTAAGATATTAGAAGATTTTGGCCTAAAAGTAGAAACAAGAGTTCTTTCAGCTCATAGGACTCCACTCAGAATGATTGATTTTGCACAAAAAGCTGAGGGAAAAGGTCTCAAAGTTATTATCGCTGGAGCTGGAGGAGCAGCACACTTACCAGGAATGGTCGCTTCTGTTACAAATCTGCCAGTTATTGGAGTACCTATAACAACTAAAGCCCTTCAAGGTATTGACTCCTTATATTCCATAGTTCAAATGCCTGGGGGAATACCGGTAGCAACTGTTGCCATAAATGGAGGATTAAATGCTGGTTTATTAGCAGCTCAAATCCTAAGTACATCAGACGAAATGCTTAAGTTGAAAATTTCTAAATATAGGGAAAGTCTCCACAACCAAGTGACTCAAAAAGATAAGAAACTTACTGAAATAGGTGCAGCAAAATATTTAAGAGAGATTTAAACCATCTTTTTAAAAAATTTGTAATTGAGCTAATTTCGCGAGTACTTCTTCTACACATTCATTTAAATTCTTTCTTCCTGTTTCTATTCTAAGGTCTGGATTCTCGGGCTCCTCATAAGGACTCGATATACCAGTGAAGTCTTTAAGCTTTCCTTCTCTTGCTTTTGCATATAAACCTTTTGTATCGCGCTTCTCACAGACCTCTAAATTCGCAGCACAATATATTTCTAAGAAATCCTTTTCTTTGACTAATTTTCTAGCTTTTTCACGATCACTACGAAAAGGCGATACAAATGCAGTTAGAACAATAATTCCTGATTCTAAGAAAAGTTTTGAAACCTCACTAATACGACGAATATTTTCTTCTCGATCAACATCGGAAAAGCCCAAATCTTTGCACAAACCATGGCGAATATTGTCTCCATCCAACACGTAACTCGATAAACCTTTTTTGAATAAAGCAATATTTACAGCATTGGCTAATGTGCTTTTACCTGAACCTGATAATCCGGTAAACCAGATAATTACACTCTTATGACCTCTTTGCTCCTGTATTGATTCACGATCAACTGAAGCTTGATGCCAAACAATATTTGATGATTGTTCAATCATTTCTATCTAATGTTCTTTTAAATGAATGCATAACAATTTTTGCATGCTATGGAATGAGAAATTTTGACTTAACCACCAGATTGTTTTGGACGAAACCCCTCTAAATCCAGAATTTCTATCGATGGTTTCACTTTATCTCCCTGCAATTCTATATTGCCACCTTTAAAGGTTCCTCCGGTTCCGCATTTTTTTTTAAGCCTTTTCAAAAGGCCCATTGCCTCAGAATCTCTTAAGTTTAAGCCTTTAATAAGGGTTACAGTCTTGCCCCCTTTCCCAGCCTTAACTAGTTGAACGCGTACTTGCATATTTGCTTTAGATTCAAGATTTTGACTGTTCTCCGAATTACCTTTTACTGCAAAATCATCAAATTCTCGCCAGCTACCCTTAGGCATTTTGAAATAAGTCTCTAATCTATTAAATAACTGCTTTCATTAAGCTTTGACAAGCACAGTTTCTTCCCACCTCAAAGAAGAAGATCTATCAACCAATGCTCGACCTTCATCATTGGGAAGATTTGGTCGTTTTGGAGGACAATATGTACCTGAGACACTTATCCCAGCTTTAATTGAACTTGAAGAAGCAACAAAAGCTGCTTGGCAAGATGAATCATTTACTAAAGAGTTATCTCAACTATTAAAAAATTATGTTGGTAGAGCAACGCCTCTTTATGAAGCCAAAAGGCTTACAGCTCATTATCAAAACAAATCTGGAGGGCCAAGGATCTGGTTAAAAAGAGAAGATTTAAATCACACAGGTGCTCACAAAATCAATAATGCCCTAGGTCAAGCACTTTTAGCAAAAAGAATGGGCAAAAAAAGAATAATTGCTGAAACGGGAGCAGGCCAACATGGAGTGGCTACAGCAACCGTATGCGCAAGGTTTGGACTGGAATGCGTTATTTATATGGGTAAAGAAGATATGAAAAGACAAGCATTAAATGTTTTTCGAATGAAATTATTAGGAGCAAAAGTACAATCCGTGACAGCTGGCACAGCAACTCTTAAAGATGCAACTAGTGAAGCTATTCGAGACTGGGTAACAAATGTTGAATCAACACATTACATTTTAGGATCGGTAGCTGGCCCTCATCCCTATCCGATGCTTGTCAGAGATTTTCATGCTGTAATCGGTCAAGAAACTAAAGCTCAATGTCAAGAAGCATTTGGTCGTTCGCCTGATATTCTCCTCGCTTGTGTAGGAGGAGGATCAAATGCAATGGGACTATTCCATCCTTTTATCGAAGATCAATCTGTAAGGATGATTGGAGTTGAAGCCGCAGGGGAGGGGGTTGAAACAGGGAAGCATGCAGCAACTATTACTGAAGGTCGCATAGGAGTTCTTCATGGAGCAATGAGCCTTCTACTCCAAGATAAAAATGGACAAGTTCAAGAAGCTCATTCAATAAGCGCTGGTCTTGACTATCCAGGAGTTGGTCCTGAACATAGTTATTTAAAAGAGATAGGCCGAGCTGAGTACTTTGCCGTAACTGACCAAGAAGCACTTACAGCGCTTAAACTACTAAGTGAAAAAGAAGGGATTATCCCTGCATTAGAGACCGCTCATGCATTTGCATTTTTAGAAAAACTATGTCCAACACTTTCAAAAGACATAGAACTTGTTGTTAATTGTTCTGGACGTGGTGATAAAGATGTCAACACAGTTGCAGAGAAATTTGGTTCTATCAGTTGAATTAATATCTAGGCACAGAATTATCAATTAATTGGCTCCAAGCATCTATTCCTCCTTCAAGATTAAAGACTTGATAACGACTATCTTGTTCGAGTAACCAAACTCCAAAATTCCAACTTCTCATGCCAGAGTGACAAATGACTATGATGGGTTGTTGAAAAGAAAGCTTATCTGCGAAGTTTTTAACCCAAGATGAAGAATCGCTTAAAGGCAAATGAAGGACTTCCT
>QCKH01000009.1 GCA_003215475.1 Prochlorococcus sp. AG-409-L21
GTGTCCCCTTACGGTCTCTCACCACATTATATTATAAAGGTACGAAAAAAAATCCATATAAACAAATTTTCGATGAGGTTTTTTTAAAAAACTTTATAAAAAAAATATATACGCAGGGTGGAGTCTACTCTTTCGGTTATATTTCAGAACCAGACCCACAATATAAAGGTACAAAAAATTTTTTAGACTACCAAATAATAAGGGACTTTTTTTTATGAAAGTTTTTCACTATATTTATAAAGTATGGATATGATACTACATATATTATTACTTTTTATTATTTTTTTATTATGGACATTAGATAGATGGATTGCGTTATATCGATTAATTAGAAGAAAAAATAATAAAAGGATCCTTACAAAGAGAGAAAGGAAGTTAAATAAAACGTATAATAAAATTAGAAATGACAGAACAAGTAATAATTAACACGCTATTGTATTTCCTATTTTTTATTATGGGAGTACGATTCGGTAGGAATATAGAGAAACTAAAAGAAAAAAAGGATGATGAGAACTAAAGTAGACCCTTTTGACTATGATGAAATATATAGACTACCTATTATAGTAACTGAAAGAGATATTCAAATGGAACGTATATATATGGAATTCTATAATGATGAGTATTGGGAGAAATATAAGAATGAAAAAAATAAACAATATAGTGTTGACAATTACAATTATTAATATTATATTTATAGTATAGTTGTTTGAAATAGTTTATAGATGAGGTAACACAATCTGTATTCGATTAAGTATAAGGGTTAATCCCCTTCTCTCCCTATAGGGGGGTTCATAATTGATAGTTTGGTTGTTAAGTATATAATGATTGGTTACCAGCGTAACATCTATAGACTAAGGGTGAATAGGAAAAACAATCCCCAATAGTTTTATCCCAAGATCCCTGTAAAGGGGAAGGGAATATAGAGTTTTATACAAAGTATTTTCTCCCCTTTTTTTTATTCCCCATTATTTGACATTACCATTTATTATTCGTATATTTATAGTATTCAATTTTTAAATGTAGGGGGAGGGCGTAATATATAAAAACCCCCCTCCTATTTAACCCCTCTGGGGGGTCCCCCCTCCAGTACCCTCTAGGTATCCCCCCTTCCCTCTGGGGGTGTTTTGACAAAATAAGGGGGGGTGATGTTCTCCATAAATTTTCCAGGAAATTTTACACTATAGAAAACAATACCCAATTCTGGTGGGGGTTAGGTATTTGTAAATTTTTTCCAGAAAATTTTTATAATTTGTGTATATGGTTTTTTTTCATTATATTTAATATTATGATTATAGAGTTTATAAAACACGTATTCGGTATTTGTGGTGATCATTGGCATCCAAATGTATGGACGGTAGTTGCGTCCGCTCCGATAGTAGGTCCGATGGTATATTATGTGAAGTGTAAATGTGGTGGGTGGTTTAAACATAAAAACGACTGTAAACATAAAGATAAATAAATTAGGGAATATTTATTTTTATGAGGGGGATAATCACGATTTTAGTAATATTATTTTTTAGTGGGTGTGCGACTACGTATAAAGTGGTGGATAAAAAGGAAGTTACCATTTATATGATAGAGGATATTAAAACTAAGGAAGTAAAAATGATTATTTCAAAGAGGAGATTACATATAGGGGGATTAATTAAAATTAGAGAGTTACCATATATAGAACTTATCAACGGGGAATATATTGAACCTACTATATGGAAGGTTAAAAAAAAGAAACGATAATATATAACAACACCCATTTCAGGTAAAACCATCATAGGTGTAAATTTTTTCCAGGAAATTTTTAGTATACCTATTTAAATGGTTTTTTTATGTGGGTGACTATATTTATAATAAAAAACAATATATTATGAAAATTAAAAAGAATGGTAAGGTAATTAGATTAACAGAATCTGATCTTAAAAAGATTGTTAAGAGAGTATTAATAGAACAAGATGAAACACCTTCATATAAACAAGGTGATGTAATAACATTTATTGTAAGTGATTATGCCGATGTTGAGGGTATGAATACAGGAGATGAAGTTAAATTTAAAATTTTTAATGCAACCCCTGATTATATTTACGGTGCATATTGTGATAGAGAAGGGAGACCTAGTTGTACTGCATCTTTAGGTGAATGGCAATCATTTGAAAAAGAAGGTAAGGGATATCATGGTAATGATAAATTTTTACAGTTTGATTTAGAGGATTATTGGAGAGCTTTTGAAGATGACGATGGTTGGTGTGCAGAAGTAGGTATGTATGATGATGAATTTTGCGGTATAATAAAGAAATAATAAATTTGTGAATAATGAAACAAAAGATTTGTAAATTAATTTGTAAAGTAACCTTTAATAAGGTATGTTTAGGATGGTGTGACACTAAATGTTGTACACCTATTAAAAAATAGAAAAAATGGGAAGATTAGGAAAATTAAAAAGAGAGGCTATATTAGAGGCTAACAAAAGAAACTTAGGGATTCTTACAGAAAATATTTCAGGTGATACAACTACTTTAGATACAAAAGAAAAAGAAGTGAGTGATCACAATAAAGAGTTAGAAAAAGAGATTGAGTCTATGACTAAAAAATTAGAAAGTTTAGTGATGGATAAAAATATTAGTAAAATGCAATTTAAAAAGACATTAAAAGATCTTAGAAAAGAGAGAAAACTAATGAAACATATTAAAGGTTTAGAAAAGAAAATTGAAACAACTGAAAAAGATATTGAAAGTATAGAGAGTAAAGATGTTGACAAAATAGATATGAGAAGAAAAAAGTTACGTAAGTCATTAAAAGGTTTAGTGACAGTAGTTATGGGAGCAATTGCAGCAAAAATAGCACTAGATTTTTCACCTGAACATAAAAGACACGTAAAGGGAATTATAGATACGTTACTGAATAAAGTTCGTAATATATAAATAAAATAAAAAGGAGAAATTAAAAAGGTATTATTAATTTAGTACCTTTTTTTTATGCAAATATATTGGAGCTAACTCGCGGAACTGTCGAAAACTCCCCCAGCCCCCTCTTATTAAAAAAATCCCTTATTTTATTTGATTTTCTAAAATTATTGGTTTATATTTGTACTATGATTTTAAAAGAACCACAATTAGAAAAAAATAATGACGGTGCATATTGCATAGACATTATTGACGAAGAATTAGACATTATACAATGTAGATTTGATAATGATGGATGTGTTAATATAAACACTGAAGATTATAGTTACATTACTTTATCTGAGGAAAATCTTATTAGACTATTAGAATTAATACAAGAGACAGAAGAATTGTACGGCAGTTAATAATGTAAATTTTTTTTACTATGAAAAAAGTATGTTCATCGTGTTCGATTGAAAAACCGAATACAGAATTCTATTCAGGTAGAAATAAGTGTAAAGATTGTTATAGGGAAGTTAAACGTAACTATGTTAAAAACAATCCAGAAAAGGTTGCGGAGTATAGACGCAAATACTATGAAGAAAATCAAGAGTATATCTTAGAACAAAAGAAAGATTATAGAAAACGTAATCGTCCCGCTATTAGAGAGTACCATAGAGTATATATGAAAGGTTATGTTGAAAGGAAATTAAAAACCGATAAATTATATAAAGTAAAATATGTAACTCGTAAATTAATTGGATATAGTTTTTGGGCAGGTGGTTATACTAAAAAATCCCGTACTTTTGAATTGTTAGGGATTACATATGAAGAATTTTGTTCATACATGGAAAGTAAGTTTGAAAAAGGTATGAGTTGGGATAATCATGGTGAGTGGCATATTGATCATATTATTCCTTTGGTGACTGCTAAATGTGAAGAAGATGTTATTAAACTAAATCATTACACTAACTTGCAACCATTGTGGGCAAAAGATAATCTCAGTAAAGGGTGTAAAATATTATAAAGACATTTATTTGGAGTTGATCGACCGAATTGTTGTCTTCTCCCCCCAGCCCCCCTCGTCTTTTTTTTATTTGGGTTATATTTATATAAAAAACTTATATAATGAAAAAGAAACTTACCTTAACTGAAGAAAGAAGTAGAATGTTAAAACTAATGAAATTTAGTTTTGATGATAACTCTGCAGATGTATTAGCTGAAGAAACTATTAATACAGTAGATGATGTAGAGTGGACAGAAGAATCCGCAGAACAATTCAATGAAAATGTATTATATAAGTTGCAACTTTTAAAAGAAGAAGAGTTAAATGAAGAAGAAAACGATTTAGGTTTTGAAAGTGAAGAAGATGAAGAAGGGTTTTTAAATTATGCTGAACAATATTTTGAAAAATTATTGGGTGCAGAGCTGGATGAATTAATGGAGAGTGATAATAATGACTCTATAGTGATGGTGGAACAGGGACAAGGTGCCGATTGGTTATATAAGTTATTAAAAAGAGGTAAAGGTAAAAGAATAGCACGAAGAAAAAAAAGAAGAAGAAAAATAGAAGACTTTTTTGATTCTATATTCGGGGGTGGTGGTAAACCTAAAACCAAAAAACTTAAAAACCTAAAACGAAAATTAAAAGATTCTGGTAAAAATTTAAGACAATGGTTTAGGGGTACGATGAAAGACCTACGAAATAAGTGGAGAGACATGAAATTCGCCACTAAAAAGAAATTTTTAAGATTAGGTAGAAAACTGAGAAAAGGGTTAAAACTTACTATAGGTAAATATAAACCATCAGAAAGAAATGAAATGTTATCTTCCGATGTTTTCACTGTAGATACACCATTTGAAGAATGGGATGAATTATTAAACTCCAAATACGCAAAAAAAATGGTTAGTTTAATGCGTAGTGGTTCTCAAAGAGCTTGGGAAGAATTAAAACAAGATGAAGAAAATAAAGGTTTTGCAGTTGCTGCCGTAGAGTACTTTATGGAAACATATAAAGAAAAGAAATGGAAGAAGGTAACTGTTGGTGTTGATCACGATGAAATCATAGAAAAAATACCAATAGAAAATGAAACAGAACCAGAAGATCCAAAATTCGAACCAATAGAAATTCCATTCCCTGCATATAGTAAGGGTTCTAAACTATTTGAAGATAATGAATATACTATTGATAAAGCCGATGGACTTAAAAAGGAGGTTGAGTTATTCATTGATAAACTTAAAGACGCAATGTCGGAATTAGATCCACCAGAAGGTAAACCCAGAGCGGCATTAACCAGTTTACAAGTAGATGCATCTTGTAGTAGATTTAGAAATGATGTTCCTGGATCACCAAATATGTCTTTTTATGAGTTAGCACAAAAAAGAATTGAGACTACCACAAAATATATTAAACAGGAATTAAAAAAGATTGGTGTAATAGTACACGAAGACTATGTTGAAAGTTTTAACGCATCAGGTAGTAACGGAGATGGGTCATCAGGACCCAACCCACCTAAAGGATTTTCATATGTACCTGTAGGTAAAGGTGTCCCAATGAATGAAAATTGTCCATCTAATGTAGATGTTTGTAAGGTAGGGGGTAAAGAAGTTAATAGAAATGAGGCTGGTACACCACATGCAGACAAAAAAGAATATGATAAATATAAATATGTTGGTGGTTTTTTAGATATAATTTTAAATACTAATAAAAGAAGAGGTGGTGGTAGTTTACCACCAGATGAGGATGAGAAGTTTGAGGTTATATCAACAGAAACTGTAGAGTACCCAATTACTTTTTATACACCACCTAAAGATCCTTTTACTATTAGATTACCAAAAATTAATTTAAGATTTAAAGGTAAAGGTAGACCTACATATTTACCACCTAGAAGAACTAGAAGACAACGTTCTATTAGTTGTCCTGCGTTTGATTAGAGTTGTGGTGAATTATAATGTAACTTTATAATTTCTTTATCTATTTGTGAAAATTCAGTAACTTCTGTCCATTTTTTCTGAAATATACTGTTATTGTATTTTTTAGAGTCATTAGGGAATCCTAAACATTGTGTTAATTCTTCTCTTAATAAATGAGACAAACGAACTAAGTTTTTATTTCTGTCAGTATCAATAAAAACTTTACTGTTTACTATAACATTACCGCTACTAGAAATCTCAAATATGCCCCAATTATATTTAAGTTGTTTAAGAGTTAATTCTCTTAAGTATTTTGGTTCATTTAATAAATCTGCAAAACCTATAGCATCTCCGAAATAAATGTATACATTGGATTCTGAACTATCCTCAACAATACTAATTTCTATAGAATGAATTAAATAATTTAATTCATTTACTATCTCATTTAATTCCATATTTAATGAATCACTAATCTTACCGTCCACATAAATCTTTATATCTTTATAAAATCTTTTAGGTGTAATTTTACCACCCCACTCAGTTTTTGCACAGATTTCTTTATAATATTCGTTTATTTCTGATTTTGATTGACTATAACCATTTAAGGTTAAAATGATTAGTAATATTGTGATTAAATGTTTCATAACTGTTTGATTTATTCAAATATACGACAAATAATTTAAATATCCAAATAAATAGATATTTTTTTTATTTAATTATAAATATTTATTAATGTAATGAAAAAAGGTAAAGATAACATATTAACTGAATCTCTAAGTAGTAGAGTAAATAAAGATGTGGATGATTTATTTAGTAAGAATAAAAAATTAACCAACGAAAAAGAAATTAAATCCATTTTTATGGATAAGTATGGGATGAATAAACAAGACGCTGATCAGGCGATGGTTATCTATCTGAGTAAAAAACAATCTTTAAGAGAACAACATTATGAGGATTGGGATGAAAGGGCTAGAGAACAAAACATAAATTTATTAAAGGCTAAAGGTATTGATATATTAAGTACTGACACCAACGTACCATTCTATAGAAGAATTGATAGTAAGGAAATTAGATTTTTAAATAAAGTTGCTGATATGTTGGCTAAAGAAACTAAATTAGAAGAATCGGATGATATATCTGGTTTTATTGTCTATGCACCTTTTGGTAGTTATGAGTTAAAAGTTCTATTAAATGAACGTATACATTATGGTTTTGAAAAATACGTAAATAATATATATGGGGTAGGTGACAATCAAATCATATTCCCCACACATAATAGTATTTCACAGGCAAGTGAAGGTCAATTTTTATGGGAAATGTATAAAGATAAATTAAGAAGAAAACAAATACAAATGGTGAATCCAGGTTTCGATATTCCTGATGACGCAATTATAATAGAACAAGATTTATCAGATGAACAACTAAAGTCTTTAGATAAATCTTTTGAGTATATGGATATACCACAAGAAATAGCAGCAGAAGAATTAGGAGATTTAATTACATGGGTAAAAGACTTACCAGAAGAATTATTTCTATATAGAGTACTTTACTTAGATGATAAAAATCAAATAAATTACGATGAATTAGGTAGTCATTATTCACAAGATAGAACAGACTTAATTAATAACCATTACGATAGGGGTAGTATATACGGACATGCACAAGGGGAAGATGCATATCTAATAACGGTTAAAGTACCTAAGAGTGAAGTAGATGTAATGGAGACATTAAATAATAACATTCTTTATCCACATGAAAAAGAAATAACTTTAAAGGATAAAGGTAGGGGGGCAAAATATTTAGATATTGAGAAAATATAACATATTTATATAAAAAAAAGTAAAATGGGAAGATTAGCAAAATTAAAAAGAGAATTAATGTTAGAATCTAATAAAAGATTATTAGGTGAAGATAAATTAGGTATAGAACCAGTTATAGATAAAAGGGGAGGTGGTTCTGTTGGATATCAAATATTTTTTGAGGAAGGTGAAGACACTATTTCTGACGGTGATAAAACAATGGCAGCACAACACTTAGCTAGAGAGATTATGAGTTCACTACCAACTATAGAAAGATTTAGAGCGGAAAAAAATATCCCTAAATTCATTACCATTGGTAGTGGTACATCTTCTACAGGTAGTAGAGATAGAAATGCAGAATTAGGTAGAGCTAGGATGGAAGAAATGAAAGATGTAGTATTTACTGCATTTGACATTGTAGGTGACACAACAGGTAAGTACGTTGGTAAAGATGTAATAGAAGACTTAATTACCACTAATACTAATACATCTTACAAACCTAGTGATTTAAATCCAATTTACGATAGAAATAGATCAGTACCTAGAGATATGGAAAGATATGGATTTGTTGTAGTTCGTCCACTTACAACTATGGGATTAGATAAAAAATCTATTGGTAGTGTAGGTGATAAAATGAGGGGTGCAGATGGTTACGTATATGAAGATGAAGAAGCAATTGTGAAAGCAATAAAAGAATTAGAAACATATTCAGATATTGTAGATTTAGATTACGAATTAAGAAACAATGGTGGATTAGAAGGATTTATAAATAAAACCATTAAAGATGGATTTACTGCTATGGGTAGTGATACAGAAGAAAGAGAAGACATTGTAAACGCAATTAACAACGCCGCTAGTAATAGTGGAAAAGGAAA
The DNA here is from genome assembly GCA_003215475.1 of Prochlorococcus sp. AG-409-L21. Lineage (GTDB taxonomy): Bacteria > Cyanobacteriota > Cyanobacteriia > PCC-6307 > Cyanobiaceae > Prochlorococcus_E. Next base: position 8,461 of record QCKH01000009.1, read on the forward strand.
AGTTGCAAAAATTAATTTTGCTCCGGGTGGTGCTATCGTATCTATTATGTTGTAATAAATTTATTTAAATGAGAGACGTAATACGCAAAATATTATTAGAAGAAGTTTCTCAGTACGAATATCAGGTAAGAGATATAGGTGGTGATACCTATTATAAAAAACGTAAAGGTGATAAGTATTGGGAGTTTACAACGAAAGATGATTTCGATGAAAACGCCACAGATAAAAACACTGTTAAATGGGTGGAAAAGAAACCGCCTAAACCACCTTATGTAAGACAAGTGGATGTTCCCACCACAATGAAGGGAAAAGACGGTAAGATCAAATATTTAAAAGATTATTTCGAAAACCTTTCACCAAATGACTTTAAAGTAGAAATAGATGATAAGTCCATTAAAATAACACCTAACGATAATGGATAAACAGAAAGAATTATTAGACTACGTTTATAATGATTTAGTAAAGAACACTAAATTCAGAGATGCATCTTATAGAGATATAGATTTATACGATGGTAAATGTAAAAGTTTACAGGTTGGTATTCGTTGGGGAAGTGTTGCACCCTATTTTAACTATGTACCAGAATGTTTAGAAAATTTTCTAAAAGACACTTATGGTTTAACCTTTAAAGAAATAGAAGAATTATTTTGGGATAAGTATGAACAACATATTATTAATATGGTATTATCCAAAAAAGAAAATATATCTCCACACGTAAGAGTACATGTCGATTACCTAAGAGAATCTAAAATAGATAAAGAAACAGAATTCCTAAAAAAAGTTTTAGATACAATGATAAGAGATACTAAACCCTTTAATAAAAGTGTTGCTAGTGTTATAACACCATTTATTGCTTCACCATCTAAAAATGGTAAGTATGTATTAAGTGCTAACTATTGTAAGAATATGGTTGATTATTTTGATGATGAGTTTAGATTGGGAAAGATTTTTACTAATTATTTAGAAATGTTTGGGTTATCGTATGAAGAAATGGAAGAAGTAATGTATTGGTATTTTAATGATGTATATGAAAAATACTTTAAAAGGTTTTTTGATGACTCTTATAAAACCAGACCTAGATTAGATGAAGGTATAGATTTAGGGTTTGTAGATAAAGTCGTAGATAGTGTCCTTAAAGAAATAGTATGGGACTTTGATAGAGGACTTGTTTATTTTCCTATGATAGATTATTCCGCTTTTCTTAACGGTGATGGTAGTTTTTTAGCACCACTAAATGCAGATGATCCTTTCAGTAATCGTTTTAGTGAAAGATATGAAACTAATTGGCACAATGATTTAATGAATCATATTGTAAAAACATATGGTATCACAGGTAATGAATGGAATAGAGTTTGGGGTTCATTACAGGGTGAGATATGGGATAAAACCGAAGAGTACTGGAACTCCTTCCCAAGTGGGTATTAAATACTTTACAATTTCTTAATATTACTTATTAACCTTTTAACACTAAGGGTATATTTATATTCTTAATTATGAATATACAACAAATTATATGGCTTGGTCTTTTACCTATATTAGTAATGGGTGGATATATCGTTGCACTCATACGTAACATACGAAAGTATAAATAAATTACTCATTTAAAAATGGGCAATCTTCTAACCCACAACCTTCATCTAACATTACTCCTTGATAATCTTCTAATGTCATTTCTAAGATAGACCTTTCTTTATCGTTACTCCCACAAGCATATATTATAAAGTTTTCTATGATTGCGTTAATTTCGTCTTTACTATTTCTCATCTTTGTTTTAGGATTTTTTCGATTTCTTCTTTAACTTTTATTAAATCACCTTCATTTAAATCATATAATCTCCATAATATAACTTCTAAATCACTCATCTTTGTTTTGGTTTAATCTTTCTTCTATTATCCAGTTATGTCTTTTAAAAATTATTACTGGTTTTTTATCATTACTTACATTATCCCACGATTTGTATATCATATACCCCATATGTGTCTTTGCAAGAAATAAGGTATCTCTATTTGGACTTATGTGTGAAAATATAGTACTACTGTCTACACTCTGAGAAAATGTGATTTGGGTTATAAATAAACCCATAATTAAAAGTATTTTTTTCATTATTTATTATTTTAATATAAAATTAACTATAATAAATTAAAAAAACAAATTTTTTGTAAAAGTTTTGTCATTTTTGGAGTTGACCCGCGAACTTGTCCACTTCTCACCCCCAGCCCCCTCTCCTCTACGATTCGACTTTTAAACCATATTCCTCAATTAAAAAATCCCTTTCTTTATCGGTTATTTTATCTCCTTCTACAAACATCTCCACATAGTCGTCAAACAGTTCTATAAGTTTATCTTCGATATAACAATCTTCATAGATATAATCATCTATATAAAAAGAAGTATCACCATACCTAATTTGTTCTCCGAAACTATCTGCAATGTCATGATCGTAATAATATACATCTTCACATATACTTACATTAGATGGGTTGTTAGTAAGTACATACACATCGTATCCATCTGCAGTTGATTCTGTATAAATTGTACAATCTACTTCATTAAATCTATTAATGTCTGTTGTAATATCAAGTCCTAACTGTGACTTTAATATTTCTATTTTTCTTTTTTCTTCCATAATTTTTTATATATATTATCCAAATACTGTCGTATTTAGTTTGTATTATTAATTCAAATATAATAAAAAAATATATAAATTTCAAAACAAAATAAAAATTATAATATAAAATAAGATATTTATTAATAAAAAATACTATGGCGTTTATATTATCACAACACAAAAGCGAATTTGGGATTATACATGAGTCCGCATATGCAAATATTGATTCATATTCTGTTGATTTAATTAATAAAATATGTAAGGTTAATGTAACAATATATGCAAGTTTAGAAAATAGAGTTAATAAAGATACACCTGTAGGTGTTAAAACTTATTATATAAAAGGTAATGATTTTGATGAATCTTTACATACTAGTGAATTTATATTAAGGGATACTTTAGAAATGCCAGACGAAACACCAGAAACTAAAAAAGGGGTTACTAACATTTCTACTGCCAATATGTATACTAATTTACAACAACATAAAGATTTTGTGAGTGCATTACCAGTATTTGAAGTGACTAAGAAGGGTAAGGAAATTTCCATTCTACAAGCACAACAAGGGGATTTGGTTTTAGATGATGACTTTGAAGTAGTAAATGAATTATAAATGAAAAATATCACTGCTCCCTTCGTCTAGGGGTTAGGACGCCAGGTTTTCATCCTGGAAACAGGGGTTCGATTCCCCTAGGGAGTACTAAAATTAAAAATGTAAATTAAATAAACCAATTTTGGGGTCGGAAATAAAAGTAGGTGATGTAGTAGATTGGTTGGGTTCTACCTATACAGTGGTAGAAATTGTTGGAGATGGGGTAATATTAAAACAAAATTTTAGTATTGGTACAATTTTAATTAAACCGGTTAAAATATCTTGTGTCACAAAAAAGTAATTTTTTAGTATTTCTATATATTTATATAAAAAACTTATAATAAAATATATTTTAAAAAAAGAAAAATGAAAATTAAAAAAAACGGACAAGTAATCAGATTAACAGAATCTGATCTTAAGAAAATCGTTAAAAGAGTATTAATAGAACAAGATAAAAAACCATCTTGGCTTGATGGTTTAAAAAGAGACTTGAATTATATCGGTAGAGATCTTAAACATGCCTTTAGTGAGGTTGATGAGATTCCACAAAGTTTTGGTAACCTAATTGATTACCTTAGTGATGATAATACTTGGGCACCAGTAGGTGATGGTTTTGAAGAAGCGGGTAAAACTATATCAAATGCGGCATCTGACTTTGTAGATTGGGCAGGTGGACTATTCAAAGAACAAGATGAAAAATCAGGAGGTATAGATAAAGTACTAGCAAAAATACCAGCAGAAAAAAGAGCTAAGGCAAAAGCAGTATTACAAAAAATAAAAAATATTGCTAAAAAAATAGCGAAAAAATAATAAAAAAAATTGTTAATTATTTTCTAATATGATAATCAAAAAAAATGGAAGTGTAGTTAATTTAACTGAATCTGAAGTAAAAGAGATAGTTAAACAATATAAGATAAAAAGATTCTTATCCGAAGATAAACAATCTCGTAGATCAGAAGATAAAGATTCAAAAATTAAGTCAATTGTTAGAAAATTAAAAGAATTGACAAATATCTTAAATACTACAGAATCTAATTTGGAATCTCTTTCTACATATAATAGAATAGAGGAATTTTTAGAAAAAACCATTGAGGATTTTGAAGATAAGATTAATAAAAAAGAAAGTAAAAAAGAATCGTGATGAAAAAACATATGTTAAAAGAGACAAATGATATGAGAAGACTAATGGGTCTTGATTTGTTAAAAGAAGATTTTGAAGAAACGGGAGTAATGGGAGTAGATGCACCCGAATCTAAAGATGAATTAGAAATAGATGAAAAAGACCACGGTGATGTGGTTAATGAAGATTCTGAAGGTGAAGAAACTTACAACTATGGTGAGGACGAAGGTGCTGACCATAAAGAAGAAGAACATTTAGAAGATGAAGAAAAAATGGCACCACATGACAGAATCAAAGCTATCGAAGATCATTTAGACGCACTTAAAAAAGATATGGATTACGATGAAGATCACGAAGATAGAGAAGAAGAAGGTACTCATTTCGCAGAAGGTAAAAAATATAGTAAAGTATTAAATACCCTTACTGAAGCAGAATACAGAAAACTAAAAAAGTTTATTAAATAATTTTCATTTTAATTTTAAAAATTTAACCCTATAATTAACTTTATAGGGTTTTTTTTGTACAAATATTTGGCAGTTTAATATATTTGCCTTATATTTGTAAATATAAATTTAAAAGATATGAAAAACTTAAATCAAAATTCAATTTTAGGAAAAGACGGAATTAACATTTCTGTAGTAGACATTATTTTTGGCGTATGTGCCGTATTATGGTTCTTTGGGGTATTCCCAAGAGATTATCAATTCAACTCACCAACAACATTTGTTTTGTGTAGTTTGATAGTCTATGGTGTATCCAAAAATCTATCCACAATTATTAGAAATCTAATCACCAATAAAATAGGTGAGGATAATAATACTTGGAAAAGATTTTTAGTAGCATCTCACTTACCACTAATTATGGTTTACCTATATATTATAGCGTAATATCTAACAAACTAAATATAAAACCTCATCATATGATGGGGTTTTTTTATGCGCTGATATTTATAATTAAAAAGAATGTCTAAAAGAAAAAATAAAGATATTGTTAGTCAAAAAACAATAGAGAAATCTCTACCACCTAATATCGATTCTATAATCGAACATATTAAAACTAATATGGACAAATTAAGTGAAGTGGAATTTTTAAATGGTTTCCGATTATTAAAAACATATAAAGAAAGAAGTGATGCCTTAATAAAAAGAGGTTATGAAATATTAAATGGGAAAGTAAAAGAACCAGAAAAATATTATTATATGACTATAACGGTTAATCTTAAAAGTGAAATAGAAACATGGTTTAAAAGAAAACCGTTTAAAGTAATTAAAAAAGAACTATTATCGAAACCTAATATACTTTCGGAAAACCCATATAGTGAATTTACTGTTTTTGACGATAATGGAAAACCTCATACTTTTTATAAAAAGAACTGATATTTATTTTTAGATGGAAAAACAATCTAATTCATATAAATTCCTTGAGAAAGTTGCAGATGAGCTGATGAATAATATTCATGTAAGTCCACCTGATGAAGAACATGGGGATACTGATTATGATTTCTGGTTTGGGTTTGATAAGGGTAATGATAATAATTATGTACATTATAGTTTATCAAAAGATGACTTAGAAAGAATGCGTGAACATTACCATCCATTAGCTGAGTTAACTAGAGATATGGTTAGACAAACTCTTAATGACTTTTTTATTATTTTTGAAGATCATTATGGATATTATAATCTTGAAGATATTATAAATGTTTTAGCTAGATTTTTCATACCTAAATTTTATAACAAATATATTAAAGAGGATGATAAACCAGATGCGCCTATTGTAATGAGGGAAAGTAAACAAATTAACACTCTAATTGATAAGGTGGTTAGGGATATTGAAAAGAATTTTACCTATGGTAAAGAAAGTATAAATTTTAATACTGTAGACTATGGGTTTAGAGATAGTGACCTTAGTAGAAATGTTGACTTCTATTATGATCCTTATCATAGTAATATAGGAATATTTGATTATGAATATATGCTACGTACTCTATCTAACTTAGTTGCATATTACCTATATAAAACAATGGGTATAGGTGAACCAACAAGAATATCTAATAGACATTTCGATGATCCTATGGTTGCACCCATTGCGAAAAAATTAACACAAAATGCCTACAAAATTGCAAAAGAAAAAAGATATGTAAAAGAATTAAGAAATCTTCGTTCTTCATTAACTGAACACACTGCCCCACAGATTAGACAAAATGTGGGTAAAATATATCATCAGAATGGATTTATAAATAGAGTTGTTACCGATATTTTAAAAATGACTCTTTTAAGATCTTTTAAAGTAATATTTGATTTTAATGGGTTAGGTTTTACGGGTGCACACAATCTACCACAATTTTTCTATAGGTGGAACGATAATTTAGGATTAACAGAAGATAGTATAAATGTAATCAGAAGAAATATACCGGAATTAGTTAAACAATATTTAAAAAAACAAGATTTGTCTTCAGGTGATGATGATCCCACTATTCCAGTAATAGCAGAAATATTAAGTGATGAAATTATAGAACAAATAAATAATTATCAAAGAGATGAAGATTGGGATCATTGGCGTGAGGAATGGATATTAGCGGAATCTACTAAACAAACAGAATATTTAGAAAAAATTAAAAAAAAAGTTGTTAAATCTATAAGTGAAGATGGTAGATTTTGGAATTTCAATGATATGATAGAACCAACTTATGACGGTAATGTTGCACCTGTTAGGTTAGAAAAACAAGGAATATTAAATAATTTAAGAGGGGATTGGTTATTTAATAGGTTTATTGAACATTATGGGGGATTATATGGATTAACGTATGAAGAAGTAGAGGAAATTTATAATGCAGCACTTTACCATATATTTAAAACCAGTAGTTTAAATTCTATGAATAAAATTTTAATTGATGATTGGGATTTAGAATATAATCCTTCATTAATAATTAGAGAAGAAGATTGGGGTAAATTTTTAACTAGAGATTATGACTTATCTAAAATAGAAGATTACATGGATATGATAGAATGGTCAAGATATGATGCAATAGATTATTTCGGTGCAGGTAGCCACTCAAAATTTTTTAGGGGAGGTAAGGCATATGATATTACATTTACAGATGAAAAATATACTGATGGATGGACTAAGGAAGACTTTAAACCATATCACGAAGATCTAGTATCTTACTTAGAGGATTATCACGGACAAAAACTTACTTAATAGATTCTAAATACTTATTAACCCATTCTTTAATTTCACTTCTAGTAGTAATATTAAATATATGTGGGTAATTGTCTAATAGGTAGGATTCTATAAGATCGGTACAAATTAAATTTTCTGTTGTTTCATCATAATCTGATGTAAGAGTTTCACTCATTTTTTCTTTTTTTCTATTTTTTTTGTTATTTTTATTGCTTCTTCGTAATCTTCTTCTTCTAAAGCATCTTCTAATTCTAAATTTAATTCCTTAAGTGTTTTTACATCTTCTTTTGGAAACAATTTATCTTTGTTTATACCTATAAGGTATCCACCCCAAAAAATAAAGGATATCCCCATAAATATAACTAAATAACCAAAAGCGTCTAACTCACCCATTTTTATAAAATTTATACGCACCTACTATTCTACATTTTAGTTGTTTAGAATCCAGTGGGTTACCAACTACGACCCCATCAATAATTGTAAAAGCATGTCCTCTAACATGTATTAAATATCTCCCTACATTATATTCTTTGATAAATGTACCTACAGTCATTTGACTCGCCCTAGTTTTACCATAAGTAGTTATAAGGGGGTAATACTTACTATCTAATGTACGTTCTACGTATCTATATTTATATTTATAGTCTTCCCAGCAATAATACTTAACAGGTTTATTAAATGTAGTTTTATCGTGATTCTTTAACTCTATATACTTATACCCATTTAAGGTTCTTAATCCTTCTCTTTCCCTCATAGTTAACGGAAAACGTGGTGTACCTTGTCCTTTTTTTCTTTTGAAGATTCTTTTAACGTAATCGTGCGCTTCATCATAAGGAGATTCTGTGACTGATGCAAATGCCCTTACACAACAATCGTTATCCTCACTTTTTGCAATTTCACTTTTAGAATATCCAACTATTGCATCATTAGTGTCAATAAAGGAAACGTTTGTTTTGGGGTGTTTGAAAACTCTGTGTTTATTCATATTGTTTGATTTTATACAAATATACGAAAATTTATTTATTTTTCCAAATATTTATTAAAAGAATATGAAAGAAATTATACGTAAAATATTAAAAGAAGAGGTATCTGTACAACAAGATAACTATCAACGTAAAATGGTGGATATATTAAAACGTGAGGGTTTTGATTCACGTACACCTTACCAAGAAGTATTAAATTATCTTAATAGTGTAATGGGTATTGTTGGTATGGAAGCATTTGAAATGTATCAAATATTTAAAGACAATTTAAATACTACGTCTGATTCATCTTTAATTAGAAAAGATATAAAGGATAGAAAGATGAAAACCGCTAATATAAGGGCGAGAGATTTAGTGGTTAATAGAATACCGTTTAAAGGTAGTAATACACACGCAGAATATAGAAATGGTGTATATACAGTATTTTCTTATGATTGGTATCCAGTATTTGTTTATAAAGATGGTCAGTGGTTTGAAAACGAAGATGGTTATTCTATGTCTACTAAAAAACAAATGAGTCAAATGAGACCATACAATCAAGGAGAAATAATTAAAACTACCACCCCTAAATTGTGGGAAATTATTAGAGGATGAAAAATTTAATTAAAAAAATTTTAAGTGAAGATAACACTCCACAACCAGGTGTAAGTAGTGCTAAAGGAACAGATGTTTCTAACATGAAATCCAACACCAAATATTTAAATATTAATGAAATATTATCACAAGTAGAGGGAATACCTTATTACAAAGAAGTATTAAGTGATATTTTAAAAAATGATTATTCTTGGCCAGTTACCAAAAAAGTATTAGAATATGCGCAGTACCTTAAATCAAACCCAAAAAGTGTAGTTAATTTTCCCCCAATAAATGTTATCAATGATAAATTAGATGATGGTGCACATAGAATTTCTGCAATTTATCTTTTGGATAATTTATTAGATAGAAATAATCCATACTGGGATGATGTAAAAATTAGGGTGGATTTTTATGATAAAATTTTAAGTGAGGAGTTCGAAAAGGTTCAGGACTATAAAAAAGAAATGTCTACCAGCCATAAGGAATATTTAAAATTTAAAGAAGAAATAACTCCATTAATAACAAAATATTTAGATTCACTTATTAATATAGAGATGATTGTTAAATCGAATGACAATCCAACAACATATACTGTTTATTTTTATGATGTAGAACCTATCTCCAAACATTATTGTTATGGGTGTGGTGGAACTTTTCACTACCCAACAGGTAATCATGATTTATATACTTCGAATCATTACGAAGATAATGATCAATTTACTAGTGCGGTAGAGATGGCGGTAATAGATATGTTCGGTGGTGATTTAAGTGATATGGAATTTTATAGTTTAATATATGAATATTTATTTGATAGAATAAAAAGATATATGGATAATGATCCCATAAATGATTATCCAGAAGAACACGATATGGATTGGTAATGAAAAATCTAATTAGAAAAATATTAAAAGAGGAAACAACGAACTTTAACAAGTTTGAAATGGGTGCGTTTAAAATTATCGATAAGGTTGGTATTGAAAAATTTATTGACGAGTCTCTTAGGCATATGGGATTAGATGTTGAGGAAGAAATAAATCTTGTGTGGAAATACCTTAAAGATTATGGTGGTGGATGTGATGAATATGTTAATTTTATATTAGAAGCAAATGAAATATCCGAGATGTTTAGAGATGGTGACTATGATATAAGATCGCTGGTAAAAAAATTTTTAGAAGATGATTATGACTATATGTATGATGGTTACGAATGTTATTATGACGAATATCAATTAGATGATATTAATGAAGAGAACATGAAAATCATAATAAAAATATATGAATCACAAAAAGAGGAAGATGAAACTTTAAGAGATTTTATTAAAAACGGGGATTTAGAAAGTGCGATTGGTTGTTCATATAGTGACGCACAACAAAATGCCGATATACATGCATTACATGAAGACTTTTTAGATGGGGTACATGAAGTAACCGATAAAATAGAGGGTAAATGGGATTGGGATACCCACACATTAAAAGGTAGAATATCGGTTTGTGATATAATGAATCATGATGGGGCATTAGATATACTATCCGATAGTTTAGAACAAGGATATAGATGGGTAGATGTCGTTGACACCATAGTTGAAAGAGAGTGGGAGGACGTTTGGAATGGTGATGAAGGAGATGTTTTATTTGGTGAACCAATAACTATAGATGAGTATAAACATTTCAGATATGGTGGTGCAGGAACACTAGATAAACAAGAATTTAATGAGTACTTACATAATAGATTATACGATGAGTATAGTTCTTTTATGTAAATACACATATTTATTTATATATAAGACACTTATAATCTAAATTTTTTATAATATGAAAACAAGAAGAGGTTCTATTAGACTGACTGAACAAGACTTAGTAAAGTTGGTTAAGGATTTAAACGTTAAAACTAAAACTACAAAAAAATCCAAAGTTTTAGCGACAAATCAAAAATAAAAGATTATATCATATAATCAAAAATATTCACTTTATTACTAAAAGTACGCAAAATTTTATCCACTTAACTCATATTTATATTATATGAAATCTCTCATAAAAAAAATACTGAAAGAAGAAACACAACAAAGATCATTAAATGATGTAATATTCAATGATTTAGTTAATACATTCAATGTAGAAAAATTAATTGAATTTTTTGGTGATAATTATATGTATTCTTTTAAGACTATTAAGAATATACTTAATAATGAAGTAATACCACATATTGAGAATGTTTATAGTTTAGATTATTTGGACAATGAAGATTTACTTAAACCTATTTTAGATAAATTTGCAAGACATTTGTATGATGACAATTATCCAATGGTTGGTGATACCATTGAAATGGTTGAGATGGAGGGCGAAGACCCAAACCCAATATTACCCGGAACAAAGGGAGTAGTAACTAAAATAGTCTCAAACATTTTTCAAGGTATACCTGAAGAACACTTATCAATTAATTGGGAAAATGGTAGAACTTTAAAAGTTTTATTACCACACGATAAAATTAGAATATTAAATAAAAAAGGTAGTAATAACTTACGTAATTTAAGTGAAGATAAAATAGATGACTTTGTTGATTTTGTAACAGGAGATTTAGATTTAGAAGATAATTTTACCGTAGACATTACAAACGATTCTGATGACGTAGAAACATTAGCAAGTTACGATATTAATAATAATGAAGTAACAGTATTAGGAAAAAATAGATCCTTACCCGACATTATTCGTTCTGTTGCACATGAGTTAGTTCACCACAAACAAAATGAAAGAGGTGAATTAACAGGTAGAAAAGAGGAGGGAGAAGATGGATCACCTTGGGAAGATGAGGCGAATGCAAAAGCGGGAGAACTTGTACGTAAATATGGTAGGGTGAATCCTGAAATTTATGAAACGTAAACAATATCTCCTTTATTAATATTGTTTTTTTCACAAAACCCCCCATTAACTTCTATGTTATATGTTGATCCATTTGGTGGATAAACGTTATCACCATCAGGTTCCGCAGTAACAATCCCTAAAATCGTTCCATCACTACCACAAAAAATCATATCTAATGGAAATTTAACCCCTTGCATATGATAATATGTTGGGGATATCTCATCAAATAAAACACCACAGTTTTCACACATAGAATCCATACCCAAAACGCCTGTCATTTTTTCATTGGTAGTTTTAGCATATTCACACTCCACCCCAATACTATTACCATCACCATTTTTAATGATTATGTTTTTTTTATTAGGGAAGGGATGTTCTACCATTTCATTTAAAATTTTAATAAATTTCATATTAATAAATATTTGACATTTTAATAAAAGTAAGTTATATTTAAATAAGAAAATAAAAAGTTATGCCAAAAAGTAAACACAGAAAAAATCAAAAGAAAAAAGCAAAAGCAAGAACTGAAAGATTAAATGCACAAAAAAGGGCGTTTAATAAAAGAATGGAAGAAGAATTTAAAAAATATGTCGAAGAAATGAAACAACAACGTTTAGACATAGAAGAAATTAATCCACCACAAAAAGAATCTAACAATGGATAATGAAATAGAGACTTATATGATTAAAAAAACACTTTTTACTAAAAGTGATAAAATAATGCATGTATTTATGACTGATGGTAATAGTCAGGTATTAGAAATGAAAGATTTAAACACCACATCTAAGTTTGTGGAAATAATGAATCAAAATACAGACAGTGGATGTATTTATGAAATAATAACAGTAAAAAATTATAAAACTTAATTATGGATAATAATAAAAAAGCGGATATTTATCATAGTTTATTATTAAAACACGATAAATTAGATGGTCAAGTAGCGGATATAAAAGCAGAAGCTGCAGGAATGACATTAAATGAGGATCAAAAAAGAAGATTAGAAGAGTTAGAAAACCAAAAATCACTGGTTGTTGCAGAAGCACAACAACTTTTTGAAACTTTTAAGCCCCGAAAGGCGTAAAATTTAAAAATTCGGGATGTAGCGTAGCCCGGTTATCGCGCCTGCTTTGGGAGCAGGAGGTCGCAAGTTCGAATCTTGCCATCCCGACCCCATATTTTACCTATTTTAACCTTTTTAACCTTCGTAAGGCATTTCTAGACTCATTAGTTATAGAAGAACCCTTACTTAGGTTTTCTTTATATGGTATAAATCGTAAATTTTTGATATTTCCTATCTTTTTGGGGGGTATTTTATTATGAAAACCCAAAGAAATGGGGTAAATATGGTCTAAATGATGATTTTTCCACCCTCTTTTATCAGAATTCTCTAAAATCTGTAATGGTTGCTCCTCAGTAACCTCCCAAACCATTGCATAATACAATTTTTTCTCTAAATTCTTAATATTTTTGATTTTTTGTTTGATTTTGGGGTATTTTTTAGTGATTTTACGTATTTTATAATAAATTCTACCTTTTTTTTGTGTAGTCACACTATTATTAACCTTTTTTAATCTTTTTTTTTGAATTTTACCCATATTTTAACTATATTTATAACCTTAATCTATAATAATATATTTATTAATAAATATAATAAGTATAAATTGTAGATTTAAACAATATGAAGGTAAAAATAACAGAAAATCAGTTAAAAAAAATTATTTTAAAAGAAGGTAGTGATAAATGCCTTAAATCTACACCTAAATCTTGGAATACGGTAAATTATTCTTTAGATGATATTAAAAACGGTAAGATTATTAAATTTGGTGATTATGACCCAAAAGACGGTAACGCAATTAAATTAATACAAACTAGATTAAATGATACACTATATAAAGGTGAGCCCGATGGTAAATATGGTAAGGGAATGTTAGAACAATTATCCTTTGTATTAGATATTGATCTGTGTAAACAACAAAATAATACTATAAATGTTGGACCTAATGCGTTAAAACTATTAGGAATTTATTTTGATATTACCCCAGAAGTTGAAGAGGATTATCTTTTAACTACTACGTTAGTTGGGGAAAATGTTAAGGGAACACAAGAGGAATTAAATGCAATACTTTCAACAATTAAAAATAGAGCAATAAAATGTGGTAAATCTATGAAGGATATTTTAAGTATTGGTAAACAATATAGTACACTGAATTACTATAATAGTTTAAGTGATAAAGAAAAAAAACAAGAACTTTATAATAGAGTACTAAAACAAAAATTAAAGCCTAAATATAACCATTTTGATGATATGTTTAAAAAAGTACAAAGTTTTAGAAAAACTAAACCTCTACCTTACAACCATTATGCAGCAAATTATTTAGTTAAGAAATATAATAGTAAAACTGATTCGTTAGCAACTTCGTATAAAAAAAATAAAAAAAGTTCTACCGTTATTGGTGATCATACTTTTTGGTGGGACGATAAACATAGATGTAATTAATTTTATGACAACTAATAAAAAAATACCAATACAAAGAGAATTAGATTTTAATTATACCACACTGGTATTTAATAAAACTAATAAGGCGGGGTCAGATATAAAAAGAAAATGGATTACTTATGAAAAAATTTTAGATGAGTTATCATTGATGGGTGAGTTTAAAAAAATAGATGAAATAAAATATAGAATTACGGATGGGGAAGATGATAAATCAGTATTTAAAGATGTTCTAAAGAAAATAAAAGAAAAAGGTATTAGACTAAATTTATTAACAAATTCAATTTAACATATATTTATAAAGAAAAAGAAAAAGAAAATGAAATATATAATCAGTGAAAATCAGTATAATATTCTACTTAGAGAAGACAGAGTAGACTTTTTAAGAAACCAATTTGTAATCGACCCAAAATTATTGGATAGGGCGACAGATGGTGAAAACGATGAAGAAGAATTTGAAGACGGTGATAGACCTGCCGGTGGGATGAAAAAATCTAAAGAAAAGGTAGAACCAATACAGGGTCACGATGGTTTAGATATTGCCTATATAGTAACAAATAAAAAAGGTAAAAGTAAAGTAGTTTTAACTGATGAAATATTTACTGATATAGTAGATGCGGATCCAACTAGAAAAAAAGAATTTGTACAGTGGATGATTACAGTATTTATGAGACATTTAAAAGAAGGTGATATTGAACAAGCAATTAGATTTATAACCGAAGATTTACCTGAGGCAAATGGTCAGTTAACTGTATTTGATAGAGTAAGAAAGAAAAAATCATTTAAAAGAGATGCTTCTAATAGAGCAAATGCACCTGAAAATGTAACCGATATCAATCAATACAATAATTTAGGGCAATTATTTGACGTAGTGAGCCCATTTATGGGAGATGATTCCGAAGATAATTCATTATGGAATAAATTAAAAAAACATATTGATTTGGGTACGGCTAAATTAGCATATAGAGATAATGATGTATTAGTATACATGCCACAAACATTAGAAGCTAGTTGTGAACCATTAGGTGGTGGTATGGCGTCTTGGTGTACGGCTAACCGTAATGCATTAAATAGTAATCATGATAGTTCTTATTTTGCTAGATATAGAAGAAATAACCCTAAACCAGATGGTAGTTTGTCAGATTACTATGTGGTAATGCCTAAGAAGTTATTTGATGGTGAAAACGAAGATATATACCCACTACAGTTTCATTTTGAGTCTGGACAGTTGCACAATAGAGGTAATCAGAGTATTGAAAGAAGCGAATTACCAAACATACTTTCTAGATTTCCGGGGTTAACTGAATTTTTTAGAAAAGAATTAGGGGCATTAGCGACAGGTGATATTAGAAATGGTTCTGGTTTAATGGACAGTAAATATTTAAAATATCTAACTAAATTTGGTGGTGATATTAAAGATGTTATTGATGACGAAGTTTATGCCGCAGGAGTTGAGTCAATACGTAAATTGGCTAGTGAACAACAAACGGCATTACAAAATAACAAATATCTAAAATGGTTAATGGAAAATACTCAAGGAGTTATTATTACTGATTTCTTAAATAAAGATATGGAAACATTAGATTTCAGTGATATGAACTTAACCGAATTACCTGACTGTTCAGAATTTACACAGGCAGAAAGAATATCTGCCAATAATTGTGGGTTAACAACATTACCACCAATAGAATACTTACCAAAAAATCTGGATATAATAACATTTACAAATAACCAAATACCCGAAGCACCACTAAAAGGATATGAAAAATTAACAAAATGTTATGTTATGAATTTAGCAAATAACCCACTAACTAAAATAAATGTAGGAGTTTTAGAAGAAATGGTTAATGAAAGTTTAGCTAGATTTGTAGGAAACGTTGACCCCGATAATTTAACACCAGAGAATAGAGAAGAATGGGAAAGATTTGCATCCGACCCAAATGATCAGGGCTATATGGTTGCATAATTTGGTTTTTACTAATTTTTTTAGTATATTAGTAAAAAAACTAATTATGACAAGATATATTTTAACAACAAAAGATAAAAAAGAAGTTATTAATTCTTATTATACGCACAGTTTAATATTGGCAATTACTTATTTTGCTGCCGTTAAACAAATCAGTGAATCTGATTTACTTAAAATTTATGATGTTTTAAAACAATCATAAAATTCATTTTTTTTACTTTATTCTTATATTTATAATATATAATAACATATATTATAAAAATATTAAGACATGTCAAATAAAAAAACAGTTAGATTAACTGAATCGGAAATGGTTACTTTAATCGAAAACATTGTAAATAAAGTTAAATCAGAAAAGAGAAGGAAAATAAACGAGTCTAAAAGAAGAGAAGCTCGTAGAAAATAAATTTATATTATGAACACCCTTAACGAACAAAAAAAACGTATGCAAGAACTTATGGGTTTCACCTATAAGGATAATTCGCACGATATACTATCTGAAGAAAATTTTAAATCTATAGTGGTAGTTGAAAATAACTTATTATCTGAACAAGATAAGATAGTAACCATCAACGGTAAAAGGTATAAAGTAAAAACTGATGTTGCAAAACCATACAATAGTGATAAGATACAGGTTACCTTTGACTCAGGTAAATCAGAAATTAAGGACGACAAAGATAAATCAAAACTAATACAATCACTAAAAAAAGTTAAAAATTGGATGGATAGTAATCCTGGTTTAACAAAAGAAAATATTGTTGTTACAGTTACTGCAGGTAGTTCAAACTATTGGTCCAACCCCCCTAATAAAAGTACTGACGCAACTAATAATAAAAACTTAACACAAAAGAGAGCAAATGCAGGCACTAAAATTATTCAAGATGCTGCTAGTTCTATTTTTAAAGATGATGAACTAAAAAGGATTACATTTGTTGCTGATGGTGAGTCAGGTGCGAATCAAGGTCCTTATTGGGGTGATGAAAAAGCAAAGGGTGTTTCGTTTGAAGATTATAAGAAAGCAGTTAAGAAATATCAGTATGTGGCGGTAAAGGCATTTGCTTCAGGTGAAAAAACTATAAAAGAAGCATTACCAGATATATGTAGTAAGGGATTGGACACTGCGGGTGGTACTAGAGCTAGCGAATCAAATAATTGGATGACATACCCAGAAAATCAAGGTAAAGGTAAACTTATTGAGTTTGGTAAAGGTATCGGTAAAATTAAATTTACTTTTAATGCTAAAGTAATACCTGATTTATTTAGGATTATTTATAATGGTGAAGAATACTACAGTCAATATAGTGGTAAAGAAGGTTTCATTAGTAATTATACTAATAAAATATTAAATTCTAGAAAAAAAGGGGGTAAAGATATTTTAAAACAATTAAATACCACAGATAAAAATGCAACCACTACTTTAATAAATAGTTTAAAGAGTATTTCTAAACTGGTAGATAAATCAGGAGATAAGATATGGAGTTCGTGGGATAAAAAATATGAAACAAAACAGGGGGAAAAAACTTTCTTAGAAATTTTAGGTATGGTTAATAATTTATCTAAATCAGAAATGTATAATATTCAAGACAAATTTTTAGAATTTTTTGTAGAAATAGAACAATCTCTAACTCAATATGTAGAACAACCAAAAGATGAAAAAGGTAAAAAAGTAAAAAAGAAAAAGGTAGTTGGTAAGTATGGTGACAGTATATCCACCACAGATGCTAAAAACTGGTTAGCGGAAGAAGGAAATAGAAAAAAACTTTACTATTTATTAAAAACTTTTAATAAACTATATACAACCGAAAGAAATCTCAAAAAGATTTTCGGTTTCCTACGATTTAAAAGACAACAAGAATTTGCAAAGGATGTACGTAATTTAGAAGATTTAAGAACCGCAATGAATGAACCAGCTAAAGAGTTAGGATCTTTAATTTTAAAATATCAAGATCTATTAAAACAAGAAGAAGAATTAGATAAAGAAAGTTCAGGTGGGATATCTAGAGAAGATATTGAAAATACTGAAGGGGTTAATCCTAAGTTACGAATGTATGCCGCTCAATTAGATGATATGGGTGGTGTAGTACCAAAAATTGAGGTGGTTGGACCAACAGGATCGATAACAATAGATAAAGTAGAAGGTGTAGATGAAGGTTATTTACAAGTATGGGCGCCGTTTGGTGGTACAGTTTGGTCTTATTCTATTGGTTGTATTGGTGCTAATGGAGAAAAAGGTGGTATGAGTGCTAAGGTAGGAAATGAAGGAGAAGAAAAAGAAGAAGAAAAAAGAGCAATAGAAGATTTTATTGAGGACGATGAAGTAGAATCCTAATCACACAATAATTTTATATAAATAAAAAAGGGAGACTTATGTTTCCCTTTTTTTTATTCTAATTAGTTAAAACTACTATTGCAACATAACCTTTATACCACCAGTCATCTCGATCAGGATATCTTTCATCTCTTTGAGTGTATCCAGTGATACTTACTCCTATTTGTTTGAAAGTAAAATCTCTATTAAGTATAACATTTTTATGACCCGGTGAATTCATCCAGTCTTTAACTATTTCTTTAGCAATGTGAATGGTAATTGAGTTAAGTGTAGAGTCTTTCCAATGTTCTGTATAAGTATTGGTTGAGTCTTGATAATAACTATAAGGTGTCCAATACTGTGCGATTTCACCACCATAAAATTTATTCCCCATAAAATGGTGTACTCTATCTTGTAAATCGTTTATCTCTTCCCAATTTTCAATGTCTATATCTTGTTCGTGTCTCAAAGAAACTTCGTGATGTGATAGATAATAATTTTGGTGGTATGCCACCTCATCTACGATACTATCTCTTTTAACTTTGTTAAGTCCTACTTTTACTCTCTCCTTATTAATAAGTTCACATACTAACCCCTCTATTTCAACATAATTTTTTATTTTATATGTGATAACACTTTCTGTGTTGTATTCTTCTGAATCGTAAATGAATTGATCTTGTGAGTAAATAGTAAGTGTCCCTAATACTAATAATAATGTGATTAACTTTTTCATAATTGTTTGATTTTATACAAATATAAGAAAAATATTTTAATCTACCAAATAAAATAGTATTAAATTATCTTAACTTCTATTTTTTCTTTAACTTTACTATAAGAAATACTAATGGTTTGACCTTCTTTAATATTATCCTTTAATATCTCTTCAGAGATAGGATCCTCAATATACTTTTGTATTGCCCTATTCAGTGGTCTGGCACCATATTCTTCATCGTATCCTACTTCACATAAGAATTTTCTAGCAGATTTAAGTATTTTTAAATTATAACCTAATTCATCAATACGTTCAATAATCTTAACTATTTCTAGTTCTACTATTTGATTGATTTCTGCTTCTTTTAGGGAGTTGAATATTACAACATCGTCTAACCTATTTAAAAACTCAGGTGGGAAATGTTTCTTTAATTCTTTATTTAGTATTTCTGCTCTGTGATCATCTTTATTAGAGGATAAAGATTTAGTACTAAATCCTACACCAGAACCAAAGTCTTGTAATTTTTTAATACCTACATTAGATGTCATAATTACCATACAGTTTTTAAAATTAACTTTTCTACCTAAACTATCAGTTAATTGTCCATCATCTAATAATTGTAATAATACATTATATACGTCTTTATGTGCTTTTTCTATTTCATCAAATAAAATTATTGAATACGGTTTTCTTCTAACTTTTTCTGTTAATTGTCCACCCTCTTCATGTCCTACATATCCCGGAGGTGCACCTACCATTCTTGAAACCGCATGTTTTTCTTGATACTCTGACATATCAACTCTGATGAGTGAATCTTCATTTCCAAACATATATTTTGCTAATCTTTTAGCTAAATGAGTTTTACCGGTACCTGTTGGACCTAAAAACATAAATGAACCTATTGGTTTTTTTGGGTTTCTAATTCCTACTCTGTTTCTACGAAGTGATTTAGCAATTTTTACAACTGCATCATCTTGTCCAATTACAGAACCTTTCATTACTTTTTCCATATCTAATAATCTCTTACCTTCATCATTAGATAAACGTTTAAGTGGAATACCTGTCATAGAAGCAACTACTTCACTTACATCTTCAGGATAAATAACGGTTCTTTTTTTATCTAAATTATTTTTCCATACATCTTTCTCCACCTCTAATTTTTCCGTTACTTGTCTTTCTTTATCTCTTAATTTGGCAGCTTCTTCATATTTTTGACTTCTAACTACTCTATTTTTTTCTTCTTTTATATTAACAATTTCTTGTTCTAAGTCATTAATCACTTTAGGTGGTTTTGCATTTACTTGTGAACGAGCACCCACTTCATCTAAAATATCAATTGCTTTATCAGGAAACTCTCTATCAGTAACATATCTGTCTGCAAGTTTAACACACTGATGTACTGTGTCAGTTATGTAAGTAACTTTATGATACTTTTCATATGAACCTTTTATCTTTTCTAATATCTCAATTGTCTCGTCTATAGATGGTGGTTCAATTATTACTTGTTGGAATCTTCTTGTTAATGCACCATCCTTTTCTATATTTTCTCTGAATTCATCTAAAGTAGTTGCACCAATTATTTGTAAATCACCTCTAGATAATGCTGGTTTAAATATGTTTGCAGCATCCATAGAACCCGATGCGTTACCTGCACCCACCAAAGTATGTAATTCATCAATAAATAAAATAATATTGTCACTACCCATTAGTTCATCTACCACCCCTTTAATTCTTTCTTCAAACTGACCCCTATATTTAGTACCTGCCACTAAAGATGTTAAATCTAATGCGACAATTCTTTTGTCTAATAAAGTACGTGGTGCGTCCCCTTCATTTATTTTTAATGCTAAACCTTCAATTACAGTAGTTTTTCCTACTCCAGGATCACCAATAAGGACTGGATTATTTTTTTTCTTTCTCGATAATATTTGTGCTACTCGTTGTATTACATCATCTCTACCAATAACAGGATCAATTTTACCTTCAGAAGCTCTTTTGGTAACATCTACCGAAAAATTGTCTAATATTGGTGTTCCACTATTTTTATTCTTTTTTCTTGATGGTCTATTAAATAAATCATCTGGTTCTTCTCCCGCAGGTTCAAAACTATCCTGTATTATGTATTTTTTTACTGTATTATTATATTTTTTATAATCCACACCCATTTTGTTTAAAATTTTACTTATATTATTTTTTTCTTTTAATATAGATAACATTATATGTGATGTACCTAAATAAGGTTCTTTTAATTTATCACATTCATCCTCCGCCTCTTTTATTAATTTTTTTGTATAATCAGATAAAGGAATTAAAGAAGAACGATTACCTGTTAATTCTTCTTCATCCTTTAAAATATTATCTTCTAATTTTTTATGTAATTCATCAACATCTATACCTAACTCTATTAAGTATTTAATTGCATCATTATCGTAATCATTAATTAATGCTATGGTTACATGTTCAATAGTAATTTCACTTTGGTTATATAATCTAGCTTCCTCAATTGATTTATTTATGATTTTTTTAACTTTTGGTTGTACTTTTCTCATAATTAATTTGTCTTTATAAATAAATATCATTACTTTTGTCTTAAATATAAAATTTAAATTATGGAAAGTCAATATAAATTACACTTAGGAAACACAAAAAATATTTTAGATGAAATGATCGATAGAGGTGAGAAGGTTGGTATGATTTTTACTTCACCACCTTATTTCGCATTTAGAAAAAATTACAGTGGTAATGATGATGGAGAAATAGGTGCAATTCATGTTGATGATTATGCTGATTGGTTTTTAGAATTTACTGATAGATTTTTAAAAGTATTAGAACCTAACGGTAGTTTTTTCTTAAATATAAATGATAAAATAGATAATGGGGTAGTTCATCCAGTATTAGATGAATTAAAGTATAAAATGAGTAAGCAAGGATGGTATTTAGTAGCAAAACCTTATATTTGGTTTAAAAAAAATTCTATGCCAACAAATTGTAAATATAGGGCAATTGATAGATATGAATATGTTTTCCATTTTTCTAACTCTACTAAACCTAAATTTAGGGCAGACAACTGTAGAGTAGAACATAGTGAAGTTACCAAAAGAAGATTGAAGAGTGAAATAACAACAATTAACTCTAGAGATGGAGTATATAATACCAAAAAAGTAACCTTAAATGAAAAAGGTGCGTTACCACACAATGTGGTTATTACTGCGGCAGAGTCTAACCCTAGTGTTTTACATCCTGCACCTTTTCATGTAGAATTAGCAGAGTGGTTTGTTAAAATAGGAAGTGATGTTGGTGATACAATATTAGACCCATTTGCTGGATCTTCTACAACAGGAGTCGCAGCATTAAAACACGATAGAAAATTCATTGGGATTGATTTAGTAGAATTTAATATAAATTTTGGGAGAAATCGTATTGAACATTTGCTTTCTACGGGAGAATGTTATATACCTAAAAATATGTTAGAAGAATATGGTATAGATGTAAATTACTATAAAGTTAAAGGTAAACACATCAACAACCCTTAATGACAAAATGACAGAATAAATTCACTGGCACTTATTTTGATTAAGTGTGAATATTAATAATAATATATAAAAAATAAAATATGATGTACAATAGAGAATTTAATAACTTTTTAAGAGAGTTTATGAATGATGACTTTTTTGGTGGAATTAATAGTAGAATTAGTTTACCAAAAAGAAATAATAATGGTTTAACTAAAAGAGAGTATTCTGAGAATACACCATCAACTAACGTATATGAAGATGAGTGGTCTTATAGATATGAATTATCCACACCTGGATTTACAAAGAAAGATTTAACCATTACTTTAGAAAATTCACTATTAGAAGTTAAGGGTGAAAGAACAGTAGAAAATAAAAAAGATAAAGGTGAGTATGTTTCTAAAGAATACCACTCCACTAAATTTTTCAGATCTTTTAATTTACCTGAAAATGTTGTTTTAGATGAAGTACACGCTAAAGTAGAAAATGGTATTACAATTTTATACTTACCTAAAGTAACTCCAACTAAAAGTAAAAAAGTTAGTAGAAATATCGAAATCGATTAAAATTAACAACATAATTACTCAATTAAATTAACCCATTTCTTTTTGAAGTGGGTTTTTTTGTTATATTTAATTGATAATTAAATAATATTTTATTATATTTGTCATATGATTAATACTGCACCTAAATTTAAAAAAATTGTTTTAATTATAAAAGAGGAAAACAAAAGTGATAAATATTTTAATAGTAGTTATAAAATAGTACATGAAGATTGTGGTATGGTAATTACTGGCGATTATGTTATCATAACCGAAGACTTCGGAGGTGATGTAATATCAGAAGAACATTCAGTTAAAGGAAAAATTTACGAATTGAAAAATATAGATAGTTATAAATTATATAAAAATTAAAATTATGTTATTACACAAATACACAACAGAAGAGGCAATAGAAAATATTTACAATTCTAGTAATATATTAGCATCAAAATACAACGTATTAAATAAAAAATTAGCGATTATTTTTAAAGGTGGTAGACAATACTTATATCACGATGTAAAAAAAAGTGATTATGATGTTTTTGAAAATGCTGATAGTCAAGGTAAAATTTTAAATTCCCACATTAAGAATTATAAAGTGGAAAAAATAGAGGGTGTAGTAGATGTCACACCAATATTAGAACAAATAGAACTACTTAAAAATAAATAAATGCCTACATTAGAACAACACATATTACATGATCTCTATGAATTAGAGAGTGCCGTCAAAGATATATTAGAAGAAAAAAATCTATTCGAAGAATTAATTTTATTAGAAGATACCATAAAACGTTTAGAGTATTTTATAGTAAATAAGGAATGTAAAACGTGTGGAATTTAATTTATGTCGTAAAAAATGAAAGATTATCAACTAATTAAGTATTTATATTAAAAATACTTATGAAATTTAATAATTTAGAGGAACAAGAAGTTAATGATTTAATTGAGAAGGAAAATATTGATCTTTCCTCATTTAAAATTAAAGATACATTAAACCCCAAAATATTTGATAGAGAACAAGAAATGCATAAAGATGTTAGGACTAGACTTCTAATGATTGCAGATGATTTTTTTGAAACTTTAGATATTGGTTGGGTTGAAATTGATGATATTATTTTAACTGGTAGTTTAGCAAATTACAATTGGTCTAGATTTTCAGATGTTGATTTACATATATTAGTTGATTTTGGAGATGTGGATGAAAATGAAGAATTAGTTAGGTCTTATTTTAATTCTAAGAAAAATTTATGGAACGAAAAACATAATATCACTGTTAAGGGGTATGATGTTGAGTTATATGTACAAGATACAGATGAACCACATGTTGCTAGTGGGGTTTATTCAGTAATGTGGGATAAATGGAATGTTAAACCAGAAAGAGAAAATTTTAAAATAGATACTAAAAAAGTAAAAGAAAAAGCCAACTCAATAATCGACACCATAAAACATTTTTATGATATGTACAAAGGTGGGGATTATGATAAACTTATAAGGTCAATAAAAAGTCTCAAAGAAAAAATTAAGAAAATGAGACAAACAGGATTAGATAGAGAAGGCGAGTATTCATATGAAAATATTGCATTTAAGGTATTAAGAAGGATGGAGTTTTTGGATAAGTTAAGTGAACTAGAAACTTTAGCGTATGATAAATCTTTAACTTTAGATGAATCCATAAGATTTTTAAAAAATTAATTGTTATGACTTATTTAAAAGGTGAAGTTGCAGTAGTACATAATTGGTCGGAAATAGATTTTACTAAGTTTGCTTATAGTGCATTTCGTTTTAATGGTACAAATGCTGGTGCAACAACGGTAATTAATGGTTCGACAATAAATAAAATAATAGGTAAGACGATAAAGTGTGTTATAAATGAAAATAATACCACCATTGACGAGGACTTAATATTATTAGGTAATCGTAAAAATAATTTTCCACCTTATTATAATGGAACATCTTCAGACTATATCAGTATCTATTCTTTTTATTTTGAAGGTAACGATAAAAGACAATTCTTCAATTTTGGTAAGCCTGCTAGTGTCAATGATTTAACAGGAAGTGTTACTGTTAGTACCTATATGAAAGTGGATGGTGATCATACGGTAGATGGTTATGCATTAGAAAATTATGCAGGTGGTAGTGGTATAGGGATTGGTTACGATAATTCTCCAGATCAGTGGAGATTTAGAGTTGGTTTATCAGTAGCTGGTTTAGAAGACATTCAAACCCCTACTCTATCTCCTAAAACTACAGGTGCAGGAGAATGGGTTAATATTACTGGAACATGGAATGATGACACTAAAGATTTAAAAATATATGTTAATGGGATTTTACAAAACACTGTTAATTATCCTGGTAACACTTTAGTTGCGACAGTAGAAGATTTAAGATTAGGAGGTGCATCCACAAGTGCCGGTGAAATGAAAGGGGCGGTAAATAATATAGTTATTTGGGACACCGCATTAAATGATGAAGAAGTACTAAATCATTATAATGATGGTAACCCATATAATGTATTAATAAATGCACCACATTCTAATAATATTGTATTCTGGACAAAGGTTGGGGATAACTCTAAATGGAATGGTTCTAATCAATGGAAAATAATAGATGAAGTCAATAATATTATTGGATTATCTAGTACTGCTGGTGGTGGTGGTTTCTCACCTATGACATATGAAAGTAGAATAAAAGATGCGCCATAACATAGGAATCTATGTTTATGTAAATTGTTTTGTGTTTTTTATTAAATTCGCAATATTTATATAATAAAACATAATTATGGGAACTTATTTAACAGGGGAAGTATCAGTAATACATAATGCAACTACTGCGGATTTTGAAAATTATGCATATAGTGCAATATTATGTAACGTTGGCGGTTCATATACAATCAATGGGGCAACTGTTACTTTAGTAGCAGGACAAACAGTAGATGTTGTTGTTAATGGCGATACTACTACATTATCAGGAAATAACTTTTTATTATTGGGTAACCCAATTGCGGTACAAACAAAGGTAAAAACAGGTTTAATTTCTGCTACTACAGAAACTTTCCAAAATAATATAGGTGTTGTAGACACGTATCAATACGTAGACATTAAAACGGGTAACCCCATAAGAAGCTAAGATAAAATTATAAAAAAAAGATATAAAATGAAAAATTTTGTAAATCCAAAAAAAATTAAAGGACAAGATAAGTTAGATAGAATTAAAGATCTAATGGGAAAAATGAATACTTTAAATGAAAGTACTTCTACATCTGAAATAGAAAATGTTAAAAAAGGTGCTAACGGAGTAATTTATGGGATAATTCGAGAAAACCAAAATTATTTTATAAAAACCACTGAAAAAACTTCTGGTAATATTATGGCAGAAGACTTCAATTATATTGGTGGTTTACAAAATAAAAATTTAGAAAGATACAAATCATATGCGGAAGCAATGAAACACCTTAATTTAAAATTTGATATGTTAAATGAATCTTTTGGTGTAAAAGAAAATAATAACTTGTTTGAATCTGACGTAATTGAAGTAAAAGAGGCAAATGCTAGTGGAGTTGTAGTCAAAGAAGATCCTGAAATAATTGAAGATCAAAAAAAAGTAATTAAAGTAGATGCTCCAGCACCGGTAGCGGTAGAAGATGAAGTGGAAGAAGAAGAAATTTCTTCAGAAGATGATCCATTTGCAGATGATGAAGAAGGTGGTGAAGTAGATATGGAAGTAGATGTAGAAGAAGAAGGAGAAGATGAAGGTGATGGATATACGAAAAAAATTCAAAAGTTAACTGGTAAAATCGGACAAATGTTAAGAGACAAAGATGAACCAGATGCAGAATTAGACAAATACGTAATCAACTCTATTATATCCGCCATTAATTGGGAAGATATTCCAGATGAAGATGTGGAAGATATTATTGCCAAAATCGAGGGTGAAGATGAAGAAGACGGTGAATTAGAAGGAGGTGATGAAGAGACTTTAGATATTGATGTAGAAGAAGAAGGTGGTGAAGATCCATTTGCAGAAGAAGGGGATGAATTGGCTGAAGGTGAAGAAAAAGATAAAGAGGAGCACGAAAAAATGGATAAAGATGAAGACAAAGAAGATGAAGAAGAATTATCTAACGAAGATTTAGAAGAAAAACTTAAACATCATGAAGATGCAATTAAAAATATTAAAAAAGAAATTGCAGATTTACATAAAGATGAAAAAGAAGATGAAGAAGATAAAGAAGAAGAGGAAAAAGAAAAAGTAGATGAACAAACTTCTTCCGGAAGACATATAGTTAAAATGATAGAAAAGAATGCCTATTGTCAAAAACATTTTGGTAAAGACTATAAAGACTGTACTAAAGAACAACAAAAGCAATGTGATGATCATTGTGGTAAACTTGGTAAAAAAGTAGATGAAGGAAATAAATTCAGTGGTGAAAGACAAAAAGCTATAGATGCAGGTGAAGATGAATTCGAAGTAGATGGTAAAACCTATAAAGTAGAAGAGTCTAAAAAATTCACAAAAAAACAACTGATGGAAAACTTTTTAAAAAAAAACATTAATAATTCCTTAAACAAAATTTTAAAAGAACAAAGTGAACAATCTTTAGAAGAATACAGTCAAATAGATATGTTGGCTGGTGATGATGTAGGAATTGCAGAAC
Organism: Prochlorococcus sp. AG-409-L21; assembly: GCA_003215475.1. Taxonomy (GTDB): domain Bacteria; phylum Cyanobacteriota; class Cyanobacteriia; order PCC-6307; family Cyanobiaceae; genus Prochlorococcus_E. The sequence goes on from QCKH01000009.1 coordinate 36,564, forward strand.
AGAATATGGATATTGTAGACGCAATCGCCACTGGACAAAATTACTTACAAGCTTCAGGAGATTTAGATAGGGATGGTGATCAAATACCAAATAGATTAGATATGGATAGTAATATGGATGGTGACTTAGATCATGAAACTTTTGATGGTCATAATCAATTTAAAGAAATTGATGTGGATGCGTTATTAGCAGACAATCCAGCACCAACAGTAGAACCAGGTATTAAAGAACCTACAACTAAACCAGGTAAAAAGAAACCACGATGGAAAAAAATACCTAAACCAAATGTTAATCCAAAACCTAAAGCTAAAATTGCTGAAAGAAAAAAAGTAACTACTAAAAGAAACGGAATGTATAGATAATGAACTTAGTATACATAAATAAAGTAGGACAGAATTGGAAAGGGAACTTCATTTATGAATTTCTCTTTTCTGATATATTAGAAGATATAGACGGTGAAGGGTGGGATGCCTATCCCGCATCTGGAAATCCAGAATCACCTGAAGAAAAATTTATAAAAAAATCAGGAGTTTTAACTACTGATTTAAAATTAGATGTAATACAAGAATCTGATTCATTTGCGATGTGGGATGCCGTAGATGGTATAATTGCAATGGCTTGGGAAAATTTAGAAGGATATGATGAATATCCAGAAAAAAGGTTGTTTTTTGAGTTTGGTGAAAATATTGATTCGGTAGAATCTAAGCTATATGAAAAAGATATGGTATTATTATATAACAAAGAATTAATAAATAGTTAAAATGAAAAAGATTGTAAAAATTTATGAGTCAGATATAAAAAGAGCAGTAAGGAGAGGTTTAATGGAAAAATTATTGTTAGAAAATCAAACAACACAAGCCATTACTGATAGAACTAAAGCAATAGAAGATTTAACAAATCAATATAAAGAATTAAATGATGAAATTGCTAAGTCACAAAATGAATCTACTGAAATAGATGAAACATTCCTTAAAGTACCGGCAGATAAATTAGCATCTGTTAAAGATGAATTACCGAAGGATGCTACTGTAGAAATAACTGAGGATGATGATTGGATGCAAGGGGTATCTGATGAGATAGAAAAAGATGGTACTGAAGGAACATTTAGAGAATGGTGTCAAAACAGAGGTTATAGAAATGGTTGTTCCTCTAACTGTATTAAAGATGCTTTAAGAACAAATAGTACAAAATTACATTATAGAGCTGGATTGGCACACGCTTTTTGTAGTGCGAGAAAATAATTTTTATTATGCCATTTAAATCAGAAAAACAAAGAAGGTGGATGCATATAAATGAACCCGAAATTGCACAAAGATGGGAAGAAATGTATGAAGAAGAAATGAAAACCGAAGAAAAAAATATCAAACCAAAAATGAAAAAAAAGGATTTAGTAGAATATATTAAATTCAAAAAAGATGGTGGGTATAAAAAATATAAAAAATCTGATTTATTAGGTGAAGCGAAAAGAAATGAATATGATTTTCCTTCATTAAAGGGTATAAGTGGGCAAGAAAGACGAGATCTATTAAAATATTTAGAAAAAATAAGACAAAGTGGTTTAACTAATATGTTTGGTGCTCACCCTATTTTAAATTGGACAAAAGAGGATTTACATAGGTGGTTATATGGTATGAGAAAAGATTTAGATTCTTTAGAAGAAGAAAAAGAAAGAATAGATGAATTAGAATATGATGATGAAGATAGTATTTCATATGAAAGAGATATAGAAATAATAGAGGAAGAAATGGAAATCATAGAATATTTATTAGAGAATAAAAGAAAAATTAGGGATATACTTATTAGGGCGGCTTTAGCACACATTGAACGAGGAGATGGGAATCATGAAACGAGAAATGTTCAAAGGGTATTTGAAAAAATGGCGAAAGATGCTTGGACTATGTGGGTATCATTATTAAACATAAGATAATATGAAAAAGATAAAAATTAAAATAGACTTAGATGGGATTACTAAAAAAGTAATTAAAGAACACCAAATGTTAAAGGGTGAGTTGAAAAGAATTGAAAAACTTAATGAGGGTATCGAATATGATCCTAACCACCCAGAAAGAATGAATCCTGATTTAGAAGGTAAATTAAGAAGTGGTGAACATACTTTTGGAAAAAATAAAGGTTTACCTGCCACCGGAACTAACCAAAACTATTCAGAAAAATTAGCTAGTTCTCGTTTTAAAGATATTATTAATAAAGTTAAAAGATATCATGGTATAGAGAGAATCAATCCACAAATGATGATGGAGATGATGAGAATTATGCAAGAAGTGGCACAAATAGAATCACAACACAAAGATGCATTAGAACAATTAGCAGTAGAAATTGTAAGTGAGGAATTTGATATTCCAGATGATATGTTAGATGCAGAATTATTACCTCCGGGTTCACCATTAGATTTAGATCAAGATGAAGAGGAGGAAGAAGAACAAGAAGAGTTCCAATCTAAGAGTGCAGAACGAATGGAAGAATTAGAAATTGAGGTTGATAAAAGAAACGTAATTAATGCATTAATGCAAGGGGCAGCTAAAAAAGGTCACTACATCTTCCATATGGTTGCAGATGAGTTAGATAGAATTGATCCTAGATTAATGAATTTATATGGTAAATTAATGTCTTTAGCGGATTTCCAATATTGGGTGATACCTGATCAAGCGATGGGTGGACAAATAGGTGGAACAGAAAAAATTAAATGGGAAAAACCTAAAGATGAAGAAGGTAATGAACAAGAGGATGAGGAAGAAGAACCAGTAGTAGAAGCTAAAGCATGGATATTCCCACTATTAGTACACGAACTCATTAAGGGGGCTATGGAATTAGCAGCATCTAATTGGGGTGAAGGACACTTAGATTTTGAAGAACAGAAACACGTTATAGATAGAGCGGATACAATAGAAAACGAAATATGGGGAATGAGATTAGGTCCAGGTATGTGGGAAAAATTTGTTGCTTGTATTGATGACGATGATTATAAACTAAAACAATGGTTTTTTCATGAACTTACTAAGTTACCGGCACAACAATTTCATACTTTTATGAAAGAGATATTATCTAACAGTGCAAAATGTAAAGAAGTAATCGCACACTTAAAAGAATTACATTTAGCAGATGAAGATGAAGAATTAGACGATTTAATTATTGGTGATGAAGATAACTTTGAAGATGGTTTAGAAGACTTAATGATTGATGCGGGTGTTGCACCAGCACAAGACGAACCAACGGAAGAAGTAGATGTTGAGGTGGATTATTCTGAAATGTCACCAAAAGAAATACAATCACTTATAGATGATGCATTAGATGCAGGAGATTTTGATACTGTAGGTATGTTATCTAAGTATTTATAATATTAATAAAAAACTTATATCTCCCACTTAGGTGGGATTTTTTTTGCTCTTTGGTAATATTTATTAATAAAACATTGCAATGAAAATAAAATTAACAGAATCGCAACTTAAGAGAGTATTAAAGGAAATGCGTTTTGATGGTAAATCTACTGGTTTATTTTCAGAAGAAGAACATATAGAGGAAGGTAGAAAAAAGAAAAGAAAAAAACGTAAATCTAAGAAAAAGAAAAACACATTATGTGCAAGAGGTAAAAGAGCGGCAAAAGCAAAATATGATGTTTATCCATCAGCATATGCTAACGGATATGCAGTACAAGTGTGTAAAGGTAAGATTGCAGGACTAGATGGTAACAAAAAATGTAGTGGGAGTTACTGTAGAGGAAAAAAAAATGAATCTTACGAAATAGGTGAATTAGAAGTTGTAGAAAGGTTAGATGAAGATTTAGCCGTATGGTTTGGTACAAAAAAAAAGAAAAAAGGGGGTAAACAACCACAAGGACCTTGGGTAAACATATGTAGAAAAAAGAAAGGTGGAGGACACCCTTCATGTGGTAGAAAAGATTCTGATAAAGGTGGTTATCCTGTTTGTCGAGCAAAAAGTGTTGCATCTAGGATGTCACAATCAGCAAAAGACTCTGCCTGTAGACGTAAAAGAGAAAAAGAAAAGAATGATGGTAAGTCAGGTAAAGGACAATCTCCAAGCCCAATTAAGGTAAAAGGGTACAAACCTAAAAAAAGAAAATCTAAAAAGAATGAATCCGTAAACATCAACAGAATGATGATTACTGAAAACAGAACAATTGTTAGTGAAGGGTTAAGATACCATTTAGACAATCAAATACCTTTATTCGAAAACATTTATAGATATGGTAGTGATAACTATTTTAACTTATTTAATGAAGTTAAAAAATTATATAATGATAATAAAATAGATTTATCCCCTAAAGACCTTGAATTAATTAAAGATTTCAATGTAGAAAAAGGGTTATATGAAGGTAAGGAAGTATGGTTAAATGCCCCTTTTGAAGTGGAGGAGTTAAATGAGGCAAAATATAGAGGTAGAAAAGTGAGTGTTAATTCACCAAAAAAAAGTGGTTCTAAAAATTATGTTTATGTCACTGGTTGTTTAAAAGATAAAAGTGATGTAAAGAAAATAACTTATGGTTCTGCGATGAGAGATAAACTTAAAGATCCTGATAGAAGAAATGCGTATTCAGCAAGACACGGATGTAAAGGATTATCGTTAAAAGATAAATGTACAAAGAAATATTGGGCATGTAGAAAACCAAAAGATTTTGCAGGTGTAAATGCTTGGTGGTAAAAACAAAAATTATGAAGATTAAATTAACAGAAAAACAATACAAAAAAATTATTAAAGAAGGATCTAAAGGTGGAAACTATATGTTCTTTAGTAATCTTAAACAAATGAGAAGACAAATTGATATAATGTTAAATGATTTTAATCCTCATTGGGTAGACACTATGTTATCTGATGGACATGATTGGGCAGATGATAAAATAAGTGAATCTAAAACAAACATTGATAGTGTCTTTGATTTCTTTATGAATAAAAAAGAAGAGTAATGAGTTTACCATTTAAAGAAAAATTAGAAAATGGATATCACATTAGAACATTCTCTAATGAAACGGATAGTGGTGAATTAGTGTGGCATAGAGATAAAGAAGATAGAATTGTAGAATCTATAGGTGACACTAACTGGATGATTCAATTAGATAACGAAATACCTAAACCTTTAACTGAAAGGACATTTATACCCAAAGAGGTATATCATAGAGTAATAAAAGGAGATGGAGATTTAAAAGTAAAAATAAAAAAATTATGAAAATCAGATTAACGGAGAGTCAATATAAAAGAATTATAAATGAATATTTTTCTGATATACCCCAACCCAAGTATGATAAATGGGATAGACTGGAGGGAGATGTTAATTCTTGCATTCGTTCTATTATAGAAACACATAAAGATAATTTTGGGTATGATTCTTATGGAGTTATTGATGCAATATATCAAGTGATGGATAATATGTTTCAAAAAGTATGAAAATAAACTTCCAACATATAATTAACGAAAGTATTGAGGACAACCCTAAAATAGAAAACATGATGTTTCGCCTTTTCAACAAGCAGTTTTTTCCTATCTGGAGAGATGAAGATAATAGTCCATATAATACAGGTTTTAGGTACGATAATGTTGCGCAGGTATTAGAACACTTTGCGGAAATTGTTGCATTAGACTATGACGTAGTTTTATATTTTTTCATAAAATGGACATTAGAACCTAATTCTAAATGGAATGAGGAAGTCTCTGGTAATATATTTAGTGAGTTCGAAATAGATGAATTAAGGGCGTGGAGAGAGAGTCATAATCTATATAGTATATTGAAAAAATTAGATTTTTTTAATAAAGGATTTATGACTGGAAAACTGAATAAAGATGGGGACTTTGAAAAACTTAATTACTATGATACTATGTCATTTAATGATACCGAAGGATTATATCCTAATATGGTATTATCGGTTGATGATTGGAGTGATTTCTCAGAGTTATTTAGTAATAGAGAGTTGGCGGAAGAGGCATTTAGTGAAGATTATAGTGATTTCTTTTCTTATTACGATACCCCAATGGACGAGATAGTCTCAGATATGACAGGAAAGGCAATGGATAGTGTAATAGAATCCATTCCTGCATATACAGAGAAAATTATGATTGGTGGACAGGGATTAGAAGAGTTATATGAAATGGGTATGACTGAAGAGGTTTTAGGTGATGATGGTGATTTCTTAGATATTACACCAACCTTTATAAATACATTAAGAACACAGATAAAAAATAATGAAGTAGATGGGGAAAATGTTTTAGAATTTTTATTAGGTCATAGAGAATTATATGAATTACAGAGAGATATTAGACAAGCATATGAAAGAACAATGAATGATGTAATAGAATCGGATATAAGAAATAGAGGAATAGAAGAAATTACTGAGTTATTTGGTGGTAAACCAGATTGGGTAGAAAACACTAACAGTGGAGATAGTGCAAGATATGATTTAAAAGTACCAATTCCTACTGAATTAATAGATAAGGTAATTGAACATTATATAGATTATGAAACCTCATTTGTTGAGGAACAAGAATCATACTTTTTAGATGCGGTTGTAAGGATGTTAGATGAGGAATATGAAAAATTATCCTTACCTGATTTAGATTACTATTATCCCGACACTACAAAAATGAAAGAGTGGTTTGAAGAAAGTTTAGATAATTATTTAGAAATGAGTACGTAATATTATGAAGATTAAATTAACAGAGGAACAATTTAAAAGGATAATAGTTAAAGAACAACGACCTGTTCGACCAGATCGTCCTGATGTACCCCATAAACCTGATTGGATAAAACCCCCTTCTCACACTACAATTACAATGCCTTCTTACAACCTTAACATTAAAAGATTAACTGAAGAGAATTGGGATGAATTAGTAGTTAACTATGGGAAACCTGTTTTAATTATGTTTACTGCTAAGTGGTGTCATCATTGTAAGACATACACTAAAGCGTTAAATGAATTAAGTAATGACTCTAACTATAGAATAGGAATTGTAGATATGACACAACAAAAGAGTAAAACTCCTTTGGCAAAAAAATATGGTGTACAAGGAATTCCTAATATGAAAGTATATAAGAAGGGAAAACTTAAAGATATAGATTTAGAATTTATAGGGTTAGCACAAATGGTAGTAAAGAATGACCTTTCGAATTTTATAGTTAAAGAACTGAAAGAACAAATAGAGAAAGCATGAAAATTAAATTAACAGAGGAACAATATCGTAAATTGGTGTTAGAAAATACTAACCGCACTAACTTTATGAATAAAGTTTATAAAGAGATTAAGGAAAAAGATATTAAAGATGTTTTTCCTTTAATTGTTGATACGTATGGTTTTAGTGTAGATCAGATATTAGAAGATGAAATGTTATATCACTTAATAGGTTATAAACTTTTAGATAACCATAATACTTATAGGTACTTTGGGTTTAATCCTAGACCTTATATAAGATATATTAATGCAATTGCAGAAAAACTTAGTGACGAAGTATTTGAATCCAATATACCACCCCCACAAAAATCGGTAGAGTTATTTAATCTATATAGATTATTTGATGATTCAGTTGCAGGAAACGAAACACTGGAAAGAATAGGAGTCAATGGAGAAGATACAATAGAATATATTTTTAAAAATAACCCACCTAAAAAAGCAATACAATTACTATCTAATTTACCTTTGTATTGGGATGAGTCAATGATGAATAAAATTAAGGATTTTGCAAAAAGACATGGGTTAACATTATTCGATAAAACTGCAGGACTAACTTTTGAGAAAAGGGATGGGATGATTCAGTCTTTAATAAATTACATTCAAGATAAACCTAAGAAAACAAAAGCAGGATTTTTAGAATATATCAATTCTAGAGGTAGAACATCAGGACAATACTCAACATTTTTTAGGGCTGCAGTACAATCAGGTATCATTAAGAAAGTTAGAGATGGTAGGACAATCACTTATGAATTAGGTCCTAACTATGAAGCGTGGAAAAACGGTAATTTAGTTGCATTTTAACGATTTATTTACATTTTGATATTTATTAGTAAAGTTATTCTATGGACAGAGGACAACAATTAAAGATATATGCTAAGTGTTTAGGTGACCCTATATATACCATTGAGACGTTTCTTAAAACATATGATTTGACACAAAAAGGATTTGTACCTTTTAAATTATTTCATAAACAAAAAGAAATAATCAAATCTTATGAAGAACACAATCGTAACATCGTAACTAAACCTAGACAGGCTGGGGTATCTACTACTACCGCAGCATACATTGCAGCAAAAATTGCTTTTGGTGATCCTAATAACCCGTGGAAAGTACTAGTATTAGCTAACAAACAAACTTTAGCACAAGAATTTTTAAAAAAAATAAAAGATTTTTTAGATCAGATTCCAGCTTGGGTTTGGGGGGTTAGTGAAGGGGATTCTTATTTATCTATTGAAGCAAAGGGACATATTAAAACCAAAGACACTAAATGTGAAGTAAAAGCACTAGCAACTTCTAAAGATGCACTAAGGGGATATACACCCACATTTTTAATTATGGATGAAGCTGCGTTTATCGATAATGGTGCAGAAGTATTTGGTGCCGCTTTAACATCGTTAGGTACTGGTGGTAAGGTAACACTTATTTCTACCCCTAATGGTCAAGATGCATTATATTATAAAACTTATGATGGTGCAAAACAAGGAGATAATAATTTTAATATTATCGAAATGAGATGGCATGAAGACATTAGATATAATAGAGGGTTAAAATGGTTAAGAGGTGAAGATGAGGTTATTGAATGTGAGACTGTTGGTAGAGAAACATTAAGATGGGAATATAGTGGTAAAACATATGAAACCAATAGTATAGACATAGAAGATTATACTATAATGGTTAAAGATGGGTGGAAAGCTTCTTCTCCGTGGTATGAAGAAATGTGTAGAGATATGAATGGTGATAAAAAACAAATAGCTCAGGAATTAGATGTATCTTTTGTTTCTTCAGGTGGTAATGTAGTAGATGATGAACACATTGATTTCCAAACACAAAACAATGTGCAAGACCCAAAATATAAAGCGGAGATGGAAAAATCTATGTGGATATGGAAAGAACCCGAAGAAGGACACAAATATATTATGGGTGTAGATGTTTCTAGAGGGGATGGTAAAGATAGTTCTACCATAGTTATTTTAGATTTTGATGGGTTAGAACAAGTTGCGGAATTTAAATATAAATTACCACCAGATTTATTAGCAGAAATAGTATATAAATATGGTAATTTATATGAAGCATATACTGTAGTGGATATAACGGGTGGAATGGGAGTTTCTACTGTTATGAAATTATTAGAGATGGGTTATAAACATTTACATTATGATGATCCTAGAAGTAGAAAATTAAGTGAAAAATATGCAAAGACATTATATAAACAAGGAGATAAAGTACCTGGTTTTAATGTGGGTAGTAGCCGACTACAAATGGTTAGTGATATGGAAGAACATATACGAGAAAATAAAACTATAATAAGATCAGTAAGATTAATATCTGAATTAAAAACATTTGTTTATAGAAATGGGCGTCCCGATCATATGGATGGGTATCATGATGATATTATTATGGCTTTGGCAATGCCTATTTATGTTGTACAAACTACCTTTAAAAAATTAAAACAAATAGAAAATCAAACTAAAGCGATGTTAGATAGTTGGACGACTGTTAGTAATAATGGTAATAAAATCACACCTAAACAAACACACGTAAATCCTTTTTATAGTAACACCCCTACTTACCATCCTAAACAAAATAATAATAAAAACAACGATAATGGCGAATTTAATTGGTTATTTGGTATAAAGTAATATTTAGTTTTTACTAGATATTTATTATAATAGTAAATAGATATTAAAAAAAATGGCAAGAAAAACAGTATTTCAACAGTTAAGTGACTTATTTGGGCCGGAAAGAAAAAAGGTCGAAAATAAATCCAGATACTCTTTAGGTGATAAAGAATTATTAAAAACTCAATCTAAGGAAGAATATGATTATGAGTTATTACAAAAACAACAAGATGCTTATTTAGCAAATCAATGGAAAAAGGTAGATAACGAAATATATCAACACTCCATATATTATGAAACCACAAGATTAGCATCTTACGCAGATTTTGAAGGTATGGAATTTTTTCCAGAAATTGCTGCAGCATTAGATATTTTTATGGAAGAGTCTACAACACCTAATAGTGATGGTAGGATATTAAATATTTTTTCAGAAAGTAAAAGAGTTAGAAGAATATTACAAGATTTATTTTTTAATAGGTTAGATATTCATACCAATCTTCCAATGTGGGTGAGAAATACATGTAAGTATGGTGATAATTTCCTTTATCTTTCTATTGATAGTGAAAATGGTGTGCAAAGTGTAAAACAATTACCTAACATTGAAATAACTAGAAAAGAAAATGATGGTTTTGGGGAAAATGCGTCCGTAGAATCTGAAGATAAGTTTAACCCAGTTAAATTTGTGTGGGGACAAAAAGATATGGAATTTAATGCGTGGCAAATAGCACATTTTAGACTATTAGGGGACGATAGAAGATTACCTTATGGTACATCTATTTTAGAAAAGGCAAGGAGAATATGGAAACAATTATTACTCTCAGAAGATGCTATGTTAATTTATAGGGTAACCAGAGCACCCGAAAGAAGAATATTTAAAATATTTGTTGGTAATATAGATGAAAAAGATGTACCAGCATATGTAAATAAAATTGCAGACAACTTTAAAAGAAGTCCTGTTATTGATCAACAAACTGGACAAATAGATACAAGATACAATCAAATGGCACAAGATCAAGATTACTTTGTACCAGTGAGAGATCAAAACGCACCTAGTCCAATAGATACTTTACCAGGTGCAACTAACCTATCAGAAATTGCGGATATTCAATTTTTACAAAAGAAATTATTTACTGCGTTAAGAGTACCCAAACCATTTTTAGGTTTTGAGGAAGTAACAGGGGAAGGTAAAAACTTAGCATTACAGGATATTAGATTCTCTAGAACAATTAATAGAGTACAACAAGCAATAATACAAGAATTAAATAAAATTGCAATTATCCATTTATATATCTTAGGATTAGAAGATGAATTAGAAAATTTCACTTTATCATTAAACAATCCTTCTACACAAGCAGAGATGTTAAAGATAGAACAGACACAATTAAAAGTAACCCTTTATAAAGATGCAGTATCAGATGCAGGTAATGGTTTTGGCGCATATTCTATGACTAGGGCTAAAAGAGATATATTAGGAATGTCTGAAGAAGAAATTAGAAATGATTTAGAACAACAAAGAATGGAAAAGGCAGCATCTGCAGAAATGGAACAAACTTCTACCGTTATTAAGAAAACAGGTATATTTGATAGAGTAGATACATTATATGGTGAACCAGGTGGTGCAGAAGAAAGTAGTGAATCAGGTGGTGATATGGGTGGTGATATAGGTGGTGACACTGGTGGAGATGATTTCGGTGGTGGTGATTTTGGTTCTGATTTAGCTGGTGGTATGGAAGCTGCGGCGGATACAGAAGCTGGAGGTGAAGCAGCAGCGGCAGAAGCAGGGGCAGCAGTAGAATCCACTAACAAAAAAGAAAACCTATTAGTAGAAGAAAAACTATTAGAAAAGAAAACAAAAAAGTATCAAAAAATGTACTTCAAAAGATTAATGGAAAGTTTAAATGAAGATGATAGAATCTATGATGTAGACACCATAGATGATGAGGTTAATACCTTAAACTCTAAGATAGAAGAAATGTCGAAAGAAATAGATAGTATTATAGATCAAGAAGAAAAATAAACTTTTTATTAAATTCTAATATTTATAAATAAACAAAACATTATGAACAATTTTGGATATATTAAAGATACTTTTAATAATATTTTAGCGGAGTCCTTATTAAACAAGAGTGATGAAGGTAAAAAATTATTTACACAATACATACAAACACTAAAAGAAGATAGTAATTTAAAAAACGAATATTTAGTTTTTAAAAATTTAACTACTAAAAAGTTTACTAACTCTTCAGACGCTAAAGATTATATTAAAGAAAATATAGAAATCCTTAAATCAATAGATAGTAGTGAAGGTATTAATAAATTAATTAATATTTTAGGTAAAAAAGAATTAGTTAAAGAAAACAAAGAAATTTACAACCATATTAATATTTTACGTAATACAGAAAAAACACCTTCTAATCTACAAAGTATACAAGAATCAATTAACTTCATAAAAGAAGAGATGTTAAAAGAAGAAAATGTAGAAATAAATGAATTCGAAAAAGTAGATGTACCACCAAGTATATTAACTAAAATGGCAGTAAATAGATTTAATTTAAAATATCAAGACATTAATGAAAGTGAGAAAGAAATTATAAAAACAATCCTTAATGGTAACGATGATGATAAAGAATCTATTTACACTAATTTAAAAAATGAATGTATAGATGTAATCGATAATAGATTATCAGAAAATAGTGATTTAGAACTTAAAGATAAATTATTAAAAGTTAAAGATAAATTATTAAGAATGGAATATAATAAAGACTCTTTTGAAACTGATATTGATAATGTTTACAATTTAAAAAATTCTGTAGTAGAATAAAATATTTAAACCCACTTTGAGTGGGTTTTTTTATTTAATACCCCATAGTATTATTAATGACTTCCGGATGTCTGTCTAATTTATAAAAACTAATATTTATTTTTTGATATTGTTGGTGTAAGTCATGACTACCCTCATATTTTAATTCATTATCAGTTAGAGTAGTAATATTCCATTGAGTATAAAAATCTCTCCGTAAATATACCCTATCACCAATAAACTCATAATCAAAAAATATTTTTTTATATAACGAAGATGCCCCCACTCTACCATCTACTCTTACAACAATTAAACGGTTATGGGTAAAATGAAGATATATGGTATCGCACTCATCATTAACCTCTAATAAATTATAATTTTCACCCGTAGTTAAATCATTAAAATCCCATCTATTAACTTTATATGTGTAACCAATAACATTATCTAATTGAATTGGGGATAAATTTTCTTTTTTACATGACAATAAAAGTAATGTAAATAAAACATATTTTAATATTTTCATATTAAATAAATAGTAATTAATATTCAATAATACACAATCCTCTAATTTGACATAGATAATTAAAATGTTTATATTTGTATTAATAACATTAAAATTAAAGTACTATGAATGAAAAGAGGAAAAGAATTAAAATTAGATATAAACCCAAACTATAAAATAAAGGTGGGTACTGTTGATAATAAAAATCCAAAAACAATTTATATAAATTTATCTGCATGGGGACAGTTAAAAAAATATGATTCCGAACTTAATTATGACGCAGTAATAAATAAATTAAGAAGTAAAATAAAACATAAAATTAATAGTTTCAATATAGATGCATTTCATAAAGGAAAATATATAGTAGATTTAGATATGAGATCATCAGGTATAAAACCAACAAAAAGAAGTTTTATGTCTTGTGAAATAACCTTATTTCAGAAAAGTAATATTCCAATAAATAATCCAGAAATAGTAGAGTCGTCAACATCTATTATAAATTCAATAATAGAAAGTTGTTTAAATGATAATACCCACTTTGTTTTTTATAAAACTAAAAACTAAGGTTTTTTATAATAAAGATATATTTATATGTAAAGTATATCGTTATTATGGAAATTTTAAAAAAGAATGAATTAAACAAAAAAGGTATCTTAGTAGAATATGATGCTGGGTATATATCACCCAACGATAATAGACATTTCATTAATGAAATAAATAAACTTACTAGAGGTGAATCTATAGTAGAAGAACCTTTAGTTGTTTATGCGGTGATGCAAAAGTATGGGGTGGAAAATAGGAATGGTAGAGTTTACCCAGAAAATATATTAAGAAAAGAAGCAGAGAACTATTTAAAACTAATCAAAGAAAAAAGAGCAATGGGTGAGGCAGATCATCCAGATTCATCTATAGTAGCAATTAGTAGAATTTCACATAATGTAACAGAACTGTGGTGGGAAGGTAATATATTAATGGGAAAACTAGAAATAATTATGTCACCAGGTTTCGTAAATCAAGGGATTATTTCGTGTGAAGGTGATCAAGTAGCAAACCTATTAAGAAAAGGATTAAAGATAGGTGTGTCTTCAAGAGGTGTGGGCTCACTTAAAAAAGAAAATGGAAAAAATATAGTACAAGATGACTTCGAATTAATATGTTGGGATGTGGTAACATCACCCTCAACTCCGGGGTCTTGGATATATAATGAAGAACCTTCAAGAGAGCAACAAATGTCCGAATCTAAAAACACTAAAGATAAAAATTTATTATTAGATAGTTTAGATAATTTTTTGTCAGAATAAATTCACAGTAAAATCAAACTTTTATCATTTTTTATATATTTATAAAAAAACGGCGCTATTTAGTGCTGCATTTTATTATAATAACAATGTAAAAAAAAAACTTAATTTACAATGGCTACAAAAAGAAAATCAATCATCGAAGAGGCTTTGTTAGAAGCAAAGTCTTTAGAGGATGCCTTAAAAGCCAATACGAAAGAAATGCTTGCCGCTCATATGAAGCAAGAAATTGAGAACATCGTTGAGTCGTCTTTAACTGAACAGGAAGACGAAGAAGTAGAAGTAATCGATGTGGAAGGGTCCGATGAAGAAATGGAAGAAATGCCAGCAGATGCTGGAGAAGATTCAGAAGGGGATACTGAAGAAGTTGACTCTGAAGAGTCTGAATTAATGGATTTAGATATCGATCTTGACGCTTTAGCGGGAGACGATGACGAAGTTGAATTAGATATTGAATTACCTGCTGATCTAGACATGGGTGATGAAGAATTAGATTTAACTGGTGCATCTGACGAAGAAGTAATCGCAGTATTTAAGAAAATGAGCGATGAAGACGAAGTTGAAGTTGTTAAGGACGAAGACGGAATCCACTTAACAGATAATGAAACTGGTGCTGAATACTACATTAAAGAAGGTGACGAGCATTATGAAGAATCTTACGACAAAATGGACGAAGAGTCTGATTGTATGAAAGAAGAAGCAGGATGTGGAAAAAACATAGATGAAGAGATTATCTATGAAATAGAACTTGATGAACATGACGGTTCTATGGCAGGTGATCAATCAGCTACACATAGAGATTATCCTAATTACAAAGGTACTGATCCAGATTATGAAACAAAAGATGATGGTGAGTCACATGGTGATCAAGGACATGATGATTATTCTAAAAGTGTAAAAGAACATGACGGTTCTATGGCAGGTGATCAATCAGCAGACCACAGTGATTATCCTAATTACAAAGGTACTGATCCAACTTACCATGGAGATGATGGTTCATCTCATGGTGATCAAGGAGAACCTGATGATTATTCTAAAAGAGTAAAAGAGGAAATAGTTGATTTAGATGAAGAAGATGAAATCACTGAAGATAAAACTCAAAATAATAAACAGAGTGGACCTTACGGTGGTGGTAGACAAAGATATAGCGGTGCTAAAGCTGGTACATCTTACGCTAACGAATCTAAGAAATCTAGAAAAACACTTTCACCAAAAAATGTAGGAAAAGTAGCAGAATCAAAAATTATGAAGGAATACAAAGAGTTAAAAGCCAAAAACGAAGAGTATAAAGGTGCACTTAAAGTATTCAAGAATAAATTAAACGAAGTTGCTTTATTCAATACAAATTTAGCATACGTAAATAGATTATTCACTGAACATTCTACAACTAAAACTGAAAAGATGGAAATCTTAAAGAGGTTTGATAGTGCAGAAAGTATCAAAGAATCTAAATCTATCTACAAATCAGTAAAAAGTGAATTAGATTCTAAATCACCAATTACAGAATCTGTAGAAAATAAAGTTAATAAAACTGTTAAGTCTTCTAAATCGGATTTAAACGAATCTACGGCTTACGTAGATCCACAAATAACTGCGATTAAAGATTTGATGAGAAAAATATCATAAAAATAACAATAACAAAACAATAAAAAACTCAAAAAATGGGACATTTATTAAATTCAGGTGAAGTTGGAAATATCGGACTTGAACACTTGAAACAAATCAGATCTAAAACCATCGGTAAATGGGATTCTTTAGGATTCTTAGAAGGTTTAAAAGGTCACGTTAAAGAGAACATCGCTCAGTTATACGAAAACCAAGCTTCTGCATTATTAAACGAAGCTACAGATGCAGCGTCATCTGGTTCTTTCGAGACTGTAGTTTTCCCTATCGTAAGAAGGGTATTCTCAAAATTATTGGCTAATGATATCGTATCGGTACAAGCGATGAACATGCCAATTGGAAAATTATTTTACTTTGTACCAAAAACAACTGGTAGAAACCACAACCCTTTAAATGGTAATGCGGTTAACGGTTCTTTACCAGAATGTGTATTCAGTTCTTGTAGCGGTAATGCAGTATCAGAATTCTTAGCGAAATCATTATATGATGTATTCTATAATGACGGTATGTTTGATGCTTCTAAAGGTACTGCTAGTGGTACTGTTACTGCAACTAGTGGGGCAATTGTAAGTGCAAACGGTGAAACTGTTGCAACTGCATACGCTGATCAACCATTAGCTGCTGACGGTTCATATAGAAGTCTTTCTATGTGTGTAACTGGATTTACATCAGAAGGTGCTGGAAGATTAACTGGTCCTGACGGAAACGAAATGGATACTGAAACTTTCTTATCTTCATTAAGAATTGTTGCAAGTGCTGACGTTGTTGACCCAGATGGTAATGTAATTATCGCTGCTGGTGATTCAGTACCGTTTAATGTAACTGCACAGAAATATGGTAAAGGTATTGTTTCTTATGACGATATCTGTGATGCTGATGGATGTTTATTAGTAACTGTTGATTTAACTCACCCAGCGTGTGTTGATTGTACTTCATCTTCTTTTGATGGTTACATCGGTGCTGCTAGTGGAACGTCAACAACATCATTATCATTCTCAGCTTCTTGGTTAACATATGCTACTTTAGAATTCGCAACAGAAATGGGAGAAGTTTCTTTCGAACTTGACGAAGTAGTTGTATCAGTAACTGAAAGAAAACTAAGAGCAACTTGGTCGCCAGAATTAGCACAAGACGTTAGTGCATTCCATAACATTGATGCTGAAGCTGAATTAACGGCTTTATTATCTGAGCAGGTAGCAGCTGAAATCGATAGGGAAATCCTTAGAGATTTAAGATCTGGTGCAGCTTGGGCATTAAGATGGGATTACAACGGATGGAAAAGAGCTAACAACGGTGGTGGTTTCAACGCTTACACTCAAAAAGAGTGGAATCAAACGTTAATCACTAAAATTAACCAATTATCAGCTCAAATTCATAAATCAACTCTAAGAGGTGGTGCTAACTTTATCGTAGTTTCTTCTGAAGCTTCTGCGATTTTTGATGACTTAGAATACTTCCACGTATCTAACGCAGCACCTGAGCAAGATCAATACAACATGGGTATTGAGAAGATTGGTTCATTAGGAGGAAGATACACTGTATACAGAGATCCTTATGCACCTGCTAACTCAATCATCGTTGGACATAAAGGTAAGTCTTTATTGGACACAGGGTACATTTACGCACCTTACGTACCATTACAACTTACTCCAACGTTACAAAACCCATTCAACTTTGCACCAACTAAGGGTATCATGACTAGATACGCTAAGAAAATGGTTAATAACCGTTTCTATGGTACAGTAACAATTGATGGAGTTGTAACATTTGATGTTAACTTATTAAGATAATCTTAATAATACAACTTAATATTAAAAAGGGTGGAATTTATTTTCTACCCTTTTTTTTTGTTTTAATAGATATTTATTATTATATTAGCACACTATGATTATCAAAAAGAAAAACGTATTATTAGAAGCACTTTTAATCGATAAAAGTGATGAATTTACTAAACAAGAAAAGAAATTAATCAAAGTAATGCATGATAAGTTTGGTTATGCTTCAGGTAAATTGAAAAATTCATGGGATTTTGATAAATGGAAAGCTGCAGCATACTTAATTGAATTTTTTGAAGTACCTTATGATGTGGCACATAGTTTAGCGTCTACCTATTATTGGAATGGGGATAAATTGTTTAAAGAATACCAACCCATTAGAAAAGAGGATAATAGAAGTTATCTATTTATGAATTATGCGTTTAGAAATATTTTAGATGAATATATTAATAAAAATCAAGATGAAGGAGGGAATTTTAATCTATCACCCATAGAATATGTTGTGAAAACAGAAAATGAAAATGAAGTCATTCCTGGTATCGTATATCAGAGTTTCGAACCAAGAAATTATAGTGAATTGGAGGAGTCTAGAAAAGAAACAAATGAAGTTAAAATAAAAACAGAACCTCACGTATGGTCTAGCTATAATGGAATTACTTTATATGTGTCAGTCATGGAGAATAATATTATAGACCCAAAAGACATTATTAAAGCTGATTGGTCAACCATAAGAGAGATGGGTTTTACGACAAGTCTGAAATTAGAACCATATGAAGATGAAAATCCAAAAGCAAAAGATTTTGTTAAAGCTGAAGCAACATTTACTTTTGGGGATGTATATAGATACACAGGTACTTTATTTCAAGAAGATATAAAATTACCTACACCCCTTTCTAAAGAAAATATCATTGAATTTCTTAAAATGTTAGTAGAAAAAATTAGGTTATCAGTCAATGGAATGACGTTTATTTATGGAAAAGGGGAGAAAAGGGATTAAATGACGTAAATCCTGTCTTATATGTATATACATATAAGACTACCTAAAAACCCCTAAAAACGTCTAAAATCAGTGTAATTTGTCTACTTGATTAACTATTTGGAAACTCATAACATCAGTATAATGTTTTACTTCTTGATTTGATGTTAATTTAATATCTAAATAATACTTATTTGGTATCATCCATGAAGTATCTAAAAGGAAATAATTTTTAAGATATGCCATATTAACATCTTGCCAATCGATTACATTAACTTGAGTATTACCTTCTGTAACCCATAATCTATATTGTAAATTATCTATTACTTTACTTTCATTTATTGTAAATGGTAAACGAGCAGATACTAGTACTTTTCTTATGTCCCCTCTTTTAATTCTTTCATCTCTTTTAACCCCACTAAGTGACATTGCATAATCCACTGGTAATGATTCATTATCCCCTACTTGATAATATTGTGTTTCTGATTTAATTTCGAAACTTAATTCTACATCACTAATACTAATACCGTCTACTACTAAATCACCCCAAACATCGCTATATAACACACCATCATCTGCCGATTGAGGGACAAATACTTCTGCATAATAAATACCAGTAGTAACTTGAATGGTTTGTGCTGAAGTAATAGCGGAAAATACATTACCTTCATTGTCGTAAATAGTGACACTAGGATTTGCATCTAAGTTGGTTGGTTCACCCCCCACATTACTATATAAATAAATTTTATTATTTTTATTTTTATAAAAGTTTTTTCTATCATCTTTAATCGGATCATTGTAGATTGTTTCTAAAAATGGTTGGTAATATGTTTGAGTGTGTCTAGTGAAAAAACCAACATATTGTGCCGGACTGGTAATAATTTGTTCGATTGGTGGTACAAATGCAATACCATAACCATAGTTGGGTGTCCCACCAGTTATTAAACTATTAACCTCATCAGTCATATCCATTTCAATATTTTCATTACCTTTATCAAAATGTTGTGTAGTAACTGTAATACCTGTTACTGATGGTGTCTCAGTAGTATACCCTGTTAGTCCTTCACAAGTGGAACCAGTATCCCCATTAAATAAACAATAAGTTTCTGCCGAATATACTCCTTCCTGACTCCAAGGTGATAATGTTTGTGCGTATAACCAATTACTCGCACTTTGTACATAAGTTATATTGTTATCACTTTCTAATGTAACAAATCTTTGGTAATCATAACCTGTTCCTTCATCCCAATCTTGATTTATTCTAAATAACATTAAATCAAATGATGAAGTTCTTTGTTTTTCGTCTAATGCCTCTTGTGCTTGTAAATTCCTATCAAAATATGAACTATTACACATTCTCAATGTATGTTTTATTTTGGATAAATCCCCAAATTCACCGTTATTATATTTTTCTTTTAGTCCATCTATATCGAAATATAATAAATGTCTTGTATAATCAGTGGTACTTAATTTACCTCCATAATATAGTTCAGCAATTGGGTTTCTCCCAGTATTTACGTCACTATCTTTTATTATAGTATTATTTTTTTCTATGTACGTCCTTATTACCATCTTTTTTATATATAAATATCCTAATTACTGTTAATGTTTTTATTTAATATACTATCTAAGTCAAAATTTAAAACGTTAACTTTATTAGGCAACTCAGTAGCGGGCATTCCATGATAATTATGGATATGATTTGCGACATAAGATTTAACTAATTCTAAGAATTCTACTAACCTATCTCCATAAACTAATGGGTGTGCTTCATTGTTAATTATTTCTTGTTCTTCAGTAGTAATTAATTTTTCAGGGTTGGTTAAATCGAAAGTATGTGATCCATCATGACTAATTAAATTTATTTTATTTGCTACCATATTAATTACACTACCAGATTTATCTTGATTGGGTTTTAATTTTACTACTTTTATTGTTTTTTTCATTTCTTTTTTATTCCCCTTAAAAAAAGCAACCCCATTTTTAACTGCCTCATCACCACCAAATTCATTTAATATTTCATTAGCATTAGATTTTAATTTCCATTTCCCATTAGTATATGCTTTAATAATACCACTAGCAGTAGTAACCGCTTCTTCCCTAGTAGGAAATCCAGGATTTAAAAAGTCTTGTTCTATAATAACACTATTATTTTTAGTGTTACTAACTTTTATTCTTAAAATATTTTTTGTACTTTCTTTGTATTCATTAGGTGTTAAATTTCCACCTAATACTTCATTGCTTTGTGTTAAAGTATCTATTTTAACATCTATTAGTGTGTCAGCACTATCATAGACATAATTAGTTATCACTTTGTCTTCTAATGTTCTAACTAGATTTTCCCCACCATATTTTATTTGTATATACCCTAAATCTCTATCGTTAAATTCATTTTTATCTACGGTATCTTTATATTTTCCGGCTCTTAACCATATTTCACCTTCTTTAAAAATTAAATCAGTATTGTCTCTCCCTTGAAGTGCAATATCTTCAGAATCAGGATATGCACCAGGAGTATTTTTAACTCTTATTTCAGGTAATTCTAATTGCCCACCAGTCATTACTGATCGAGCCTGTGTTTTAGGGTCGTTTTCTAATTTATTTATTTGGGAGATTACGGGTCCTATCCAAAATCTTTGAGATGAAAATTCAGTATATTTAACACCTTTTCTATGTTCGTATTGAAAAACTAATACTATTTCACCTATTTTAGGCATAATATTTAAATAACGAGGTACTAAGGGTACACAATATGGTAAAGATTCTGTTAAAACATCATCCTTATCTATCCCATCTATACGTACTTTAATTCTCCCAGTTCTTTTAGGGTCATCCACATCTACAACTTCCCCTATACGTATTAGGGGTAATGACTTCCTATCTATTTTTTTATATGTTTCGTTACCTGTTGCCATTAATTAATTCCTTTATGTCTTTTATCTAAAATAGTGTTACCTAAATAATATTCTTTTTCTAGTTCTTTAACTTTATCTATTAATTTTATAATTTGAGATTTTAAAGAATTATGGTATTCTCTTATACTTTCTAATTCATGTTGAATGTTTGAATTAGACATTTCCTCCCATTTTATTATTTCTTTTTCTTTTTCCATAATTACCTTATTATACCCATTCCTTTCGCTTTTCCAATAACTGGTTGATCATTAATACCAAAACCTATTGGGGTTGGTCCGGCAGGTGTAATACTATATACAGTAACTTTTATTTGTGTTTCTGGTATTACTATCTCTATTTTTGCATCTGTTAATAATGCTTTAACAATTTCTTCAACCCTTATCATTTCCATCGCTAAATCTTCCTCTGATGGAACGGCAGGTACACCTGCTTGTGTTTTTCTTTCTTTAATGTTTGACCATATTTTTTGTGCACTTAAGCCAGGACGTAAAGGCATCCCTAATGCTATTTGTTCCTTAGTTATTGGGGGTAAGGGAGTCGGAGGGGTAATTATCGACTGAAAAAATTTAGCTATTGTATCTAATGATGTAATTCCTGCCATATTAACAAAATTTTCCTAATCCTTCACCTTTTAACCCAATAGAAGATTTAACCTCTCCGAGATTGGTGTATTTATTACTAAACGTACTAGTTGCGTCTTTCGCTTTACCTAATGCGTCAAAAATCTTTTTTCTTAAATCATCAGGTAGTACTTGTACTCCTGGTATTAATGATTGTACTGATAATTGATAGTTCTGTTGTTTTTCTTTTAGTAGTTTACCAATAACACATAATATAATTGGTCGTAAATTCCTTAAAATCCATGGAATAAATAATTCATAAAATAGTTTTTTTAGTAATTCACCCACTAAACTTTTTTGTACACAATTTGTTATTTTATAATATTCCCTTATACTTCTTAAATTACCACTTTTTTTGGGGTAATCTCCATTAGTAATATAATTCATAAATTGATTCAACCACTTATTTTTTGGTGTGTTGGTTAAATTCCATATATCTCTCATAATATTACCAATCATAGTCATTAATACTTCAAACCCTGCTTTGTCTTTATCTGCAGCAGCAACATTATTACTTGATTGTGAAATAACACTACCCATAGTAGATTGTAATATCTCCACTTTTTTATCATTAGTAATTGTTGGGTCACTTAAGCTATTATTTAATTCACTTACGGTTTGAGGTGAAATTGATGCACTTTTTTTATTACAACAATCCGTAAACACTAATTTACCTTTTTTTCTATTTTCTACTGTTTGTTTTATATTAACTACAGTTTTTGAGTCAAATTCATAAAAAGAATCATCTACAACTACTTCTTCATCATCAATACCAAATTCCATTAATTGATCTAATAATGCATCTACTTCCGCTTCTTGTTGTAAACAAGCATCTCCCTTACTCTCTCTTAATTCTTTGGATATTGTACCAAAAGTACTGTCTAACGCTTGCGGCATTAACCTTTGTATATCAAACAAAGGTAAAATACTATCAATATATTCTATAGTAAAATCTGTTAATGTTTTAGTTTGATAATAATCATCTATTTTAAAATTAAACACATTAGTTTCAGGTGAAGAGATTTGAGGAGAATTAGTACTACCTTCAGTAAAAGCGGTTGGTGAATTTTCTAAAAAAGTAACATGTACAATAGCCCTACCATTATTTGGGTTAGTCCACGTTAAAGTATTGGGAGATTGTTGGATAACATCCCACAAAAAAGAATTAAACCCATCGTCATATTTCATTTTTCCGTACTCACTGTTTGGATTTATTTTAAATAGACATCTCTCATCTATATCTTCTACCCTAATATTCCACCCAATTCCATCTTGTCCGGTAGCAGGGTCAGTTACAAATAACCATCCACCTATTGATGGTTCAACTTGACAAGTATAACAACTTTTTAATCTACTTTTGAGTAAATCTCCTATTCTTTTTTGTAAAGGTTCAATAATAGATACTAACCAATTAATAATTCTTGCCCTAATTTCATTTAGATTTAAATCACCTAATACTGCAATAATATCTCTTAGAAAATAAAAAATTGCAAAATTAATATTTAAGGAAGGTAAAGAAGCGTCTACGGTAAATGTTGGGGCACCATTACATTGAGCCTTTAAAGTTTTTATTTGATCGATTATTTTTTGTTTAATCGCCAATTTTTCTTTAAGGGTTTCTATCTGATCACAAATTTTATTTAATTTTTGTGGGTCTTGAGATGCCATATTTTTAGTCTAAATCGTAGTTATTATTATTTTTTTGTTTTTGTTCCTCAAATAACTCTCGTAATAATGATTTATCATCATCAGTCAATGTACTATCCCCACTTTGTTTGGTGGTTTCTGAATTTTTATCATTGTTGTCAACAATCTGACTTTGTAATTTAGCTAGCGCTAATTTCCTATCAATAGTTGCTTCAATAATTTTTAAAGTATCGTTATTAACTTTACCTATTTGGGACTCATCATTAATATCTTCTATTTCTGCCCTATTTTTTCTTTCATTTAGTTCTTTTCTAGCACTATTCATTACGTTTACACAATCGTTATAAATTTCTTGCATAAATTCTTGTAAGCTAGACTTATCTAAATTTATTTTAGTTTTTTTTGGTCTTCCCATAAGATATATTTTATATATAAATACCTGAAAAATAAAATTATAGTAGCCCCTTATCTATTTTAAAACCTTTTAAAGCACTATAAATTTTCTTATATCTTCTCATCGACACTCTAATATCTTTGGTTGTTAACCCGGATAATTCTCTGATATACGCAAGTATTAAATTTTTATTATATTTATTCCCACTTTCTACTTGTTCAAATATTGTTTCCCAGTTATCTAAAACTTGAATTAGTGCATTACCTACTAAAATTTCGTTTTCACTTAATTTACCATGTTCTATCTCTGCTTTTACATTTGCAGATATTTCTCTTATAAATTCTTCTAAAGGTGTTTTATCACCATCTTCTAATGAATATTGGTAATCATCCATTTCTTCTACAGATTTATATACATCATCATATGATAAATCTGTTTTCATTCTTTTATCCGATTTTAATAATTGACCTAATAGATAATTTTTACATATCGTTCCGAAATATGAATAAGCTTTCTTACCTTGTTCAGGTTCAAACTTACTCATTTTCATCGCCAAAAAAGAAAGTGTGTCAGCATGTAAATCCTCAAACTCCATATCCTTTCGGTATAACTTATACCTCCTAATGATAGACTCTATCATTTTATTTAAAGGGTGTCTTAAACTACTATTATATATTTTGTTTCGTTTGTGTTCGTCTTCACAGGTAAGAAATTCTACTACCGCAGCTTCTTCTTCAGGTCCAAAATATAGGTTAGTAGTTCTTTTTCTACCCCTTTTTTTCGCTTCCTCTGACATCTATACGGTTTCTACATCGTATGTTATTTCTCTATCTTCAGTGAAAAAATATTCTTTTTTCGCTTTGTTTAACCAAAACTTACTTTCTAAAACATTAACAGTATTTTTATATTCATCAAATAAAGATCCACCCCTATTATTGATATGTTTATAACCTAATTTTGGGATAACCATAATTGGGATATCTAAATAACTTAACCTTAATAAAAATTCATAAGTAAATGTTAATTTCATATTTTTCTTTAATCCACCGTGTTCTACATATGTTTCTTTATTAACTACCATACCATCGAAGTTAAAATTCTGTACTTTTTGTAGAGTATTATTATCAATAAAACCCATTGTTTCTGAAACATTTTGTACCCACACATTTTCGTTTGTGAATGATATAAATTGACCATTTTCATCACACTCGAAAATAATTGGTAAGAATACACCAACTTCTGGGTATGATTCTCTATACTTTACTACATTATCCAACCAAATAGGTGATAATTGATCATCATATTCTAAAAACGAAAAATACGTGGTAGTAGTTTGACTAACCCCATAATTTAATTGTGATTGAAAATCGTAATCACCTGTTTCATTTTCTATTACTTTTACTATGTCTTCTATTTTACCATAATCAAAAGACTCTAAAAATTTAGTTAATTTTTTATCATTTGATCTTACTATTAACACTTCGTCAGGTAATGTTTTTTGATCACTTATACTATTAATTGCTTTTCCAAAATATTCACTAACACTATCATCTAATTTGTGTATAGGAATAATTAAACTTATATCTGTTGCCATAATATTCTTTTTTATTTTTTTTTATGATTCTGTTGTAACTTCTTCAACTTTATTCGTTTCTTTTTCACCAATAACCCCTAACTCAGCAAGTCTTCTAGCAAATATACGATTATAAACTTCTTTAATGTGTTGTTTCACATCTTCTTCATTATATTTGTCTTCATATTCTTTCATAGACTCTAAAACATTTTGTGGTAACGCATCTTCTAAATATAACCCTACCATTGTTGCAATCATATCAGGAATCGCATTTAGGTTAGTAACCCAAACACCGTTATCATTTAGTTTAAGTGCACCATTTTCATCTAATGAACCCATCCACTCAGGAACCATTCTTGGTATTTTACCAATTACCGGAGTTTTTGATTTCATTGCCTCTAATGGAAATGTACCAAAACTTGATAATTCGTCCACCCAAACACCTAAGAAAGATTCTGCTAATGATTTAGCGAATTCTTTTCTTGGTAATCCTGACATATCTCTAAATGTTATAAATCTATAGTGTGGGTATTTTTGGAAGAATACTTTAACTATTTTTAAAATTTCTCTTTTATCTCTAGCAGAAATTGCCACTGTAGGTACTTTTGGTTTTTCACTGTTAGTAAAATAATTAGGAATACCTAATGGTACTATTTCTGTAACTAAATTTCTAAATATAGATTCAATATACGTTTTTAAATTTTCGTTAGTAGTGATTACTTCATTGATTCCGAAAGCATTCCAATTTTCACCTATTTCTAACATTTCAAATACGTATTCATAAGATTGTAGAAACACTATTCTTTTACATGGAAAATTAACAGTTTGTTTCATTATACTAGCAAATGCTTCAGGAATAACAACAAAATCTTGTGGTCCAACTTGAAGTTGTTGGGATTCTATAGAAATGTGTGGTAATTCTGCATATTCTTCACCTAACCATTCAGCAATACCCATACCTTCATCATCACCCCTTAATTTATAATCATTTTTATCGTGTAAAATTTGTGCATTAAAACCTAATTCTCTTAAAATTTTAACATGTTCATAAATAGTTGCCACACCAGCCGTTGGGTTTCCTTTTGTATCTAGTGTGAAAAAATAAATACCGAAATCTTTATTAACTATTTTTTGAATAGTTTCTTTTACGGTACTATTTGTCTCATTATTTGTTTCTTCACTCATAATTTTTGTTTTTTGTTAATTTTTATTATAATTCTTTTAAAATTCCTTTCATTAATAATGTATTGAATGATAACTTAAATGGTATTGGTAATTGATTTAATCCAACCATCCCTAATTTATCATCTACTATGTCATTATAACTTAATAACGATCCCATTAAATCTCTATACATTTCATATTTAGTGACATCTATTTTTAATTGTGCGAATTCTTCGTCTATGTTATGTGATTCACTAGGCACTTCAACACATTTGGTGTCAGTAACATATTGTACTTCTTTAGCCAATTTGTCCACATCGAAATAAA
>QCKH01000010.1 GCA_003215475.1 Prochlorococcus sp. AG-409-L21
GATCAAGTGATCTTTGGGGAGCAAGAAATCTCTCCAACTTTTGGCCGCTTAGAACACCAAAAGTTGCTCCAATAATAAGTAAAATTAGACCAAAATGTACTAAAGGAGGACCTACTCTACCTATGGCTCCTTTACGAGCAGCTAGGCGAGATTTATTTCTTTGTACTTTCCAGCCGTTTTTATTTAAGTAATCTTCCCATTTTTGAATGCCTGGAGAGGACTTTTGAATCGTAAAAGTCTTAGAGATTGCTAATCTTTGAATTTGTTTAGGATCTTTATAATCAATCCAATCAATTGCTCTTTTTAAAGCAGGCCACTGCCTTTTCCAGCTACATACTATTAGTGATATTGATAGCAAGCTAAGAAGACTTAAGAACCACCAGCTTGAGTAAATGTGATCTAATTGCAGATTTAGTAGTAATTTCCCATCTATTAACCCAAGGAATTTAGAGGTTTGGTATTTGTTGAGGTACAAACCTGGTGGAGCTCCTTGAGGAAGAGCAGTTCCTAACGCACTTCCTATAGCAATTAGAAGTATTAAAATAATTGCGATCTTTAAGCTTGAAAGCCAGTTCAGGATTCGACGCAAATATTTCATGTATTTAAACCCAGCGTGAAAAGAGACTTAAAACGCCTGCTATTAGGAAAATCATTCCACTTAAATAAGGTATCCAGTTGCTGACTCTTCGCATTTCTAGAAGCTTAGGAATTGTTGCTGCAGTAGTACCAGCTAATAACAGAGGTATTACTTGTCCGGAACCAAAACAAGCAAGAAATACAACACCAGTTATAGGGTTCCCATTCTCAGCTATCCAAGCAAGTAAAACCGCAATGACTGGTGTAGTGCATGGTGAGGATGCCATGCCAAAGATTAGCCCTACTGCAATTGGGGTAAGTGGTTTTGGGATTTTATCTTTCCAGAAGTCAGGATCTGGTCCATTTGGAAGTCTTATTTTAAAAATCCCTAGAAGATTTAGTCCCATCAGAATTGTAAAGAATGGGACAAGTATTCCAATTTCAAAAGGCAGTTGACCATAAATTTTCCCTAGTAGACCACTTAGACTCCCTAATATGACTAAAGAAAGAACAATGCCACTACAGAACATTAGGCTTCTTTGGAAAGGCGCTTGATTAGTTTTAAATCCCGCTAAGTATGCTGTTGTAACCGGCAATAGAGATAAGGAACATGGTCCAAGACTAGTTAAAAGGCCACTTGCAAAAACAATTATAAGAGTTACAGGATTAGGAGAGCTCAATCCATGAATAATTAATTGTTCAGCATTTTGAGCTAAATCAGATATAGCAAGATTTAGAAAAGTGATAGTAATAGTATTTATTAGTTAGCTAAATTTAAGCTTTAGAATATCTGATTGAGCTTCTTCTTAACTTTTAATCCACCAATTAGACCAGTCGACTCAAGCGAACATCTAAGCAATATCCCTGCAATTAGAAAGTTTGAAATTAAGGAGTTTCCTCCGTAACTAATAAAAGGCAATGGGAGGCCTGTAGTTGGAATTGATCCTGATGTAACAGCTAAATGAAGAATAGATTGACCTATTATTATTGTGCTACATCCAATTGCTATTAGCTTTGAGTAATTATTTCGACTAAATAGAGATATCCTTAAGCCAAGGAATGCAACTAATAGCAAAAATATAATCAGCATAAATGAACCAGCAAATCCAAACTCTTCTGCAAAAACAGAAAATATAAAGTCAGTATTTAAGAAAGGAAGATAAAGAAGTTTTTGAGTAGAGAGTCCATATCCTTCACCAAACATGCCTCCTGAGCCTATTGCTAGAAGGCTTTGTATTAGTTGATAGCCATTGCCTTGAGGGTCTTCCCATGGATTAAGAAAAGAGGTAACACGAAGAAGCTGATACTCATGTCTGACAATGCTATATACGCCGAGTGAGGCCCCTAAAGATGCAGATGCTATGAGGCTACGAAAGTGCACTCCTGCCGAAAGGGCCATCATCCAGATGAGACTTCCTATTAATGCGGCTGTACTTAGGTTTGGCTGTTTTAAAATTAATATGATTACTATTCCAAAAAGGCTTAGTTCTAAAAGCTTTTGGCCATTTTTTATACGTTTCCATTGAGCAAAAAGGTTTGCTGCTTGAAGAATTAAAAAAGGTTTAATTAATTCTGAAGGCTGCACCCTAAATACACCTAAAATAAGCCAACGGGATGAACCATTTATTGTGCTTCCAAATACAAGTGTTGCTCCAACTAATAGTATGCAAATAATTAGACAAAATTTAGAGATCTTGAGCCATTGCCTAATTTTGATTGAGATTGCTAGCCAAGCAATTGTCCAACCACACAAAAGCCAGACCATTTGTCTTTTGATGAAATAACTTCCATCACCCATTTCTCTACTAGCCATCCACCAACTTGCTGAACCAAGAATAAAAAGACCAGCAATACTCCAGAAAAGCATAAGTGCTAATAATAATCTTGCTTCAGAAGGCCAAAGACTCCATGGAAGTGGAATAAGCCTTTGCCAGAAAGAAGTATTATCTACTTTTCTTGCTAGGCACTTGTTAGAAATCTTTTTTGGGACAGAGCCTTGATCGATCCTTTTTACAGTGGAACTTCTCAAGGCATTGTTTTAGATCAGTTCACCTATTGAGACGTTAAAACTCTTGTCTGCCAACTATTATCAGGAACAAAATATTTTTTTGAAATAGATTGAAATTGTTCAATTGTATTTATTGATCTAAAGGTAGAGAAAATATGCTTAAGAAAAGAAGTCTTTCTTGAAATTTCTGGTTATATAAAAATTCTATTATTTCTAAAACCTTATAATTATTTCTTGCATTGATTTAATCAAAATTTGCTTAAGTTTTTAGGATGTTAATTGCTGTTGAAAAATAGTTTTTCTTCAATAGAGCCATTTTTGGTACAATAAATAATATTTTAAGGGGCATTGAGGCAATAATACGGTTTTTTTACCTATCTGCATGGTAGATTCCCCGGGCCTTTGGAGCATTGGAGCCTTTTGTTGGCATCCGGACTTTATACACCTGAAAAGAACTCTCCTACTGGAGTACCTTTCGTGTGTCCAAATACAGAAACCAGCAAAGAACTAAAGCCTTCGATTGAAACTGAAATTCCTGGAAACCATTCCAGATCTTCAGTAAATGAATATGTGTCGCTTCAGCAACGCATATTCAAACTAACTTTCGTTGTTACAGCCTTTGCAGGCATGTTTACGATCATTTTTGTTGATTATCATGCTGCTATTAGTCTTTTTCTAGGAGCATTTTCTGGGATCCTTTATTTGCGATTACTCGCTAAAAGTATTGGTTCTCTTGGGAAAAATTCAACTTCCGTGAGTAAATTTCAATTGCTTGTTCCGGTAGTACTCGTTTTGGTTGTTACAAAACTGCCAGAACTTCAGTTAATACCTGCTTTGGTTGGTTTCTTGCTTTATAAACCATCTTTAATTATTCAGTTTTTGCTTGAGCCATCTGCTTAAACATCTATTGATTTATTGGAAGGGTGGTATGACGGCTTGATCAAGACACAATGTCGTTCTAGCGACTTTTAATTTCATTAAAAATGGGTACCTCTCCATTTGTTTTGCCTTTTGCTGCCCTTGAAGTTGGCCAACATCTTTACTGGCAGATAGGAAATTTAAGGATTCATGGTCAGGTCTTTATGACCTCTTGGATTCTTATAGGTGCATTACTAACCCTTGTTGTGGTTGGCACTAAAAAGATGGAGCGCGACCCTAGAGGTCTGCAGAACCTTCTTGAATTCCTATGGGATTACATTCGTGACTTAGCACGCACTCAAATTGGAGAAAAGGTCTATAGAGACTGGATGCCTTTTATCGGAACCCTTTTCTTGTTCATTTTTGTGAGCAATTGGGGAGGAGCTTTGATTCCTTGGAAGTTAATTGAACTTCCTAGTGGAGAGTTAGGTGCACCTACGGCAGATATAAACACAACTGTCGCACTAGCCCTGTTGGTTTCACTTTCTTACTTCTATGCGGGCTTGAGCAACAAAGGATTGCGTTACTTCGAGTACTACGTGCATCCCACGCCAATCATGCTCCCGTTCAAGATTGTTGAGGATTTCACTAAACCTCTTTCACTCTCCTTCCGTTTATTTGGGAACATTTTGGCTGATGAATTAGTTGTAGCTGTACTTGTTTTTCTAGTACCACTTGTTCTCCCTGTTCCTGTAATGTTCCTTGGCTTGTTTACTAGTGCTATTCAGGCCCTGATTTTTGCAACTCTTGCTGCTTACTACATTGGTGAGGCAGTCGAAGAGCATCATTAATCAAAACTTTTGTTGCTAGACAATTTTAATTTTTCTGGCAAATCCCTTGCGCTTAGGTCGGATTCATTTTTGGCCCATCTTAATTAACTATGAGATGTCCCCCTCGCAGGTATAAACTCTCGTTTTCTCTTTAAAAACGCGCTTAGAAGGCGCTTTACATCCTTAACTTCATTATGGATTCCATTACTACCGCCGCTTCTGTTGTTGCCGCTGGTTTAGCTGTAGGCCTAGGGGCTATTGGCCCTGGTATCGGTCAAGGTAGCGCTGCACAAGGCGCAGTAGAGGGCATTGCCCGTCAGCCTGAAGCAGAAGGCAAGATTAGAGGTACTTTGCTTCTTTCTTTCGCTTTTATGGAATCGCTAACCATTTATGGCCTTGTGGTTGCTTTGGTTCTGCTTTTTGCCAATCCATTTGCTGGCTAAATACTTTCAAATCGAGGTTGATCTTTAAGCAATGTTTTTAGATCTACCTCAAAACGATTTGAAAAATTATTTCTCTAAGTCCTTAAGACTTTTAAGATTCGCTCTAACTTGATGCCCCTTCCCATGACAAGCTTGCTTCTGTTTGGTGCTAGTGAAGGAGGTCTATTTGACTTCGATGCAACCTTGCCTCTTATGGCTGCCCAGGTTGTCCTTCTCACATTTATTCTTAATGCTCTTTTCTTTAAACCCGTTGGTAGGGTGGTTGAAGAGAGAGAGAACTATGTAGCAACAACTCGACTTGATGCGAAGAAAAGGCTTCAAGAGGTTGAAATTCTTGAAAATGATTTAAAAAATCAACTTAAGGAAGCACGAAGGGCGGCACAAAAGATTATTTCTGAGGCAGAAGAAGACTCTGAAAAGCTTTATAAAGAGGCTTTGGCATTGGCAACTTCTGAAGCTAATGCTTCTAGAGAAAATGCTAGAAATGAGATTAATTCTCAAAGAGAGTCAGCTCTTAAGCAGCTCAAGTCAGATTCTGACAAGCTTGGAGATTTGATAGTCCAAAGATTAATGTCAGCCAAATGATGATTGACCCTCTATTTTTTGCAACTGAAGGTTTTGGATTGAATCTCAATTTATTTGAGACAAATATTCTAAATCTTGCAGTTGTTGTTTTTGGTCTTTACAAATTTCTTCCTAATTTTTTGGGAGCTATTTTAGAAAGACGTCGTTCTTCAATTTTACAGGATCTTAAAGATGCTGAAGAACGATTATCTGAAGCTTCCCAAGCTCTTCAGCAAGCTAAGTTAGATCTCGCATCTGCCCAGCAAAAAGCAGATCAGATTCGTGACGATTGCAAGTTAAGAGCAGAAGCCATTCGTTTAGAAAGCGAAAAACGTACTGTTGAGGAAATGGCACGAATTAAGCAAGGGGCAGCTTCTGACCTGAATTTAGAGGCATCAAGGGTAAGTGCACAACTACGTAGAGAGGCTGCAAAAATGGCGATTGAAAAGGCTTTATCTGATCTTTCTGGAAAACTGGATGACCAAGCTCAAGATAAGTTTTTAAGACAATCCATCAAAAATATTGGAGATATTTAATGCCTCTTTTAAATACTATTACTACCCCTTATGCAGAAGCATTTCTGCAAGTTGCTGAAAGTCGCAATGAAGTGGATGAAGTAGTTGCTCAATCAAAATCTTTATTAGAGCTTTGGGACCAATCTTCAGAATTTAGTGATGCTATGTCTTCACCTGTACTTGAAGTTGAAACTAAAAAAGCAGTTCTAGAAAAGATTTTTGCAGATGAAGTGACCCCTTCTTTTCTAAACTTGTTGAAGTTATTAGCTGATAGGCAGCGCATAGGTTTGTTGGACGCTGTTCTTCAGAGATTGCTTGAGCTTTATCGTGAACAACGCAACATTGCTCTTGCAACAGTGATTTCTGCGACGGCGTTGAATGAAAATCAACAATCTGAAATTCTTAAGACTGTGCAATCATTAGCTGGGACTGACAATTTGGAAGTCAATCTAAAAGTAGATCCTGACCTAATTGGTGGTTTCGTTATTAATGTTGGTTCCAAGGTAATCGATGCAAGCCTTTCTGGCCAAGTGCGTCGACTGGGACTTGCGCTAGCAAAGGTAAACTAGCTCAATCGTTGATTGCTTTTAAGCTTTCCTATCTCACCACTTCCCTTCTTTAATTACTCTTTTTCTCATGGTTTCTATACGTCCTGACGAAATCAGTTCAATTCTGAAGAAACAGATTGCTGATTACGATAAATCTGTTTCCGTAAGCAATGTAGGTACCGTCCTACAGATCGGTGATGGAATTGCAAGAATTTATGGTCTTGAAAAAGCCATGGCTGGGGAATTAGTTGAGTTTGAAGATGGAACCGAAGGTATCGCTTTAAATCTAGAGGATGATAACGTTGGAGCTGTTTTAATGGGAGAAGGTATAGGAATACAAGAGGGAAGTACTGTTAAAGCAACTGGAAAAATTGCTTCTGTTCCAGTAGGGGATGCAATGCTAGGAAGGGTAGTAAACCCTCTTGGCCAGCCTGTAGATGGTAACGGGGATATTGCGACAAGTGATTCTCGTCTGATTGAGTCATTAGCACCTGGAATTATTAAAAGGAAGTCTGTGCATGAGCCTATGCAAACAGGTATTACTTCTATTGATGCAATGATCCCAATTGGGAGGGGTCAGCGTGAATTAATTATTGGTGATCGTCAAACAGGTAAGACAGCTATTGCAATTGATACAATCATCAATCAAAAGGGACAAGATGTTGTTTGTGTCTATGTAGCTGTTGGCCAAAAATCAGCTTCTGTAGCTCAAGTAGTAGAAGTTTTACGTGAAAAGGGAGCTCTTGATTACACAATTGTTGTAAATGCGAGTGCATCTGAAGCTGCAGCTCTGCAATACTTAGCTCCCTATACAGGGGCAGCCATAGCTGAACATTTTATGTATCAAGGTAAGGCGACTTTGGTTATTTACGATGATTTAACCAAGCAAGCCCAGGCTTACCGTCAGATGTCGCTACTTTTGCGTCGCCCACCTGGTCGTGAGGCTTATCCAGGGGATGTTTTTTATTGTCATAGTCGTTTGCTTGAAAGAGCTGCAAAACTTTCAGATGCAATGGGCAGTGGATCGATGACAGCATTGCCAATAATTGAAACTCAGGCAGGTGATGTTTCTGCATATATTCCTACCAATGTTATTTCTATTACAGATGGGCAGATTTTCTTAAGTGCAGATCTGTTTAACTCAGGGTTAAGACCTGCAATCAATGTTGGTATTTCTGTTAGTCGTGTTGGTGGTGCTGCTCAAACCAAAGCGATTAAAAAGATAGCAGGTACTTTGAAGCTTGAATTAGCTCAATTTGATGAGCTTGCAGCTTTTTCTCAGTTTGCGTCTGATTTAGATGAAGCTACCCAGCAGCAATTAGAAAGAGGAAAACGGTTAAGAGAACTTCTGAAGCAAGCTCAATTTGCCCCTTTGAATCTTGCTGAGCAAGTAGCAGTTGTTTATGCAGGTGTTAAAGGTTTGATTGATGAAGTTCCAGTCGAGCAAGTCACACAATTTGCTGCTGAACTGCGTGAATATTTAAAAACAAGTAAAGCTGAGTATATCAATTCAGTTTTATCTGAAAAGAAGCTGAATGAAAAGATGGAGTCCGTTTTAAAAGAGTCTATAACCGAGGTTAAAAACTCATTGTTGGCAGCAGCTTAAACCTGCGGTTATCCAGGAGATTTTTTATTCATGGCAAACCTAAAGGAAATTAGAGACAGAATTGTTTCTGTTAAAAACACCCGCAAGATTACCGAGGCAATGCGACTTGTAGCAGCTGCCAAAGTAAGACGAGCTCAAGAGCAAGTACTTAGAAGTCGACCATTCGCGGATCGCTTAGCAAGAGTTCTTGAAAACATTCAGTCACGAATGCAATTTGAGGCTGCTGATTCCCCGCTACTTAAATTGCGCGACGTAGAACAGGTAACTTTACTTGCAGTGACTGGAGATAGAGGTTTATGTGGAGGTTACAATACCAATGTAATTAAGAGGACTGAGCAGCGTTATAGCGAACTAAAAGAGCAAGGGTTTCAAGTTGATTTGGTTTTAATTGGTCGTAAAGCAATTACTTATTTTCAAAATAGGAGTAGTCAATATAAAATTAGTGCTTCTTTTCAAGATTTAGAACAAGTTCCCACATCTAAGGATGCAGAGGGAGCAACTAGCCAAGTCTTATCTGAGTTTCTCTCAGGAAGTACCGATCGAGTTGAGATTATATATACAAAGTTTATTAGCTTGGTTAGCTGTAATCCAGTAGTTCAGACTCTTCTTCCTTTAGATCCCCAAGGAATTGCTTTAGAAGATGATGAGATTTTTAGAATCACTACTAAAGGTAGTCGTCTAGTTATTGAGAAGGATTCTGCACCTCCTAATGAAGAACCAAAATTATCTTCTGATGTTGTGTTTGAGCAGAGTCCTGATCAATTGTTAAATGCCCTTTTGCCTCTGTATTTGCAAAATCAACTACTTAGAGCGCTACAGGAAGCAGCTGCTTCTGAGTTGGCCAGCCGAATGACGGCAATGAATAATGCCAGTGATAATGCAAAGGAATTAGCTAAAACATTGAATCTGACATATAACAAGGCACGCCAGGCTGCAATTACTCAAGAGATTCTTGAGGTCGTAGGTGGTGCAAGTGTTTAAAATATGTTTTTAGTTACTTAGAGGTACTAGTGAGACTTAAGTCTCTTGAATTAAATTTGGAATGGCCTTTAGAAATACCTATCCAAGGCCTTAGGTCATTTGCGCTAGACGCATTGAAAACTCATGGAGATCCTTTGAGGTGGGCTGTTGTAAGCATTAATTCTTCTGAAATATCACCATTCTCGAGATCTTTGAAGATAGAAGCTATTGTAATTGTTTCCTAAGACATTGAGCGTTGCCTCTCCACTGCCATCTTTATTAGTTATTCCTACTGGGATTGGTTGTGAAATAGGAGGTTATGCTGGGGATGGGATCCCTACTGCTCGTTTATTGGCAGCTGCTAGTGGGTGTTTAATCACGCATCCAAATGTAATGAATGGGGCTTCTCTTTTTTGGAACGATTCACGAATACAATATGTTGAAGGATTTAGCCTTGATCAGTTTGCTTGTGGTGAGATTCTATTGCGTCCTTCGCGGAGCCAGAAAATAGGAGTCATACTTGATAAAGGTTTAGGACCAGAGCTTCGTTATAGACATTTGCAGGTAGTTGATGGTTGCCGGGCCACTTTAGGACTTGATATTGGGCCAGTGATTATTACAGATCACCCTATTGAAATATCTTTTGACGTTGCTGCAAGTGGGGCTAGTTGGGGTGAGTTGCTTACTCCAGAGTTGTTGTTAAGAGCGGGTGAGCAATTAAAAAAAGAAGGTGTAACTGCAATAGCAATAGTAACTAGATTCTCCGATGATTTCATGGAAAAGGAATTAGATGACTATCGAAAAGGTAGAGGTGTAGATGTGATGGCTGGGGCTGAGGCTATTATTAGTCATTTGCTAGTTAAACATCTAGGTCTCCCATGTGCTCACTCTCCTGCTTTTGAAGCTTTACCTATTGAAAAGTATTTAGATCCACGTGCGGCTGGGGAAGAACTTGGGCATACATTTTTACCTTGTGTGTTGGTTGGGTTGAGCCGTGCACCTGATTTAATCCCTAGAGAGGTGCTGAAAACTATTTGTAATCCAGATGCAATGGGTTTAATTGGTAGTGAACAATTAGGGGCTGTTGTTGCACCTGAAGGAGCTCTTGGCGGAGCAGCTGTCTTAGGGTGTATTGAACAAGGTATTCCTCTTATTGTTGTTTCGAACCCTGGGGTCTTAAATGTAGATTTGAAGTCTTTAGAGATAACTTCAAAATTTGAAAATATTTCTCAGATGAAAGTTTTTACTGCTAATAATTATTTTGAGGCGGCTGCTTTAATACTTGCTTTAAGAGAAGGCTTGGCTATTAACTCATTAAAGCGGCCAATCCAAATGATGATGGAACATAAACCTTTGTCTTGATCAACTTAGGCATGCTATTGGGTGCCTAGGGTGAATACCAAGAGCCTTGGCAACACCTGGGTGGCAAACCGATCCATTAATAGTATTTAATCCAGAAACTATTTCGGGACGTTCTGTAATTGCACCTTCAAGACCACGACCTGCAATACCAAGGATGTAGGGTAGAGTGACACTAACTAGTGCTTCAGTTGACGTAAAGGGGACTGCCCCAGGCATATTACTTACTGCATAATGTTGAACACCTTGAATATTAACTGTAGGTTTTGTATGAGTTGTTTCAACACTTGTAGCCACACATCCGCCTTGGTCTATTGCTACATCAACTATCACTGAGTTGCTTTTCATACCTGCAACCATACTTTCATCAACCAGTGTGGGAGCTCTATCACCTGGGGTTAATACAGCGCCAATGATAAGGTCTGCTGTTGGAATTAACCTTTCTAAAAGCCCTCTGCTACTTACGATGCTTTGAATTCTTCCCTTTCGATATGCTTCTAGTTTCCTTAGTCTTTCAGGTGAACGATCTAATAGCATTACTTCTGCATCCATAGCACTGGCTAATCTTGCTGCATTCCACCCCACAGTGCCTGCACCTAAAACGGCAACTCTAGCTGGTCGAACCCCGGTGCACCCTCCTATCAGGACTCCTCTTCCACCATTAGGCTTCTCAAGCAAATGAGCACCAACCTGAGCTGCTAGTCGACCTGCGATCTCACTCATTGGAGCAAGTAAAGGTAAGCTTCCATCCTCCATCTGGACAGTTTCGTACCCAATCGTTGTGGTCCCTGCTTTTAACAACGCTTCTCCAACTTTTGGATATGCCGCTAAATGTAGATATGTTAGGAGAACCATATCCTCCCTGAGTAGTTTATATTCTTCTTCTTGTGGCTCTTTGACCTTTACTACCAGATGAGCTGCCCAAGCTTCATCTCGGCTAACAATTTTTGCACCTGCATTGAAAAAAGCTTCGTCTTCAATTCCTACTCCTTTCCCAGCATCAGTTTCTACTCTTACTTCTAACCCTTGAGTTACTAACTCTTTAACCCCATCGGGAGTAATGGCCACCCTAAGTTCATCTGATTTGATTTCTTTAGGAATACCGATACTAGAAATCGGTGCTGAGAGAACTGATGATGGCATTTAAGGTTGGAGTTTTTGTAAGGAGTTCATTTCTGCTGGAACTGATTTTAACTTCTTCCCATTATGTTGAGGCAATGGGAATCCTCCAACCACTTCCAAATGCTTGGCCACTTACTTTCAACATTGGTGGTGCTTGACGTCGTTTGAATTCAGATTGTTTTAATAACTTTTGGACTTTCCTTACTAAAATTGAATCATATCCTTGCTTGATTAACGTTGTAGGATTGGCTTTCTTTTCTATTAAACTTTCGAGAATAGGATCGAGAACTTCATAAGCAGGTAGAGAATCGCTATCTAATTGATTGGGGCTAAGCTCAGCACTTGGAGGCTTAGTACGAATAGCAGACCCCACTAATTCCCCCTCTTTTGGTAATCCTAAAATGTTTCTACAATGATGTGCCTTTGTGCTATCAAGCCAATGACATAATGTAAATACATTTGTTTTATATATGTCCCCAATAACTGAAAGACCACCATTCATATCTCCATAAAGTGTGCAATATCCAACTGCAAGTTCTGATTTGTTTCCAGTTGATAATAAAAGATGTTTTTGTTGATTTGCTATTGCCATAAGTAAAGTACCTCTTATCCTTGCTTGCAGGTTCTCTGCAGTTAAACCGTAAGGTGTTTCACCTAAGGGTATTTTCAGTGTTTGATCATAGGCTTCCATTAGTGATGTAATTGGAATAGTTGTAGTCTTAATCTTTAACCGTTCTGCTAGTTCTTTTGCATCTTTAATAGACCCTGCTGAGCTCCAAGGAGAAGGCATCAACACGGCTGAAACTTTGTTTGCTCCTAATGCAGCGCACGCAATAATGGCTACTAATGCAGAGTCAATACCTCCACTTAGTCCAATAAGAGCACTGCTAAAGTTGCACTTTGCAGCATAGTCTCTTAAGCCAAGTACAAGTGCCTGTAGAAGTAGCTCTTGGGGGTCAACTAAGAGAGAAGTAGAAATATTTGTTTGAGTAGTTGAGTCCCAAATAGCAAGATATTCTTTACATCTTGGTAGGGAAAGAGTTATTTGCCCTTGACTATTTGTTGCAAAACTTGAGCCATCAAAAATTAATTCATCATTTCCTCCAACTTGATTAAGGTAAATGACTGGACAGCAAAGTCGTTTAGCAGCTTTAGATGCTATTTGGTGACGCAGAGATTCTTTGTTATGTGTAAAAGGAGATGCAGAGAGATTGAGCAGAAGATCAATTTTTTTTGTAGCAAGATCAGCAATTGGATCTGTTCCAGTTATCCGTTGGCCTTGGATCTCTTCTTCTACCCATAGATCTTCACAGATGGTTAGACCTAATACCCAGGTCTTTTGTTTAATGTGTAACTCAAAGAATCCTGACTTTTTTGCTGGTCTGAAATATCTTTTCTCATCAAAGACATCATAGGTTGGTAGTAATTGTTTCCTCCCTATGACATTCCACCCATGTTCTGTGACAAGTGCGATTGAGTTAAATAATTTTGGTATTTGAAGGTCTGGTGTTGGTTCTGCTATCCCAACTAAAATAGATAGACCTTGTGTTTCGTGCGAGATATAGCTTGCTATTTTATCTAGAAACTCCCATTGACTCTCAATTAGGAGGGGATTTAATAACAAATCTCTAGGTGGATACCCTAAGAGAGAAAGCTCAGGAGTAATAAGAAGATTTGCATTTTGTTCGGAAGCTTTTTGGGTGGCAGCAATGATTTTTTTGCTATTGCCTTTTAAGTCACCTACAACAGGATTTAATTGAGCTAAGGAAAGTTTCATTGAATGTTTCGAGGAATACCATATAGATTCTTTTGCTGAAGAATTGGCAATATTGCTTCAGGTATTTGAGAAAGAATAGGTTGACAACGGACAGCAGAACTTGCAGTTGCAGGAATTTTTAATGGCAATACTTCAGTCTGCCCACCTAAATCATGAATGAGTTGAAGATCTGCTTTATTAAGAGGCCAACCTTCACGTGGAACAATTCCTAAGCTTGCTTTTTTAACTAGATTCTTTGCTTCATGCCAAGTTGGTAGATCTTGTATTAGATCACTACCAATTATTAAAAAGAAGTCATTATCTGGCCAATATTTGGCTGCTTCATCAAGAGTATTTACTGCCCATTTGCTGCTTAACTCTTGTTTTAATTCTAAATTTGGTATCGCAATGGTTTCTACTAAAATATTGAGTAGTTCATAGCGCTGAATAAGAGATATTGAGTGTTTTTTGGCTGGGTTGTCACTTGCCCATGTAACTACTTTTGGAAAGAGTTTGCTTAAGCCTATTAATAGTGCTTTGTGACCATTCGTAGGTGGGTCTGCACTAGTCCCTAGTAAGGCAATAGATCTAGAACTGACGGGATTGATATTCACGGAAGAAGTGATTGTATATTTTCAGTTTCCTTGCAAGGGTTAATACCCCAGCTGTTAAGACATCGTAGAACATTAGGGTTGGTTCGAGCGAAGTGTCGCAAAATCAATCTAGGATTATTGCCTCGTAAATGACTATTCTGTAGTAGCTCACTAGCCACCAATCGACCAGTAAGTTTTGTAGTGTGAACTGCAACTGCTGCCTGTGCTATAGCAACTGGAGCTGCGGGAGCAAGACTTAGACCTCCAGTAAATGGAGTAGCTAGGAATAAAAGATGCTGAATGACTCCTAATGTGAACTGAATACCAAGCTGAGCCCCGCCTAAGAAACTATTTTGAATAGACAATTCTTTTAATAATTTTCTGGCAGAATGCCCTTTTAAATTTAGTCCATACAACTTACTTAGTTGAATGATTAGCGCAGTATCTAGAGCAAGACCAGTTGCAAAATCAAACATCAGTAAAGGATTTACTGCAACCCCTGAAGCCTTCAAAGCTGCAAATTTACCAATAAGACCTTGTGCTTCTGACTTTCTTCGTTTTAGGCGGTCACTTTTTATGGCATTGTAGAAACCTTCTGCTTGCCTAATAGAATTGATTGTTAACAGAGTATTCCCTTGATTAAGTAGAAGATTTAACAATGTTTGTTTTAAAGAGTTTACTTGAGGATCACATTGCTCACTTCTCACTTTGCCCCCTGCAGATATCTTGGCTTTTCGTGGTGCTGCCGCTACTGATTCAATAGTTAACTGTTTAGCATAAGAGGGGAGACGATCTTTAATACTTTCAATAATATTTTCTATTTCATTGGAATGCCATTGATCACATCGATTGAGGACTATTAAAATTGGTTTACCACTTTTTAGCAGTGTATCGAGTGCTTCCAGCTCAATAAATGTTATATCACTACTAAGAACTAATAAGACCAGATCAGAATTTAGCGCGATTTTTGAGGCTAGGAGAGTTCTTTTATTTGCTGCAATTTCGTCAATACCTGGCGTGTCTACTAGCTCAATGGTATTTAGATTATTAATATCTTGATTCCATACGACTCCACTGCTTTTGCGTGTATATCCATTAACAATATCAGTGGCAAAAATATTCTCTCCAATAAGCGCATTTAGTAGGCTTGATTTACCAACACCTACTCTACCAAAAACAGTTAGCCGTATATGCTTATTTTCTAAGCGATCGAATTGTCTATCAAGTGCTATAAGTTGTCCAGACAACTTTGACTTTTCTAGGCTTGTTAGTTTTAACTCTCTTTTCCATTTCTTTAATAAAAGGCTACAAGTCTGAGATGTTGATTCTGATGACATCATGTATTAGATTTTCTCCACCATCCTGCTAAGACAGACAGGACTGCATCTGCACCAATTAATCCTACAAATCCGCCAAATTCATCGACTACTACTTTTACTCCCTCTTTATCTTTATTAAAACAGCTCAGTAATCTATCAACACGTATTACTTCAGGAACAAATTCAACTGCTTCACAAAGGTCGATGGGAGTTAGTTTATTATGACCTTGTAGGAGTGCTGTAAGCAGCCGTTCGCGTTTGGCAATACCTAAAACCTTATCTACTTCTTTCCCAAGCACCACCCAGCATTGAGCATTATTGCTTAATAAGTTGGACTGCAATTTTTCTAATGTTGAAAAACCATCCAGCGTTGGAGTTGAGACTCGAGGGGTCATGAGATCTCTAGCAGTTAAATCATTAAGTTGAAAAACTTTGCCTATCATTTCAGCTTCATCTGCTTCAATTTGTCCTTTTTGTAACCCAATCTTTGTCATTTGCCTTATTTCTTCTTCATCAGTAGTAATTTCATTCTCAGCTGTAATCACCGGCAACAAGTGCTCTAATGGGATGATTAACGGACGCATTAATATGCTAAGGAGGTGGAGAATAGGAGCACTAATAAGTGAAATCTGCAAAGGTAACTTTGCCCCAATGGATTTTGGAAGGATTTCAGCTAACAATAGGACTGAAATTGTGAGACTTATTGAAAATAAAGCCCTATCTAAACCTCCTTTGAAGACAAAAGTTGCATAGATACCTAACATCAAACTTCCAAAAATGTTAAAGCAGTTATTTGCAATAGTTAAGACAGTTAATGTTCTACCTAGGCGGTATTTGAGTCTTGCTAATTTCTTAGCCCCTCTTACGGGCTTGGCTTTAGCTGCTAGATCATGGACTCGTAAGGGATTTACAGTTAAAAGAGCTGCTTCGACTCCTGAACACAATGCAGAACCAATTAGCACTACTGCAACAAGA
The DNA here is from genome assembly GCA_003215475.1 of Prochlorococcus sp. AG-409-L21. GTDB lineage: Bacteria > Cyanobacteriota > Cyanobacteriia > PCC-6307 > Cyanobiaceae > Prochlorococcus_E. The sequence continues at coordinate 16,033 of QCKH01000010.1, forward strand.
ATTGCTAAGAGTAGAATATTGGAATTCATGACTGAGAAGTCTTCATTGATTTTAAAGAATCATTTGAACTTTATTCTCCACAATGTTCAGCTCCCTGCCAGCTTTTAGATTTAAATGATGAAGAATTTCTTGTGAAAAATCAGCATATTTATAAAGAGCGCCGCGAACGCTTTTTTGCTGAATTGGGAGATAGTGCAGCTATCATCCCAGCTGCTGTTTCTGTGACTCATCACGCAGATTGCGAATACCCTTTTCGACAAAATAGTGATTTTTGGTACCTAACTGGTTTTGATGAGCCAGATGCTGTTGCCTTGTTTTTGCCTTATCGACCAAAAGGTGAGAGATATGTTTTATTCGTTTTACCTAAAGAGTCTGCTGTCGAAGTTTGGACTGGCTTTCGCTGGGGGACTTATGGAGCAGTGAATCATTTTGATGCTGATGTTGCATATTCTCTAGGAGAGCTTTCAGAAAAATTATTAGAATATTTGGAAGGATCAGAAAGCATTGCGTTTCGGATTGGTAAACATCCCAAAATTGAGCATATAGTTCTTAATGTTTGGTCAGAGCTTTTAGATAGATCCTCAAGAGGAGGCAAAGTTCCAATTGGATTGAAGTCTCCTTGTCCCGCACTGCATCAATTGAGATTGAGGAAGGATGCTTGGGAGATTCAAAGAATGAAAGAGGCGGCCAGAATTTCTTGTAAATCTCATGAAATAGCTCGGCGAACAACCAGACCTGGAATGAATGAACGTGAAATTCAGGCAGTTTTAGAAAAATCTTTTTTGGAAGAAGGGGCTAGAGGACCAGCTTATGGTTCGATAGTTGCTGGGGGCCACAATGCTTGTATTTTGCATTACACAGCTAACAACGACTTGCTAAAGGATCAAGAGTTGTTGCTTATAGATGCTGGATGCTCCTTAGATGATTATTACAATGGTGATATAACAAGAACTTTCCCAATTAATGGGAAATTTACAGCAGAGCAAAAAGCAATTTATGAAATTGTTTTAGCAGCCCAGGAATCTGCAATTAATAGTGTTTTACCAGGACAGAATACGGAAGTTGTTCATTTAACAGCAGTGAAAGTTTTAGTGGAAGGGTTAATAGATCTTGGCTTGCTTAAAGGATCGCCAGATTCTCTAATTGAGCAAGGATTATATAGACATTTGTATATGCATAGAACAGGCCACTGGCTAGGTTTAGATGTACATGATGTGGGGGCATACCGTCTTGGGGAATATCCAATTCCTTTAGAACCTGGAATGATTTTAACTGTAGAGCCAGGTATTTATATTAGTGATTTGTTGTCTGTCCCAGAGGGACAACCTTCTATTGAAGAAAGATGGAAAGGCATTGGTATTCGTATAGAAGATGACGTACTTGTTACCAAGACTGTTCCAGAAGTTCTGACCGTGGATGCTTTGAAATCAATAAAAGATATGGAACGATAAAAATACAAATTACAGCCTCGATATTTTTGACAAATTTAAGAAGCAATCAACGAAATCATTTGTAGAGCTAAGGATTTCATCTGCACCTGCATTCTTTAGTTGAGTTTCATAAAATCTACGGTCAGATAGATTTTCAATACTGTGAAGGTGCGGAGGAGCCACTGCCAAGCTAATAAATTTTTGAGTTGGTAATTCCTTGCGAGCTTCCATAACTGTTAATACATCAGCAACGGTGTCTCCTAGGTATGCGATTGGTGGAGCACTTACTCCTAAAGGCTCTGACATAAGAATTTCTGACAGATGAATTAAGCCAGTTGGATCAGGTTTCTCAGGAGCATCCTCCATAGCTATAAGAGGAGGTTTTTTTAATCCAATTCTGTTTTCAAGAACAAATTTTGCAGAAGCGGTTTCTGCTCCACTTACAAATCCCCAAGCAATTTCAAGCTCAGATAACCTTTCAAATAATTTTTTGTCGACTAAGAGAGTTTCATTTCTTATGAATCCATTCCAATTTTTAGGATTAGAAGAAGGAACATCACCAAAATAGAAATTATTAAATTCTTTGATCAGATCTTTTTGAAAAGGAATTTTTGTTGAAAGGCCTTTTAAATCAATATGACGTTTAATTAGCTCAAGACTGACATCCCAATCATTGTTCCAACACCCTTCTGATTTCAAAGAATCAATTTCTTTATTGTTTGGCAGCCACCCACAAAATTTTCTGACTGTGTGTTGAACTGCTAAGCGATAGCTTTGACTTACATCACGAATCACTCCATCGATGTCAAATAGTGCAAGCCCTTTTACAGTCAAAATGAATTCTTGGAACTAATACTGTTAAGTTAGTTGATTGTTAGCTGTATAAGGCTTCGAAATGAGTGTTTCTGATAGTTCCTCTAAGATTCAAGAGGAGCAGCCAAATCCAAGTTCAGGTGGTGCAAAGGATACAAAGACCAAGTCAGGTCGGCCAGGGATGTTAGGAGCTGTAGATGTTCTTGCATCTGCTACTTTTGATGCTGATGGAGTCCCCTCTGGGCATACTCCTAAGGCAGATGAAGGTAGATTCCTTTTAAAAATTCTTTGGTTGCCTGATAATGTCGCATTGGCTGTAGATCAGATTGTTGGAGGAGGTACTAGTCCTCTAACTGCATATTTCTTTTGGCCTAGAGAAGATGCATGGGAAACACTGAAGACTGAATTAGAAGATAAAGCATGGATTACTGATAATGAGCGAGTGGAAGTTTTAAATAAAGCAACAGAAGTGATTAATTTTTGGCAAGAAGAAGGAAAAGGGAAAACCCTTGAGGAAGCTAAATTGAAATTCCCAGAAGTTACCTTCTGCGGAACTGCTTGAAGGAGATATTTCGTAATTAAATTTAACTTGTTTCTGGAAAATCTATATTGAGATTTGCTCTGCTCTAGAACAATTATTTAGGAACTGCTTGAAGCCTTGCTCTTGCTTTATTAAAGGCTTCTTTGGCTTTTATCTTTTCTGGAGAGGTTTCCTGTCCTTCGAAACTATTTAAGACGGTTTTCGCCTCTTCAAATTCTTGTTCTGCAGAGATGGAATCTATATTTTTCCCTAGCTCTGCAGAATTAACTAAAACAGTTACATCATCTGCCTCTACTTCTGCAAAACCTCCCATTAAAGCTATTGAATCCCATTTTCCATTGCTGCTACGTAGTTTCATTACGCCTATATCAATAGCAGTAACCATAGAAATATGTCCTGGAAGTATTCCAAGTAATCCCGTAGTACTTGGAAGTATCACTTCTTCTACTGTGTCATCAAATACACTCTTGTCAGGAGCAAGTACTCTCAGGGTGATGGACATTTTGATGGTTGGTTTGGTTTTGTTAATTGATGAGGAGCTAAAAGGCTTACCTCGTTTGTTCAAAGGTGTTGTGCATTGACTTTGGGTTAGCTTTTGCCCTCTCCGCTAATTTTCTGGGCTTTTTCTTTCACTTCATTTATGTCTCCAACAAGATAAAAAGCTTGTTCAGGTAAATGATCTAGTTCACCTGAAAGTATCATATTAAAGCCAGCAATTGTGTCTTCAAGTTTTACATACTTTCCAGACATACCAGTAAAGATCTCTGCTACAAAGAAAGGCTGAGAAAGGAATTTTTCAATTTTCCTGGCTCTGTCAACTGTTCGTCTATCGTCTTCTGAAAGTTCATCTAATCCTAAGATAGCAATAATATCTTGTAATTCTTTATATCTTTGGAGTGTGGATTGTACTGCTCTAGCAGTGCGATAATGTTCATCTCCTACTACAGAAGGCTGAAGCATTGTGCTTGTTGAATCTAGAGGGTCAACAGCAGGATAAATACCTTTAGCAGCTAATGCTCTTGCAAGAACTGTTGTTGCATCTAAGTGAGCAAAAGTTGTTGCTGGTGCAGGATCAGTTAAATCATCTGCTGGTACATAAACAGCTTGAATTGATGTAATTGATCCTTCTAGTGTTGAAGTTATTCTTTCTTGGAGTTCTCCAACGTCAGTACCAAGTGTTGGTTGGTAACCAACAGCAGAGGGCATACGACCTAATAACGCAGAAACTTCAGAACCTGCCTGAACAAATCTAAAAATATTGTCAACAAATAAGAGAACATCTTGTTTATTTACATCTCGAAAATGCTCAGCCATAGTTAGAGCAGAAAGCCCCACTCGCATTCTTGCTCCAGGAGGCTCATTCATTTGTCCAAAACATAGTGCAACCTTGGACTTGGTTAGATCATCTGCATTGATAACACCTGATTCTTTAAACTCTTCATATAAATCATTACCCTCTCTAGTCCTTTCACCCACTCCTCCAAAAACAGAAACCCCTCCATGTTCCTTAGCGATATTGTTTATTAGTTCTTGAATTAAAACGGTTTTACCAACTCCAGCTCCTCCAAAAAGGCCAACTTTTCCGCCTTGTCTGTAAGGAGCAAGCAAGTCAATAACTTTGATCCCTGTTTCAAACACCTTTGGTTTTGTTTCCAGATCAGTGAGCTTGGGAGCTTCTCTATGGATAGGGGCTTTTGTCTTTGTTTTAACTGGACCTTGCTCATCAACTGGTTCTCCAAGAACATTAAAAATTCTTCCAAGAGTAGCTTCACCAACAGGAACTGAAATTGCAGCGCCTGTATCTACAGCTTCCATCCCTCTAACAAGACCATCTGTGCCACTCATTGCAACTGCTCTAACGCGATGATCCCCAAGAAGTTGCTGAACCTCTGCAGTAAGAGCTACATCTTGCCCTGCAGGATTTTTACCTTCTATTCGAAGAGCATTAAGTATCTTCGGTAACTTTCCAGCTGGAAATTCAACATCCAAAACTGGGCCGATAACTTGTCGGACAACACCCTTTGTTGTGGTAGACGCAGTCGCAGCAGGCATAAGAATCAAAAAATCTGTTGAAGATTTGCCTTCAAAGCAAATCACACTAAGCCGCGCAAGACTACCACTTTGCAGGGGAGCTTTGTTGTGCGGTTCGGTCAACCGCACAGAACAGTTGTAGTCGCGGGGCTGCTTAGGTGAATATGTTGTTGTTCATATGGTTGCGAGTAAAACTCGTTACTTCAGGCGTTATTTCGCCTTAATTGTTGATCCTGCATTAATTCATGGCGGCTGTCTCTCTCAGCGTCTCCACTGTTAAGCCACTTGGAGATCGTGTTTTTATTAAAGTCTCTGAATCAGAAGAGAAAACGGCTGGTGGCATATTGCTCCCAGATACTGCAAAAGAGAAACCTCAAGTTGGTGAGGTGGCTCAAGTTGGCCCAGGGAAACGTAATGATGACGGTTCCCGTCAGTCTCCCGAAGTGGGAGTGGGGGACAAAGTTTTATACAGCAAGTATGCAGGTACCGATATAAAGCTCGGTAGTGATGAATATGTTCTTTTATCCGAAAAGGACATTCTTGCAGTAGTGAACTGACCTAAGTTTTGTTCCTCAAAACTATTTTTTAAACTAAAACCTTTCTTTTTTAAGTAAATCGCCGAACATGGCTAAGAGAATTATTTACAACGAGCAAGCCCGCCGTGCACTCGAGCGAGGTATTGACATTTTGGCTGAATCTGTGGCTGTAACCCTTGGCCCTAAAGGACGAAATGTTGTTTTAGAAAAGAAATTTGGTGCTCCTCAAATCATTAATGATGGTGTAACCATCGCTAAAGAAATTGAACTGGAGGATCATATTGAGAACACTGGCGTTGCACTTATTCGTCAGGCTGCTTCTAAGACAAATGATGCTGCAGGAGACGGTACGACTACAGCAACTGTATTGGCTCATGCCATGGTTAAAGCAGGCCTTAAAAATGTAGCTGCTGGTGCAAATGCCATCACTTTGAAAAAAGGCATTGATAAGGCAACAGATTTTCTAGTACAGAAAATTCAAGAACAGGCAAAACCTATCATTGATAGCAATGCAATTGCTCAATGTGGAACCATTGCAGCAGGCAATGATGAGGAAGTAGGCAAGATGATTGCTAATGCAATGGATAAGGTTGGGAAGGAAGGAGTCATTTCTCTTGAAGAAGGTAAATCCATGACAACTGAATTAGAAGTTACCGAGGGAATGCGCTTTGACAAGGGATACATTTCTCCTTATTTCGCAACGGATACAGAGAGAATGGAAGCTGTTTTAGATGAACCATATATCCTGCTTACGGATAAGAAAATAGGTTTGGTTCAGGATCTTGTACCTGTATTAGAGCAGATTGCAAAAACTGGGAAGCCTCTTCTAATTGTTGCTGAAGATATTGAGAAAGAAGCTTTAGCAACTTTAGTTGTAAATCGCTTGCGTGGTGTCTTAAATGTTGCTGCTGTAAAAGCCCCTGGATTTGGGGATAGACGTAAGGCAATGCTCGAAGATATGGCTGTTTTAACCAATGGGCAACTAATAACTGAAGATGCAGGTTTGAAATTAGAGAATGCCACATTAGAAATGCTTGGCACTTCTAGAAGAGTCACCATCAACAAAGATACAACTACTATCGTTGCAGAAGGAAATGAAGGGGCAGTTCAAGCTAGATGTGAACAAATAAAAAAACAAATGGATGAAACAGATTCAACATATGATAAAGAAAAACTTCAGGAGAGATTGGCCAAGCTCGCTGGTGGAGTTGCAGTTGTAAAGGTTGGAGCTGCCACTGAAACTGAGATGAAGGATAAGAAGCTTCGTCTAGAAGATGCTATAAACGCTACTAAAGCAGCGGTTGAAGAAGGCATTGTTCCTGGAGGAGGTACAACACTTGCCCATCTCGCTTCAGAAGTAGAATCATGGTCAAATAAATCACTTTCTGGGGAAGAATTAATAGGTGCCAATATCGTTGCAGCTGCTTTAACTGCCCCATTAATGCGAATTGCTGAAAATGCTGGTGCTAATGGTGCCGTAATCGCAGAACACGTTAAGAGCAAACCACTTAATGATGGATATAACGCTGCTACTGGTGAATATGTAGATATGTTGTCTGCAGGTATTGTTGATCCTGCTAAAGTTACCCGCTCTGGCTTGCAGAACGCATCATCGATTGCAGGGATGGTACTTACAACAGAATGCATAGTTGCTGATTTACCAGAGAAAAAAGATTCTGCTGGTGCTGGTGCCGGTGGCGGAATGGGAGGCGACTTCGACTATTGATCAATACTTTTTGATCTCTATACAAAAAGAGAGGGCTTAAAAACCCCTCTTTTTTTTATGGTTTTCTACAACAAGCATAAATAGGTTTGTTTGCAATAGGTCTCTTGTCTTTGTCGTGCTCAACTCCTATTTGGTAGCAATCATAAGCATATTTATTATTAACATGTTTAGAGTTTGATTTTATATTTACTCGCCTTTCAACTGCCTCCTCATCTCCTTTTTGATTAAACTTGATTTCACAAATTTTACTAGCACCTAATACATCCAGGGAATTGGTAAACAGGAAAAATAAGAATGATAGAAATACTTTTATTTTAACCATCCAGCACTCAGTATTACTGCAAGTCCAAGGAAAAGAGCCAGTGTGAACCAAGTAGCTTTATTTAATGTTGCTTCTGCACTACTTGCGCTAGAAAACATAGAACTTCCACTTGCAGCAAGTCCTCCCATCCCGTCCCCTTTAGGACTGTGAAGCAACACTAATAACATTAAAAGTAATCCACTTGAGACCCAGATCCAGGAAAGAATAGAAATAAGCATTGTTAGTTTTTGTTAGACGGTTTGTGAGACAAGAGAAGCTTCAGTGAGTCTGTCTGTTGTTTCTATTAAAGACGAACCTGTCATTGCATCTGGTTTAGGAAGGTTAAGCAATTGAAGAAGAGTAGGAGCTATGTCTGCTAGACCTCCTCCGTCACGCAGTCTAATTGAATTACCTTGACCAGATATTTTTCTTTTCTCTCCTTCTATAAGTATTACTGGCACAGGATTAGTAGTATGTGCAGTCCAAGGTTGTCCGTCTGCTCCTTTCATTAATTCAGCATTTCCATGATCTGCTGTTATTAAAAGTGTTCCACTCATCTTCCCAGTCGAATCTAAAATTTTGCCAATACAACTATCTACTGTATTAATAGCTTTTTCTGTAGCTTCTTGAATCCCTGTATGCCCAACCATGTCAGGATTGGCAAAATTGATAACTATTAAAGAATAAAGGCCGCTTTCGATAGCCCTTTGGCAACTTTCCGTTAATTTGATTGCTGACATTTCTGGATAGAGATCATATGTTGCGACTCTTGGAGAAGGAACTAGATGACGATCTTCTCCAGGTAAAGGTTTTTCAATTCCACCATTAAAGAAATAAGTTACATGTGGATATTTCTCGGTTTCAGCTGTTCTGTATTGCAGTAACCCATTTTCAGAAACGACTTGCCCTAACAAATTATCTAAGGATTCAGGAGGGAAAGCGACTGAAACAGGAAGATTGGCCTCATATTGAGTAAAAGTGACAACATTTAGTTTTGGATGATGTTTTCTTTCAAATTCATTAAACACAGGTAATGTTAATGACTTTATTAATTGCCTAGCTCGATCTGGACGAAAATTGAACATAATTAGACCATCTCCATCTTGAAGGTAAGAGGGGGTAAGTCGAATAGGCTCAAGAAATTCATCAGTAATATTTGATTTATAGCTATTTGAAATTATTTCATCACTAGATATGTTGCTTAAAGGAAAGTTTGGATTAGTAAGCAGATCATAGGCTTTTTTAATCCTGTCCCATCGGTTATCTCTATCCATTGACCAATACCTACCACATAAACTAGCAAGCTCACCTATTCCTAAGGATTCTAGCTTGCTATTTATAATATTTATATATTGAATTGAACTCTTTGCAGGTGTATCCCTACCATCTGTAAATGCGTGTATTGCAACTTTTGTGATTCCTTTTTGCTTTGCCCATTCTAAAAGTCCACAGAGATGATTGATATGGCTATGAACTCCGCCATCTGAACATAAGCCTGCTAAATGTAATGTTTTTTTGCTTACGAGTAATTCATTTGCAAGATTTTCAAGATTCGGAATTTGATCCAGTTCATTAAATTGAATTGCATTGCTAATCCTTACTAGCTCTTGCTGGATAACTCGTCCTGCTCCAATTGTTAAATGTCCTACTTCTGAATTTCCCATTTGATCATCTGGTAATCCTACATCTGCTCCACTCGCTTCAATAAGAGTATGGGGATAGGCTTTCCAAAGAGCATCCATCACGGGAGTATGAGCATCTTTAATGGCATTATTTTGCTTTTCTTCACTATGCCCCCATCCATCAAGAATGGTTAAGACTACTGGAGCCAAATGACCTGATCTGATTGAAGTGGCGGAATTATTTTGCGGCATTTGGAAGGTTTAATCCCAGTCGTTTGTAATCCTTCATCTCAAATTACTTCTTTGTTGGTCAAGGTCGTAGTTTGTATCAACTTCCGTTAGCTTTTCCCAATTGAATGCAATCAATTAAATATGGATAAACTGAGCTTCATTCCTAACAGCAATGACAGAGCAAAACATCCCTAAAAGCTTGGAAATACTTTCAAAAGAAGAGTTGGCAAGAACTTTGACAAGGCTTGCGTCTCAAATTCTTGAGAATGTTTCTGATATTAAAAAGCTTTTACTTCTAGGTATTCCAACAAGAGGAATACAGCTTGCTGAGGTTTTAGCAAAAGAGTTGTATGAGAAAACTGGATCTATAGTTGAGCAAGGGGTTATTGATCCTACGTTTTATAGAGATGATCTTAATAAGTTAGGTACAAGACTTGCTCCATCTACGGAAATTTCATCTGGCCTCGAAGGACGTCACGTTGTATTAGTTGATGATGTAATCTTTACGGGTAGGACGGTGCGTGCTGCCCTTGAATCTATTCAGGCTTGGGGAAGGCCTGAAAGAGTTATGCTTTTAGTGATGGTTGACAGGAGTGGGCATAGAGAACTACCTATTCAGCCAGATTTTTGTGGCCGTCAGGTGCCAACTAGAAAATCAGAATCCATTGAATTAAGACTAAAAGAAGTTGATGGTGAAGAAGGAGTCTTTTTAGAGTAAAAATCAGATCATTTTGATTTTATCTAATTTCACCTATCATTTTCTGAATTACTTCTTGTCCATTCCTAATATCAAATCCTTTAACACATAACTGGCAAAAGTTATTAATAGTAAATTCTAACTTCAAACAATCTTCTCCTGGTATCCCTGGAGGGTCTAACTTAATAAGGATCGAAGAGTCCTTCCATGGAATTATTCTTGAGATGGATTGCTCATCATTATTTTTAATTGTGGGTATTCCATCAATATAGATAACCTCCTGAATATCATTAATTTTATTATCAGCAATTATTAGTTCAACCTCTAATTGATTTGTTGTACTTGGACTAATAATGATCTCAAGAGGCTTTGTTGTGGGCCAGGGTTGACCAGGAAAGAAAAGAGGGTGCCAAGTATGTTGATTAGTTTTTTGATCCCAGAATTGTAATGAAATCCCTTGAGTAAGCACATCTCTAATTGTGACTCCCGGCGTCAGCTTTAGAGCTCCAACTGCAACGGCTTCGATTGGAGGAGGAATAATTAGTTTCTCATGCCCTACTTTTTGCAGAAGCCATTTTCTGATAATAGGAATACGAGATCCTCCTCCAACAATTACAACTCCTGTGAGGTCATCAAGTTCGTAGCCTTTTGAGCGCCCTTGAGCAAGAGTTTGTTCTAATAATTTGGATAAAGTTTTAAAGAGTCCTTTTTGTATAAGTAATTCTTCGAATTGCAGTCTTGATAAATTTAATTTATCTATGGCTTCTTTTTTATTTGAAATAACTTGCTGAGTTAGATTTTTAGTTTCAGACAGTTCATTATTACTTAGTCTGCATTTTAATTTCTCCGCAGTCTTTAGGAGTGTATTTGTTTGTTTAGCCTTTGGGCAAAGGTATTGGAGAATCCATTTGTCAAGATCCTGCCCCCCAAGCCTAAGACCAGCCTTCCCAAGTACTTTTGCTCCGCGAAAGACTTGTTTGCTAATTCCTTCCAAATCTTCCCCATTAAAGCGAATTAGTTGCGCAATTGGCTCGGCTTGCCCTTCTCCTCCTTCTAGGAGAACCATTGACATATCAATTGTGCTGCCTCCCATATCCACTACTAAGATTTTTGTACCTCCTGCTTGTCCTGAACCAATTGCCGCAGCTGTTGGCTCATCTACTAATGCAATTTCTGGGACATCTAGATCGACAAAAATTGAATGCAACCATTTTCTATATTCTTTATATGTTTCAACAGGAGCTGTTAAAACTAGTCTTTGAACTTCTATGTTTTTCGGGATCCGTCTCCAGATCTCTTTGATTAGGAGCTCACCAGCTTTTTCAGGTGTCAAGAAATCATTACCTTGTCTTTTCTCTTTAGGTGCTCCAATCCAGCGTTTAAAATCACTAATAAGATTTTGATCTTTTTTTTCTACTAGCTGTAAATCCTCTATTTCTTGACCAAAGAAATAAGAAGAAACTTGATCTTGACATTGCCAAATGAGACTTGGTATTTCTCCAGCGGTCCTACTAATTGGAGGCAAGTCAAGAAGCTTGATTAAATTCTCATTTTCAGCTTGAAATGCTACAACGGTTGTTGTACTTCCTAGGTCAATAGCAAGACTGCCTCGCAATGTGGTGCCTTTATTGTTCACTGTCTTTTTAGATTTAGTTAAATTCTTTTCTATTCAGTTTATTTTGCCTTCTTAGGGAGATTTCTCCATTAAAATAAACAAAGTAATGAGAAATTTGTGTGATTAAACCTGGATTTGATTCTAAGGACCTTGCAAAACGTGGTGAGAGTCTTATTCGTCAAGCAAGTAATCGGTATTTAACTACAGTGCGCATAGCTTTTAGAGCGAAGCAGCGTCGTTTTGATGATTTTGATGGATTGCTTGAGGAGTCTTCTGTGAAGCCTGTTCAAAGATCAATTATTGAATTAAGTGATGAACAAGATCAACCTGACTTGCTTCCAGGATGATTAACTATGAAGGTTCTGGATGGAGACTTCAGAGGGATACTTCGCGAAAAAATTTTTCTGTTTTGATGGGCGGGGATAATTTAGCAGTCGAACTTTCTGAGGAAGAGTGGAGGAATCTTTGCCCTCTTGTTTTTAAGTTGGTTGATCAACATAAACATTTAAAGACTCGTTTAATGAAAGAAGAAAGTATATGCCTTGAGATCGAGAATTCTCCTTGGTGGGCGTGCTTAGATGGAACAAGAGATAATTGGAGTTTACAGCTAATTCTTTCTGGAGAAGAAATTAATTGTAGAGGTTTAGAGATTTCTTGGCCTTCACCTTCAGCAAAGGCTATAACTTCGGCTATGAGAACAATGTGGGATTCACAGCAATAAATATTTCATCCTGAAGATTTAAATATAGGCTTTGTTTTCTTATTATTTTTCCACATGATTTCCATAGGATTAATCTGAATAATGTCAAATATCCGGAAAAATAAAATCTTCTTTTCTGTTGAGAATTAAGGTGGATTGGCTAAATAGAAAAGATTGCGAAAACAAGTGAGAGTTTGATTTTACGAGATCTTATCTTGAGAGGTGTTAAGACTAATTTTACATCTCCTTTAATATTCTGGTAAATATATAAGTACTTAAAAAAACAATTTTAATGAAAAAGAAGCAGGGTTATTTGGCTCATTTTGAAAGATCTTTACTTCTTGATGAAAGCTTAATAAGTTTCCAACCTCCATTGCCTATCTCTCTTAGGCAAGCAATAAATGTATTTTGTGAACATTATCCAAACTGGGATAAATATCGGCTAATTAAAGCTGCATTAGTAGGCTTCCTTGTTCAAAATGTAATTAACTCAAGGCCTATAAATCGTATTTATATAGAAAATATGTTTAAACTTAAATCAATAAATAGAAAATAAAAGTGAATATTTTTTTAGTTACTTTCTAGTATCATTTTTATCACTATTTTTTTAAATAAACTGATGTTAGATATTATCAAGAGTTATTAAAAGCTTCTTAGCTATATCTGTTGATATTGGCATTATAGACAACCTATTACCTTTCCTAATCAGAATAAGCTCTTCTGGTTTGAAAAGATCATTGATTTTCTTAAGAGTAAGTATTTCTTTAAAAGTTTTTATATACTTTAATTTTGAACAATCCCAACGAGGGTTTTCCTTATTTGATTTTGGATCAAAGTACTTTGAATTTTTATCAAATTGTGTTGGGTCAATTAACTTTATTTCTATTATTTCCATTAGTCCTACTATTCCCGGCGGCTTGCAGTTTGAGTGGTAAAAAAAAGCTATGTCGCCCTTTTTCATGGATCTCATGAAGTTTCTGGCTTGATAATTTCTAATTCCATCCCAAAGTGTTTCCCCTTCATCCTTCAAGTGATTAATTCCATAAACATTAGGCTCACTCTTCATTAGCCAGTAGTTAGGTTCCTGTGATGCCATGGGTTCTCAGCGATATTGCGATGTGTGGATGGTGTGTGGATGGATTAATAATCTCACCCCTATTTCTTTATTCTATTTCAATCAAGTTTTGATTACTAATAACCAAAGAAAGGCTCATATGTTTTCTTCCTGAGGATATGGCTGATTTTTACGCCAAAAGATATAAAGCTGCTAAGGCTACCTGAAGACTTGAGCCAGATCAGCTAGAAAAGAGTAGGAACCTAGAATTGATAAATGTGGGATAAAGAATTTGAGAAAGCTTTAAAAGTTGCTCTTTGGCAAGGGCTTTTCTCTGATCCAAGCAAAGTATCTAAAGAGATTTCTTGTCGTTCTGGTAAAAAGTATGTCTTAAAAGACAGTGAAGGTAAAGTTCTTGCACGGATTCATGAAAACTTATTCAAGATTTACGATGTGAAGGCTGATGGTAAGTCATTAAACGAACTTTTATTCAATAAAGCTCTTGAAATAGCAATAAGTAAAGGTCATATAAAAGACTCTAAAGATGTTGATCCCCTAAGCAGTGGGCAGCAAGGAGGTGTTTATCGTCTACTTTCTTCCGATGGGAAGGTGTTGGCTCGGATAGGAATGAGATTACTTCGCAAATTTTCCAAACGAAAAAGTAATCCTTGGTCCTTACTAGCGATTTGTTGTGTCCCTGTTGGTTTGATTTCTTGTACAGCAAGTTCGTTTGTTGAGCATCCTCGCCCAAGTGTCGAGCTTTCATTGGGTCCCACAGTATCTTCGAATGGATTAAAGTACTTGGACTCTGAATCAAAGCATCCATTTATTAGTTCTGAAGTTAAGGCGCAAGTATTTAAAAAGGGAAGGCCCGAGTTTTGCACACTAAAGAAACTTTGGCAGGAACCAGTATATTATTTAACCTGTTCACACCCTGAAAAATCAAAGAAAAATATTACTCTTTATTCTTCTATACGTTGCGGTCTGCCACAAAGTCCCCAGAGTAAATCTATTTTTCTGCCGAGAAAGGGTTCAACATGTAGACACTTTAAAAGTGAATTCTCAGAATCCAAAAGTGCTAAATATATAAGATTTTTTGGGGATGGAGAGCCTTTAGCTTCAGAGCTAAGGACAATACAGCTTAAAGAATGGTTGGCCACTGTTGGAATATTCATCTTTTTTATTCCACCTAGTATATTTTTTTTAGGGATAGTTATTAACATCGTTAAAAGGCTTATTAGTGTTTTTCAACGACTTTATGTCGCTATCAAAAAATTGAGATCTAAACGCTAAACAAGAAATCGTCGAGATTCTCTAATCAACTCGCGCTAACTCATGCCTCTAGTCGATAGCGCTGATAAGTGTAGAGATGAATAATACTGCAAGGAAGGTATGTGGTGAATATAAAAGCTAAATAAAAAAAACAAAACCTGCAAATTTTTCTTTATCTAAGCTATGAAACTTGTATTTACTAGGATTAAATGGGATTTTTAACAGAAGAGGCTTCTACAAAAAGATCTAAATCAGCTTTGTTTGGTTACTTTATGAGCCTGTCAGGCTCAGTCTTCTCAATTGGATTGTTAATAGTTTCTATCACACAATTCAGCAAGCCTAACTCGCGCCCAGATTTATATTTTGCATTGGGTGCTATCGGATTAGCTACAAGTTCAGCTTTAGCAGGTGTTGCAACAGTTGCTGAAAATTCAAAACAGCAAACAGAACTCTTAAGAGTAATAGCGTCTACAAAAAAGTGATTCGTTTGAACAAAGACGTAATCAAGAAACGATACCTAAAAAATGACTAAAGAAACAAAAACTGGTTGCCTACCTGCCCCTTGTGGGTGTTTAGGAGTGATTGGCATTTTAGCTGTGTTAGCTGCTATTGCTATCCCAAGTTTTAATCATATTCATTGGCGTGCTGTCACGCCGCTTACAAAGAGGGCACTTATCGATATTGCTAAGCAATGTTCAGAAAAAAAAGCGAATGGCGAAATCAACCCAAAGTTTTTCCTAAGTGATTCCATCAAAAGAGCATTACTTGAACACGAACACTACCGTTTTACTCCAGAGGATGGTTCATGTGCTGGAGATGTTAAAGGAAAGGTTAGTGCTATTAAACATAAAAGGTCCCGTTATCTAGACTTCCCTAAGCAACTATCGATCAACCTTTCTACTGGCGAAAGAACATGCCTTGCAGGTGATAGTAATAATTCGACTTATGATGAAGAGTGGTGCAAGGATGGTAAGTGGTGAATATGAATCGTTTACTACTCCTACCTTTATTACTTGGAATTGCGTCTCCTGTTCAGGCACGTGTAGATCCAGAAGTTCATAAGTTATGCAAAGACGTCAAAGATTATTTAGGTTGCGTTAAAGCTCAGTCAGGTGAAGTTAAAGCCAAGCCAAATGAGTCGATAGCTAATAGTTGCCCACCTAATTTTGCATATAATGGAGGTGGTTATTGCAGAAAAATTGTATGTATTGGGTTCAATCCTTGGGGACTAAAAGGTGATCAATTTCTTGAAAGGAAGCATCAGTGTCGAGGAATAGTTAACTGGGAAACTGGAATACTGCAAAAACATGTAAAAGCAGTATTTGATAATTCATGCCCAAATAGGAAACCAGGCATAGGTTGGCAATCCACCTGCCATGAAGAGAAAGGCTTACTACCTGGGAAAGTTCCCAAGAAGAAAAACAGATGAGAAAACTAGTGACGGCAACAGATTTGAGTTTTCTGTATTTTTCTATCCACACAATATTCAAACCTTATCCACACAATGCTCAGACATGGAGTGATGCCAAGGTGGTTCGTGTTTCTACATAGAGTATTCAAGGTTTCTTCTTTCTGTGACGTTAAGGATCGACTGGAAAACTTTTGAAAATTAAGCCACACGGAAATCATCTTGTATCCGTATGTCTACTTTCTGGAGGGGTATATGGGGTATCTACGTCCCGTCTGTATCGTTATATGAGCTTAGAAATTTATGCCAGAAACTTGGCTCACATATTTCAGCACCAAGAGCCGGATTCACTGTTGATCCATTTTTTCTAAGCCGCTAGATTTCTAAATCTTGTGTACTGGGGTTCAAATAGGAGTTTCACAGTCCCAAGTGGACCATTGCGATGTTTGCAAGTAATTAACTCTGTAATACCTCGATCGATTGTTTCAGGGTCGTAGTACTCGTCTCGATAAACCATAGCAATTAAATCTCCATGACTTTCTAGTGCAGATGTTTCTCTTAAATCACTAAGCATGGGTCGTTTATTGGAACGTAGCTCTAAATCTCTATTTAATTGAGACAAGGCAATAACAGGTACATCTAATTGTTTGGCCATTCTCTTTAGAGCGACAACAACCTTTGAGAGTTCCGCATCTCTAGATTCATAAATTGGTCCATCCATTAATTGCACATAGTCAATCAAAACAAGCCCTAGCTCTCCGTGCCCTTGTCTCTTTTTGATCTTTTTGCATTTAGAAAAGATTTGCTCGACACTGAGATTACTTTTGTCGCTAATAAATAGTGGCAATTGACCAAGCTTATTGATTGATTCTCCTAGAATTGGCCATTCCTCTTGAGCTAACCGTCCAGTTCTTAAACGCCCTGTTTCCATTCCTGACTCCATCGATAAAAATCGATAAGTGAGTTGCTCTTTACTCATCTCCAAACTAAAAATGCAGACTGGAAGATCGTGTAATTGAGCAACATTCTTGGCAATATTTAGACCCATAGCTGTTTTCCCCATTGCTGGCCTTCCGGCAAGGATCATTAGGTTTCCTCGTTGCAAACCTTGCGTCATGGCATCAAAGTCATAGAAATTGATAGGGATTCCTGGGACAGCAGTGCCAAGAGATCGACCTTCTATCTCATCAAAAGTTCCGGTCAGGATATTTACCAAAGGTGTTAATTCTTTTGATTTTTTGCGCTGGTGTTTTTCTTTTTGCTTGGATTTCTTTTTCTTTTTACCCATCAAATATTTTTGGCTGGACCATCATCTAAACCAGAAAGTCTTGACCTTGCCAGAGGAAGAAATACTTAAGCCTAGATTCCCCTTTTGATATCTGCCATGTTGAAAGCATTATTACTTTTATTGTGACCTTTAATGGTTTTACTTAGGCTTCAAGAAGAGTTGCTTGGATAAAATGGCTAATGCTGCTGTCATTCGACAATTAATTGATAAATACTTTTCGCTTCAATGGTGTAGAGATAATTTGATAGTGCCATTAGAAGTGAAGGCATCGCTTCCTTCTAGTCCTGCCAAGATAACGATTGCAATTGCTAATTTTCAGTATTTAGGAGCGGTAGGAAATACCATAAAAGAAAGAGTTAAAGGACTGGAATGTAACTTCGAAGAGAGATCCCCCGAAGCAATTAACAGAATTTTGGATCTTGCAAGTGATGAAAAATTAGTCACTGGTGATGGAACTGAATATTCAGAGTTTTCTGAAGATGCTGTCTTGAATTCATTGAAGAAAACAACTGATGCAGATGATTCAGAGTTCTCTTTAGATTTTGATGAATTGTTGGAAGAAGAAGAGTTAGATGATGAAGTATGTGACTTAACTGATGAAATGTTAGGTAGCGACACTCAAAAAGCTGCGGGGACAGTTCTTATTCATGCATGTCAAAATGATGTTTCGGATATTCATATCGAACCCAAGGAGGATTCTTATAAAATAAGAGTTCGTCGTGATGGAGTACTTCAGAATTTTATTTCTATGCCTAGGCTTGCAGGTAAACAACTAATGGCATGTCTAAAAAATATGGCCAATATGGATATTGCTGAAAAACAAGCTAGTCAAGATGGAAAGATTTTGCGCCTATTTGAAGGAAATAGATTGGAATTCAGGTGCTCAACAGTACCTGGAAAACATGGCGAAATAATGGTGCTAAGGATCTTAAATAGCTCTACAGATTTATTAAGCCTAGATATTTTAATCAATGTAGAAAGTGTTCGAGATAAATTTAGACAAGCTATCCTTGCTAACAATGGGATGATTATTGTTTCTGGTCCAACAGGTTCAGGAAAATCAACGACTCTCGCTTCTGCTTTAAGAGAAAAGGATAATGGAGAATTAAAAATTGTCACAGCAGAAGATCCCATTGAATATGATTTGGGTGGTGATATAGCGCAAATACAAGTTAATAGAGCTAAAGAGATGACATTTGTAAATCTTCTAAGAACCTTTATGCGTCAAGATCCTGACGTAATTTTTATTGGAGAAACACGTGACCCTGAAACCGCAGAGTCATCATTTGATGCAGCAGAGACAGGTCATTTGGTTTTTACAACTTTGCATGCAAATACATCCTCAAGTTCATTGACAAGATTATTAGACATGCAGCTTCCTATGTATAAAATCACCGCTTCAGTTAGAGCTGTTTTATCCCAAAGATTACTTAGAAGAGTATGTACTGCTTGTAGTGTTGAAAGAGAAATTACTGAGGGTGAATCTATAACCTATGGGATTAGTGAAGGTACAAAGATTAGACAAGCAAATGTTTTATCTGAAGAAGAAAAAATCAAACGCAAGAAAGAGAAAACCTTATGTCAGAAGTGTAATGGTATTGGATACAAAGGACGTATTGGGACATATGAGTTGCTTGTTATGAATAAAGCAATTAAAGAAGCAATACGCACGAGTAAAAGTGAAGAAGAGATAGAGGAGATTGCGATCCAAAATGACATGCTCACATTAAAGACATACGCAATAGAGTTGGTAAAAATGGGATTGACTACTTTGAATGAGTTAGTAAAAGTTTCCTAAAGAGAATCTAATCTTCCTGCCTTCATTCTTTTCTAAATTCAAATTTAAGCGCTGAATATGAAACTCTTACTACTGTCACTCTTTGAAAATCTCGTTAGATTGCTCAGTTTCTGTCTTGTGAGTTCCTTGGTTGCTCAGGAAGGATTCTATTTGACCTTTTTGGGAAACTCAGATCTTTCTGAGGAGGAGATGACATGCTCGGTGTAAAAATTTTCATTTTATTAGTATTCTTTCTATGGCTTTTACCTTCATGGCGTTTTAGATCTCCAAAATCTTTCTCTTTAATAATTGTTGATTGTACTTTTAATACAGTCGATGGTGGACTTCATATGGCATTAGGACTGATAGCGTACCCAATCGTGATACCACTCTTGTTGCTGGCAGACATTCCTAGATTTATTTGGAGACCTATTGAGGCTAAATATTCTAAGTTAAGAAGGGCATCCAAAAACCGAATAAGTTATTTACTATCTTTTCTAGTATTTGGTTTTATATTTTTTTCAGCGGTACAAAGAGAAGGCCGTTTCATTGAGCCTATTGAAAATAATAATGGACCTAATGAATTCCTCTATGATAATTCAAGTAACACCTAGTTTTGGGAATGTTTTTTCCCAAAAATTCTAATTATTCCAAATAATAGTAATGTAAGTGGAGATACGTAGAAAATCAGTACAGCACCAATGGATTGAAGATCACCTTTCTTTTTAGTCAAATTTTTCTCGACTTCTAGAGGTTCTCCATCTCCAAAATATCTTATAAGTTTTCCATTCTCAGGTTCTTCAAAAGACTCAATTGTGGCACTTTGTTTGCAATTTAAGTTCTCTGGACTATAAGTACCTTGCGAATGTTGGTGTGGGTAATGACTACACGTGAATACACTGTATGTTGATATTTGCGGCTCTTTTTCAATTAATTGAGAACATTTAACACTAAAAATAGGTCCATCAATTCTACCTTTTGACTTTATACAGAAAGCTGGCCTTTTTTTGTTTTTTACTAAAGGCTCTATATCTCCCCATAGGTTCATCCCATTAGTTATAGAGTTAGCCATGTCGGAAGGCCTTGGATTAGGGTCCTCAACTTGAATTGAGCAGAAAGTTAAGCCTATAGAAGCAGAAACTGCAAATAGACCTATAGGCCCTACCTTCAAAGGGCCTACTTTAATAGGGCTGAAAAAACCACTCATTTAAATCTTCAAAAGTGTGAACAGAAGCTGCTCAGTCAAGCTCCTGATTTTCCTTTTCTATTCATAGAGCTTTTGATGTACTTGAGCAATCTTTCTTTATATACCCAACGGGGTACTTCTGTAATCTCTCAAGCTGCGAAACTATTGAAGGAGCATTGCGAATGAGTGTTGTAAGAACTGTGCTTATTCAGAACAGTATGCAAAGGTAGTGCATCCATAAGGAAACAGTGGAAGTGAACCTGTTCAAAGAAGGTTGTTTTTATAAGTCAGATAGGGCTTAAAAATCTCCATACTTCCCATGAGGTAGTCTTTTTGCATTCCAAATTTCCTTGAAAATTTCCTTAGCTCTTTCGGGAGTTAAGGGTTTATCTGAGTCTGGCTTTTGAGTTGTCTTTGTATTGAGTTTTGGTAGATGCTTTGGAGTTTTCATGTGATTGTGAATTCATTAATTAACTATCTATCCATACAGTCTCAACAGGGATGAAACAGAATGTCCAATGAGGTGACATCTAGATCATCAGGGTTGAACCTATAGATATTGAGTGTTGGGGTTTGTGTGTTTGGGAGATACAGACAGTGCTTTCTTTATGGTTGTTCGCTGCGCTCACTGAACCATCAGTAAAGGAAGTTTTGTTGCCTTTAAGTTATCCCTTCCCTGTATACGTGAGGGGTCGACCAAATCTATTGCGCTGACAGTGATTATGGAGAATGAGTTTTATCTCTCCCTGTATACGTGAGGGATCATGAGAACTCCTGCTATGACTGAATCAATCAGCGTATAACTGAACGACTGCTGCATTGCTTGTCTTCTTCCCGTACTCAATATCAGTAATCTCTTTAGTCCTCTTACGTATGTCTATACGTTCGTAGGTGTCCATGATCGTCTTCACGCTATTACCACAGATACGAGCTAACAAGAAGATATCTGTTCCCTTCATTAAGTGATTTTCAATGAAAGTAGACCTCAATGAGTAGAGCGTATAAGGACGATCAGAAAACTTATGACCTTTTAACTTCCCTTCATCCATCAACTTATCAACTGCCAATCTCCAATGTTGTTGGATCTTCCTTTGGTTGGGTTGTTTCATCTCATTGTGGATTTGAGCAAACACATAATCATCACCTCTTACCTTGTGATTCAGTTCATTCTCTAGGAAGTATTTCCATCGTCTAAAGACATAACCAAGATTGCAAGGAATCTCTCTAACTCTGGAAGTCTTTGCTCTAACTGTGGTGATAAATGAAATCAGTCGTTCTTCTCGTCCCCACGCATCGTGATTGAGAACCCAGTCAGATGGATTGATATCTAAGTCAGGTGGTTCGATATAGATTTCACCTTCTTTCCCTTCTTCTTTAATTTCATCAAGGATCTGCTCATATTCTTCTATCGCTTTTGATTTACTGATTCGTCCGACATCAATAATCTCGACACTCTTCCATTTCATCTTGCAGATCTCCTCGGGGGACATGCCTGTACTTTTGGCAATTAATAACCAATGCCAGAACATGTTCCTGAAATAGATCGACTTCTCTGATCGTCTGCCGAACTGATCCTTCTCATAAGCCAATGGTCTCCACGATTCTCTTATGTAATCAATAATGGTTGTCCAGTCTTCTTGATTGATGGCAGGGTTAGCATTTCTATCTGTATCTCTGACTGTGATTCTTGGCAAGAACTGACCATCAAGCCATAGATGAGCAGGGATGTATTTATGTTTGACCAGATAGCTCTTTATAAATTCACCTAAGACTGCAAGCTCTCTATGGATCACGATTCTTTTATCTGTTTGCTTGAGTCGGTAGACGGGGTAATCATCAAATGTTGTTGTATTGATTTGAGTAGTAAAGGCAACCTTCTTCTTTTTTAAATAGAGCTTGATGTGCCGACAGCAATTGAATTTATGGCTATAGCTTGCTGGTTGAAAAGCTCCAGCTTCTACACGTTTCTCTTGTTCTAATAGCCACTGATCCATTGCTGATTCAATCACTATCTTTGGACGTTCTTTCTTCTGCTCTTCTTTAGCAAGTTTCTCTTTTTGCTTGATCAGTTTTTCTTCTCGTTGAATCAGAGTTAGAGGATCAGAGGCATACCTGTAACTAGTCTTCTTCTCAGGTTCTTTTGCTAATTCAATGGCTGCTTCTGGTGCCATTGCAATGGCTTGCTCTAAAGAACTCGCTCCAAATAATTGCTTCTCTTTATACCTTCTTTGTCCTTCTACTTTTTCTTTGTAATACCACTTTCCCGCACTAGTTCCTGAGCCGTAAAGAAGAACTCTCCCACGACCATTTAATACCCTCTCTTGAAGTTGAATCTGTGGCAAAAATGTGTGGATGCTGTGTGGATATGATTTTACTCTTTTTCTTAAAGCCTTGAGATAACTGTTATATTAGCTCTGGTGCGTGGTTCATTAGCCAGTAGCTAGGTTCCTGTTGTACCATGGGATCTCGGCGAAAATTTCAGGTTCGAATGAAGTTAGAATAACTCGTTCAGATATAAATTCATTATCCATCAAAGTCCCTATTTAGGAAAGTAACGGGTGGTATGGGGTCAATGCGACCGTGCTACTTCGTATATATGACCTAATAAATCTCTGTCAACATTCAAGAAGCTTTAATTAATTCACGTTTTACTTCTTATGAAATTCACATTCTCTACATTTAGTATATTGATTAAAAGTTAATTTGATATGAAGAAGCGAAATGCTTTTATAGGTGCAATATTATCTTTAATTCCTCTCGGACAACCATTAATCATCAAAACAGGTTTTGGTTTGTCTACTACTGGATTGATGCTTTTTGTTTCTGAGAATATTTATGCGAGTAATGATCATTATGAAATCCTCAATAGTGCTTATGAAAAGTTTGAAAAAGGTGATTATTATGGTGCGAAATCTGATTTTACAAAACTTTTAAAAATTGTCCCAAAATTCTCTCCTGCATATTTTGCTCGTGGTGTCTGTAAAGAGAGATTAAATGATTACAAAGGTGCTCTAGAAGACTATGAAAAATCACTTTCAATAGACCGTAATGACTATAACACTTGGCAAGCAATTGGAGTAGTAAAGAGTGCAATGGGTGATTACTATGGAGCAATTTCTGCATATAATTCATCAATCAAACTTAATTCAAAAAATGCAGTAGTCTATTTCAATCGTGGGCGTGCCAAAGTGAAATTAAAAGATTTAAATGGAGCAATTCTTGACTATTCAAAAGCGATAGAAATTAATCCTAAATATGCAAATGCATATTATGGTCGAGGATCTGCGTGGTTCAGTATAGGTGTTGCTACTACAACAATATCGGACTATTCAAAAGCTATAGAAATAAATCCAAAATTTGCAGATGCGTTTTATTATCGAGGAAAAACAAAAGAAAGAATTGAAGATGTGGAAGGAGCAATGTCTGACTATACAAAAGCAATAGTAATCCTTCCAGAATATAAGGCAGTTTATAAAGCTAGAGGACTGTTAAAAGAAAAAATTGGTGATAAAAAAGGTGCTTGTGATGATTTTAAAAACGCAGCATCTTTAGGAGATCAATATCGAATAGGTTGGTTACAAAGTACAAGTGGGAAATGGTGTAAAGATATGTTGTAGGTTCCTATGGTATTGATGAAAATGGATCTAAGTCAGAGTAAGACCTGACCGCTTCCTCTGTTAGATGAACTGATAAGAAAGCGTTTTCGCCTTTAAGGATCTGTATATGTCCAATGGCTTCGACAAATTCTCCTAGTAGTTCTAAATCGCTTTGAACCCTTTTGAGATTGCCTGTTAAAGATGGCTTTCTCAAGGTTCCAAAGACTATCTTTGCACCATCAAAGAGTCTGTCTTGATAGCGTTTGTATATTCCATCTCAATTAGTAAAGGGTCTTCAAATCTATTTTTAAAAGCTTCGATTT
The DNA here is from genome assembly GCA_003215475.1 of Prochlorococcus sp. AG-409-L21. Lineage (GTDB taxonomy): Bacteria > Cyanobacteriota > Cyanobacteriia > PCC-6307 > Cyanobiaceae > Prochlorococcus_E. The sequence continues at coordinate 40,180 of QCKH01000010.1, forward strand.
TCATTTGTTAATCACAGTCCCTCTCAACTATTTTTTTTGCCTCTTGATGTCCTAAACGCGCAGCTGTTCTCATGTCAGAACATGACCCGACAGTATCTTTATTCACCAAATATTTTATTAACCCACGAACAAAATATGCATTGTAATATCTTGGATTAATATCGATTGCTTTGCTGAAGTCAGATATCGCTCCGGAATGATCTTTTAAATCATATTTTAAAAAACCACGACGATAATACGCATCTGCATACCTTGGATTAATATCGATTGCTTTGCTGAAGTCAGATATCGCTCCTGAATAGTCTTTTAAATGATATTTTGCAAAACCACGACGATAATACGCATCTGCATACCTTGGATTAATATCGATTGCTTTGCTGAAGTCAGATATCGCTCCTGAATAGTCTTTTAAATGATTTTTTTCAACGCCACGATTGTGATATGCAATTACAAGGTTGCCTTTAGAAAGTTGATTACTCTCAATTACTTTGCTTAAATCATAAATCGATCCTGAATGATCTCCATCCTCTGCCTTCTTCTTAGCACGTTTAAAATATAACACTGCCGTTTTAAAGTTATCAATTTTTTCTGGAAAATAACCAGGAGAATCTAACTCTTTTAAGACTTCTATCTGTGCAGATGTTGGGGGCGGCATTTTATTAGCCTCATTAGGACTGCTTTTGCATAAGAAATTATAGACACCATCTAATTGTGGATTTCTAGATTTTTCAGTAGGAAAAAATCGCAATTTCCAATAACCATCTCCTAGTCGCTTGCTTTGGATATATGGAGTAGTTGTATCGTCGTTAATAATACCTTTCTTGCAGTTCACCTTCAATTGAAATCGATGTCGTGTTTTTCTATATGAAATTTTTCGAGAACCTACTTTAAAATATGCATATATCCAATCACCTCTTTTATAAATTGAAGAGGCGTCTATATATCTACGTCCTTTTCCCAGTCCTTCATAATAATTTGCCACGTCAATCCAATTTTCAGCATTAACAGCAGTAGGCAAAGCAAGAGCAGCTAGCAATGGGAGTATTATGCGTTTCATTTTTTAGAGGTCATCTTAAAGGTTAAATACGCAAAGCCACCTAGTAATAACAAACTAACAACCGCATAAGTAATTGCTATGCCATACATAATTATTTATCTTCTAATGCAAGTAGTAAGCGTTTTATCATTTTTACTTAAACTTTTTCTTAGCTAAAAAATAACCAATTGCATAAGCAAAAGGAGTTAGTAGAATAAACACGCCGATAAGACCTTGGACAGAATTAACAAAATTCATTCCCCATCTACCCGAATCTCCAAACCAAATATATCTAGCAATTGGTTGTCCTAAAACGTGGCTAAAAAAAATAACCGGCCACAAGGAGAACTTTAGTGAATAGCTCCAACGTGTTTTAGGTCTCCAAGGGCGAAGAGCTCGATAGACCATGAATGGAATTGAAATCTGTATAACAACAGAAAAAATTCCATAAATCGAGGAAAGTGTTGATGCATTCATATGCTTTATTCCTGATCTTTTCAGGATCCTATCCGATAATGGATGAAGGTTATTTAGCAGTAGTTAAAGCTAAATGATTTGGAAATTTGAACAGTAAGAGTTTCATAAATCCAATAACTTTTTCTTTTTGGCTTGAAACTCTTTTTCAGTTATTATGCCTTGATCTCTTAAATCTGCATATTTTTTTAATTCATCAGCATTAGATGTTGTATTAAATACTTCAGTATTAAATTGTTTTAAATTAAATTTTAATTTATCAAATAGACCAAAAAATATTCTTTTTCTACTTTTTTCAAACCAAAGATATCGAGTATAAAAAAAGATTGGGGTAAAAAAATAAACATAGAATAAAAAGGACTCATCAATGTCGTAATTGATGACAATTTGCCCATATATGAAAAACCAAATTAATACTAATAAAATATTAACTACAAACCGACCAGATACATTTTTAGGTAATAAGAGTCTTTTTAAGGTGTTTTTTTTGAATAAAAACTTTAAATCATTAAAATTTAAATCCCAAATTGATTCATAAAACATACCTATTTTTTTTGAAAATATAAAAGTTATGCTTGATATTATTCCAGATATAAAAAATACCCCAAAAGAATATTGATCATCGCTAAATAAAGTTAAAATTAAAAGATTCGAGAAAACAAAAGGTATAAATGCGGCATAAATTATTCTTTCAATATTATCCCAGTAACCATATTTTTTAAGGTAATAAAAAGGAATAACTATTAGAGGCACAAGTAACGGAAGACCAATAAAAAGCAAAACAATTAGCAAAACATAAAAACAAATAATTAAAAATCTCCTTAGATATTTTTTTGGAACTAGTGATTCTATTAGATCTATCTCATTAAGACCTGGATAAATTCCACTCCGCTTAGCAGAATCAGGTGTTGGAACAATGCATAAGGAAAGACTAGATATTTTGCCCTCATCTACAGAAGCATAAGCAACTCCAAGTAGATTAGACTTATCTCCTTGAGCCATGATAAGGCAATCGGTATGTCCATAGGCTGGGCAGACGCCTAATTCGGCATAAACTGGACTATTAGTTTTTTTGATTGTTTCAAGTTTTGGTCTGATATATTCAATGAATTCATCCTTCGAGTTCATATCGGTTAAGACTTCTTGTGAAGAGTATGAGAAGTCTTCTGATAAAAACGATTCAAACTCAGATGAATCAAGAGTGTGCAACATTCTGGCATAGATACTCAAAGCATCCTGTTCACTTAGTTGATAAGTTTCCTTCCCCATTACTCAAAAATATTTATATAAATTAAGGAGCTAATTGTCCCTTATTGTAGATCGAATTTCCTGAAAACCTATCAATTCACCGACCTAGTTAATACAGGGCACTAGATCGCTCAGGGGGAGCTGTAGGAGGAGCTGAACTTATATATCTGGTAAATAGAACTATATACTTTGTACAACATGGCGTCTCAAACTCGTTCCACTCGCTTACTTATAACCTAGTCATAGCCTTATTTTTTGGGTATTCTCAGATGATAGATCGAGTGCTTTGGGAGCACTAGGTCGCAGGTTCGAATAAAGTTCGAATGGATTTTGATTAAAAGCTGAAATCCATTGGTATAAAAGCAGACTCGCTTTTCATTAGCCAGTAGTTAATTTCCTGTTGTGCCATGGGATCTCAGCGATATTGCGATGTGTGGATGGTGTGTGGATGGCTTAACATTCTCACCCCCATTTCTTTATTCTATTTCAATCAAATGTATCTCTCCATTTAATCAATCTTGAAAGAACTTCGTCTGCACTTCCAGAAACTATAGATGCTTGAGCTTGGTTTATAGCATCTTGCAATGTTTTTGAATGTCCAGATAACCATAGGTATGTACCTACATTCCATTGCAGAGATTTCACTAAAGGACCTTTATTTTTTAGTGCATCTAAAGCATCATTTTTCCATAGATCTATATCTTTCCATGCTGGGTCTTGTCCATAACAATCATGGTCACGGGGATGGAGTATTAAACGTTGACGCTTGCTTTGCTTGATCTGACTAGTTATACATGCTCTACTGATTGGCAAGTCAGTGCTACCCTCAAGCCCTTTGACTGTTATTGCATTTGTTTCTCCAGCCATTTCAAGTACCTTCCAAGCTCTATCTTCTGTAGGAGGATGAACAAAACCACTGACGAGTAGATGTTCCCCTTGATGTCCTGTCCAGAGCAACTCCATGCTTGCTATAGGGGGACGCTTACCTATTTGATCTCGATATGAGATTAGAGAATCTGCTAGTGGAAAATGGTCAGGCTGATGAATAAGAGCAAAATTATTTTGATAAAAACCTGATTGCACTTGGTTTAAAGATAGGCCACTTAGATCTACTCCCAATGCTTTGAATAATTCTTGAGTTGTTACTCCATATTTGATAGGCATCCTTCTCCCACCATGAAGAACGACTGGTTGATTATTAGCAAGAAGAACTAGTGCTGTAAGTGGATATAAAGGAGAGGTTTTGCTTCTCCCATCAAAGGGTATCCCAAAACAAATAGGCTGTAATTGTCCTTCTTTAGAATTTAAGATAGGTCCTAGCTCTTTATAGACATCCAGCATGCCTACTAATTCTTGTGGTTCAGGTCTTCTAATGCGGTGAGCAATCATAAAAGCACCTATTTGAGCAGGAGTAGCTTTGGAATCAAGAATTAATTTCAGCGCCTCAGACGATTCGTCACGACTAAGTCCTTTACTTGTGCCTTCTCCACTCCCAATTTTTCTTAAATAATATTTAAATTGTTCTGCGCTTAGTTTTTCTCTAGATCCGATCACTGTAATAAAAAAAACTTCTCGAATAAATATTGTCTTATTTAATTCTTATCGTCTTGTAGCAGCATATACATTTTTGATTATTTGTGTATTCCTTGACACCCTTTACTTTTTATGTGTGATATGTAAGTTGCTTTTGTACTAATTGCAAATTCCTACCTTGAGGCAATTTTTTCTCAAGATATTTTAATGCATTTTTGCTATCTTCAGATCTGATAGATCCTAATGCTTGAATTGCTTTTGCTGAAGAAATAATAGACCCTGAGGTTACTAACACTTTTAACTTGCTGACTATTTCTTTGCCGTCTCTTCTTTGAAGTATTGTTATTGCTTTAATTATAATTTCATCTCGGAAATCATTCAATACATTATTTAAGGCATTTAATATATCTTCATTGGTAATTATGTGGGCTTTAAAACTTAGTAACTCTAGTCCTGCAAGTTTCGATCTCTTGCTAGGCTCTTGGAGTATTTTTACTATAAATGCAATTGGCAATAAAGCGCCCCAGCATGCTAATGACTCATAAATTTCAACTCTATAAATATTATTTTTTTCTAAAAGATTTAAGAGGAATTCTCTAGATTCGTCTTGATAAGAAATACCAGCAGCCTTGATGAGAAATGGGTTGACACCATGAGTATCAATTAAGTATTTAATGGTTTCCCATCCTTCTTCTCCCATAGCACCAATGCGTTCTGCAAGTAAATTTAATAGCCCATCGGATAGATTGTTTGAGTATATAGTCTTTATCCAACCTGATTTGATAGGGTTTTTACGGTTGCTCAATATTTTTATAATGTCATCTTCACCTTCTTGGCTTATTTCTAAACCTTTATTGCTAAAATAATTAGTCATTTCTTATATTTTGGGGGGCTTTAAAAGAATTTTCTTTTAATTAAATGTATTCAGTCCTATTAGCTCTATCTTGCCCCCAATTCTGCTGCAAGCTCCCTTTCTAATTTTTCATCATGTACGGTAGGTAGGACATTCTTCATTTTTGTTCTGTGAGTGCTATAGAACAACATTCCTATAAATACCATTCCACCTAAGATATTTCCAATAGTAACTGGAAGGAAGTTCCAGAAAATTACTTTTATAAAAGGTACTCCTGATCCTAGGAATGGACCTGCTGTGTGAAGGAACATGTTAACTACAATGTGCTCCATTCCCATTGTTTGGAAAGCCGTTATAGGCAACCAACAGGCAAGTATTTTTCCTGGAACGCTTTTACTTACTAGAGCCATTGTTACTCCTAGGCATACTAGCCAATTAGCAATAACTCCTCTTAAGAAAGCTAAAAAGAAACCTGTACTCCCTAAAGATTCATATTTAACCAGGACATTTGTTTTGTTTAATGCAATTATCTTTGCTGCTACTGCTGACCAACCTGTTCCGCCTTCTGTAACAGAAAGTGGTTCTAAATTCCCAGCGCTTGTAAGACTGATCGATAACAAATATGCAACTAATACAGTTCCAAGAAAATTTCCAATCCATACCCAAGACCAGTTTCTAAAAGTTGCCCTCCATGTGCTTTTGCCTGCCCATGTTGCCATGGGTAGCAAAGCAAAGTTTCCTGTTACAAGTTCCATTCCAAAAAGGACTATGCTCGCGAACCCAAATGGAAATAAAAATGATCCTAAAAAAGGCATTTTTGATTGAATGCCTACGGTAATTGCAAGACAAGTAGCCAATCCAAGTATTGCTCCAGAATAAAAACCACGAAGCAATAAGTTTTTGACACTAACAGTGGATTTTTTACCACCTGCAATAATCATGCCATCTACCAATTCATTAGGTAGTACGTAATCCATTTGTGATGCTGTCTGATCCATTGAAAAATTAGTATTTGTGTTGGGTTTGATTTTTGTAGAATTTAATCGCTAAATCGGTTCATAAAACGTGAGAAAAAGTCCTTTCCTCCTTCTTCTTGATCAATTTCAGGCTTTTCATCTCCGATTTGATTAAGCCAATTCATAAAGCGAGAAAATAGGTCATTTGAACCTTGATCATTAGTCATGATTTAAAATGAGTAGATAAAAAAGGCAGATTAAGTTTCATAGCTGCCTTTTAAAAAATCACGTAGGTTGAAGAAAAGCTTAGAAAATATTTTCCCTTTGCTTGATTTAAAAATTTTAGGTTTAGCTGAGAAATCTTCTATAAGTAATTTTTTCAAAAATGGCTTTAATTCTTCTGTAGGGATACCCTTATGTATTAATTTTCCAAGTTTTTTATCAGGACCTTGCTTACCACCAACACTTATGTCATATGCTTCTACCATTTTCCCATTTTTATTTTTAGATTTAGTTCCCGTTAAGCCAATCGCACCCATATATGCTTGCCCACAACTATTTGGACATCCAGTCCAATGAATTTTAACTTCATTAGGTAATACGATTTCGCTATCAAGTTCTTTAGCTATCTTATGGGCTTGATCTTTTGTATTTGTTAGTGCAAAACTACAATATGTATTACCTGTACATGCAACAGTTCCACTTATTAATGGAGTTGGATTTAAAGAAAATTTGTTAAGCAAAATATTTGTCTTAAATTCTTTAATTTTTTCATTCTTTATACCGGAAATAATCAAGTTCTGATCTTCAGTTAATCTAATTTCGCTATTACCATAGGTTGAACTTATTGTTGCAATATCTAATAAGTCTTCTCCCGAAAGTTTACCTACAGGGATATGTAATCCAGCATAATTTAAGTTTTCTTGTTTTTGTGAATGTATGCCAAATATAGATCTTGGCTTAATGTTAAATTCTGATCCAGGATCAGGTAGAAGTTCTCCATATCTATCTTCTACCATTTTTCTGAAATTTTCTATACCTATTTGATTTAGAAAGAATCTAAATCTACCTTTAGGTCTTTTATCCCTTTCACCTTGATCTCTCCAGATAGAGATTATAATCGATGTTATTTTACAAATATCTTTTTCGTGTATCCATGCATTAAGTGGAATTGCATATTCATTCATCTGTGAAGAAAGAATTCCTCCTATCCATACTCCAAAACCTATTACACCTTCTCTTTTAATGGGATGAAATACAATATCATTATGTAGGAGAAAATTATCTTTAGAACCTGCAACTGCTGTATTCCACTTCCTTGGAAGATTAGAAAATTCTTTATTACCTTGATTGCCGTCAGTAAGAAAATTATTGAGAATATTAGTATACTTACGTGTATCAATAATTTCATGTGGATCTATCCCTGCCAATGCATTGCCCGTTACATTCCTAGGGTTATCAAATCCAGATTGAGTGGTATATAAATTGCATTCTTTAAGTCTTTTAAGTATATCTGGAAAATCACTAATTAGAATACCTCTAACTTGAATATTCTGCCTTGTTGTTATATCACAACTGCCGTCATCACCATATCTATTTACAATAGATGCAATTGCTTGGATTTGCTTTGTATTTAGAATTCCATTTGGAACTCGTAATCTTAACATGAACTTTCCTGGTGTTTTTGGACGCCAAAATAAGCCATACCATTTGAGTCTTAATTCGCGATCTACTTTATCTATATTTTCCCAGCCAATTTCTGCAAACTTGTTAATTTCTTTACCAATATCTAAACCATCTTTCAATGCTTTATTTTGCTCTATCTTATTTAATTTTTTGTTATTGAGATAGGACCTACTATATGAAGTAGAAGTCATAATAGTTCTTAGAAGAATTGTAAGACTAGAAAAAAAATCTGGAAAATAATTTTAAATTTTCCTATTCTTTCTCTTAGGGTTACAGCACTTCAGAACGAATTGCGCGCTGTTGATACTATTAACTAAGAGAATGGGATTTAGTAAAGTATCTATAATTACAATTTCAAAAATATCTGAATTTCCTAATTTGTTGTATTTAATACATTGATGTTAGTGCTTCTGTAGTTAGTTTTTGATCTAATTTTTCAGATACCGTTAGTGGAATTGTCGTCCAACTTCTCCTATCCATGTAATGGTTCCTTGCCTCAACATTCTCCAGACTTCTTTCATTGCGAAGAAATCCCGATCAAGTGGGTTTGTAAAACGCTTGACTCTGAAATTTTTAGATTTTCCTTTTGGGCCTCTCCTCAAGGTTCCCTTGTAAGAGGAGCGATTGGTTCTAATTCGATAGCTCATTTTGCGCATCTCTATCAATTCTTGAAAAATTTACAAACAACTAGAGCATTAAACCCTGTTCTTGATCCGTGGCGAATGATACGAAAAAGGCAACATGCTCTTTCACCTAGAGGTATTCGCTTCGTCGTTCACGGATCGGCTGACGGGACGCCTCATCCATTAATTAAATCAATTGCAATGGAGGTGCAAAAAATTAGAAAACTTCCAGTAGATATTGAAGTATTGACATCAAAAAAAATTGATGACTCTTCTTTAGATTCTATTTGGCTCGTGCCTTTATTGTTGCTACCAGGCTCGCATACTAGAAAAGATATTCCTTTTATAGCTTCTAGACTTCGGAGTCAAGGTTTAAAGGTTGGGATATTGCCTTTTTTAGGTTCCTTACGATACTGGGCATTGATTTTGCGTCATCTAGTTAATGTTGAGACTCATGTGGACCCTGTTGTTTTTGTTCATCACCCAATTAAGAATAAGCTGTCTAAACGCTATACAGAATATCTATCTAAAGAATTAAATGTTCCAGTGATATCAATGAATGTTTGGAAATCCTTTGAATCCGCTTGCAAGTCATGTTTTTCTCCAATACCTCTTTTTCTGGCTCCTAATAAAATGTCAACATGTATGGCAAGTGATGGATACAACTCAGCATTGCTTGAGTTCAAGCTGATTCGTGATTTTCTTATTGTTTTATTTGGATTGTTGCCATGAACAATAAGTACTCTGGAACAGTTTATCTAGTTGGTGCAGGACCTGGTGATTCTGAACTCTTAACGATAAAAGCACACCGCTTATTAAAAAGTTGTGATGCTATTGTTTATGACTATTTAGTTTCTGAAGAGGTTCTAAGAATTGCTAGAAAAAATTGTCAATTAGTTTTAGTTGGTAAAAGAAAAGATCATCATTCTATTCCTCAAGTAGAAATCAATGCTTTACTTTTGAAAATGTCTAATCAATATAGATCTATTGTTCGCTTGAAAGGTGGGGATCCATTTTTATTTGGTAGGGGTGCTGAAGAAGCTGCCTTTTTAGAAAGTAATGCTATTAATGTTGAGGTTGTACCAGGCATTACTTCAGGTATCGCCGCTCCCGCATATGCTGGAATTCCAGTAACACATCGTGAGGCTGGTTCTTCGATTACTTTTGTTACTGGTCATGAGCGTTTTGGAAATAATAAAGCATCTGTTAATTGGCAATTGCTTGCTAAAGCAAGTGATGGACTGGTTATATACATGGGGCTACATAATATTGTGGGTATAGTCAATGATTTAATTAAAGGAGGTATGAATCCTTTGACTCCAGCTGCAGTAATTCAACAAGGAACAGTCATTGGACAAAAGGTAAAAAAAACACATGTCGATAAATTGGTTTATACCGTAGAACATTATGGTTTTGTTTCACCTTCAATAATTATTATTGGAAAGGTAGTTGATTTTCAGGTTGAATCATGCGTACCACCTTTGGCGAATGTAACTATGCCTATTCCTTTGAATAGTCAGCAATACGTTGAAACTAGTGATAAGTGATTAACTATTTTTAATTAATAATATTTTGATAAGTATCGTCTGCTTCAGTCATCTCAATATCATTTGTGTAATCGGAACATGTGTACATTAAATTTATAACTCTATTTATATCAACGTCTCTGTCTGCAACATCTTGCCAAAGACGATTTACCAATTCTTGATCGCTTACAAAAAATTGAGCTTGTACTAAGTCACGCACAAGAGCAAAGACCGTTTGCCGATCATTACGTATTCTTGATTCTTTTTCGTTTAACTTGCTTTCAATTGAGTTTAAGACCAGATTTTTATGTATAACCATTTCTAACAAGCCGAATATTAATTATTTTCTCAAATGATCAAACATTTGTAATCAGTATTTACTCGGATTCAATAGTTCATCCTTTTTGAGGCTATAGGAATATTTAGTTCAGCAATTATTAAAAAATACGGTTGTAAAATTAGGCACATTATCTTTTCCTGCTTCTCATAATCTTTTTCGAAATTAGTATCTAAAAAGAAATGAGTGAATTTGCAGTTATCTCTTATTCATTATTTATGGCGACTTTTGGAATAGTGGTTATCTTCTTCTCATTTGAAGATGATGATGATCAAGGTGGTGGGAAGATGATGCCCATAACTATAAAGAATTAATGAATTTATTTGATCAAAAGCTGAGATCTATTGGTATAAAAGCAGGCTCACACTTCATTAGCCAGTAGCGTGGTTCCTGTGATGCCATGGGATCTCAGCGATATTGCGATGTGTGGATAGTGTGTGGATAGAGGGTCTTAAGCAATGCTTTGTGATCTATTCACAAGAAGCAGCTTCATTCAGGCACCCTTTTCTTAGTTTTTTGATCCAATTCTGCAATGACTTTAATGTTCTTGTATCGAGTTGGTAATAAACCCAGCGCCCACTTTGCCTATCTGTGATAACCCCAGCCTCTTTGAGGACCTTAAGATGAAAAGAGATTTTGGATTGCGCTAGACCTGTTTCTTGCATAAGGTCACAAACACATTTTTCTCCAGTGGACAAGGATTCAATTATTTCCAATCTGATAGGTTCTGCTAAAGCTTTGAGTGAATCTATTGCTTTTTCGTTAGCGACACCTGTACTCATTAATTAGTCAGCCAAGAGTAATGTTGTGATTTTACAAGAATTGCCACAACTATCAATAGAGATTGATACATCAATAATTCTTGATATATACTATGCATGCGTTTTGTCATGGGGAGTTGTATGCGCATTGGTATTAATGGGTTTGGTCGTATAGGGCGACTTGTTCTTAGAGCTCTCTGGGATAGAGAAAATATCGAGATTACACATATCAACGACCCATTCGGGGATGCAAAGGGGGCTGCACATTTACTTGAGTTTGATTCTGTTCACGGCCGATGGGATAAATCAATAAATTCCACCCAGAACAAACTATCTATAGAAGGGCACTCAATATCTTTTTCTCAAGAAAGTGATTTCACAAAAGTTGAATGGGATGAGACAGGGATAGAGCTAATTCTCGAATGCTCAGGAAAATTTAAATCTCCTCAAACGTTAAATCCATATTTCGATACTCTAGGGATGAAAAGAGTTGTCGTTGCATGTCCTGTTAAAGGTGAAATCCAGGGAGAGGATGCTCTGAATATCGTCTACGGTATTAACCACGATTTATATAAACCAAATAAACATCGCTTAATAACAGCTGCATCCTGCACGACTAATTGTTTAGCTCCAGTTGTAAAGGTCGTTAATCAAGCCTTTGGTATTAAGCATGGAAGCATTACAACACTCCATGACCTAACAAATACACAAGTAATAGTTGATTCATTTAAGCCAGACTTAAGAAGAGCCAGAAGTGGATCACAAAGTTTAATACCAACAACAACAGGCTCAGCAAAAGCGATAGGGATGATTTTTCCAGAATTACAAGGCAAATTAAATGGCCATGCAGTTCGAGTTCCTCTCCTCAATGGATCTTTAACTGATGCTGTATTTGAATTAGAGAAAGAGGTAACGCAAAAAGAAGTGAATCATGTGTTCAAAGAAGCTTCAGAAGGAACGCTAAAAGGGATCCTCGGTTACGAAGAAAAGCCACTTGTCTCTATTGATTATGTCAATGACTCCAGGAGTTCAATTATTGATGCTCTCTCAACCATGGTGGTCAACAAAACTCATCTTAAAGTCTATATTTGGTATGACAATGAATGGGGGTATAGCTGTCGGATGGCTGATCTCGTATCACATGTAATAAAGCTAGAAAAAGAATAAAAATAAAAGCATGAGATTATCGTCATTACAGCAATATGGAATCGTAACGACCAACTATTGGGCATTCACACTTACAGATGGTGCTCTAAGGATGCTAGTGATTTTTCACTTTCATAGCCTTGGATATACAACCTTAGAAATCGCATTTTTATTCCTTTTTTACGAGTTCTTTGGCATCGTCACTAATCTCTATGGTGGATGGATTGGAGCAAGATATGGGTTACGTCTAACACTATGGGTCGGGACTCTTTTACAAATAGGTGCTTTATTGATGTTGATACCAGTTTCGAGTGGTTGGTCGAAACTTTTGAGTGTCATGTATGTCATGGTTGCTCAAGCGATTAGTGGTATAGCAAAAGATCTCAATAAGATGAGTGCCAAAAGTGCAATCAAAACTGTCGTTCCAGATTCCTCAGAAGAAGATGGGGGAAATAATCAATTGTTTAAATGGGTAGCTATCTTAACTGGTTCAAAAAATGCACTCAAAGGAGTTGGATTTTTTCTTGGTGGACTGTTGCTGACCAGTTTTGGCTTTAATAAAGCTGTCGGATATATGGCAATAGGTTTAGGTGTTTCGTTTTTATTGACATTAATTTTGCCTGGAGATATTGGGAAGATGAAAAGCAAACCAATCTTCAAAGACTTATTTTCTAAATCTCAAGGGATCAATGTACTTTCTTTTGCACGCTTTTTTCTTTTTGGGGCAAGAGACGTATGGTTCGTCGTAGCACTACCTGTTTTTCTTGAAACGTATCTAAATTGGAATTTTTCTGAGATTGGAGCTTTCCTAGGATTATGGGTTATTGGTTATGGCTTTATCCAAGCGTTTGCGCCGTCTTTAAGAAATTTATGGGGAAATAAAACAAGCCCAGGAGTTTCTTCTGTTCAATTCTGGAGCGCTGTCTTAACGGCAATACCAGCTTTAATAGCTATAGCACTATGGCGACAAAGCAATCCAGAAATAGCAATTACAGTTGGATTAATAACATTTGGATTCATTTTTGCAATGAACTCATCGATACATTCATATATGGTTCTTGCATATACAGATAAGGAAAACGTAAGTCTAAACGTGGGCTTCTATTACATGGCAAATGCTGCAGGGAGACTGATTGGTACGCTCTTATCTGGTGTCCTATTTATGCTTGGGTCAGATACATCTGTAGGAATGCAAATTTGTTTATGGTGTTCAAGTTTGTTTGTATTCTTATCATGGTTGACGAGTCTTTCGCTTCCTTCTATAAATAACTCTGACTTTTTTGAAAAAGATTCTGCACAAGCCTAAATCAATTATTGACATAAAAAAGGAGGGGGTTGAACCCCTCCTTTTCTTAAGCTATTGAATTGAGAGTTACTGACCAATTCTTTTGACGGCTGAACGAGCTTTGTTAAGAATTTCTCCTTTAAGCGGAACAAAACCGAGGGAAGGAGCTTTCTTTTGAGCTTTATCACTAAGAAGATAGTTTAGTGATTCTTGTATGGCTTTTGTCTTAGAGCCATTTCCAGTTTCATAAGCAAGGACCCAAGTTAAAGTAGCAATTGGATATGCCCCTTTAGCTCTTGGATTAGGGTTCGTGCCTGCGAGGTTTTGATCCAAGTTGATACCATTTAGAGCCTTTGCGCCAGATTCGGTGCTTGGCTTTAAAAACTCACCAGACAAATTTTGTAAAGCAGCGGCTCTGACATCTCCTTTGATATAAGACTGGTTTACATAACCAATAGCACCGGGGGTGTTTTTAATAATTCCAGCAACCCCTGCATTGCCTTTCCCTCCCATACCTACAGGCCATGCTACGGATTTACCAGTTCCTAATGTCCACTCTTTAGAGAAAACTTCCATTGAATTGGTAAAAGCCTTGGTTGTTCCAGAGCCATCAGAACGGTGTGCCCAAGTAAGTTTCTGAGCAGGGCACCCAAGCTCGCTCCAATTATTGATTTTGCCTATTGCAATACGAACTGCTTGTCTCTGAGTGAGCTTGAGTTCGCAATCAGGATTGTTATATCCAAAAGCGATTGTCCCTCCCACCATTGGGATCTGAACTAATCCTCGTTTAACTTTTGCGATATCTTTGGCTTTCATTGGGTCATCCGATGCTCCAAAATCAACGGTTTCATCAATGAAAGCTTTTCGTCCAGAGCCAGAGCCAACAGCTTGGTAGTTAACCCTAGGACCACCTTCCTTATCAAGGTCAGCAAACCACCGAGTGTAGATTTTTGATGGGAACGAAGCTCCTGCCCCGCTTAACCTTATGCCTGACGTGGAATTATTTGATCCACAGGCAACGAGAGAGGCTCCAATAATGCCTGTAGAGGCAATAGATGCTGCCTTCTTTAAGAAGGACATAAGAAAAACAAGAATTGAATCAATTATATATTAATCAATAAAAGTTGTTTTAATCAAGATATCTTGATTAATAGATAATGAAATGACGATGGAAGCTCCTCACTCCGAGCTGTTTTCACCCCTTAGACGCTCGAGCCTTAAGTCGCTTAGGCCTTGAATTAATTGCCAGGCGATTTCATCGCTAACCCTTTGCTCGTCACAGAAATCACTGACAACAACGTCGAGAATTTCTGTAAGTTTCGCAGCTTGAACCAGCAACCGATCAGGCTCTTCCAATTCAGGCAATACATGTGCATTCATTATATCAATTATTCTTGATTTGATGCTATATTGTTTATAGGATTAAGCAGTTAAATGTGGTTGAAGTTAATTGTCCGGTTTCGCCAAAGGTCTTAGACGGATTGCCAAAACTTTTGGAAACTAGTTTTGCTAGAAAGAATATTGTTCATGTTTCCCAAGGAAATTATATTCCTTGGTTTAAAGGCAGGATCTGGATTGTTGTTAAAGGATTAATTAAAATAAGTGCGCCAAGAAGTGATGGGGATGAATTGATTCTTTGTTTTTTGGGGCGAAATCAGGCCTTTGGAGAACCTTTTTCTTTGATTGACGACTGCAGTCCATTGGCTTTGGTTGATTGTGAACTACTACACTTACCTATTGAAGAAGTATATAATTCACCACCTTTGGCCTTAGCAATTTTGGAGTCGCTCTCATTACGCCATCGTTCTACAGAATTAAATTTAACTGTTGTATTAGCAAAGACTGCCGAAGAAAGGGTCAAAGAATTCCTTGAATTGCTAGCTACTGATTTTGGTAAGCCAGTGGAAGAGGGATTGATGATTGGTTTCTCGATCACTCATCAAGATATTGCTAATGCTGTAGGAGTCTCGCGTGTAACCATTACAAGGATATTGTCTCAACTGAAGAAAACTGGTTGGTTGAAAAAATTAGATGAAGGTTTGTTTGTTATCGCTTTCAAATAATAAACCCTTTCTATGACTACTGTCTCAAATAAGGCTCATACTTCATTAGCCAATAGTTAGGTTCCAGTTGAGCCATGGGATCTCAGCGATATTGCGATGTGTGGATGGTGTGTGGATGGATTAACATTCTCACCCCTATTCCTTTATCCTATTTCAATCAAGTTCCTATGACTAATAGCTAACAGACTTTCCCATACAGAATCTTTTTTGCTTTAAGTGAGTCCTCTCCAGGTGCTTTCTACCTCAATCAGAGCTAAAATTGATTTAGCTAGAGAGTCTTTATGTCTTCTCGAGAAGGTCAGGCGTTGAAGTCACTTGAGGTAGCTTTAGACCATGCGCTTGCTCGACTGAATCAATTAAAGGGGAAAGATAGACTTGCCTTCGCTAGTGAATATAAGGAGTGGCTTGCAGATGATGAGCTACAAGAAAGGGTTTGGTTCTCTGTGCCATTGAAGAAGAGATCAGATAGTCATTAATCTTAGCTATAGATATATGTCGATAATTAGGTAGGGGTATTTTGGAAGTATCCTTTATGTTCCCTATTAATCTTTTCTCAGGCTTTTTGTTGTTTTTTATTCTTTAAGTTGGTTTGCATTGTGGGGAAGTAGACTTTTCATTGAGCTTTTCAATTTTAGATATATCCAAATCAGCTACCTCAAGCCCATATAGATCAGCGATTTTTGTCATGGCTAGTCCTTCAGCTCCTGCCCAAGATTCTGCTAAAACTGCCCAAGTTTTTTGACTAAATTCAACGCCAATGTTTTCATTGTTGTTTCTTTTTTTGTCCATCTCTATGACTTTCTTTAACCCTTGTGGACTGAGATGACTTTTGATTCTTAAGAAAACAACCTCCAACATTGAGTAGTAGAACTTTTCCATTGCATTGTTGTAAGCCCATTCAGCATCTTTCTGAGCTTTTTTGGCATGTTCCACTGTGATTTCTTGGCTCATTTGTTTTTTAGATAGTTAAAAGAAATTATTCATGTAGTTGAGAATAATTGTTTAATACTATTTTTTATTTAGTAGAAATATCAATGAAGTAACACAGATGACACTGATAAGAGGTCCAGGTGACAAATTGAAAATAATTGAAAACACAAAACCTAGGACTGATATTGCAAGTCCAACTATTGATGATCTAACCATGGCTATCCTTAAGGATGAGGCTTTTTGTAATCCCAACAAAGTCGGAGTAGAAAGCAAGGCTATGACAAGTATTACTCCTACTGCTGACATTGAGCTAACTATGACCAGGGCAGTTGTAAAACCAAGAGCTAAATTTAAATAACTTACTTTTACGCCACTTGCAGCAGCGCCCTCAGGGTCTAATCCAATATGAACAATCTTGTTGTAATTAAAAAATATTAGACAAATAAACGTACAAAAAGCAATTAAAGTTCTTAGAAGATCTCCAGCATTTGCTGTTAGTAAATCTCCAAATAACACAGCTTCTAAATCAATTCTGATGCCAAGTAGAGGGATAAGGAGAACACCGAGACCAAGTGAACCAGCAAGAATTGTATTCATCACGGCGGCATAGTTTTCATTTTTTTTATTGGCCAAACTTTCTGCAGCTAAAGCTCCCATCAAACCACTGATGACTCCTCCAATCGAAGGATCCACCCCAAGAGCCATCGCCAAAGCTAATCCTGGTAATACACAATGAGAAATTAAATTAACTTGTAAGAGTCTTTTGTGAGTAATTAATACGGTCCCCATTGCAGGGCAAAGTGATCCTGTAAAGATTGTGATGATGAGAGGAATGATCCACCAAATTGTATTGATTAAAGACATGAATCAATTAATTGGTTATGGTCAGTAGAGATAAATGACATCAAGATCTTACTGATGAGTAAGAGCAAGCCTGAAATTACCAAACGTCAAAAGCAATTGCTTCATGAGCTCAACAAATGTGCTGATGAATTGAGTGGCCAAGAATTGTATAGATCTTTGCATGTAGGTGAATTTTCTATGGGGTTGACAACGGTTTATAGGAATTTGCAAGTACTTGTCAAACAGGGCTTGGTTCGTTCTAGACATCTGCCAACAGGTGAAGTCCTTTATGCTCCCGTTGAACGAGACATTCATCATTTAACTTGTGTTAGTTGTGGAGAGACGACACGCCTTGAAGGTTGTCCAGTTAAAACAATGAATCTGCCCCAAAAAACATCTAACAAGTTTGAGCTCTTGTTTCATACGCTTGAATATTTTGGACTTTGCCAGGTTTGCTCTGAATCGAGTAATGCTTGATGAAATTTTAAGGAGATCAGCCACAGCAGTAGTTTCCTCTCATGCAATCAATTGAATCAAGCTTTTGCTGTACTTCCTGGGGTGAGCCATTAGCTAAGACGGTTTTATCAAGAGCAACAACCTTGTCATAAGCATTTAAAGATGAACCCCAATCGTGGCTGCTAACAAAAAGTGATAATCCAGCATCAGCCAGCTGACGAATGATTAATAAAAACTCCTCTCTTGCAGGAGGATCTAATGCAGAACAGGGCTCAT
The DNA here is from genome assembly GCA_003215475.1 of Prochlorococcus sp. AG-409-L21. Lineage (GTDB taxonomy): Bacteria > Cyanobacteriota > Cyanobacteriia > PCC-6307 > Cyanobiaceae > Prochlorococcus_E. Next base: position 58,212 of record QCKH01000010.1, read on the forward strand.
CAAGAAGCAATATTTTAGCTGGTGATATCAATGTTTTGGCCAGCAATGCTCTTTGTTGTTGACCGCCAGATAATGAATCAAGTCTTCTTTTGGCTAAATGAGATATTCCAACTCGTTGAAGTGTAGCCTCTATTTCACAACAAGATAATTTTGAATGGTTCACACGGCCTAAAGAGACCAAACCTTCAACAGTAATGGGGAAACTCCAGTTCAATTTTCCCCTTTGAGGCATTAGAGCGACTTGGGGCCGATTATTAAACAACGCATTACCATCAATGGTTATTTCCCCTTTATCAGGTTTGTTTTGCCCTTGAAGCAGATTTAATAATGTGGACTTTCCGGCACCATTTGGACCAACAAGAGCCGTCAAAGTGCCTGGTCTTAAAGCAACTGAAACCTCTTCCAAAACAGGCTTACTTTGCCTTGAATAAGAATATGTCAAATCTTTAGCAATTAAACAGGTCATCAATTAGAGGATTCCCTCACAGAATACTAATATAGTTGCTATAGGGAATGAAAACCATTATCGTTTTCATAGCTATGTTGAGTCTCTAGTCCATGTTGTATTTTTTAAGCAAGTCTGGTGAAGTAAAAACATCAATTAAGCCAAAATTTTTAAAGAACTCTCTTTTAGCAGGAGCTGTATTTTTCACAGGAATCAATCAGGTTGTTCAAGCTGAAACAAAGTCAATAGTTGCTGTTGAACCATTGACTTGTGATTTAGTTTCCGCAATTGCGTTACCTTCATCCCCCGTCACTTGCTTGATTGATAGAAAACAAGATGTACATGATGTAAAAATTTCCCCGAGGCAGGCCCAAGCTTTAAACAATGCAACTCAAGTTTTTACTCTTGGGCAAGAGATGACTCCCGCAATGAAAAAATGGAAGAATAATCCCATAACGGTTGTTGTCGGTGTAAGTGCAATAGAAATTGACGACCATGATGATCATGACGATCATTCAGCTGCTAAACATGATGACCACGATGATCATGGAGATGAAGCTTTTGAATGGGCTGGTGTCTTTGAACTTTCACGAGGAACATACAAATGGTCTTTTGCAAAAGTCGATGGAGACTATGCGGATCCTGCAATGAAAATGGTCATACTCAAATCTGGGGATATTGAAGCATCAGAAGAGCTTGCTGAAGAATTATTAGAGTCCAAAAATTCAGACGTTAAAAGAAATAATGGCAAACTTGTTGCACAGGACAAAGCATATGTTCTTACATTTAATGAGAGAAAAGACAGCACAACATTCAATGTAGAAATCAAAAAAGCTGGTAAATATGCATTCTTTACTGAGCATATGCCTTTTGAGTTTGAAGCCGATGAACACTTTTTCAAAGATGCTTCCGGTAATGATGTTGAACCAATAGCCCAAGTACCTGATGAGGGCGGTGATCATCATCACCATGACCATGGAGGACTAGATCCACATATTTGGCATGATCCTCACAACATCATCAAGATGGGGGATGTCATTTCTAAAAATCTCAACAAGAAAATTTCATTCTTTGATAGAGAAACTAAAAAAGTTTTAAAGGAAAGAACTCAAGCTGTTAATTCTCTTTTAGAAGATTTAGATCAATGGACTCAAAGACAAGTAGCGACAATTCCTTTTAATCAAAGGACGATAGTTTCTAAGCATAAAGCTATGGAATACTACGGGGATGCTTTTGGTTTCAAAACTATCAGCTTATTAGATTTTCTGGGTCATTCATCGAGTCTTAGACCTCAGACCATTTCAAAAGTAATAACAGAGCTTAGAGAAGAGAATGTACAAGTTATCTTTCCCGAGCAAAACCCTCCTTCAAAGCTATTGAGGAATCTGAGTAGACAAACTTCCACTCCTATAGCAAAACAACAAATTTTTGTTGATGGTTTAATGCCTACAGGAAATACTGTTTCTGTAGCTGTTCATAACACATGTACTATTGTTAATTCTTTGGGTGGTTCCTGCAATAAGAAAGCAGGTAATCAACTAGAAAATAGGTGGGATTCATTAACTAAACGTTAATTTTCAAACCCTAATCTTCTGTTGAAGTCTCACATTCAATGTAATTAAAATGTCTAAAGTTAAAGGTTTAGAAACTTACAAAAAATACTGGGAAGATCAAGCAAGTTTCATGGATCAATCACCATGGGACCAACAAAAGATTTTAACGCTAACTCTCTCAAATGATTTTGAGAAAAATATTGAAGAACTTAAATTTTCTAATCATTCTCTTTTAAGAGAAGGTGGGAAATTAACTTTACGCTTAAAAGTTCCCTACAACTACTCTGAGCTTGATGACTTTGAGGGAAAGTCTATCGAACTCTTGGGCATCGATAAAAATTGCTTAATCGATATGAGGTTGGGAAATTCTAATTGCACTCACAACTTAAAAACAAAATGACTACTGAACAAAAAGTACCAGTAACAATCCTTACCGGCTTCCTAGGCTCTGGGAAAACCACTCTCCTTAATCGGATTCTGAGTGAAGAACATGGTAAACGAATCGCTGTAATTGAAAATGAATATGGTGAAGTCGGTATTGATCAGGGGCTAGTTATTAATGCTGACGAAGAAGTCTTTGAAATGTCTAACGGTTGCATTTGCTGCACAGTTCGTGGAGACCTAATTCGCGTATTAGGCAACCTCATGAAGCGACGAGATAAATTCGACTATGTGTTGGTTGAGACAACAGGACTTGCTGATCCTGGCCCTGTTGCTCAGACATTTTTTATGGATGATGAAATCCGTAATGAATTTTCTCTTGATGGCATTGTTACTCTCGTTGATGCGGCTCATATTGATCAGCAACTCGGTCGCAGTGATGAAAGTTCTGAGCAGGTTGCATTCGCAGATGTCCTGGTCCTAAATAAAACGGACTTAGTCTCTGATGAATCTCTCGATATTCTTGAATCACGACTACGAGATATGAACCGTATGGCTCGTGTTGTGCGTAGCAAGCAAGCGGAGGTGCCTATTGATACTGTGCTAAACCTGAGTGCTTTTGATTTAGACCAGGTGTTAAAGCGTCGCCCCACTTTCCTTGAGCCAGAATATCCATTCGAGTGGACAGGTGTCTTTTCTCTTGAGAAAGGTCGTTATGAACTTAGCCTCGAAGAAGGTCCTGATCCCACTATGTCACTCGTAGTTCTGGAAGATCAGGGGATTGATGAAGCAGCTCTTAATGCTGGTGCGGAATCTTGCGTAAGATTTTACGCTGACTCTGCGGAACTTCTTCATCCGGGAAGCACAGTCCCAAGTGAAAAACATGTCAGTCTTCAGCTTCAGTCTAATGGGCGTAAATCTTTCTTTTTAGAACTTGATAACCCTACTCATATTGGGCTGTTTACCCAGCACACAGCAGAGGAATTTGATATCAAAGTATCCCGAGTTGATACTTTAATTACTACAACTGAAAGTGATGGCAAAAATGATGCTTTGGTCCAACCTGCAACTGAGCGGACTTGGGTAGCAGAGCATGAACATGATGATGAAGTGGGCTCAATTGCTATTGAGAGAATAGGTGATGTCGATCCAGAAAAACTCAATAAATGGTTGAGTCGACTCCTGTCAGAAAAAGGTGTAGATATATTTAGGACAAAAGGGTTTATAAGTTATGCGGGTGAATCCAGGCGAATGGTTTTTCAAGGGGTTCATATGCTCTTCACTGCTCAGCCAGATAAAGAATGGGGGAATGAACCTCGCCATAATCAATTAGTGTTTATCGGTAGAAATCTTGATGAAAAAGAAATGTGTACGGAGTTCGATAAGTGCCTAGTGTAGAAGGATTTAGTCCCCAGGGGATGCTTCACGAGGGCTGGAGTGCTGAAGTTGAAGACTGTGCCATAGTTTGTGGGTGGATCTTAGGTGGTAAAGCATTATTAGTAGGTGATGTTGCAGGTGGACTTTATTCATTTGAGGGTAAATCTGGGACCTCCCTTTGGCAGAAAAAAGAGGTCCATAAAGGAGGCCTACTCGCATTGTCTATACACCCAGATGGAGATATTTTTGCAACTTCAGGACAGGATGGGCGTGTTCTTATTTGGAATAGCGAAGAAGGTGAGTCAACTAATGTAATAGAGCTTGGAGATGGTTGGGTCGAACACCTGAAATGGTCACCAGATGGACGTTTCTTGGCTGTAGCCTTTTCTCGCAGCGTGCATGTATATGGGATTGATGGTCACGAGCATTGGAAATCAGGAGAACACCCAAGCACTGTTAGCTCGATCGCATGGGCAAAGTCGAATGAATTAGCGTCTGCATGCTACGGACGAGTAACTTTTTTTGATGTAGTGCGTGATGAGGTTAACCAGAAGTTTGAATGGCAAGGCTCACTTGTTTCTATGGCTCTTAGCCCTGACGGTGATGTTGTAGCCTGCGGCAGTCAAGATAATTCTGTTCATTTCTGGCGCCGCTCAACTAACGAAGACTCTGAGATGACTGGTTACCCAGGAAAGCCAAGCCAGTTATCTTTTGACCAAACCGGTACAGTCCTCGCTACTGGGGGAAGTGATGTCGTGACAGTTTGGAGCTTTGAAGGGAAGGGCCCTGAAGGCACTGTCCCTGGACAATTATCTCTTCATGCTGAATCGATTTCTAGTCTTGCTTTTTCAAATCAGGGAATGCTTCTTGCTTCAGGAGCTAGAGATGGTGCAGTTCTTGTTTGGTTCCTCCAAGGTAATGGTTATGGTGACCCACTTGGTGGAGCATTCGCAGGAGAACTTGTCTCCGCCATTGCCTGGCGACCTGATGACTGTGCTTTGGCAGCAGTAAATTCA
>QCKH01000011.1 GCA_003215475.1 Prochlorococcus sp. AG-409-L21
CAACAATTAATTAGAACAGAGCGGCAGCGTCTTACTCGCAAAACAAAGTCGCCAGCATTGCGATCATGTCCAGAGAGGAGAGGTGTTTGTACAAGGGTTTATACATCAACCCCTAAGAAACCTAATTCTGCATTGCGCAAAGTAGCTCGTGTCCGTTTGACTTCAGGTTTTGAGGTCACAGCTTATATCCCTGGAATAGGGCATAATCTTCAAGAGCACTCAGTTGTTTTGCTTCGTGGAGGTCGTGTTAAAGATCTTCCAGGAGTGCGTTACCACATAATTAGAGGGACTCTTGATACTGCGGGAGTTAAAGATAGGCGCCAGGCACGCTCTAAATACGGTGCGAAGGCTCCTAAGTCTTAAAACTCTCTACAAAAACTCTTAATTATCACTTGAATTAAATCTTATGTCTAGACGAAACGCAGCAGAAAAAAGACCAGTTTTACCTGACCCGCAATTTAATAATCGTCTTGCAACAATGATGGTTTCAAGACTTATGAAACATGGCAAAAAATCAACAGCTCAGAAAATTTTGTCTCAGGCGTTTGGATTAATAAACGAGAGGACAGGTACTGATCCAATAGAACTATTTGAAACAGCCATAAAAAATGCCACTCCCCTTGTTGAAGTTCGTGCTAGGCGTGTTGGAGGAGCTACATATCAGGTCCCAATGGAAGTCCGCCAAGAAAGAGGGACAGCTATGGCTCTTAGATGGTTAGTAAATTTCTCCAGAGCAAGAAATGGTCGCAGCATGGCTCACAAGTTGGCTGGGGAGTTGATGGATGCTGCAAATGAAGCAGGGAGTGCAGTTCGTAAACGTGAGGAAACCCATAAAATGGCAGAAGCTAATAAAGCTTTTGCGCATTATAGATATTGAATTTTTAGATATAACTAAGAAAGACTTTCACTTTTTACCTGTTGACCTGTAGAGTCACATCCGCTTTTACCCCCTTTTAACCGGAGAGATAACTGTGGCTCGTGCCTTCCCCCTAGAACGTGTCAGAAATATTGGTATTGCAGCGCATATTGACGCTGGAAAGACCACTACAACTGAGCGTATTCTTTTCTATTCTGGAGTAGTTCACAAAATTGGCGAAGTTCATGATGGGGCTGCAGTAACTGACTGGATGGCCCAAGAAAGAGAGCGAGGAATAACCATTACTGCAGCTGCTATTTCAACAAGTTGGCAAGATCACAGAATTAATATTATTGATACTCCCGGACATGTTGATTTCACTATTGAAGTTGAAAGGTCTATGAGAGTTCTAGATGGTGTGATAGCCGTTTTTTGTGCAGTTGGGGGCGTTCAACCACAGTCAGAGACGGTTTGGAGGCAAGCCGATAGGTATTCAGTGCCTCGAATGGTGTTTGTAAATAAGATGGATCGCACTGGTGCTGACTTTTTAAAAGTTTATGGACAAATCAAAGACCGTCTTAAAGCCAATGCGGCTCCTATTCAATTGCCTATTGGTGCAGAAGGTGACTTAAGTGGGATTATTGATTTGGTTGGAAATAAAGCTTATATCTATAAAAATGATCTTGGGACTGATATAGAAGAAACAGAAATTCCAAGTGATATGGCGGAGGCTGCAGCTGAATGGCGTAGCAAATTAATGGAAACTGTTGCTGAGACTGATGAAGAATTAATTGAGCATTTTCTTGAAAATGGAGAATTGACTACTGATCAACTGAAAAAAGGTATTCGGGAGGGGGTTTTAAACCATGGCCTTGTTCCAATGCTTTGTGGTTCTGCTTTTAAAAATAAAGGCGTTCAGCTTGTTCTTGATGCAGTTATTGATTATTTACCTGCACCCATAGATGTTCCACCTATACAAGGTGTCTTGCCAAGTGGTAAAGACGATGTTAGGCCCTCTGAAGACAATGCGCCTTTTAGTGCCCTGGCTTTCAAAGTTATGGCGGACCCTTATGGCAAATTGACCTTTGTAAGAATGTATTCCGGTGTTCTTGAAAAGGGAAGTTATGTTCTCAATTCTACTAAAGACACTAAAGAAAGAATTTCACGTTTAGTTGTATTGAAGGCTGACGATCGTGAAGAGGTAGATCAGTTGAGAGCTGGAGATTTAGGAGCTGTTCTTGGTCTGAAAAATACCACTACTGGTGACACCCTTTGCTCTACAGAAGATCCAATTGTTTTAGAAACGCTTTTCATTCCAGAGCCTGTTATTTCAGTCGCTGTAGAACCTAAGACTAAAGGAGATATGGAAAAACTATCTAAAGCCCTTATTTCTCTAGCTGAGGAAGACCCAACATTCAGAGTGAGTACAGATCAAGAAACAAATCAGACAGTGATTGCTGGCATGGGAGAGTTGCATTTAGAGATTCTCGTTGACAGAATGTTGCGGGAGTTTAAGGTGGAAGCAAATATAGGAGCCCCTCAGGTTTCTTATAGAGAAACAATTAGATCCAGTTCTAAAGGCGAAGGGAAATATGCTCGTCAAACAGGGGGTAAAGGTCAATATGGCCATGTTGTTATAGAGATGGAGCCTGGGGAACCTGGTTCAGGTTTTGAATTTGTTAATAAAATAGTTGGAGGTGTTGTTCCAAAGGAATATATTGGGCCTGCATCAAATGGAATGAAAGAAACCTGCGAATCTGGTGTTTTGGCTGGATACCCTCTTATTGATGTAAAAGTCACAATGGTAGATGGTTCTTTTCATGATGTTGATTCATCTGAAATGGCATTTAAGATTGCTGGTTCAATGGCATTTAAAGATGGAGTTAAAAAATGCAATCCCGTTCTTCTGGAACCAATGATGAAAGTGGAAGTTGAGGCTCCTGAGGATTTCTTAGGATCTATTATTGGAGACCTTTCCTCGCGTCGAGGCCAGGTTGAAGGGCAGTCTATTGACGATGGAGTTTCAAAGGTTCAATCAAAAGTTCCTTTAGCTGAAATGTTCGGTTACGCCACTCAACTTCGATCTATGACTCAAGGTCGAGGTATATTCTCAATGGAGTTCAGCAAATATGAGGAAGTTCCTCGCAATGTTGCTGAAGCAATCATCTCTAAGAATCAGGGCAATTCCTGATATCTTCATCATCAATCGTTTATTATTAACCTGATTCTTTAAAAAAATGGCAAGAGAGAAGTTCGAAAGAAACAAGCCTCACGTCAACATTGGCACAATCGGTCATGTTGATCATGGCAAAACTACGCTCACTGCAGCTATCACGAATGTGTTAGCTAAAAAAGGGCAGGCTGAAGCCCAAGACTATGGCGACATAGATGGTGCGCCTGAAGAAAGAGAGCGTGGCATCACAATTAATACAGCTCATGTTGAGTATGAGACTGAGGGCAGACACTATGCTCATGTGGATTGCCCAGGCCATGCTGATTATGTGAAAAATATGATCACAGGTGCTGCACAAATGGATGGTGCAATTTTGGTTTGTGCTGCTACTGATGGACCAATGGCACAGACCAAAGAGCATATTCTTCTAGCTAAACAAGTGGGAGTTCCTGCTCTTGTTGTTGCATTAAATAAATGTGACATGGTAGATGATCCCGAGATCATTGAACTTGTTGAGATGGAAATTGGAGAACTCCTTGAGGGTTATGGTTTTAATGATGTACCAATAGTTCAAGTTTCAGGCTTGAAGGCTCTTGAAGGAGAAGCAGAGTGGGAAAGTAAAGTTGAAGAACTTATGAAGGCGGTTGATAGTTCTATCCCAGAGCCTGAGAGGGAAATTGATAAGCCTTTCTTAATGGCTGTAGAAGATGTTTTTTCAATTACTGGTAGAGGTACTGTTGCAACAGGAAGAATTGAAAGGGGTAAAGTAACTGTAGGGGAGGAAGTTGAAATAGTTGGCATTCGTGATACCCGACTTACAACTGTTACTGGAGTTGAGATGTTTAGGAAACTTCTTGATGAAGGTATGGCCGGGGATAATGTAGGTTTGTTACTTCGAGGAATTCAAAAAGAAGATATTGAGCGAGGAATGGTTTTAGTAAAGAAAGGATCTATTACACCTCATACACAGTTTGAAGGACAAGTTTATGTTCTCAAAAAAGAAGAAGGAGGAAGACATACTCCTTTCTTCGCAGGTTATAGACCTCAGTTTTATATTCGTACCACAGATGTAACTGGACAAATCACTGCTTTTACTGCTGAGGATGGAAGCAATGTTGAAATGGTTATGCCTGGGGACAACATTAAAATGACAGGCGAACTTATTTGTCCTGTTGCAATTGAGCAGGGTATGAGATTTGCTATTCGTGAAGGAGGAAGAACAATTGGGGCAGGGGTAGTTTCTAAGATAATTAAATAAGTTCTAATGATGGCTAGTTTTGAATCTAGCCATCAAGTAGATTATTAAATACAGCTTTGTTCCTCTGAAGCTATTTGAACCTTGAAAATTGATTTTCATTTTCTCTTTAACCATTTAATTGGTAACTAATCGCTTTCACTCTTATGTCAACGGCTATAGCTCAGCAAAAAATAAGGATTCGCCTCAAAGCTTTTGATAGGCGTATGTTAGACCTGTCATGTGAAAAAATCATTGAAACTGCTGATAACACAGCAGCAACAGCAATAGGTCCTATTCCTCTTCCAACTAAGAGGAAAATTTATTGTGTATTAAGGTCTCCTCATGTGGATAAGGATTCCAGAGAACATTTTGAAACGCGTACTCATAGGAGAATTATTGATATATATAACCCCTCTGCAAAAACAATAGATGCTCTCATGAAGCTTGATTTACCGAGCGGAGTTGATATTGAAGTTAAGCTTTGATGTTGAGAACACATCAATAACTGCAAGATTTAAGTAGTATCTATATGTGTTTGGGAGGATTCCCGTGACCGATATATCTGTCAGGGAGTTACCTCTGTTCCTCCTCCCAGATGTTGTCTTATTTCCTCAGGAGTTACTTCCGCTTCATATCTTTGAATCAAGGTATCGAATAATGTTGCAAACGGTTTTAGAAGCCGATAGCCTTTTTGGTGTTGTACGTACAAATCCTGCTACTAAAGAGATTTCAGATGTAGGTTGTTGTGCACAGATAATCAAACATCAGACTTCTGAAGATGGTCGTAGCAATTTAGTTACACTTGGTCAACAACGTTTCCGGATTCTTGAGATTGTTAGAGAAGCTCCTTTTCATACTGCAATGGTTAGCTGGATAGATGATGATCTAACAGATAACCCAGAAGAGTTAGTCACTCTTGCTGATTCTGTATTAATTGCTTTAAAAGATGTTGTCTCCTTAACAGGAAAGTTAACTGATTCAGAAAGAACTTTGCCAGAAGGTTTACCTAAGATTCCAAGAGAGTTGTCCTTTTGGATAGCATCACATTTGGGAGGACCAGTGGCGGAAGAACAGCAAAATTTATTGGAAATGCTCGATACAAAGGAAAGGTTAAAACGTGAATATCATATGCTGGATCATACTCGTAAGCAATTAGCTGCAAGAACAGCATTGAAAGAAACTTTGTCTAATGCTGATAAGAAGAATAATTGATGATATTTTTTATAAATTTAATCCTATTTCTTTTACTTTTTCTATGGTTATTTAAAAATAGAAAGTATCAATCTTCTAGAAGCGTTTCTTCTTCTTACGATGACTGGACTAAAGATCAATTATTAGAGCGATTATGGGGTGAACATATTCACCTTGGTTATTATTCAAATCCTAAAGAAAAGAAAGATTTTCGACAAGCAAAAGTGGATTTTGTTCATAACTTAGTTCATTGGAGTGGTATGGATAAGCTTCCAAAAGGGTCACGAATTATTGATATTGGCTGTGGTATTGGAGGTAGTTCAAGAATATTGGCTAAGGATTATGGTTTCGATGTATTGGGAATAACAATTAGTGCTGAACAGGTGAAACGAGCAATTCAATTAACTCCAAGTAATCTTGCATGTAGATATGAAGTAATGAATGCATTAGATTTGAAATTTAAAGATGGTAGCTTTGATGGAGTATGGAGTGTGGAGGCTGGACCTCATATCTTAGAAAAACAACTCTATGCTGATCAAATGCTTAGAGTGTTGAGACCAGGAGGAGTGTTAGCTATAGCTGATTGGAATAGAAGAGATTACAAATTTGGTGAATATAATTTTCTAGAGAAAATAATTATGAAACAACTTTTAGATCAATGGTCTCATCCGGAATTTGCTAGTATTGAAGGCTTTCAGGAAAATTTACTAAATAGTAACTATTGTGGCGGAAGAGTAGATATTAATGATTGGACAAAATTTACTTTACCTTCTTGGAATGAATCTATATTAGAAGGTATACGTAGACCAAATATATTGTTTGAATTAGGGCCAAAATCCTTTTTAAATGGTATCAGGGAAATACCTACTATCCTTTTAATGAGATGGGCATTTGGTTCTGGACTTATGCGATTTGGAGTGTTTCGTTCTAGAGGTTAAATTCACCTTCTTTGACCTGATTATTTTTGTAAGAACCAAAATATACAATATTTTCACAAAGAGGTTCTAATAGTTCTTTCAGATTATGTTGGATACTATTGGAATCAACATTTAATTCAATATCTACAAAAAAGATATATTCGCCAAGTTCCCTTTTGGAAGGTCTTGATTCAATTCGACTCATATTTAGACCTAGCTTCGCTATGCATTGAAGTGCTTTTAATAATGCCCCAGGTGTGTTTGCATGAAGCGAAAAAGCAAAACTTGCAAGATCACCCTCTTGATTGTCTTCTCGATCAGTAAGTAATACAAACCTAGTGCAATTACCTATAACGTCATTAATAGGATAAGCAATTTGCTTTACTCCTTTAATTTCTGCAGATGATTTTGATGCTATCGCTGCACGAAATTTGCTACCTTTTACCATTCTGACTGCTTCTGAGGTTGAATTGGTTGGAAGCTGCAAAGCATTAGGAAGATTTTGATTAAGCCATTCAGTGCATTGAGCAAGAGCTTGAGGATGAGACAATACTTCGGAAATGTCATTGATAGAACCACTGCCAATCAATGCATGGCGAATTGGTAAAACGACAGCTCTTTTAATGAATAAACCAGGATAAGCCCACAATGAATCTAGGGTTGTTGTTACTCCTCCTTCTACAGAATTTTCGATTGGTACTACAGCAGCTTCACAATCTTTATTGGCAAGATGTTCAACTACTGATTTAAGCCCTGTACAAGGTACAAAGACTGGCTGTGAAAGGCTTTCTAGCTTTGCTAAAGCACAAGCTGCTTGCTCAGCATAGGTTCCTTTAGGTCCGAGATAGGCCACTTGAGTTGGCATTAGCAAAAAAAAGAGTGCAAGTGTCGATAGTATTGTGTCGCGTCAGTTGCCAATTATGTCTCTGGCTTTCAATGCTCGACAGGAAATTAATTTAACTGTCAAAAATAATATTCAGCGACTTCCTGATTATCTCCTACAGCAGGAAAGAGTTGTAGGGGCGATGCTGGATCCCAAAAAGCTTGTTGCGTTAGGGCAGGGTGATTTTCGTTATACAGTAACAAGTTTTAAGGTCTTTCAATTAGAAGTGAATCCAGTGGTTTCAATAAGGGTTGTTAATAGTGAGGGAAGAAAACTTCAAATGCATGCAACTGATAGTGAATTGGATGGTCTTGGCTTGGTGGATGATTTTGAGTTAATGCTTGATGCAACTTTAATTGCAACTGAGAAAGGATTGTCAGGCGAGGCTTTTTTGGCAGTTAGTGTTAGTCAACCCCCTTTGTTGAAATTAATACCTCCGAAATTACTTGAATCAACAGGGCACTCAATCTTGAATGGCATTTTGCTAGGTATTAAGGCACGTGTTGGTCAACAGTTGATTCAAGACTTTTCGCTGTGGTGTGAAGAGGACTGAACTTGTAGAACACTTATTTCTTATTTGATTTTCGAGAGGAATGTTTGCCTATGAAGCTTGGTGGCCCCTGATTTTATTAATTCTTTTCGATGACAGACCGTCCCATATCCAACATTTTTCTCTAAACCATAAGCAGGGTAATTTCCTGCAAGTTTTTGTATAAGTTTATCTCTAGCAACTTTTGCCAAAATACTGGCTGCTGCAATGGCCAGTGATTTGTCCTCCCCTTTGACTATTGTCTTTTGATCACCTTCCCAAAGCCTTAAAGGAAGGCAACCATCAATAAGAAGGAGATCAGGGGTTGTGGATAGTCGGTGAATGGCTCTCATCATTGCTTTCTCTGTAGCCTTACGGATGCCAAGCAAATCTATTTCGCGTGCAGAAGCTTGACCGATTGACCAACAATTGGAGAATTTGTGGATTATTGGTATTAAAGAAGCCCTTTTCTTCTTAGATAATTTCTTGCTATCTTTTACACCAGCAGCTATTAGTTGATTTTCTGACTGACTATTCAAAATAACTGCTCCTGCAAAAACCGGACCAAACAAGGCGCCTTTTCCTACTTCATCAAGTCCTGCTATTGTTATGCTCACTTCAATTTAATTAGTGGCAGAAGATCTTCTACGTCTTCGTCTTGGGTCATCAATTTCATCTTCTGATTGAGCAGAAATAATAGAATTTTCATGAATAGATATTTTTTCTTCGTTTAGTTCGTCTTTAGAAACCTCTTCATTATTTGATTGATCTTTCTCTTCTTCTGATATCTCAGGGGATTTAGTAATCACCTCATTATTAGTTTCTAAGCAATTGTTGTTTGATAGATTACTTTTGGAAGAGTTGATAGCTTCAGAAACATTTGTATCTGTTTCTTTGATGTTATCTAAATTATTCAAATTATCCTCTAATTTACCAGGTCTAATAATTTTAAATGTCATGTTTTTATTTATACTTCCAGTATCTAATAGTAATGCTGGACTTAACCCTAAAGTGCTAAATACATACTCTTGTTCTGAATCCATCTCTATTGAAATATTTTCTTTTACTTGCTTTATATTTGATTGATCAAGATTGTTATCTCTATTGTTAATCTTGCTTATATTAGGCCTGATCTCATTATTTTCTAAAATATTATCATTGCTTTTATGATTTACTTTGAGTGGATGTTCTAAAGAAGCATCATTTCTTAGATTGTTTTCATTTATAGTTGATGTTGGAATTTTATTTTTATTCCAATTTATATTTGGGATATGGCCTAACCCAGAGCATGAATTACATTCTTTACTAAATAATTCATAAATATTCTGACCTTCTCTTTTTCTTGTAAGTTCAACTAAACCTAGCTCAGATAGTTGTGCTATTTGTGGGCGTGAAGAATCATCTTTGATAGATGCCGTAAAATATTCTAATAATTGAAGTTGATCTCTACGAGATTCCATATCAATAAAATCAATGATAATAACCCCTCCAATATTTCTTAATTTTAATTGTCGTGCTATTTCAACAGCTGCTTCGCAGTTTGTCCAAAGAACAGTTTCTCTTGAATTAGCAGAGCGAGTAAATGATCCAGAGTTAACATCTATAACCGTTAAAGCTTCAGTTGGCTCGATAATAATATAACCACCAGATGGTAAGTCTACTCTTGGCTTAAGAGCATTTGATATTGCTAAATCAATTTTATAATGCTCTATTAAACTATTAGTTTGATCATGGCATTCAATTATAATATTTGGGCTATCTTCGTTAAAAAATTGTTTTGCTCTTTCAAGAGCTTCAGGTGTTTCAACAATAATTTCAGAAAGTTCTGCATTTACATGATCTCTTAAAACTCTATGAATAAAATCTTCATCTCTATTTAAAAGGCTAGGTGGAGTTGCACGATCTGCAGCTTGTTGGATGGACTCATTTTTTCTAAGCAAGTTTTCAAGGTCTTCGATAATTAATTCTTCTGCAATTGCTTCAGCTTCTGAGCGAATTAGAAGTCCTGTTCCTGGTGGTTTGATTAATACACCTAAAGCCCTAAGTCTATTACGCTCATTTTCAGCATTAATTCGACGAGATATACTTACTCCTTGCCCATTGGGTTGAAGAACAAGGTATCTTCCAGGTAATGCAATATTCCCAGTCAGACGAGGCCCTTTATTGCCTGTTGGTTCTTTCATTACTTGAACTAATACTTTTTGATTAGGTCTTAGCAATTCAGTAATGCTTGCAGAGTTTTGCTTGATTCTTAAAGGACCTAGATCAGTAACATGAATAAACCCATTTTTCTCATTTGTACCAATGTTTACAAAGGCTGCATCAATTCCAGGGAGAACATTTTCGATTGTTCCTAGATAGACATCTCCAATTTGGTAACGACCCTGCGCGACAATAAGTTTGTCTACTCGTCCATCGGAAAGCAAGGCAGCTATTCGCTCTTGCTCTGCGATGATAATTTTTTGGGGCATATAGAAAAGTGAGAGCTCTTTAGCTCAATTTGAAAATTAATCTGCAGTACAACTGCTGCGAGTTAGATGAAAATTAAGTACTTAGTTCTTTGGAAGTGATAGTTTAAGAGCACTAGCTCTTCTTGAAGGTTCATTGATGATTATCCGGATATGACTTGCCGGATTTGTAGTCTGGAAACCGAACTCTCTTCCAAAATAACTGAGGTCTAGTAAGCTCTGCTGAGCCTTATTCTAACCCATATAAATACTAGCACTTTTTCAAGATAAGCTCATTTCTTTTGATATCTGCAATCTCTAAAGTATTATCTATGTTTTTAGAAAGCCAATGCCTTATATGATCTGGTTTGACGCTCTGTCCTATAGGGGATATTAATGATTCAAGTTCAATAGATATTTTTTTATGGTAAGAATCTTCTTTAGAAGAGCCCTTCCCTTTACCGATATATATTCTTTTTAATTCTGGTCGAAAATCTCGTTCTCGCTTCCGACCTTTTTTGTCAGTATCTGTCCAAATTAATTTTTCAGAATCCAACAGATTGTTGATAGCTTTTCTGAGGTTCTCTAACTTAAAGTTTTTTGGAGAGTTAATTATAAGATTGAAGCTCCAGTTAGCTTGTTGAAGTTGTTTTGCAAGACTTATTTTTGTAATAGGTATGACTTCGGTATGAATAATATTAATCCCGTTAGGTAAACATTCCTGAAGACATTTCTGCACGAATGAGTGATTGATTTCTTTAGAGAAATCGATATCCATCAATTCTCCTAACCCTTCTGTGCCGAGAGGTAAGGCAAGGGCAACTTGTAAACGAGGGAGAGGGTGAAACCCTTCTGAATAACTTATTGGTAGCTCACTCCTTCTCAAGGCTCTTTCAAATAAACGAATTAAATCTAAATGACTAATAAGGTGCATTGGCTTTGTTTTCGAGAACCTAACTCTGATACGACACTTCCTTTCTGATTCTCGAAACTCTTTTTCTTTTCTTATAGGCATTGATTTAGGAGTTATTACTTGGTTGTGACCCCACTCAGGCCCACAAACACCACAACTGCTACAACTGTGGAATGAACAATCAGGCACAGTTTTTGCATTAAGTGCCTTTTGAAGATCTTCGATTAGCCATTTTTTGTCGACTCCTGCATCTATATGATCCCAAGGTAATGGTTGTAAACAGAAATTAATTAGATCATTCTTTCCTAAAGTTTCAGCAGAATTCCAATCTCCCATTTCTAACTGTCTCAATTGATTCTGAAGACCCGCGTCTGAGATTGCATTGGACCAAGCGTTGTAAGTTCGGTCTGTTGATTCAAACCAGGCATCCATTCCTGCGCCACTTCTCCAGGCAGCTTCGATTACTGGAGCTAACCGCCTATCACCACGGCCAAGAAAATCTTCTATAGCTGAAATTCGTGCATCAGTAAAATTTACTTTTATATTTCTGGTTTTCAGATTGAAAAATTCATCTTTGAGTAATTGTTGCAGTCTTAAAAATTCCTTCGTTGAAACACTATGCCATTGAAATGGAGTATGAGGTTTAGGAGTGAAATTGCTAATCGTAAGATTTAACTTTAACCTTCCTAAAGGTTTGCATTCCTCCTGGAGCCATGCACAAGTTTTAGCAATAGCCTTAACGTCTTCATCCTCTTCACCTGGTAATCCGATCATGAAATAAAGCTTGATTTTGTTGTATTTATGTTCCATTGCTTTTTTGATTCCATCAAGAAGGTCATCATTTGTTAGACCTTTGTTGATAATGTCTCGAAGACGTTGACTTCCAGCTTCTGGAGCAAAAGTAAGTCCTGGTTGACGACCTCCACCAAGGATATGAGCGATATTGTCATCAAATCTATCTATTCTTTGACTTGGTAGATGTAAGCTTATATTCCTTGCTCCTAACTTGTTCTTTAATTCAACACCTACACTAGGTAGTGATAGATAGTCACTACAGCTAAGAGAGAGCAGAGAGAAATCGCTATAACCAGTTTTTTTTATCCCATTCTCGACAGCATTAATTACTTCAGACGGGTCAACATCTCTTGCCGGACGAGTCAACATGCCTGGCTGGCAAAAACAGCAACCTCGTGTGCAACCTCTGCGGATTTCAATTGTTAGCCGATCATGAATTGTTTCTACATTAGGTACTAGCCCCATTGAATAATGGGGCATAGGTGTTGCAACTCGTCTAATAATTTTTTTTGCTATTGTTGAATGTAATGGTTGAATTGATACTAAGTTTTTGGATGGTCTATATAAAGAAGGGACGTAAACACCAGGTATTTCAGCAAGGCTTAGCAATGTTTCTGATCGACGAAGTTTTGACTTTTTAGCTTCAAGAATTACTAATCCAATTTCAGGCAATAACTCTTCCCCATCTCCCAATGCAAAGAAGTCAAAGAAATCTGCATAAGGTTCTGGATTGCTTGTTGCTGTTGGACCTCCAGCGAAAATTAGAGGACATGAGTGTGGATCATTAATTACTAAGTCTTGTCGATTTTTTGTGTAGAAATCTATATTTCCTAAGTCTAGTATTTCTAAAATATTGGTTGCTCCCAATTCATAACTCAGACTAAATCCAACGAGATCAAAGTCTTTTAGCTTGCGTCTAGATTCAATCCCAAATAATGGTATTGAGTTTTGTCTGAGACGTTCTGCTAAATCAATTTCTGGAAGATATGCTCTGTCACAAAGTTGGCCAGGGATATTATTTAGGATTGAATATAGAATGATATGGCCAAGATTACTTGCACCAACTTCATATAGTTCAGGATAGCTAAGGACCCAATGAACTGTAGCTGACTCCCAGCTCCGCTTTTCTACGCCAATCTCATGTCCCATATATTGCGCTGGCTTATGGATCTTCGTATTTATTAGTTGCTCAAAGTCAGTTAACAAGGACTTATTGCAATTATCATTAGTTGATTTTGTAACTGCAGTCACAATCAGAAAGACTTTTCTGTTTATATCGTATGCATTTTTCTTTCACATAGGTACCTTTTCAAGGCAGTATGTATAACGGATTCAATCGGATTTTCTCGTGGTACAGATCAACAGCAATTATCTCAAGCTTAAGGCAGGTTATCTTTTTCCTGAGATTGCTAGAAGAGTAAATACGTTTAGTGAGGCAAATCCTCAATCCAACCTTATTCGCTTAGGTATTGGAGATGTTACAGAACCTCTCCCTCAAGCTTGTTGTGAGGCGATGAAGAAAGCAATTGAAGAAATGAGCAGTTATTCAGGTTTTCATGGTTACGGACCTGAACAGGGTTATTTATGGTTGCGAGAGTCAATAGCTAAAAATGATTTCCAGTCAAGAGGATGTGAGATTTCTGCAGAAGAGATTTTTATTTCTGATGGATCAAAATGTGATAGCAGTAATATTCTTGATATCCTTGGAGATGGCAATCGAATAGCAGTAACTGATCCTGTTTATCCAGTTTATGTCGATAGTAATGTTATGGCTGGGCAAACTGGTTCAGCAATTTCTTCAGGGCGTTATAAAGGATTGTCTTATATACCTTTAAATGCAGAAAATGGTTTTCAGGCAGAAATTCCTTCAGAATCTATTGACTTAATTTACTTATGTTTTCCAAATAATCCAACTGGAGCTGTTGCCAGCAAAAATCAACTAGCTAGGTGGGTAGATTATGCAGTTAAAAATGAAGCATTGATTCTTTTTGACGCCGCATATGAGTCTTTTATTCAAGATAGTTCTTTACCACATTCGATTTTTGAGATTGATGGTTCTAGAGAGTGTGCAATTGAATTTCGTTCATTTTCTAAGAATGCTGGATTTACAGGTACACGTTGTGCATGTACTGTAATCCCAAAATCACTTAAAGGAAAAGCATCTAATGGAGAAGTAGTTGATTTATGGTCGCTTTGGAATCGCCGTCAAAGTACAAAATTCAATGGCGTTAGCTACATTGTTCAACGAGGCGCAGAAGCAGTTTATTCAGTAGAAGGGCAAGCTCAAATTCAAAAATTGGTAAATTTTTATATGGAGAATGCTGAAATAATTAGAACAGACTTGTGCAAGTTGGGTTACAAAGTCTATGGGGGTGAACATGCACCTTACGTTTGGATAGAAACGCCCAAAGGCCAAGATTCTTGGGAGTTTTTTGACTTTTTACTTAATAAAGCAAACGTCATAGGCACTCCTGGTAGTGGTTTTGGAGCAGCTGGAGAAGGGTATTTTCGGCTTTCAGCTTTTAATAGCAGAACAAATGTGAAAGAAGCTATGCAAAGGATTAGTGGTATTTAATTTGGATTTTGTTATACAGTCGGATTAATAATTCAGTTTGGTTAAATAGCCACTCTTGATATGGTAGAAAATCCAGGTAGTAGTAGCCCTGGCGGTGCTGCAGTTATTGAAAAGCAATCAGAACGGGTGAGAAAGACATCTCCTCGATATAAGGTTTTGCTTCACAATGATCCTGTAAATACTATGGATTATGTTGTGAAAACATTGCGTCAGATTCTTCCACAATTAAGTGAGCAAGACGCTATTGCTGTCATGCTTGAGACTCATAATACTGGAGTAGGACTAGTCATTACTTGTGATCTTGAACCTGCAGAATTTTATTGCGAATCTTTGAAGGGGAAAGGACTGACAAGCACAATTGAGCCGGAAAACTGATTATTAAACTTACTTCTTTTTGGAGAGATTGGTTGATTCAACGCCGTCGTTGGATACCTACAATTTCTTTATTCCCGATTCTATATTTATTAGGTTGGCTTTTTGTTCAACCTCTTCAATTGCTTCCTTATGTTTTTCAAACTAATGATATCAATCTCTTAGGAACAGCTCTTACCTTTATTTTCTTTTTGGCTTGTTTGCCTAGTTGGGTGAAATGGAGGTGGCAAAAAACAAATACCTTCGTTGCATTGGGATTTATTGGAATTTTTGGATTGCATTCCATTCGTAGTTTCTTTCAAGGATTTTGTTGGTCTCTAGGCTTGATATGCTGCATCGTTCTCCCTCTTTTGCTTGGTCCTTGGGGTGAATTGCGCTGGAACATTAGTTTTGCTAATTGCTTAAATTCAATTCTCTTGGGTCTTGGAGTTGGCTTTTCAGAAGAATTGATTTTCCGAAGTTGGTTGTGGAGTGAACTCAATCTTTTGTTAAAGCCTTCGTTGGGACTAGTAATTCAGGCCTTTATTTATAGTCTGGTTCATATAATTGCACTTTTGCAATCAGGTTTAGGAACATTAGATTTCATAGCTCTTCTTTTTGGTTGGTTCTTGTTAGGGTTGGTTCTTGGTATTAGACGAATTCTTGATAGGGGATCTTTAAGTGGTTGTATAGGTCTACATGGAGGCTTGGTTGGTTTATGGTTCTTCATAAATGCTAATTTGATTGCTATTCCTAGGGATACACCTACTTGGCTAGTCGGCCCAGGTGGAATCTCTCCAAATCCGATTGGTGGTTCCATTGGATTATTATGCTTTATTTGGATTATTACTTATTATCGAAAAGCTTTAGCCATCGACCGTTTCCCAGTTAGTGGAGAACGTAATGCCTCATCCAGTGGGGCAGCCCCATAGTCTCTTTCTAATAGATTAAAAACTGTACGTCCGAAGTCTGTGGGACATTTGTCAAATGCTTCTAGACAGATTCTTCCAAAGATTTTTCCCATTGGTTCAGGGTTCCATAAAAGTTTGCGAGCTGTCCATGGCATCATGCTCATTGGATTATAACCAGGCTTAATCAGTCCATTTTCAAAACCATATTGCTCTAAATGAGTATGTGGTTGTAGACCTATAAAGAAAATAGCTGGCTCAACGTTCTCTTTGCCGAAAATTCTTTCTAGTTCTCGGTGATATGCAATGGTTTGGCGAATTGTTTCTGTATTTTCATCAATTACATTAAAAGAGTAATTAACTGATACATGGTCGTTAAAACCTGCATTTGCAAGTAATGTGCAGTTTTCAAGAACTGTTCTTAAGTTGTATCCCATGCGCATTTTTCTAACTAACTCTTGAGAACCAGACGTGATTCCGATTTCGAAATAACTCATCCCTGTTTCTACCATTAAGTGGGCTAGCTCTTCATCAAGATTGTCTGCGCGAATATATGCGGCCCAACGTATTCCTGTCAGACCTTCTTCTTTAAGAGTTTGAAGTAGTTCTTTAGCATCTTGTATATATCGCCGGGCTGGAATGAATTGTGCATCTGTAAACCAAATATTACGAACACCTAATTTGTATAGCTGTTTAATTTCATCAACAACCTCTTTTCTTGGATTTACGCGAACTTGTTTACCTTCAACAACTGTATAAACACAATAACAACAGTTGTGTGGACAGCCTCGCTTTGTTTGTACGCCTATGTAAAAATCGCTGCCTTCTAGGTACCAGTTTAATTGAGGCCAGATGGACGCAATATATGAATAGTCGCAAGCAGTTTTTATTGAATTCCTTGGCTGTTCATGTATTAACCCAATTCGTGGAGTTGTTTCCCCAACAACAAAACACCTTTCCTCATTAATATCATTGCCAAGGAGTAATTTTTCTAATAGAGGTTCCCCTTCGCCAATTGAAACTATGGTTCCTTTTGGCAGTGATTTGCCAAGTTGCTCATAGAAAACGCTTACAGCACCACCACCAATTACAGCTTTTGCATTTTTTACATGGATTTGAGATTGTTTAAGTCCTTTTTTTATTAATCGTTGATTTCGCCACAATTCTCCATAATGGCTTTTCATTAATCTCATTCCACCAAAAGCACCCCTAAGCCTTTTGAGAGGATTTTGTGCATAAAAAGCTTCAAAAGAATGCTGTAATGGATTTCCTCCGCGACCATCAACTGGCGCATAAATTTGAATATCTCTCCAAGAAAAGACTAGTAAGGAAGGCTGAAAATCATTTATATTTGCTAGTAATACTCTTTCAACATCTACTATTGGTAAAGCTGCAAGATCTAATATCCTTTGAGGCAGCTTGGGAAAACATTTATGTAGATGGTCAGCAAGATATATTGGGCCAATAGGGAAGATTGGATTACAAGGCAGCCTTATAATTAAAACTCGTTGGTCTTCCAAAGAGGAGGAGACTTTCTTATCAATATTTAATTTACTGGGGGTTGATTTAATCATTGGCTAATTTTACTAGCCTCATTATCCTTAACCTTATAAACTAAGGAGGCAAAATTTTATTGATGTTGAAATAGTAGTTCAGAAGAAGGTATAAAACCAAATATACATGTGATCATTTAAAAGAATCAGAGATCCTTATTGCATTCCGTATGTATTGATAAGGTTCAACCTATATTAAACTCTAAAATATTTTGCTTTTGTAGTTTTCCTCTGGAGGCTTTGAATCAGTGAAATCAGAAATTACTCACATTGGAATCAAACAATCCAGGCAAAAAGGTTTCAGATATAAACGTCTACAACATTCCGGTATCTTTCGGGGTAATGACACTCGCCAGAAATTAATTGACTGTCAAGGTCCTTTTCAAGAATGGACAAATGCGTCAGCTTGTAATTGGATTCAAGCAAGAGTTAAAGAACAGAAAGAAGGCAGGAAAGTTCATATAGTTTGTAACTGTTGTGATAGTAGAGAGTTTGCTAAAGGTAAAAGTATGAATCAAGTTAATAATAGTTCTATTGTAAGAGTAAATCGTAATTGTTATGGAGGAGAATTAGTACAACTTATTAGTCAATTAGCTAAAGAAGAATCAAAATAAATGATCATTATGTTCATATTTTAAAAAATTGATTTTTGTAAGTTCAAGAGGAGATGTTACATTGATGGAGGTAAATTCTTTGATTAATAGTGCTAATTTCTATTGTTAAGTCTATCAAATGGTGAGATATGAAAGGAATTAATTCTCATAAATAATTTCCGTAGCTTTAGTTTGGAGTCATATGGTTTTATGTTTTGGATTTATATAAGAAACGAGAATTGCGTGATCTTTCTCTCGCAGTAAACAATCCTTAATTATCAACCCTTTGAAATGAGAATGCAATGAGCATTAAGGCTGATTGCTTTGAGAGGCAAACATAGTAATGATGGTTTCATTGAACTCAGAGGCGCCTTATGACGGTAGACACTCCACCTGAGTATTTAATAGAAGCAGACTGACTTCTGGCTCCTGCTCCAACAGTCTCAATAATAAAATGGGCTTTTCGTCTGAAGCGACAAGGATCAATGATTTAGGTGCGTCAATTCAGTCGAAACTCTTTCTGCATCGTTTAGGTGCCCTTACAGGAGATAAGCCTTACACCTAGAAACTTGGCCCCAGGTGCCATTCGCCAGAAGCTTCGACATCTCAGAATCTATTGTTTTGGTTAATTAAACTTTTTAGAATAACTAAATCAAAAAGATAGGGGCCTTTTGGGCCCCTATCTTTTTGCAAAAATGCTAACTTGTTTTGAGAAATCATCAATTCTCAACTGATTTTTTTCCTTTCCTTTGGGAAATGATGCCGGTGAGCGGAATTGAACCGCTGGCCTACTGGTTACGAATCAGTTGCTCTACCCCTGAGCTACACCGGCATTAAATCTAACTTTACAGTTTGGTTTATCTATTCTTATTATCATTTTAAAGATTATCTTGAACTTAGATCCAAAACTTAGAGAAAAGCTCTTAAAAGAGTCTCGCCAGCCTTTTAAAGGGGTTCGTAGAGTTATTTGGATAGCATTGTCTGCTTCTGCAGGCATTGGTCTATTAATTATGGGCATCAGATTTTCTACTGGTGAAACTGTACAAATGAATGATTTTATAATTCAAGTATTGGCTTTCTTATTATTTGGCACTTTATTTTATTTTGATAGGTCTAACTAAAAATATTTTAAGGATGGTATGAGAATATTTGAGGTTTGCTTTTAAGAAACAGATTGGATAAAAACTCAGCTTGATTTTGAATTAAGTATTTAATTTTCGACGTTGTGTTACTAATTTATAACCTTCAATTATGTCCCCTTCTTTCCAATTTGCAAACCTATCGCAGCCTATACCGCATTCAAAACCACTTGAGACATCTTTAACGACATCTTTATTACGTCTTAAGGAATCAAGATCACCTTCAAATACTATTTGATCACCTCTTCTGACTCGAACTCGACAATTTCTTTGTAGCTTTCCATTAGTTATATAACAACCTGCTACCGCACTCTTGCCAATTGTGAAGATAGCTCTTACTTCGGCTTCCCCAGTTTTTTCTTCAACCATGTCAGGTTCTAAGAGACCTTCCATTGCTAATTGGATATCTTCTAGCAATTTATAAATAATGTCATAATCCCGAACGTCTACATTATTAGCATCTGCGGCCTTTTTCGCTCCAGAAGCCATAGATGTGTTAAACCCAATGATCACTGCTCCAGAAGCTGCAGCTAGATCAACATCGGTTTCAGTGATTTCACCTGGAGCTGAGAGAAGTACCCTTACTTGAACTTCATCTTTTGGTAATTGTTCTAATGATCCAAGTATTGCTTCGACACTGCCTTGTACATCAGCTTTCAGAATGAGATTTAGTTCTTTTAGATCCCCTTCATTTGCTTGCCCTGACATTGTGGAGAGTGATACTCGCCGTGAAGCCATTTGTTGAGCAAGACGAGTAGCACGAGCATCTGAAGCTCTTTCCCCTACTACACTTCTGGCTGACTTCTCATCTGGATATACTTCGAATTCATCACCTGCTGTGGGGACTTCATTAAATCCAAGAGCTTCTACGGGAAAAGAAGGGCCAGCTTTTTTGAGCCGCTTTCCATTTTCATCAACCATTGCTCTAACTTTTCCAAGGACAGTTCCTGCTGCTAACACATCACCGGATTTTAGAGTGCCATTTTGCACTAATAATGTTGCAACAGGACCTTTTGCTTTATCAAGATGTGCTTCTATTACAGTTCCTTTGGCTAGTCGATCTGGGTTTGCTTGAAGATCCTCAACTTCCGTCACCAGAAGAATCATTTCAAGTAATTTGTCTATATTTTCCCCTTTAATTGCACTTACAGGGACCATTACAACATCACCACCCCATTCTTCAGCCACTAGTTCCCGATCAGATAGCTCTTGTTTAACACGATCAGGAGAAGCTCCTTCTTTGTCAGTTTTATTTATTGCCACTACTATCGGTACTTTTGCAGCTCTTGCATGACTAATTGCTTCTAACGTTTGAGGACGTACACCATCATCTGCAGCCACTACTAGTACTGCCACATCTGTGACTTTTGTCCCTCTGGCTCGCATTGCTGTAAATGCTTCATGACCAGGTGTATCTAGAAATGTAAGCTTACGTAGATTTTTATCATGCTCTACTTCTACTTGGTATGCGCCTATATGTTGAGTAATACCTCCAGCTTCTCCAGAAGCAACTCTGGCTTTGCGAATAGCATCTAGAAGACTTGTTTTTCCATGATCCACATGTCCCATAACTGTTACTACTGGAGGTCGTCTGATTAGGTGCTTAATATCTGTTTCCTCGATCATGTCTGTTGTTTTCTTTGCAGCTTCTTCTACATCGTCTTGTAAGACAGGCACTCCAAACTCTTCTGCAACAGTTTCAATAGTTGAAAGATCAAGTGATTGGGTCACTGTTGCTGTTATTCCTTTAAAGAAAAGAGATTTAATTATTTCTGAGCTCTCTACACTAAGTTTGTCGGCTAGTTCTTGGACTGTGATGTTATCTTCAGGGACAATAATCATCTCTGGTCTGATTTGTTTAGCCTCACGAGCAGCTCGCAATTCCATTGCTCTTCTTCGTTGTCTTTGTCGAGTGGACTCTTTTTTACGTTTTTTAAGAGCTCCGGTTGGTTTGGAAGCAGGTTTCTTTTTTATTGATGGCTTAGAAGGACGAGCAAGACTTGCGGAAAGAACAACAGCATCTTGACCTCCTGCAAAACCACTTGTTTCTGCAGTTAATGCATCATCGTTTTCTCCAATGATATGAACTTTTTGACGTTGTTTTTGAGGTGATTTATTTCTTAGTGCTTCTAATTTTGCGGCATCATCCCAATCTGGTTTTCTTTTTCTTGCAGAACCTGGTGAGCCACTTCTAAGAGGAGGCCTTTTAGGAGCAGCTGACGGAGTAGGTCTATTGCTAGGGGGTTTAGCAGTTGATGTCCCATCTCTTCTTACTGGTTTAGGGGCTTCATTACGCTTTACAGGAGGAGAAACGTTACTTGTTGGCTTTTGTAATTGCATAAGCTCACCAGGAGCAACTGGTTTCCTCATGCCAGGAGGCATTCCAGGACGCGAACGCATTTGTTGAGAACGACCTCCACCGCCTCCTTCTAGACGTCTTGGAGGACCTTGACGTGAATTTGAATTTGTTTGAGATCTTTGATTTGGTACACCTGGTCGGTAATTCCCATCTTTAGAACCTCTATCAAAATTATTGGTTTTATTATTGCGTCTGATAGGTGCCCCTACTAGCTCTACCTTATTCCCCTTCGAGGGAGGAGATTGTCCAGGCTTGTTTTGACGATTATTTGGAATATTTGCTCCATGAGCTTTATTCGATAGGGGTTTTGGAGGAATGTTTTTTCTTTGTGATTGTCCTGAAGGAATAGGCCTCCCTCTATTACTCTGATTATTGATTTGTGGTTGTCCCTGTTGACGAGGGGGTGGGGCAATGGGCCTTTGAGGAGGTTTTGCTTGAGTTGCTTTCTGTACGAATTGTGATTTGTTTTGGAGAATTTGTTTAGGTGACTTTGTAACTAATCCTGGTGCTTTGTTGATTGGTCTTGCTTGAGGCTTTCCAATAATATTTGGCTTCGCTTTAGGTTGAGGATTTTTATTTATTGAAGAAGGTTTTCTGGCAATAGGCGCCTTAATTTCTTGAACTTTAGTTCTTGGAGCAGTGGGGGCTTTTAGTTTATTTGGAGCTCCTAAGGGGTTGTTTGATTGAGATTTAGTTTCTGTGGAATTTTTAGAATGATTTGTAGATCTAGGATGTGAAGTCTTTAAGGTGGTATTGCCGGTTGAATTTTCTTTAGAGGGATTTTTAGTAGACTTTACAACTTCTTTGTGGGGAGTTTTTGGCTTGTTAGCTAGTTTCGCTTGCTTATTGTCAATACTTTTTTCCGTGATTTGCGTTGATGTTTTTTGAGGAGTTGAAACTGCCTTCTTGAAAGAAAGTATTTCTTTAGTGTTTTTAGGCTTTATTTGGCTTGATGTTTTTGTCTTTGTTTTCTCTTTTAATAACTTTTTGATTTTAATTGCATCTATCTCACTAATAGAGCTGCTATGACTTTTGGCAGAAATTGAGAGTTTTTTGGCAGCATCAAGCACATCCTTATTTTCCAGATTTAAGTCTCTGGAAAGTTCGTAGATCCTGATTTTGCCGCTGCTTGTCATTAAATTTTGGAGTGGATGCTGGCAATCGGTGTGAAAAGGTTCCGTGATTTAGTGGAACACCTCTATTTATATTGCCTCAGTAATTGAATCATTGCCGTGATTTAATCGATTTTGCAGCACCTCTATAACACTTACATCTACCTGACATCTCAGGGCTTTTTGTAAACGTTTTCGCTGCAAAGCTTCTTTTAAGCAGTTCTCATTTGGGCAAAGATAGGCTGATCGGCCCATACCATTGTTAAGAACTATGCCATCCTTATAGTCCCTGACTACTCTCCAGAGATGCTTTCTATCTAAAAGCTTTCTACAGGAAACACAGCGACGCAGGACGAGTTTTTGCTTCACCGGGCCCTATCCTCTTCATTCGCTTCGGAATCTTCTACATAAGAATCTTTACTTTCTTGTTCATCAAGATTGTTACTTGAATTTATATCTGCTTCTTTTTCCATTTCTTCAGAAGAGTCTTCATCATCTTCAGGTAGAGGATAAAGCTCCCTTAAGCGCGCATCTTCTTCTGCTCTTGCGGCTTGTTCAGCAGCCAAACGGCTCTCTGCTTCCTTTTGAAGTGCTTCTTCTTCTTCTCTTTGAGAAATAAGTTCTGAGACAATTTCATCTTCGGCAGCTTGATCATATTCTTGAGAATTCTTGATATCGATTTTCCAGCCAGTTAATCGTGCAGCTAATCTGACATTTTGGCCTTCTCTTCCTATTGCTAAGCTTAGTTGATCAGGAGGAACAAGCACATGTGCATGTTGACCTTCTGGGTCTACAAGTCTTACTACTTCTACTCTCGCAGGGCTAAGAGAATTACAAATATATTGAACTGGATCAGATGACCAACGTATTACATCGATTTTTTCACCTCTAAGTTCATTTACTACTTGTTGAATTCTGGATCCTCTCGCACCAATACATGCACCAACTGGGTCAACCTCTCTCTCAATACTATCAACAGCTACTTTTGTTCTAGGACCTACAGATCTAGTAGGGGGGTTTGCTTCACGTGCTACAGCCACGATTCGAACAGAACCTTCTTGGATTTCAGGCACTTCATTTTCAAATAAATAAACCACTAATCCAGCATTAGCTCTGCTTACAAAAAGCTGAGGCCCTCTTCTTGGAATCTCACTGACTTCTTTCAGAAATACTTTGAAAGTTGCATTAGCGCGATAGTTGTCGTTGGGTAATTGGTCTCTTCTGGGTAACTCTGCTTCAACTTCTGGTCTTCCTATTCCAGAACTAACTGCCATGATTACAGATTGACGTTCAAAGCGTATTACTCGAGCAGTCAGTACAGGGTCTTCAAGATCTGCAAATTCTTCTTGAATCATTTTTCGCTGCTGATCTCGCAACTTTTGAGCAAGAACTTGTTTGGTAGCAGCAGCTGCCATCCTGCCAAACTCTTCCTTTTCTGGAGTTACATCTAGTACTACTGTGTCCCCAGTTTGAGCATCTTCAGCCACTTGCATGACTTCTGAAAGAGCTATTTGATGGTCTTCGCTTTCAACTTCATCAACAATTATTTTGCTAGCTAGAACTCTATAACCTTCTTCATCAAGATCTAAACCAATATCAAAATTGCTGAAATACTCTTCTTCAAAAGGATTTTCATTTATTCCTAAATAAAGAGTCTTTCTATACCTTTCATAGCCTTTAAGTAAAGCCTCTCTAAGAGCAGTTTCAACGACTTGAGTAGGGAGTTTCTTCTCCTCACTAATGTCTTCGATTAAATTATTGAGTCCGGGAAGAAGAACTAATGCCATCGATGATGGAAATGAAAATTGGAATGAAAGAAGTGAGGATATTTATGCTATCCAGTTGGGCTTGTTAACCTAACTTGAATAACATTCTCTCGAGGGATTTTGCTCATTTTCCCTTTGATATTTATAAGTAGGTGTTCTTTTGACCTAGTGTGAAGGAGTCCATTCTTTTGAAGTACTTTAGAGCTGTTATTGCTTTTTGTAGAGACTTCAATAGGGAATCCTTTGAAAGTTTGAAATTCTTTATCAGTTTCAAGAATATCATTTAGACCAGGACTGCTGATTTCAAGAACATAGGGTTTATTCATAAGCTTAGAGTCTTCTATGGAATTACTGATTTGCCCACTGAAGCGAGCACAATCTTCTAGAGAAATATATTCACCATCCTTACGTGTAATTTGAACTTGAATTGTCATAGGCTTGATTTGAGCAAATAATTTTAAACCAACTATTTCAAAGCCCTCTTTATTAGCTGTAATTGCAGCAAGATGGTCTAAATCTCTGACGATTTGATTAGTCAAGTAAGAGGCTGGCTAGTTGGGCATAAGCCCAACAGTTTTAGATTTAACCTGCCTCCCAAAAAGAGGAAACCGTCAGGCAAATTAATTCTAATAGATCATCTTTGACTTTTCTATATCTTTAAAGCTTTTTATTTTGAAAAGTATATTCTGTTTATCTACACTGCAGCTGTTTTGGTGCAGACATTAAAATATTGATTCTGTTTCAGCTTTCTATGAGATTTCCAGGATATATAGCTTCGGTTGTGTCATTAATAATCTTCTTTGGTGGAGTTGATCCAACTTTTGGAACCTTAAACTCTCCAAATACATATTCTCACAACTTTGTTGCAGAGGCTGTTCAGAATGTTGGTCCAGCTGTTGTTCGTATTGATACAGAAAGACTAGTTGATCACGAGCCTTTTGACCCTACATTAATTGACCCTTTGTTAAGAGATTTGCTTGGTGAACCAACTCTTGGCCCCGAGCGAGAAAGAGGCCAAGGATCTGGAGTCTTGATTGATGAAGATGGTTTGATTTTGACTAATGCTCATGTTGTTGAGCGAGTTGAGGAAGTTACTGTGACTCTCGCGAATAACGAGAAATATGATGGACATGTTGTTGGAACTGATTTTGTTACGGATTTAGCTCTAGTTCGTATAACCGATGCAAAGAAATTAGATATTGCGCCTTTAGGGGATTCTGAAAAGCTTTCTGTGGGTGACTGGGCTATAGCTTTAGGCACTCCTTATGGATTAGAAAAAACAGTGACTTTAGGAATTGTCAGCAGCTTGCATAGAAATATTAATAGTCTGGGGTTTTCGGATAAAAGATTAGATTTAATTCAAACAGATGCAGCAATTAATCCTGGAAATTCTGGAGGTCCCTTAGTTAATTATCTTGGTGAAGTTATTGGTATTAATACTTTGGTTCGATCTGGCCCAGGGGCTGGACTTGGTTTTGCTATCCCAATAAATTTAGCGAAAAGAATAGCTGATCAATTAATAGTTAATGGAGAAGTTGCTCATCCATATTTAGGGGTTCAGCTTATTACTTTAGATGCAAAAATTGCTAAGGATCATAATGAGGATCCAAACTCTCTATTTGATTTACCAGAGAGGTCTGGTGCTTTAGTACAATCTGTTCTTTCCGACAGTCCAGCAGAAAAAGCTGGTTTAAGACGAGGGGATGTTATTATCTCAGCCGATGATCAAGAAATATCTGATCCAAGTGCTTTGCTAGAAAAAGTTGAAAACTTTCAAATAGGTCAGCCTTTCAACTTAAAGCTTTTAAGAAATAATCGAGAGATAAAGCTTTCTATAGAGCCTGAAGCATTGCCAAGTATGGGTTAGAAAATTTTGATCAAGATTTGCTAGATCTTTTTAAAGATGGTTGATTTACAAACACAAATGAAAATAGCTGTAGCAGATGCAGCTGTCGAACAAATTGAAGATGGCATGGTCGTTGGGCTTGGTTCAGGATCGACTGCGGCATTAATGATCAAATCTTTAGCAGCAAAAATCAAAGACGGTTCACTTAAAGACATTGTTGGAGTAACAACTTCTTTTCAAGGAGAGGTCCTTGCATCAGAACTTCAAATACCATTAAGAGCTTTTTCAGCAGTTAATACTATTGATATAGCCATTGATGGTGCTGATGAGGTAGACCCTTCTCTTCAGTTAATAAAAGGAGGGGGCGCTTGTCATGTTCAAGAAAAACTCGTTGCATCTATTGCAGAACGTTTTGTTGTAGTAGTTGATTCAACTAAACTTGTGGAGAAGTTGAATTTAAATTTTAAGTTGCCTGTTGAAGTTTTGCCTAATGCTTGGAAATCTGTTCTTAAAAAATTAGAGGATATACATGGGGTTTCTGAACTTAGAATGGCTCAAAAGAAAGCAGGACCAATTGTTACTGATCAAGGAAATTTAGTGCTTGATGTATGTTTCAAGAATGGTATTCAGAACCCTGAAGATCTTGAAAATACTATTAATAATATCCCTGGGGTATTAGAGAATGGTTTATTTGTAAATCTTGCAGATGAGGTTCTTATAGGAGAAATTAAAGATGGAATAACAAAAATTAATCGCTTG
The DNA here is from genome assembly GCA_003215475.1 of Prochlorococcus sp. AG-409-L21. GTDB lineage: Bacteria > Cyanobacteriota > Cyanobacteriia > PCC-6307 > Cyanobiaceae > Prochlorococcus_E. Next base: position 26,903 of record QCKH01000011.1, read on the forward strand.
AAGAAGAATTAGATAGGCGAATTTCTATAGATTTAGCATGGCTATGAAGACCTTCACTATTAGCTAATTCAATAATTTGATCACTCGTATTTATTAGAGCTTCTTGAGAAAAATTTATTATTGATGTGTTTTTCATAAATGTTTCTACACTTAGAGCGCTACTAAATCTTGCTGTACCTGAAGTAGGTAAAGTGTGGTTCGGTCCAGCAAGATAGTCTCCCGCAGCTTCTGGACTCCAAGGACCCAAAAATATTGCTCCAGCATTTTTTATTTGAGAAGCAAATTTTAAAGGTTGTTCAATTAACAATTCCAGATGTTCAGGAGCAAATCGATTGCTTAAGACTGCGCATGATTGAAGATCCTTACAAATTATGATTATCCCCCAATCTTTAAGGGATTGTTTACAAATATCCTGGCGTGGATGTTCTTGTAATTGATTTTCTATTTCCGAGTTGATTTGATTAGCAAGATCTGAATCGGTAGTTAATAAAATAGCTGCAGCTAAAGGGTCATGCTCTGCTTGGGCTAATAGATCTGAACATACTTGTTTTAGGTCAGCAGTATGGTCAGCAATAATTAGGACTTCACTAGGACCTGCTAGAGAGTCAATTCCTACTTGCCCATATACAGATTTCTTTGCCAAAGTTACATAAATATTTCCTGGCCCACTTATTACATCTACAGATGGAATTGATTCCGTTCCAAAAGCAAGTGCCCCTATTGCTTGAGCACCACCAATCCTGAAAATCTTCTTGATACCAGAGATATAAGCTGCAGCCAGCACTGTTCTATTGAGCTCGCCATCATGATTTGCTGGCGATACCATTATGAGTTCTTCAACCCCTGCAACAATTGCAGGTATTGCATTCATTAAGACAGTACTTGGATATGCCGCTCTACCTCCTGGTACATAAATTCCTGCTTTCTGCACAGGACTCCATCTTCTCCCTAGATGTTCACCATATGCGCCTTCAAAAATAAAATCCTTTGGAGTTTGCTCCTTATGGAATTTTTCAATTCGTTCCTTTGCAAGTTTTAAGGCCTCTTGCAATTGCTTTGGAGTTTGAACCCAGGCTTCATAAGTTTGTTCAGTAGAGATCTCTAGAGGGGCAGGTACAAAACCATCAAATTCTTTTGTAAACCTGATTAATGCTTCATCCCCAGATTGTTTAACTTCTTTTAAGATCCCTTCGACTTTACAGATAACGTCTTTTTGACAATCTAATGAAGTTCGTGCAGTTATTCGATCAAGATGTTTGACTGCTTCATCAAAGTTCCTGGTTTTGTTCAATATTTGTCTTCCTTCAGTCAATCTTTTTTGGGAACTCTTCCATTAAATTAGATCGTATTCTTATTACTTGTCTTCTATTTGAACAAGATCTTTGTTTTCGTTAGCTTGCTAAGCTAATATCAAGAACTTACAGATTATTCTCTAGCCTAAGTGGCAAATAACAATTCAGCTAAGAAACGAATACTGATTGCTGAACGTAATCGTATTCAAAATAAATCTTATAAGTCTTCTATGAGGACTTTAATGAAGCGTTGTTTTGCTGCATGTAGTGCTTATAAAGACAAGCCTGACGATCAGTCTAAAAGCGATGCTCAGCAATCAATGAATGATGCGTTTAGTAAAATTGATAAAGCTGTAAAACGAGGAGTTCTTCATAAAAATACTGGTGCCAATCAAAAGTCGAGATTAACGGCTGCTTTCAAGAAGGCTGTTGAGCCTGCTTCGAAATAAATTAACTTGAAAGAATTTTGCGAATAATCTAAGGAAAATCAAAGTAATAAAGATGCAACTCTATTTTTCTCTTAAGTGACCATTCACCCTCTTATAGATAGTCATTGCCATATTGTCTTTTCTAATTTTAAAGACGATTTAGAAGAGGTTGCTTCACGCTGGAGAAGTGCTGGTGTTCAAAGTCTTTTGCATGCTTGTGTAGAGCCTTCTGAGATTCCAGCGATAAAAGCTTTAGCTGATCGCTTCCCTGAACTTAGGTACTCAGTTGGAGTACATCCCCTAGATACAAAATATTGGAAAGGAGATGAGACCTTGGAAGTTTTGAGAAATGCAGCTCTCTCAGATTCTAGGGTAGTAGCAATTGGAGAACTAGGTTTGGATCTCTACAAAGAATCGAATTTAGAAGAGCAAATGAATGTATTAAGACCTCAGCTTGATCTTGCATATGAATTGGATTTGCCTGTAATAGTTCACTGCAGGGAAGCTGCATCTAATATGTGGTCACTTTTAGAAGATTTCAAAAAAAATGATCGTTTGATTCGTGGTGTTATGCATTGCTGGGGAGGTAATTTGGAAGAAATGAACAAATTTTTGGATTTAGGCTTCTTCATTAGTTTCAGTGGCACTGTAACTTTTCCCAAGGCTCAGCAAATTCATCAATGTGCTTTAGAAGTCCCTCAAGACCGTTTCTTGATTGAAACAGATTGCCCTTTCCTGGCTCCTGTCCCAATGAGAGGGAAGCGCAATGAACCTGCTTTTGTTGAGGCTGTTGCTTCCAAAATTGCTGAAATTAGACATCAAAGTTTTGCTTCTATTGCAAAAAGCAGCGTTGCTAATGCAAGAATATTGTTTGGTTTACCATAAATTTAGAAATTTATATAGGAAAAAGAAACCTATTGAGTGTAGTATTGAATATTGTCTTGGCTTGGCGTGGTCCACTGCGTCTTTACCTTGAGAAGTCTAGTTTCTTCAAGAGTTTTTGTTGAAGACCGCCGTTCTGATTCGATTTCATTGAGCCATTGAGTTCTTTGCATCCTCTCAATTTTTAAGGGGATCATTATCAATGTGTTTTGATTGACGTCGTTTTTAGGCCTTGTTCAGTCCCAAGACGAGTTCCTTCCTTTAGCAGCAGCAGGTTCTCGAATGAGTAGAAGCGCGATTCAGGTCGCTAAGACCGATACATACCTGCCCGATTTGGTTGAGGTACAACGTGCAAGCTTCAAATGGTTTCTCGAAAAAGGATTAATAGAAGAGCTTGAGAACTTTTCGCCCATAACAGATTACACAGGCAAATTAGAGCTTCATTTTATAGGTAGTGAATATAGACTTAAACGTCCTAGGCATGATGTTGAAGAAGCAAAAAGAAGAGATGCCACTTTTGCATCTCAAATGTATGTCACTTGTCGCTTAGTTAATAAAGAGACAGGTGAGATTAAGGAACAGGAAGTTTTTATTGGTGAATTACCTTTGATGACTGAAAGAGGTACTTTTATTATCAATGGTGCCGAAAGAGTTATCGTTAATCAAATTGTAAGAAGCCCTGGGGTTTATTTTAAGGATGAGCAAGATAAGAACGGTCGCAGAACATATAATGCGAGTGTTATTCCTAATCGTGGAGCATGGTTAAAATTTGAAACTGATAAAAATGATCTTTTACATGTTCGTGTAGATAAAACAAGAAAAATAAATGCTCATGTACTTATGCGAGCAATGGGACTTTCTGATAATGATGTTATAGATAAATTAAGACATCCAGAGTTTTATCAGAAGTCAATTCAAGCGGCAGATGATGAAGGGATTAGTTCAGAAGACCAAGCCTTACTTGAACTATATAAAAAATTAAGACCTGGTGAGCCACCTTCTGTTAGTGGTGGTCAGCAGCTTCTTCAAAGTAGATTTTTTGATGCCAAAAGATATGATCTTGGTAGGGTTGGTCGATATAAAATTAATAAGAAATTAAGACTCACAATTCCAGATTCCATAAGGACATTAACTCATGAGGATGTTCTTTCTACAATTGATTATTTAATTAATTTAGAATTAGATGTTGGAGGGGCAAGTTTAGATGATATTGATCATCTAGGTAATCGTAGAGTTCGTTCAGTAGGGGAATTACTTCAGAATCAAGTTCGTGTAGGACTCAACCGATTGGAAAGAATAATTAAAGAAAGAATGACTGTTGGAGAAACTGATTCTTTAACTCCCGCCCAATTAGTTAACCCAAAACCTTTAGTTGCTGCCATAAAAGAATTTTTTGGATCTAGCCAACTTAGTCAGTTTATGGATCAAACAAATCCATTAGCAGAATTGACTCATAAGAGACGTATCTCTGCATTGGGTCCAGGGGGATTGACTAGAGAAAGAGCAGGCTTTGCTGTTCGTGATATTCATCCTTCGCATTATGGCCGTTTATGCCCAATTGAAACTCCTGAGGGACCGAATGCAGGATTAATTAATTCTCTTGCAACACATGCAAGAGTAAACTCTTATGGTTTTATTGAAACCCCATTTTGGAAAGTAGAAGCAGGCAAAGTTATTAAAGAAGGAGATCCAATCTATCTTTCTGCAGACTTGGAAGATGAATGCAGAGTTGCTCCAGGTGATGTTGCTACTGATAAAGATGGAATGATTCTAGCGAGTTTAATTCCTGTTAGATATCGACAGGATTTTGAAAAGGTTCCTCCTGAACAAGTTGATTATGTTCAACTTTCTCCAGTGCAGGTAATTTCAGTAGCAACATCTTTAATACCTTTTGTAGAGCATGATGATGCGAATAGGGCATTAATGGGATCAAATATGCAGCGTCAGGCTGTCCCCTTGTTACGTCCTGAACGGCCACTTGTAGGAACAGGATTAGAACCTCAAGTAGCTAGAGACTCGGGTATGGTTCCTATATCACAAGTTAATGGGACTGTCACTTATGTAGATGCTAATTCTATTGTTGTGACTGATGAAGAAGGGAATGAGCATATTCATGAGCTACAGAAATATCAAAGGTCTAATCAAGATACCTGTCTGAATCAAAGACCAATTGTTCATAATGGAGATAACGTAATTATTGGTCAGGTTCTAGCTGATGGCTCTGCCTGTGAAGGGGGAGAAATTGCATTAGGTCAGAATGTTTTAATTGCTTATATGCCATGGGAAGGATACAACTATGAGGATGCAATTCTTGTTAGTGAGAGATTAGTCAAAGATGATCTTTATACCTCAGTCCATATAGAAAAATATGAAATTGAGGCTCGACAAACAAAATTAGGACCTGAAGAAATTACTAGGGAGATCCCAAATATTGCTGAAGATAGTTTGGGTAATCTTGATGAAATGGGAATAATTCGTGTGGGAGCTTTCGTAGAGAGTGGAGATATTCTTGTAGGAAAAGTGACTCCTAAGGGTGAATCAGATCAACCTCCTGAAGAAAAGCTTTTAAGGGCAATTTTTGGTGAAAAGGCGCGTGATGTAAGAGATAACTCTTTGAGAGTCCCTAGTACTGAAAAAGGAAGAGTGGTTGATGTTCGTATATATACAAGAGAACAAGGAGATGAGTTACCTCCAGGCGCAAACATGGTGGTGAGAGTTTATGTGGCTCAACGTCGTAAAATTCAAGTTGGAGATAAGATGGCTGGCCGCCATGGAAACAAAGGAATTATTAGTCGAATATTGCCCAGAGAAGATATGCCTTATTTACCAGATGGTACTCCTGTCGACATTGTGCTTAATCCTCTTGGAGTTCCAAGCAGAATGAATGTTGGACAAGTTTTTGAATTGTTGATGGGGTGGGCTGCTGCAAATTTGGATTGCAGAGTAAAGGTAGTTCCCTTTGATGAAATGTATGGTGCTGAAAAATCCTATGAGACCGTTCAGCTTTATCTGACAGAAGCAGCTAAGCAGCCTGGAAAAGAATGGGTTTTTAACCCAGATGATCCAGGGAAGCTTTTATTAACAGATGGAAGAACAGGAGAACCGTTTGATCAACCAGTTGCTGTTGGGTACTCTCATTTCCTTAAGTTGGTTCATTTAGTAGACGATAAAATTCATGCTCGTTCTACAGGACCTTATTCTTTAGTTACTCAACAACCTCTTGGAGGAAAAGCCCAGCAAGGTGGACAGAGGCTAGGAGAGATGGAGGTATGGGCTTTAGAGGCATATGGTGCTGCATATACATTGCAAGAACTTTTGACTGTAAAATCAGATGATATGCAAGGTAGGAATGAAGCTTTAAATGCAATCGTGAAAGGTAAGCCTATTCCAAGACCAGGCACACCTGAATCCTTTAAAGTTTTAATGCGAGAGCTTCAATCATTAGGTTTAGATATTGGAGTTTATACAGATGAGGGTAAAGAAGTTGACTTGATGCAAGATGTGAATCCACGAAGGAGTACACCAAGTCGGCCAACTTATGAATCCTTAGGTTCTGATTATCAAGAGGATTAAAAACACTATTTTTTTCTTTTTCCGTCTTTCAATCAAAACTATTTATTTGTCATGACTAACAGCAACCTACGAACAGAGAACCATTTTGATTATGTCAAAATCACTTTAGCTTCCCCTGAACGAGTCATGTCCTGGGGACAGCGAACCCTCCCGAACGGACAAGTTGTTGGTGAAGTAACTAAACCAGAAACTATAAATTATCGGACATTAAAGCCAGAGATGGATGGCCTATTCTGTGAGAAAATTTTTGGTCCTTCAAAAGATTGGGAGTGTCATTGTGGCAAATATAAAAGAGTTAGACATCGTGGAATAGTTTGTGAAAGGTGTGGAGTTGAGGTAACTGAGAGCAGGGTTCGTAGACATAGAATGGGTTTTATTAATTTGGCAGCACCTGTTTCACATGTGTGGTATCTGAAGGGAATTCCTAGTTATGTTGCAATTTTGCTTGATATGCCATTACGCGATGTTGAACAGATCGTCTACTTTAATTGTTATGTAGTACTTGATGAAGGAGACCATAAGGATCTTAAGTATAAGCAGTTATTAACTGAAGATGAATGGCTTGAGGTTGAAGATGAGATATATGCAGAAGACTCTACAATTGAGAATGAACCAGTTGTTGGGATAGGGGCAGAAGCTTTAAAACAATTATTAGAAGATCTTGATTTAAAAGAAGTTGCTGAAGAATTAAGGGATGAGATAACTGGTAGTAAAGGACAAAAAAGAGCAAAACTTATAAAAAGATTGAGAGTAATCGACAACTTTATTGCTACAAATGCTCGACCAGAATGGATGGTATTAGATGCAATACCTGTTATTCCTCCTGATCTAAGGCCTATGGTTCAATTAGATGGAGGAAGATTTGCAACTTCAGATTTAAATGATTTATATCGACGAGTCATTAATAGAAATAATCGTTTAGCAAGGTTACAGGAAATATTGGCACCAGAGATTATTGTTAGGAATGAGAAGAGGATGTTGCAGGAGGCTGTTGATGCTTTAGTAGATAATGGTCGGAGAGGAAGAACAGTCGTTGGAGCTAATAATCGTGCGTTAAAATCTTTAAGCGATATCATTGAAGGGAAGCAAGGCAGGTTTAGGCAAAACCTTCTAGGTAAGAGAGTTGATTATTCAGGAAGGTCAGTCATAGTTGTAGGTCCAAAATTAAAAATGCATCAATGTGGATTACCTAAGGAAATGGCAATAGAGCTTTTCCAGCCTTTCGTAATTCATAGATTAATAAGGCAAAACATAGTTAATAATATTAAGGCTGCTAAGAAACTTATTCAACGTGCTGATGATGAGGTAATGCAGGTTTTGCAAGAGTGTATTGAAGGACACCCTATTCTGTTAAATCGAGCGCCAACACTGCATCGACTTGGTATACAAGCATTTGAACCTAAGCTAGTAACTGGTAGAGCAATTCAGTTACATCCGTTGGTTTGTCCAGCATTTAATGCAGACTTTGATGGAGATCAAATGGCTGTGCATGTTCCTTTAGCAATAGAAGCACAAACTGAAGCCAGGATGTTAATGCTTGCAAGTAATAACATCCTTTCTCCCGCCACTGGGGAACCTATCGTCACCCCTTCTCAAGATATGGTGCTTGGGTCATACTATTTAACAGCACTTCAACCAGGATTATCCAAGCCAAACTTTGGAGATCAATCCAAAACTTTTTCTGGGCTAGAAGATGTCATACATGCATATGAAGACAAGCGTATTAATCTGCATGATTGGGTATGGGTTAGATTTAACGGAGAAATTGAAGATGAAGATGATTTGGATAAGCCATTAGAGCAAAAAACTCTTGAGGATGGGACTCGGATTGAACAATGGACTTTTCGAAGAGATCGATTAGATGAAGAAGGTGCTTTGATTAGTCGCTTTATTCTTACAACTGTAGGTCGTGTAGTTATGAACTACACCATTATTGATGCTTTGGCCTCAGCTTGACTTTCCTCCCTCTCTTTTTTACACCAACTGACTAAGCATTCCCCATGACTCCTACTTCTCCTAAACCACGTAAATCTTCCAGCAAGGGCAGAAAGAGCTCTAAGAAAAAGGCAGCCAAATTAAATAAAATCCCACCTCTCTCCAAAACACCTCCTTCTTTTCGAAATTGTGTCATTGATAAAAAATCTCTTAAGCAATTAGTTGCATGGTCTTATAAGCATCATGGAACTGCTGTTACTGCTGCAATGGCAGATAATCTGAAAGATTTAGGATTTAAATATGCTACGCAAGCTGCAGTTTCAATTTCTGTAGATGACTTGAAGGTTCCAGAAGCAAAGCAGGATTTACTTGGTCAGGCAGAAGAGCAGATTACAGCTACTGAAGAGTGTTATCGTCTGGGAGAGATTACAGAAGTAGAACGACATACCAAAGTAATTGATACATGGACTGAAACTAATGAGCGCTTAGTTGATGCTGTTAAAAAGAATTTCAATCAGAACGATCCCCTCAACTCTGTTTGGATGATGGCAAACTCGGGAGCCAGGGGAAACATGTCTCAGGTTCGTCAATTAGTAGGGATGAGAGGTTTGATGGCTAATCCTCAAGGAGAGATTATTGACTTGCCTATTCGTACTAATTTTAGAGAGGGTCTTACAGTAACAGAATATGTTATTTCCTCTTATGGAGCACGTAAAGGACTTGTAGATACTGCTTTACGAACGGCTGATTCAGGTTATTTAACTCGCAGATTAGTTGATGTTGCACAAGATGTTATTGTTCGAGAAGAGGATTGTGGAACGTCTAGATCAATATCAGTGAGCGCTGAAGATGGTCGTTTTGGCAATCGTCTTGTTGGTCGTCTAATTGCTGAGGATATTCTTGGACAAGATGAAAGTGTTCTAGCTAAGAGAGATACTGCAATTGATCTGGAGCTTTCTGAAAAACTTGAGAAAGCTAATGTGAAGGGAGTAAAAGTTCGATCACCACTCACCTGTGAGGCAACCCGATCTGTATGTCGGAAGTGTTATGGGTGGGCTCTTGCTCATAATCAATTGGTTGATCTCGGAGAGGCGGTTGGTATTATTGCTGCACAATCCATTGGTGAACCTGGAACTCAATTAACAATGAGAACTTTCCATACGGGAGGTGTATCGACTGCAGAAACAGGTGTTGTACGTTCTCATGTTGCAGGGAAGGTGGAATTTGGTCCTAAAGCAAGAATTCGTGGATACAGAACACCTCATGGAGTTGAGGCACAACAAGCAGAATTGGATTTTGTGTTAACTATTAAGCCAACAGAGAAAGGCAAAAATCAAAAAATAGAGATTTCTAGTGGATCTTTAATCTTTGTAGAAGATGGACAACAGGTTGCTGCTGATGTAACAGTTGCCCAAATTGCTGCTGGTGCAATTAAAAAGAGTGTTGAAAAAGCGACTAAAGATGTTATCTGTGATTTAGCAGGTCAAGTACGTTATGAAGTAGCTATTCAACCGAAGGAAGTCACTGATAGGCAAGGTAATATTACTTTAAAGGCTCAGAGACTGGGTAGGCTTTGGGTCTTAGCTGGGGATGTATATAATCTTCCACCTAATGCAAAACCAGTTGTTAAAACTAATATAAAAGTCAAGGAAGGTCAGGTTTTAGCAGAAGCAAGTCAATCTAGTGAATATGGAGGTGAAATACGTCTTCGAGATTCGATAGGTGACTCTCGAGAAGTACAAATAGTCACTACGTCTATGACTCTTAGTGATTTTACATTATTAGAAGAGTCAACTCATTCAGGTGAGATGTGGAATTTGGAAGCAACAGATGAAACTCGCTACAGACTTAACTCTATTCCTGGAAGCAAAATAGGAAATAATGAAGTAATTGCTGAACTCTCAGATGACAGATTTAGGACTAAAACAGGCGGGTTGGTTAAGTACTCACCTGAATTGACTATTAAAAAAGCACGATCAGCGAAAAATGGCTTCGAGGTGAGCAATGGAGGCTCCTTGCTATGGGTTGCTCAAGAAACTCATGAAATCAACAAGGATATATCCTTGTTGATGATTAAAGACCGTCAATGGATAGAAGCAGGAACAGAAGTTGTTAAGGACATTTTCAGTCAAACTGCAGGTATCGTAACTGTTACTCAAAAGAATGATATTCTTCGAGAAATTATTGTTAGAAGTGGAAAGTTTCATCTTTGTACTGACTCGAAGGTTTTAGAACGCTTCGATAATGAAGGCCTAATGGTGAATCCTGGTGAGACGATTGCAAAAGGTCTTAAAACAGATGAAATGGTTTTTGTTCAAACTGTAGAAACGACTGAAGGTAAAGGTGTTTTGTTAAGACCGGTCGAGGAGTTTACAATTCCTGATCAGGCGCAATTGCCAGAGTTGTCTCATGTTAATCAATCTACAGGACCTTCTTTAGGTCTAAAAGCTACTCAAAGACTTGCCTTTAAAGATGGTGAACTCATCAAATCTGTTGAAGGAGTGGAATTGCTGAAAACTCAATTGATTTTAGAGACGTTTAATACAACACCTCAGATGACTGTTGATGTTGAAGCTATAGAAGATAAAGGAACTAAATCAATCCAACGATTAAGGTTGGTAATCCTAGAAAGTATCCTTGTTAGAAGGGATACAATGTCTGACTCTAGTCATGGATCTACTCATACAGAATTACAAGTCCAGGATGCACAAGTTGTACAAGCTGGCGATGTTGTGGCTACAACACAAATTCTTTGTAAAGAGAAGGGAATTGTTCAACTACCAGACTTGCATGAAGATGAACCTATTAGGCGACTAATTGTAGAACGCGCAGAAGATACCATGACTTTAACTTCTGCTGGGAAGCCCCTGGTTAAGGTTGGGCAAAGAGTTATTGATGGTGATTTATTGTCTACTAGCGATCCTTTCAGTTGTTGTGGTGAAATTGAAGAAGTTAAAGATAATCAAGTCACGCTTCGATTAGGAAGGCCTTATATGGTTTCACCAGACTCTGTATTGCATGTAAAAGATGGGGACTTGGTTCAAAGGGGCGATGGGTTAGCTTTGTTGGTTTTTGAGAGACAGAAAACTGGTGATATTGTACAAGGACTACCAAGAATTGAGGAATTACTTGAGGCTCGCAGACCCCGTGATTCAGCAGTGCTGTGTAAAAGACGAGGTACTGTCGAGATAAATCAGGGAGATGACGATGATTCTGTAGTCGTTAAAGTAATAGAAAGCGATGATCTTATTGAGGAATATTCAATACTTATTGGTAAGAATGTCATGGTTAGCGATGGTCAACAAGTTAGTGCTGGTGAACTTTTGACAGATGGACCGGTTAACCCACATGAATTATTAGAATGCTTTTTTGGGGATCTGCGTGATCGTCAACCATTAATGGAAGCAGCTCAAGAGTCAATAGCAAAATTGCAACACCGATTAGTTAATGAGGTGCAAAATGTATATAAGTCTCAGGGAGTCTCGATTGACGATAAACATATTGAGGTAATTGTTAGACAAATGACTAGCAAGGTTCGTATTGAGGATGCAGGAGATACAACGCTTTTGCCTGGTGAATTGATTGAAATTCGACAGGTTGAGGATACCAATCAGGCTATTTCTATCACGGGTGGTGCACCTGCTGAATTTACCCCAGTTTTATTAGGTATTACTAAGGCTTCCTTAAATACAGATAGCTTTATTTCAGCAGCTTCATTTCAAGAGACTACAAGAGTTCTTACTGAGGCAGCAATAGAAGGTAAATCAGATTGGTTGAGGGGCTTGAAAGAGAATGTAATTATTGGCCGATTAATTCCTGCAGGGACAGGCTTTAGTGGATTTGTTGAAGAACTTAGAGCAGAAGCCGGACCTCATCCAGATATTTTAGCGGAGGATCCTGCTGGCTACCGTCGAATTCAAAACCTACGTCCTGACTATACAGTTGAAATGCCAGCTTCACCAGCAGCAGCAAACTTATCCTCGGTCTTAGATGATCCAAGTGATGCTGACTTAGAGGCGACTCGGAGTAGACATGGAATTGATCCTTCGACTAGTAATTTTGCAGCTTTTGCACGACCAAGTGGTGATGATCAGTTTCAAGAAGATCAAATGCCTGACCCGGCAGCTTTAGAAGGACTTCAAGAAGAAGGGTTACTTTCAGATGAGTAACTTTAAAGCTTTTCCTAGGTCCTAAAACTTTTCATCGGAGATTCAAATGTTAGAGCCAAAGATTGTTCCAAAGCGTAAATTACCTACTTATGGTTTTCATAATCATACAGAAAACATTAATGGTCGTTTGGCAATGCTTGGTTTTATTGCTTTGCTGATTGTTGAGTTCAAATTGGGACATGGCATTTTACTTAAGTAACTTTTGCAATATTGGAAAATCAAAAGGTTGCTTTACTGGGTTTAAATCTTAGCCAATTAGAACGATTTGCTATAGAGAATGGTGAGTCTGCTTTTCGTGGACGTCAAATTTATCAATGGTTATATCAACGAGGGGTAAATTCGATTTCAGATATAACTGTATTACCTAAGGTATGGAGAGATTCTTTAATGCAAAAAGGTTTTGAAGTTGGAGCTCTTAAAGAGGTTAATCGCTTTATATCCAATGACCGGACGATAAAACTTTTGCTTGCTACGGATGATGGGGAAATTATAGAGACGGTTGGAATTCCTACTCGAGATCGATTGACAATTTGTGTTTCCAGTCAGATTGGCTGTTCAATGGGGTGTCGTTTTTGTGCAACAGGTAAGGATGGTCTCCAACGCTCTTTAAAAGTAAATGAGATTGTGGCTCAAATTTTTGCCATCAAGGAGGCATTTGAGAAACGCCCTTCTCATGTTGTTTTTATGGGTATGGGTGAGCCTCTTTTGAATATCAACTCGGTTTTATCTTCTATCAATTGCTTAAACAAAGATATAGGTATTGGGCAACGTAGAATTACTGTTAGCACAGTAGGTGTATCGAATACATTGGCTAAACTAGCAGGCCTAGGACGAGATTACCTCGGTTCAGTTCAATTCACTCTCGCAGTAAGCTTGCATGCACCTAACCAATACTTACGTGAACGGTTAATACCTTCAGCAAAATATTATCCTATACAGTCACTTTTGAAAGATTGTCGATCTTATATAGCCTTAACAGGTCGTAGAGTAAGTTTTGAGTATATTCTGCTAGGAAATCTAAATGATCATATTGAACATGCTGAAGAGTTGGCTGATTTGATAAGTGGATTCCAAAGTCATGTGAATTTAATTGCTTATAATCCGATAGATGAAGAAGATTTTCAACGACCTAGTACAAATCGTATCAAAAAATTTATGCATGTTCTCGAAGCGCGTGGGATTGCTGTAAGTATTCGTGCTTCTCGAGGTCTAGATCAGAATGCAGCATGTGGACAACTAAGACGTTTACATACCTAATCATTCTGGTAGACGTTTAAATAGGATTATTATTATCTTTTTAAGAATTACATGACATTGGTAGATTGGTTGATTTTAGTTTTTTATTTAGTTGGGTCGGTCTGCTTGGGTATCTTTTTAGCAGGTAGAAATAGTAATGAGGATGATTATTTTATTGCAGGTCGTCGATTAACAGGCTGGCTTGCAGGGGCTTCGATGGCGGCGACGACTTTTTCGATTGATACACCTCTTTATGTTGCAGGATTAATTGGAACGAGAGGTCTTGCTGGTAATTGGGAATGGTGGAGTTTTGGATTAGCTCATGTTGCCATGACAGTTGTTTTTGCACCTATGTGGCGACGCAGTGGTGTATTAACTGATGCTGCTTTTACAGAAATACGTTATGGAGGTTCTGCTGCTGCTGTCTTAAGAGGTGTTAAAGCCTTTTTACTTGCAGGACCTATTAATTGTATAGGTATTGGATATGCATTCCTGGCCATGAGGAAAGTTGCAGAAGCACTTGGGATTGTTGATGGACATTATGTTTTTGGCTTCTTTACTGACACCTCCTTACTTCTTTTAATTGTTGCGCTATTTATGATTGTATATACAGCTTTAGGTGGTTTATGGGCAGTAGTTTTAAATGATTTTGCTCAATTACTTTTAGCACTTGCAGGTGCTTTCATTCTTTCTTTTACTGTTGTTCATGCTTCTGGTGGGATGTCGCAAATGCTTCTCAGCTTAGAAGCCTTAGATAAACCTGAGTTGCTATCGATCTTTCCTTGGGTCTGGAAGGGAAATGGCTTTCAATGGATTGGTGGTGCAGGTATAAGTATAGCTACTTTTATAGCCTTCCTTTCTCTTCAATGGTGGAGTTTCCGTAGAAGTGATGGAGGAGGAGAATTTATTCAGCGCCTACTTGCTACTCAAAATGAACATCAAGCGGAAATAGCAGGATGGGTTTTTCTTGTAATAAATTACCTTATACGGAGCTGGTTGTGGATTGTCGTTGGTCTTGGAGCTCTAGTTTTGCTTCCATCACAACAGGATTGGGAGCTGAGCTATCCGACACTTGCTGTTCAATATCTACCACCTGTAGCCCTTGGAATCGTTGTTGTTTCTTTAGTGGCAGCATTTATGAGTACTGTAAGCACTTCATTGAACTGGGGAGCTAGTTATTTAACTCATGATCTGTATAAGAGATTTATAAGACCTGAGGCGAGTCAGAAGGAGTTAATTTTTATTGGACAAATTACTTGTGTATTTCTTCTAATTATTGGGATATCAACTGCTTTGGTTAGTAACAGTATTGGCTCTATTTTTCGGCTTGTGATTGCTATCGGTACAGGCCCGGGAGTTGTACTTGTTTTGAGATGGTTTTGGTGGCGAATTAATGCAATAGCTGAGTTGGCAGCAATGACATCAGGTTTTTTTATTGGCTTAACTACATCTGTTCTCCCGGTTTTGCGTATTGATGATTATGGACTGAAGTTGATTGTCACAACCTTTATAACAGCTTTAGTATGGCTAATTGCTCTTTTACTAACACCTCCCGAATCGGATGAAGTGTTAGAGAAGTTTGTAAGGATTGTTAGGCCTCCAGGACCAGGATGGGAACGATTGAGAGAACGTTTTGGAGTAAAGCCAGTAGATTCTTTAAAAAGTTTAATTACTCGCTTTTTATTGAGTGTTGGTATTTTATTTGGAATGCTTTTTGCTAGTGGAGGTTTTTTGCTTCATCAGCAAAGAGGTGGATGGTTGGGTTTGATTTGTGCGGTTTTGTGTGTTTTTGCAATGAAAAGGAATTCTTTAATAAAAGTACTTTCGTTGCATTAAGTTTTAATCTTTTTAGAATTTGAAGCAAAATTATTGAAATTTTCCTTTTGGGCTTTTTACGAACAACAATTTTACCTTTAATAATAGTCAGTCTCTTTGGTCTTGCCTTGTTGGCTGTGACTGCTCGGATTTGGCTCCCAGGAGATATGATTGCTCCTGCGCCACTTGGATAATCAGAAAACTCTATGTTCTCGTTAATATATTTATATGAAAGAAGATAACTTTAATTCAACTGATGAAGGACTAAGAAGCCTGGCAATTGATCCAGATGTCCTCAAAAAGGAGTTGGCTGCAGAACTTCAGGGAGACCCTTTGGATGATCTAGAAGTTGAAGGATTTGAATCAAATAGCAATCAAGCTTTAAAGGAATGTGAGTTAGGTTTGACATGGTTGCAGAAAGGCCATGAGGAGCGTTTGCAGGGGCTTAGAGTTTTTTGTGAGCATAGAGATCCAAGAGCACTTACTTTCTTGATCCCTTTGCTATCGGAACCTTCCCCAGTGGAGAGGATGAGCGCTGTATATGCATTAGGTAGAAACCCATCTCCTTCAGCAGTCAATATACTTTTGCAATTATTAGAAGAGGATAGTAATGCCTTTGTAAGGAAAGCAGCTGCATGGAGTTTAGGTAATTATTCCGAATTCCCTGTTATGGAGCCACTTATCAGAGCTTTACATAATGATGTGTCTGCAGTTCGATTGTGGGCAGCTAGTTCTTTAGCTGAAGTAGGATCTATTTCTATTGAAAAAGCTGAAAGTGTAGTTTCAGAACTTCTTCTTAGCTTAAGAATAGATCAGGAGCCTTTAGTACGGAGTAATTGTATTTGGTCGCTTGGTCGTCTATATACAAATCTAGTTGGCCAGATTAAAGAGGAAGTAACTGATGGACTTTTTCAAGTTTTATTGAATGATATTGAACCTTCTGTAAGGTATGAGGCCAGAATTGCTATAGAGCAAATTAATAATCCTGATGTGGCTTCTCGCTTAAAAGTTCTTGTGGAAAAAGGAGTTTTGCTTTGATCTTCTCATTCAGAATGTTTACATGTATCAATTGAACCCACTATTTTGCCTGCTTTTCTATATCATTTAGTTCATTTAATTTTCTCTTATGCCTCAGCGCACTCTGCGATTTAAGATTCGTCAGGATGGTGTTGTTGAGGAGACTGTAGAGGGAATAGTTGGTACAGATTGTTATCAACTGACTGAGAAGCTTGAATCTGCTTTAGGCAGTGTTGAGCAAACACAGTTGACTTCTGAGGGTTATGCAACTGCAGAAGAACAGTCTGAGTCCATTTCTGAACACATTACTATTATCTAATGTCGCATTTCAGCACTGTCAAAACTAAATTGCGAAAAAGAGAGCCTTTAATGCAGGCTTTAATTCAATTGGGTTACGAGCCTCAAGAAGGAGCACAAACTGTTAGGGGTTTTCGTGGACAAACTGTGCAGGCTGACCTTGCAGTAAAGATGCCCAAAGGAAGTGATATAGGTTTTAGATGGAATGAAAATACTAAAGCATATGAGCTGGTAACAGATTTAGATTTATGGAATCAGTCAATACCATTTGATCGCTTTTTGTCTAAATTAACCCAACAATATGCACTGAGCACTGTAATTGCTGCAACTGCAGAAGAAGGTTTTGAGATCGCAGAAAGAAAAAATAATTGTGATGGTTCTATTGAATTAGTTGTGACACGTTGGGATTCTTAAAAATTTATTTTTGACTAATAATCCTACAATAGCTTTTCAAGTAAAAGCTCAAGATGAGGGTAAACCTAGTGGTAAAGAACCCGTTCTTGGAGGTCAGCTTCGACAAAAGGCAGTTTGGGTTGATGAATCCTTGTGTATAGGCTGTACTTATTGCAGCTCTGTAGCAACTAATACATTTTCTATGGAACCTGTCAATGGCAGAGCAAGGGTATTTCGTCAAGATGGAGATGGTACTGATTTAATCCAGGAAGCTATTGATACTTGTCCTGTAAATTGTATTGATTGGGTGCGATTTGAAGAGCTAGAAGATTTAAGAGCAAAATTAAAGTCAAAGAATATTCGACCTCTGGGACTTCCTCCATTAAGATGATCTGTTCTTAAAAGGCATAGATATTTAACATTGCGTCAATGCTTTATTTACTGGATGCTTTGTTTATAGCAAACCATTTCTCTTTCGGAGTTTTAAACGAATTAATAAATCAATGGTTTTTTAACTGGTTTCCCTATTTCCCTTGGATAATTTAAGGGACATTTGCCAGTAGAGATCAGACGAATTACATGCCTTGATTCATGGTTTTTGGGTAGTTGAAAATTATCTATGCTTTTAATTTTTCCTTTTAAAGGTTTTAGCGCATTGAGTAAATCCTGCTCTTCGCTATTACTCCATTTCCCTTTATAAAGAATGGCCTGACCTTTTGGGTTCAAAAGTGGGATTAAATATTCTGCTAATACTGGAGCCTTTGCAACAGCTCTAGCTGTGGCTAGATCATATCTGTATCTAAAAGTTTTATTTTGTCCTGTGAGCTCTATTCTTTCTGTCCGAATACTTACTCTGGTTTGGAGACCAAGCTCTTTGATTATTTTGCCTAAAGCAATTGTTTTTCTTGTAATAGAATCAACTAATGTAACTGAGCATTTGGGTAGAGCAATTGCAATAGCAATACCTGGCAATCCACACCCTGTACCCACATCGATTATTTCTAATGATTGGTGTTGATTCTTTAATTCATTTTTAATTGGCCAGAGAGAATCAAGAATTTGAGATATCCAATAATCATGTTCTTCTACAAGTCGAGTTAAATTTACTTTCTGGTTAAGTTCTTTTAGAAGGGATTGAAGTTTCGTTAATTCTTGAAGCTGTTTGGTTGAGGGGTACCAACTTAGAATTTCCCAGATTTGATTATCTGGGTTTGTATATTCAGTTTTATCCTCAATAGTCATAGTCTCAAAGGTTTTTTATATAGAATCTGCTTGTAGTAAATTCTCAACTCCTAAGATTTAGAGGAAAGATGCTTTGACTGTATCTAGAAGTTACTACGAAATTTTGGGAGTCGACCAAACTGCTGATTTGCAGACTCTTAAGAAAGCTTTTCACCGGTTGAGTAAGGCTTTACATCCCGATACTACTTTGCTACCTATTGAAGATGCTGCAAAAAAATTTCGCCAAGTCTGTGAGGCATATAAATTGTTGTCTGACCCTATAAGCAGGTATGCATATGATAAGTCTCTCAAAAAAGAAACATTAACGAATTATTCATATATAAAACAATCTGATTTCGCTGGTAAAGTTCCTCATAAAACAGTTTCTAATATTGACAATCGAAGACCTCTATCTGGCGGGGAGTTGTTTTCACTGTTGCTTTTGTGCATTGCCCTATGCATTAGCTTATTATTAGGTATTGGATTTGCTGTACTAGATGGTAGAGAGTTACAAGTCAACCCTAGTTGGTTAAATTCCAATCAGTTATTTGTTGACGATTCTCCTAACGTAAACACAGATGAGAGCTTTACCTCCTCCTAAAACACCTTTAAATCAGCATTCCTTAGGAGCTCTTGAGCTTTGGTTAACTAGCCTTGGGGCAAAAAGAAAAAAAGAGAACCCTTGTCTTTGGGTATGGACTATGCCGCAATGGTCTGCAGAGATTGCTATAAAAAAAGATGAACTAATGGTTTTGTGGGGTGAAGGCGATGCAAAAAGTCAATTTAGTTTCCCTTATGGATTACCCCGTCAAGATGTAGAGGCAGCCTTAAAACATGGTCCTTAAATTTACAGTGTATCTAGGGCAGCTTTAAGAACGTAATAACAATGTTCTAATTGAGTGTCATTAATACATAAGGGAGGTAAGAGGTATACCACATTACCTAGGGGCCTTATGAAAACATTCTGCTCAAGAGCATATTTTTTTACGGCTTTACCGGCAATATTTAGATATCCATCTTTATCATCTGTTTGTAAATCAAATGCGGCAATTGTTCCTGTAAGTCTAATTTTCTTGACTTTCGGATGTTGTGATAGTTCTTTTAAATGGGGTAAATGCCGAGATTCGAAATTTTGAAAAGATTTGGGATCTTTTTCAAGAAGATCTAGACTTGCATTTGCGGCTGCACAACCAAGTGGATTGGCTGTAAAGCTATGCCCGTGCCAAAATGTCTGTGATGGATTAGAGCCAATAAAAGCGTTGAAAATTTCTTTCGTTGCCATTGTGACACCCATGGGTAAAAAGCCACCAGTTAAACCCTTTGATAAAGACATAAGATCAGGTGAGATACTTGCACGTTTGGATGCAAATAAAGATCCACTTCTACCAAATCCAACCATTACTTCATCAGCAATGAGTAATGCTTTGGATTGACGAGTCAGGAGTTGAACTTTCTGTAGAAATTCAGGTCTAACCATTGCCATACCCCCTGCTCCTTGGATGAGTGGCTCTAGAATTACAGCTGCAGTTGGATGTTCAAGTAAGTGTTCTAATCTTTTGAGAGCATTATTTTCTCGATTATCTACTTTTTCATCTCCCCACCATGTTGCAGGCCAAGGAATTCTTTTAACAGGAAACAATAGCTCTTCAAAAGGTTCATTAAATAGGTTGCGCTCTCCAACCGACATAGCTCCAAATGTATCGCCATGATATGCACCCTCGAAGGCAATGATTTGACATCTCGACTCACCTTTATTGAACCACCATTGCAATGCAAGCTTTAGTGCAACTTCTACCGCTGTTGACCCATTGTCAGAAAAGAACAACTTTTGCAGTCCAGTAGCTTTACTAAGTCTTTCGGCAAGATGCTCTGCTTGCGGTTGAGTAAAATCAGCAAAAATAACTTGTTCTAATTGAATCGCTTGTTCATAAATAGCCTTTGCAATATATGGGTTTGAGTGCCCATGAAGAGTAACCCACCAACTACTGATTGCATCAATAATAGTTCTGCCATCTTCCCTTTCCAGAAGAGCACCATTTGCTTTTACAATTCTCTGTGGTGGGTTAGATTTTGAAATCTGAGTGAATGGTGGCCAGATATTTGGGTGCCATTCATCCTTACGAGGATTAGCGGTCATATTAGATGTAGAGAACTTTTTGTTTTGTATTCCCATTCCCCAGAATGAGATAATGAAGTTTGATCTGGCAAATAATAATTAGATTAATTAACTCTAAAATAAACTTTCTATTAATCGAGTTTAAAAAAATGTCTAAGAAGGTTTTCTTATAAAAATTCTGAGTTGTTAGCTAAAAATGGACAGTGTCTTTTCAAAGCTTAAGCTCAATGAAAATTATTAGGTCATTTTCGAGTTTATATATGAATTACAAATATTTTTTGATTAAATTTTTGAATCGTTCACTTAATCTTTGCTTTAACCATTCATCCGCAAGGACTTTGGCAGATAGGGGCGCAAATTTAGGCAATTCAGCAAAAACTGGTACCCCTCCAAATTGTTCTAATGTTTTTGGGTTGTCTTTATGTAAAGGCCCATTTAGGATTAGACCAAGAATAGGGATTTGCCTATTTTTTAATGCCTCAATAGTAAGTAGAGTGTGATTAAGTGTTCCTAATCCACTTCTAGCTACAAGGATAATGGGCATCATCCAAGTTTCTAAAAGGTTGATTTGTAGATACTCGCGATTTAAGGGAACCATTACGCCTCCCGCCATCTCAATAACAATAGGTTTTTGCACTATGGGCAAGCTTAAATTTCGAGGTTCAATAACCTGATCATCTTGCTCGGCTGCCCAATGTGGTGAAACTGGTTTGTTAAACTTATAGCGCTCAGGCAACCACCTTTCTTTGGAAAGATTGAGTAGTTGACATACTCTGTTTGTGTCTCCACCATCTTCCAATCCACTTTGAATAGGTTTCCAATAAGTTGCATTCAGTCCTTGCACTAGAAGGCTACTTACAACAGTTTTACCTACATCTGTATCGGTTCCGCAGACTATAAGTCGTAATGATTGTAAATTCATTTCTTTGCTATGAGCACTTGGATTAACCAAGTTAATTTCAGAACTGGATTTTGTTTTGAGGGCTCCCATGATTTTTGAAGTTTTCGCCATTCGCTAATTTTAAGGGAGTTGTGTGGACTTGCTTGAGCACCAATTTGTACTAATGGTTTCAATAGAGAAGATATACTTTGGGCTTCTTGAGTAAAACTTTCTAATTGCTGAAAATGAATATTTTCTTTTTTAATTACATTCAGAATAGACTTATGAGATGGGAATTGCATAGCAGTACATGTCACTTTTGCTTTGCGAGCCGCGTCATACCATTCGGGAAAGCTGCCTTTAACTGGTAATACTATGGCTAGCCATCCGCCTGGAGCTAAAGCAGAGAACCATTCTTTTAATCTTTGTTCAGGTTCCTTTAACCAATGGAGGGCAAAGCTAGATGCAATTAATGTTGGCGGATGGTGCCAGTATGGCAAACCAAAATTTAGATCAAAGAGCTTTGTAGATTTGTTTAAATGGTGTTTTTGAAGCATATTACTTGAAGCATCTATTCTGAGCACAGTTTGTTTTGGGTTTATTGTCTCGAGTTCATTAGCGAGCAAACCTGTGCCGGAGCCTAAATCAACCCACAGTCCCGGTAAAACCTCTCTATTGGAAAATTCGGCAACAAGTTTGTGGGCAAAAAATTTCTGAAGAACAGCACCTTTGTTGTATTCGGATGAAGCTTCATCAAAGTTTTGGATTATGAATCTTTGCCAGTCGTTTTTCATTAAGTTGACCTTAGCCAATCATTTACTCGATTGATCAAGCTTGGAAGACGGATAAAATGACCTTCCTTTTCGATGTTCCAAGTAATAGCTGGCTGATCAAGATGTTGATTGAGATCATCTAAAAGCAACTGTCTTGTGGCAGAAGTTACTATTTGATCTTTTTCTCCATGGATAATTAATACTCTTGCCTTTCTATTTAGGCCTTTTGGTAATTTATCACTATTAATTAGTAGCTCTAGGTCTGCTTTAAGCTTTTTTCGACCCTGTAAAGAAACTCCCTCCTTGAACGTCTCTTGAAAGAAGTCAATACCTGTACATGGCTTATTTGCTTTTTGTAGAAATTTTTGGAACATAGCTTTTTCTGTTTGTTGTCCTAAATGTCTTTGCATTCCATTTAATCCTATAATTAGGGACCTTCTTTCATTGTTATTGGGAATAAAGCGACTAAAACTATTTAGCAAAACCACATCTGAGGCTTCCCTGAGTAGATGTGAGGCAATAAGATGAGTTCCTAGAGAGTGACAGAAAACTACTCTTTTTTGCTCAGTAGGGTTGGTTGTTGTATTTTTCCAGCAAGGCTCGAAAGGGTCGATATATCCATAACCCCTCTCAATATTTTGCCAAAGCCATCCCTCTGATTGAAAGAAAGCTTTCCACTCTTGCCAAAAAGAACTATTGCTAAGCCAGCCATGCATAGCAATTACCTGTCTCATCTCTTTTCTCCAAGGTGAGAAAGTAATTTCGTTAATGAATCTTTAGGTAGCCCTCTCCTTATAATGATTCTTAGTCGTGATGTTCCTTCGGGGACAGTTGGAGGTCTTATTGCAATAGTTAATAAGCCATTCATTTCAAGTTGTCGTTGCTTTTGCAGAGATTCTTTATCGCTACCAAGAATCAGAGGGATTATTGGTCCTCTGCCTTTAGGACAGTCCCAACCTTGTCGTGCAAGCGATGACCTCCATAATTCGGATTGCTTTTGGAGTTCTACTCCCCAACTGGGATTGGCCTGAATTAGTTTTAATGCTTCTAAAGCTGCCGCTGCTAATGGCGGAGCAAGAGCAGTTGTGTAACGGAAAGCACCGGATGTTTGAATTATATGATCAGCAATAATTTTATTTGTTGCAAGAAATGCCCCTCCACTACCGAATGCTTTGCCGAAGGTTCCACTTATCATTGTGATTGGTTCTGAGAGCCCGTAACATAGCCCTCTTCCTTGACTACCGATCACTCCTAGAGCATGCGCCTCATCAACAAAAAGCATAGCTTGATATTCTTTGCAGATAGCCGCAATTTTTTTGAGATTAGGACTTGTTCCTTCCATACTGAAAAGACTTTCAGTAATGATTAGTGGTGTTTGATCGGGATTTTTTTCTATGCAGATCTTGATTAGTCTTTCAAGGTCCTCAATACTGTTGTGAGTAAAACGCCTGATTTTTGCCCCACTTGCTTTAATTCCAGTTAGTAAAGAATGATGTATTAACTTATCAGTTATTACGGGTGTATTGCGATTGGTTAATGCGCTCACTGCAGCTAAATTTGCTTGAAACCCACTAGGGAAAAGGAGGACCTTTTCATAGCCAAGCCAACTACTTAGTTCTTCTTCAAGCTTTTTGTGTATTGGTCTACTGCCTGTTATAAGTCTTGATCCTCCTGCCCCTACTCCTTCAGATGCCATGGTTCGTTGGGCAGCTTTTTGAAGTCTTGGATGCTTGCTTAATCCAAGATAATCATTGCTTGCCAGATCGATCAAGGTATCTAATTTATTTTCATCTAGATGTTCAATTAATTCACCAGCTATTTCCCCCGGTTGCCAGGTTCTTATTTTACGTAATCTTGCCTTAGGAATTTTTTTCATATTCCTAGTTTGATCCTCTATTGCTTGCATTATGGGAATCTTTGAGACTTTTCATTTGCATACCTTTCTTGAGATGGAAGTATTAAGTGAGGAGATTAAACTGTCTGATTAGGATTGAGCGTGATGAGCTTGAAAAAGAGCAACATGGCTTCTGATCTTGCTAATGGTGTTTTGGATCCAAGAACCATTTTTCCATTTTCATTAGATGATTTCCAGCTTAAGGCCATTGATGCTTTGAATCATGGGCATTCTGTTGTTGTTAGTGCTCCTACAGGATCTGGCAAGACATTGGTTGGAGAATATGCGATCTATCGGGCTATATCTCATGGGCAAAGAGTTTTGTATACAACCCCTTTAAAAGCTTTGTCCAATCAAAAACTTCGAGACTTTCGCGAACAATTTGGTTTTGAAAATGTTGGACTTTTGACAGGTGACTTAAGTGTTAACAGAGGAGCTGCAATTACGGTTATGACTACCGAAATTTTTCGAAATATGCTTTATGCAGAGGTTGATGAAAACGATGATCCTTTAGCTGATGTAGAAGCTGTGGTTTTAGATGAGTGCCATTACATGAATGACTCTCAACGAGGAACGGTATGGGAAGAATCAATAATTCATTGCCCTTCATCAGTCCAATTAGTCGCATTGTCTGCAACTGTTGCGAATGCAGGACAGCTGACTGACTGGATTCAGCAAGTGCATGGACCTACCGAATTGATATTTAGTGATTTTCGTCCAGTTCCCTTGAGGTTTAGTTTTTGCAGTGCAAAGGGATTACATCCTTTGCTTAATGATGATCAGACAGGCTTGCACCCAAACTGTAAAGTCTGGAGACCTCCAAAAGGACAAAAACGGAAAGGCCGGTCATCAAAGCCATTACAACCCGAATCCCCTTCAATAAATTTCGTAATCAGAAAATTAGTTGAAAGGGAAATGCTCCCTGCTATTTATTTCATATTTAGCCGTCGTGGCTGCGATAGAGCTGTAAATGAGTTAGTTACAAGTGCATTAACTCTATTATCTGAGGAAGAAAGAGATAAAATTAATGCCCGTTTAAATGAATATTTTAAAGAGAATAAGGAAGGAGTTCGGGAAGGAATTCATGTTGAAGCCTTAAAAAGGGGGATTGCTTCGCATCATGCGGGAGTTCTACCTGCTTGGAAAGAGTTGATAGAGCAATTGTTCCAACAAGGTTTAGTGAAAGTTGTCTTTGCGACAGAAACTTTAGCTGCAGGTATAAACATGCCAGCTCGGAGCACTGTTATTTCTGTATTGTCTAAGCGTACAGAAAATGGTCATAGACAGCTTATGGGCAGTGAGTTTCTACAAATGGCTGGAAGGGCCGGCCGCAGAGGATTGGACTCACAAGGATATGTAGTTACGGTTCAAAGCCGTTTTGAAGGTGTCCGAGAAGCAGGGCAGCTAGCCACTAGCTCTGCAAACCCTCTGATTAGTCAATTCACTCCAAGTTATGGAATGGTTCTTAACTTGTTACAACGTTATGATTTAGAAAAGTCACGAGAGCTAGTCCAAAGAAGTTTTGGTTGTTATTTAGCTGGGCTGGATTTAGTTGACGATGAAGAAATTCTTGAGCAATTAAGATTTCAGCTTGGCCAACTTCAAGGTATTGCTGGTGATGTACCTTGGCATGACTTTGAAGATTACGAGAAGCGTCGAAGTCGTATAAAAGAAGAAAGACGATTATTGCGTATTCTTCAAAAGCAAGCAGCAGAAACTCTTGAAAATGAATTAACTTTGGCTTTGCAGTTTGCTAGTGTTGGCTCACT
>QCKH01000012.1 GCA_003215475.1 Prochlorococcus sp. AG-409-L21
AATGACATTTTACACATCTTCCTCATCGGCTAGAGTTGGTTTTGGTACTACAGTACCAGATGGTACGTTTCAAATTGCGAAAGCAGGATCAATTGCCAATCAAACTAAATATCCTGATGAAACTAATATTGTAATAAATAATACAAGTAATGGATTTAGTGGTTCAACACACCCTAACAGTGCAGCGTTTAGATTTGATCATGGAACAGGAGAAGATCCAGGTGGTTTAATTACATCAAAACGTTTACCGAGTTGGGATACTGGAGAAAAAAGTACCTCTTTAGAAATATGGAATGCTTCAGGAGAAACCCTAATAAAAAGAATTGAAATATTACCTGATGGACAAACTACAATATCAGGTAATACTATTATAGATGGGTCACTTAGAATAACTGATATAGGAAGTGCAACCCCTATAGGTAATTTAGGGTTTGATGTTGACGGTAATGTAATTAGAGGCGTTATTGGTGGTGGTGGATCAGAAATTACAGGATATACTTATAACCCTACGAATAATACTTTGAGTATTGGGTTAAGTGGTGGTACTTCTTTTGATGCAACTATTAATGTAGTAAGTGGGTTAACAGTAACTAATGATTTAATAGTTAGTGGTAACACCGGAATTGGGACAGATACTCCTTCACAAAAACTACATGTTGAGGATGGGGAAATTTTTGTTAACCACAATCAAAATGCAAATACTAGAATAGAAATTAAAAATGTTAATACCGGTGCAGAAGCCAGAGCATCATTAAGTTTAACTGTTGATGGTTTAAATGGTTTTGAAACAGGTGGTGTTATGACATACATTGGGGATAATTTTAATTCCGTTGGTACTTTTCAAGGAAAATATTTACCTAACTCCTTAAACATAACTACAGGTGGTGGTGGACCGGATGATAGAGCACATATTAATATTGGACCTAGGGCGACAACTGGTGAAACAAGATTCTTTAGTGGTAGTGATGACTTTGATGATAGTACATTAATAGGTAGATTTTTCACAACAGGTTTAACAACCACTAATGATAAATTTATTAATACAGATAAAATAAGAGTTAGAGGGGGTGCAAACAACGGATATGTATTAACTTCTGATGCAGATGGTGTGGGTACATGGCAATCTATTGGTAGTGCCGGTGGAGGACAAACTATTACTGGTTATACTTATAACCCCACTAACAATACATTTAGTATTGGTATTAGTGGAAGTACACCTTTTACTGCAACTATTAATGAAATGAGTGGTTTAACAATTAATGGGACTTTATCTGCCACAACATATTTAGGAATTAATACTTATTGGGAAACTGAAAATGGAGGATTAAAAAGTATTAACCAAAATGCTGGTACAATTAGTGGGACATCAACTGGTTCTATATTAGTAGGGGGTTATTTTACTAACAATAATATTACTGACAGTTTAGCGTCTACAATAATAAATGGTGGTAGTAATACCTTAAGTGGTGGATCCGCATCCGCTATTATCTCAACTAATAATTCAAGCATTCTTAGCCGAAATGGTTCAAATATTGATTATAGTGTTATAATAGGGGGGCAAAGTCATTCTATTAGTGATATTAGTAGTGATTCAGATAGAACAGTAATTATTGGGGGTGGTACAAACAATGTAACAGATAGTAGGGATTGTGTACTAATCGGATCAACATTAACCAATTTAATTGGGCCATCCACTAATGCTGGATTCTATAGTACTGTAACTTCAAGTGGAACTAATATGGTACAATCGGCAATTGTAGGTGGTTCAGCACATTCTTTAGTAGGTACATCTGATTCCGCAATTATTGGTGGTTCTACTCATAAGTTAACTGGAGATAGATCAGTTATTTTAGGTGGTAGTGACATTAGTGGTACTACAAATGATACAGTATATGTACCCCAATTAAATATAAGTGAGGTTGGTAATGGTACTTCACTATATAATTTAGGAATTGATGCAGATGGATTTGTAGTGACAGGTACAACTAGTGGTGGTGGTACTATGTCATTCACAGTAGCTGGAGATAACGGTACACCTTTTTCTATAACTTCTGGCGACACACTTACTTTTGAGGGGTCTACAGGTATTGACGTAGGAGTCGGTGCGAGCGATAACGTATTAATTGCGGTAGACTATTCAGGTGTGGATTCAGTTATTATGGCGGCGACTAATGGAACTGGTATAACAGTAGATGGTGCAAACGATAAATTACTTATATATGATAATGATGCAGCAACAGTAAAATATATTAATGCTAACCAACTTCCTTCTAGTGGGGCGGCTAGTACTCCAATAACCGGATATTCTTATAATCCCGCTAGTAATACTTTCACTATAGGTTTAAGTGGTGGAACTTCTTTTGATTCACAAATTTTAGAAGTTAGTGGTATTACTGTTAATGGTGATATAATTCAAACTGATACTAGTTCTACTTTTAGTAATGGTAATTATTTAGAGATTGGAACTGGTTTTGCCAATACGGGACAACTAACCTTTAATGCTAATCATGATGGTGGAGTTGGGACAAACACATATACTCCGGTCTTTGCAGGTAATGTGAATGCTGGTATGACAGTTATTAAAATGCCAAGTGGTGGAGAAGGTGGTTTAGATTTTTATGTAAAAAATCATGGATTAACAAGTGGTTCACAGAATTTAAATACATTCACTAAAATATTAGAACTAAATCAAGATGGAAATTCTACTTTTGGTGGTGAGTTAGATATTTTAAGTGGTTTAACTCTTTCACAAACACCAACATTAAACAATAGTGAAACTGCAATATTAGTAAGAAATAGTAGTACTGGTGAAGTGGAATATAGAGAAGCATCAACCTTAACCGGAAGTACAGATACTAACACATTTGTTACTGGCGGAACATATAGTAGTGGTACTACATCTTTAGATTTTGTAGGTAATTCCGGATTTGCCCCATTTAGTGTAAATGTACAAGTATTAATAAGTCCTTTTGAGGTAACAGGTACTCAAGGTGCAGTACAACCTAAAGATAGTAGTTATACTAATACTACTCAAGGTACGGTATGGTTAGGTGGTACTGTAAGTAAAATTGCGGGTGATTATAATTTTATTGGTAATGGAATTAACCATAATATAGAAGCAGCTGCCGATTATTCTTTTATTGGAAATGGTAATAATAATCATTTAGGTGATGGTGTTAATCAAGTATCGTATTCTGCAATTCTCGCAGGTAGGGATAATACCATAGAAGGAACAGTATCTAATTCAGCAATTATTGCTGGTGAAAATAATACCATAACCCATAATAATACTTTTATACTAGGATCTAATATTAATAGTAGTCAAGCAAATACTACATATGTTGAGAATTTAAATATTGGAGATGTTGGTAGTGGTACTTCACTATATAATTTAGGAATTGATGCAGATGGATTTGTAGTAACGGGAGTAACCGCAATAGACACTAACACATTTGTAACGGGTGGAACACTTTCCACTGATTCATTATTGACATTAGGTTATAATAATGGTGGATTTGCTAACCCAATTGATTTAAGTACTTTAGTGGATGGGGGGGACACCATCACAGGTTTTACGTATGATAAAAACACTAATACTTTTAGTATTGGGGTAAGTGGTAAAACTTCTTTTGATTCACAAATTTTAAAAGTTAGTGGTATTACAGTTGAGAATTCTATGGAATTAGGTGAATATATTAAACATAGTGGAGATACTAACACTTATTTCGGATTTAATGGGACAGATAGTTTTGTAGCATTTACCAACGCAAGTAGGAAGTTAAGAATTGGTACAAACGCAATAGATTTAGAATATAATGGTAATGTAAAATTATCAACCATTTCAAATGGGGTGTTTATTGATGGTAGATTAGGTGTTGGGACGGATACCCCATTAGAAAAATTAGATGTTAGAGGTGATGCATTAATTTCAAATCCAAGTGGTAATGGTTCACTAACACTAAGTGGTGCTTCTACGAGTGAGGCAGTAATTGATTTTGATAATGAGGGTGTATCTACACCCTTTGCTAGAATTGAAGGTTCGACTTTTGGTGGTGGTGTCTCAGGTAATTTACGATTTTTTACTTATCCTACAGGTGGGCCACTAAGTAGAGTAATGGTATTAACAAATAACCAAAGGGTTGGTATTGGAGATATTACAAATAATGATGTAGAAGAATTACTACACGTAGAAGGAGGAGACTTTTTAATTAGCAATACACAAAGATTTTATAGTGTGTTAGATTCAAATACACCATTAATTCGTTTTAGTGGTCAAAGTAATGATTTAGTACAATTAAACGTCGCAGCTAACAATGGTGCAACAGATGGTGGATTAGGGGTGGTAACAAGAGGTTTTTCTGAAGCTTCTTTTCCTGGATATGGAAAACAAGGTGATGGTTCATTATATTCTTCTATACATCAAAACGGTTTAAATATAATATCTGCACCTGGTACAGATACAGAAGATTACATTAGATTTTTCGCTGGTACTGATGCCGATGGAAATACTGCAAACATGTTCATTTCAGGAACAGGTTCTACAAAAGGATTTATAGGTATCAACACAGAAACACCAACTGAAAGATTACACATTGCAGGTTCAATCAGAATAGTTGATGGGACAGAACAAAACAATTATGTTTTAACATGTGACGCAAATGGTGTGGGAAGTTGGCAACCTTCCTCTGGCGGATCAGGAACTTCATTTTGGCAAGAAGAGGGATCAAGTAACGAAGTATTAGTTGATTCAAAAGGTAGTAGTAGTTATACAGTAAATGGTGAGTCTCTTGGGGCTATTATTGCGGCAGGAACCGGACACACTTTAACAAACACTCAATATAGTGCCTTTTTAGGTGGGTCTAATAATACTATAATTAATTCTTCCTCTCTCATAGGTAGTGACGTTCAGATTGGTGGGGTTGGTAATACCATATCTGGTTTTACAGGACTTCATTATGGTAATATTAATATTGGTGGTGGCAACAACCTAGTGGTTGCATCACGAGAAAATACTATGTTAGGTACAAGCGATTCTAGGATATTTGGTGGAAATAACAATTTTATAATTGGTGGTGGAAACCATAAAAATGGTATCGATGGATATGGGTTATATCAAAATACTTCAAGTGGTATAATTGGTGGTTCAAATCATACTTTTGCGAACTTAGTAACAAGATCCGTAATAATAGGTGGTAATGGATTAAGTGCCACAACAAATGACACAGTTTACGTACCTAATTTAAATATTAATTCTATCGGTGCAGGTACACCAATAGGTAATTTAGGATTTGATTCTAGTGGTAACGTTGTTACGGGCACAACAGGGGGTGGATCTAGCTTTAGTTGGGCTGACCCAGTAGTTACTAGCGGTAATACATCTTCAGAGTGTATAGATGATTTATATGTAACTAATATACATTCTTGTTCACCATTATTTATAAATCCAGGAAATGAAGGTGATGTATATTTTGGAAGTAGTAGTGGTGTTACAATACAAACTTCGTTTGGAAGAATCGGTGTTGGCACACAAACTCCAAAATCATCCTTACATGTCAATAATGGTAACGCATTAATTAGTAATGAAGATGTTGCACTTACTCTAAGTTCTATGACTGTAGGTGTAAGTGGAGAATATGAAAATCGTATAAACTTTAAAAGTGTCGGTTCAAATGCAAGTGACGATTTTGATGCACAGATAAGAACAGAAAGTAATGGTACTAGGTCTAATTTATTTTTTGGTACTATTGCGTCTAGTACTTTAAGTGATAAAATGATATTAACTGGTAGAGGTCGTTTAGGTCTGGGTACAATGAATCCGGATAGTACTTTACATATTAGTGGTTCAGGTATCCAACAAATAAATGTAGTATCTACAAACAACAACGCAACTTTAAAATTAAAGTCTGATGATGGAAACAATGCATATATAGATTTTGAAGAGACTAGTGGTAATAGATGGTTAATGGGTTCTTATAGCGTAAACGACAAATTCGTTTGGGCAACTGGAAACACTTTTAGTACTGGTGGATTAATGGCATTAACTCAAGATGGAGATTTAGGTGTTGGTAATATTTCACCTTCATCTAAATTACATGTCAATATTAGTTCATTACCTTCTTTACCCACTTTAGGTAATGACAATGTGGCGTTATTCGAATCAGATAACGAAACTGAGGTAGCCATAGTTGGTACTGAAGATAGGAATGTTTTTCTTAAATTTGGTGATGAAAATGTATTAGATGGAGTTATCGCATATGACAATTTTAATAAAGAATTTACATTTCAAACAGACGGTATTAATGTTTTATCATTAAATACTGAACAAGTTGTTAATGAAAAACAAGTAGTACTTAAGGAATTTGGGGTGGGTGATCCTATGTATACTTTACACGTATCACGATCTGGCAATACACCCAGTAATTATACATACAATATAGTATCTGGTAATACCGGTTTAAATTCGGGTAGTTGTATAAGTGAATTTTGGGTAACCAATTTAGAATCTTGTTCTCCTTTACATATTAATACACAAAATCAAGGGGATATTTACTTTGGTGATCAGGGTGGAGGTGTACCGACAGTTACTTTAGATATAACTACTGCGGGTGAACCAGGAATGTATTTTGGGGAAGAAAGTTTTATTAGATATAATGAAACACAAAAAGAATTAATTGTTGGAGAAGACGAAGCAGGTGGTAAAGTTAAATTTGTAGTAGAAGGTGATGAAATATTAGAAGTTGAACCTACTCGAACTGTAATAAAACAAGGAGATTTAGAAGCAGATGATGGTAACGTAATAATTAAATCTGGTAATAGTAAAACATTAATAGTAGAAGATATTCGTGATGTAGGTGGGGCTAATTTAGGTACAGATGTAGATGGTAGATTAATTGATATTCCTTCCGATAGAAAAGTTAAAACAAGTGTGGTGGAATTACCTAATGTCGTTGACCCACTAGAATTTATAAAACATGTTAAAGGATACCAATTCCAATGGGATACAATGAGTAGGATTGGTGACCCAACCAAAAAACACTATGGATTTATGGTGGACGATTTTAGAGATAATTTAATTAGTCCACAAAAACAAAACTTTAACTCTGATCATCAGATATGTAACGATATCGCCAAATCTATGGTTAAAAGAACTAGTACTACATTTAAACATTCTCAAAATCCTCAAGGTACTAAGGTAGATAAAATGAATTATCAGGATCTAATACCGTTTATGGTAGAAGGTATTAAATCTTTAGATGTTAAAATAGATAACGTAAACGGAGGTGATTCTAGAAAATATGTGGAATTATTAACAATCCAAAAAAATACACCTACTACGATTCAACATAATTTAAATGATGAAGATGTAATAGTACAAATTCTTAATGAAAGTGGGGAATTAATAATACCAGATAAAGTTTCTAATTATCAAAGTAATAGTGTAGATGTACTAGTATCAATAACAGGAAATTACAAAATCATAATTTTAAAATAATGGAGTTAATAGGAAATTTAAATATAGATAATCACTTAAATGTAGGTGGAAATGTGGGGGTAGGAACACTCACCCCAACCAATAAACTTCATGTGGTAGGCTCTACTAAAGTTACTTCTGATTTATGGTTAGGTGGTAAAGTACAGTTTCCCCCTGTAAATGGTACAAGTCCAGCCACATCTGGTTTTAATTCAAGTGCAACAAAACACACTGCTATTTTTATGGATATGGATGGGGATGATTCATATTTAGAATATGGGCACTGCGATACTAGCCAAACTTATACTCAATTTAGAATAACTGATAACAATACTGGTGATCGTTTTAGAATATATATTGACGATTGGCAAGGTCAAAGTCACGACAGAATCCCTTTAGATGTAAGAGGAGATAGAGTTCTCTTATCTCAAGATGGGGGAAGTGTTGGTATTGGAACAATCAACCCAGATACTAAATTACATGTAGAAGGACAAATAAAAATAACCGGAGGTAATCCTGGTAGTAATAAAGTATTAACTTCGGATGCAACGGGTGTTGCATCATGGAATGATATATCTTCTTTAGTAGGAGGTGATGATGATTCTCAAACAGATAAATTTTTAGTTAGTGCTGATTTAATAGATGGTACATCTAATGGAAGATGCCAAGTTAAATTATTAAAGTTAACAATGTCTGATGATACAGAAATTGATGTTGATGTAAGCGATTTAATTAGGGATAACTACGTTTCTAATTTACTTTTTGATGATAATACAAATATATTAACTTTAGTTCATTCTACTGTAGATAGTTGTGGGGTTGCTGCACAACAAACTATAGATTTATCTGCATTGGCGAGTGTGGGAACAGATGTTCATTTATCTAGTGCTACACTACAAGGAAATATATTACAATTAGGTTTAAATAGTGGTACAGATTTTAATGTAGATTTATCTTCTTTAAAAGGTGGTGATACTGTAGGTGATTCAGATTGGACAGTAGTAAGTAATGATATGTATTCCAATCCATCTGGTAAAGTTGGTGTAGGTATTAATACACCACAAACTAAATTACACGTAAAAGATAATAACGCAATTCTAACTTTAGAAACCACTGCTACTGCAGGTGGTAATTTTATTGATTATACCAACAATTCAGGAACAAAGGCAAAAGTTGGTTTTATAAGTGATAAAACTGAGGATTTCTTTATTTGGAATACGGAATCAAATGGTGCTATTAATTTAATAAATAGCCCTGGTACTATGGCATTATCCGCACAAAATGGGCAAGTGGGTATCGGTGGTATTGGTCCTTTAGGTACGCATTCGTTATCTGTAGAAGGGACGACTCACTTAAAAGAAATTACTGGTAAGGATGTTTTAGAAATAACTAATGATCATGGTATATTTTCAGTTGGGGGTAGTGTAGGTGCTGGTAATAAAACTAATAATGTTATTCTTAAACATAGACCCCAGACTGGTGGTAATGATACTTCTTCAAGTTGGCAAACCAGAGCCGCACACACTACAAAATACCCAGAGGGGCAAATTGCGATAGAGTTAACTACATATTTTACCAGTAATGGTGAAAATATTTCCTACAATGCATTAGCAATGAATTCTGGTGTTAACCCAGTAAACATAATAGGGGCAACTAACGATGATGATACTGCAATACTATCGTTACAATCAGATTCTAAAATAACATTTCAAAGTCATTCCATATCTTGGCCTTCAGGTACTAAGGAAACAATGACAATAGATATTGCAAATGATAAGGTAGGTATTAATCAAAGTTCACCTGATGTAGATTTACATATTAATGGACAAATTAAAATAGTAGACGGTACACAAGGTAACAATAAAGTTTTAACATCAGATGCTAACGGATTAGCGAGTTGGCAAACGCCATCTTCTAATGGTGGTAGCAGTGTACCTGTAGGTAGTATAATACAATTTGCTGGTGACACTCCTCCTCCAGGTTGGTTAATGTGTGATGGTGCAGCGTATGAACCTAATGACTATTTTCTTTTATTTAATGTAATTGGTTTTACTTATGGGGAAGTAGAAGCCCAATTCAATCCTGGTGATAAAGGTGGTGAAACATTAGATGGAGGAAGTAGCTTTAGAGTACCCTTATTAAGTGGTAAAATACCTGTGGGTAAAGATAATGGTGATAGTGATTTTAATAGTTTAGGTGATATGGGTGGTGAAAAAACTGTAACATTAAGTCACACAGAAGTACCATATAAAGAACACACTCACACAATTAATGATGATAGTGGTAGTAAACATCATCATGAAATTAGTTGGGTACATGATGGTCAAGCCACTTATCAAACTGATGCTAGTGATAGAGAACAAGCCACTAATGTAATAAATTTACACCACTCTAAACGATTAAATGCTCAAAGAAATTTAGGGGGATTAGATGCTGGGTATCAAAACAGTGTATTTACAGGTGGTCATCAATATTTACCGGGTGGTAATGTAGACGAAAAAGATTCTAATTGGGCTATGAATAATGGTAAATTAAATCCTGATGGGGAACATACTCATACTATGGATGTTGGTGCCGCTTCTTCTAATAGTAATGGTTCACCTCACAATAATTTACAACCGTACATAGTATTAAATTACATCATTTACGCTGGTGTGTAACTATAATTAAATCTTATTGATTTTAATTAGTATTTCTTAATATTTATTAATAAACTATATTAATGAGTAATATTAACCAAAATAATTTCAATAACTGTTTTAATTTACGTTTAAGTAATTCAGATTATTGGGATTTATTTATTTGTAACGATTGTGGATGTGGTTTAGACCATCAAGAAATACTAGATGAATGTGTTATTATTGATATTATTGTAGATAACGATAAATGTGTCAGTGGTAATTCATTATGTAGTCTAGTTGGTTGGGGTGGAGATACGTGTTTTGAAAGTTTATCTCTTCCTACTTCTGCACTTACATTAAATGATATTGGTTTAACGGGTATTGATAATGGTTTTATACCTTATGATTGTACGGGTTCTACCACAGGATCAACTTTTATTAATACCTATACAGGTTCTTCTTTAACTATAACTTCAGCAGATACTAAATTTTGTTTTACTAAAGTGAGTGGGTGTACCTACGATTATCCTACACAATTTATTGCTTCGGCAAATACAGTAGGTAGGTATGTAGAATTATGTGGTGGATTTTATCAAGGATTTTTTAAATTATCCAATAGAACGTTCTTTAAAGAAATTTCTGATAATATGTTTGTTTGGCCGATGGATTGGTTTAGATGTCCACCCCCTTGTGGTACGGGATGTACCACAGGTGTAACGGCAACTACTTCATGTTGTAATAGTCAAGATAACCCTATTTTTATTCCAGGATCCACTAATTGTAGTTGTGGAAATAATAACTGTCAACTATGTGGTACAGTATATGAAGAAGAATATACTGGTGGATGTGGGCCGTGGTGTAAAAACGGTAGTGACTGTAAAGGTTGTCCTGACCCTAGAAAAGCATATCAATGTTATTTAGAAACTAAACCAGTTGATTGGGATTATCAAATTTTACCTACTAGATATGAAAGTGGGTGGACTGCAGAATTTTGGATGAGAGTCAAAGGTAGTGGATGTACTGGTACTACTACTACATTAAATGATGACTACCCTAATAATAAAGGATTATTTTATTATATGGGGACACGTGCCGAAAATAAGTTTTGGGATGTGTTTAGTGGAGAAACTGGGTATACTACTTCATCAGGATATCCATTACCACCACCTAAAACAAGTAAAAAAGAATTATTAAACAACCCATTTTTAGTTTATCAACCGCAAGGTGAATGTTGTTACGATGGGGAAATAACTGTAACCACTCATGAAAGAGATAAAAATGCAGACATTATAAATAATGCTTTAGGGTTTAGAATCAAAGAAGATGGTTCAATAGGATATCGTTCATTAGGAGTAAGTGGAGTGTGTTCGGCAGTTACATCTACTACTGTTGCCAATTGTTGTGACACCTGCAATTGTATATGTAATTGTCAATTATGTGATACCTATTATGCAACGGAATTCGTAGGTGGTTGTGGTTCATGGTGTGAGGATTGTGGGGGTAAAATATGTCAAAAAACAGGTACAACAGTACAAGAAAAATATGTTACTGGTGTCACCATTAATGAAGAGTATTCTCAACCCGGTATTATACCTACAGATGAATGGTTTCAACTAGCAATTAGATTCTGTGCTTATGAAAGTTATGAATTAGAAGAAATCAAAAATGTACCTAGACGTAAAGGAAGATTAGATTTCTTTGTTAATGGATATTTAAAATATTCTATAGAAGAGTTTGATGAGTTTTTATTTAAGGATTTATTTGAATATAGAGAAAAGCAAGAAGGTGTACCATTTAATTATTCATTAGGTGGGGGAACACAAGGATTAGTAGAAACCAATACAATTGGTGGTCCTGACCCAAAAGATGAAAATTTAATTATACAAGAAAATTTTGCCGGTACATTTATAGGTGACATATCTAGATTTAGGTTATATGAATGTTGTTTAGACATAACCACCATTAGATATAGATTTAAAAAATACTGTTTGAATTATGGAATTTGTCCTCCAGAATTAATTGCTTATCTATTAACTGAGAATAGTAATATAATTTCTAGTGAAGATGGAGGCGATTTCTTAATAGTATAAAATGAATAATAAAGAATATTAACATATTTATATAAAAAAAGAAAAATAAAATGGGATTTCCTAAAAAAATAAGTCAATTACCTTCTAATTCATCGGTTAAATTAACCGATTTATTAGTTAGTGTTAATAATAATGATGTAACAACTAAAATTACTGTAGGTCAATTATTAACTACGGTATCAGGAAGTACTAACACTTATGTTACAGGAGGTACATATAATGATGTAACTAAAAATATTAATTTTGATGGTAATAGTGGATTTCCACCTTTTAGTGTAAATCTATCTGGTATTAGTACTACAGATACTTTTGTAACAGGGGCTACATTAAATGGTGTAATTTTAGAAATAGATAGAAATAATGGTGAATCAGTAATTAGTGTAGATTTAAGTTCCCTTAGTGCTGATACCAATACATCTATCACTGGTACAACTTTAATAGGAACTAACTACACTATTAATGAAAATAATGGTTCATCTTTTACAACAGATTTTAATCCCATAATTAGTGGTAAAGTAGATACAATACTATTTGATTCTTATACTGCAGATACACAAACAGAAATTAATAGTAAATTAAATATTACTACTTTCGACACATATACTGCAAATACTGTAGATAATGTAGTTACAGGTGCAACCTTAAATAGTACTACATTAGAATTAGAAAGAAATAATGGGTTAAGTAATGTAACTGTAGATTTAAGTTCATTAACTGGTGCAACAGACACTAACACATTTGTTACTGGAACTACCTTAGTAGGTGATTCATACACTTTAAAAAGAAATGATGGAGTGGATATAACAACAGATTTTAATCCCATTGTTAGTGGTAAAGTAAATACTTCATTATTTGATGTGTACACTGCAAGTACAGAAACAGAAATTAATAGTAAATTAGATATAACTACTTTCAATAGTTATAGTGCACTTACTGAAATGTTAATAGAAACTAAACTAGATATCACTACTTTTGATTCTTATACTGCCAATACTACCGATAATGTAGTTACAGGAGCAACTTTAGTGGGGTCAACTTTAGAATTAGAAAGAAATAACGGATTAACTGATGTTACTGTGGACTTAAGTTCATTAAGTGGTTTAACTACTACTGTTTGGGAAGAAGGATCGGCAGGGAATTTTTCAGTAAAACAAATAACCGATTCTACAACTGACGCTACAGGAGATTATGCAGTAGCACAAAACGAATCAACAATTGCAACTGGACGATCTTCACACGCAGAAGGAAGATTCACAAGTGCATTGGGTGATTATTCACACGCAGAAGGATTTAGTACACAAGCGAATGGGAATAATTCACACGCAGAGGGTACGGCAACTAGGGCAAACGGTTTACATTCACATTCACAAAATTTTAATACCTTCGCAAATGGTGATTCGTCACACGCTGAGGGTAGTTCTACCATATCGGTTGGTGAAGCTTCTCACGCACAAAATGAACAAACTGTTGCTGGTGGGGTTAATTCACACGCAGGTGGTTTTAACTCTGTTGCTTCGGGATCAACATCATTTATACATTCAACAGATTCGTTAGTTACAGGTGATAGGTCAGTTGTATTAGGTGGTCAAAATATAACTGGTACTACTGATGATACGGTATATGTACCATTTCTTAATATAAATAATGTAGGTGGGGGAACATCAATAAATAATTTAGGTATTGATTCTAATGGATTTGTAGTTGTTGGTGCAACAGATGAAAATGTTTTTGTTAATAGTGGTAATGCCGATGTGGCAACACAACAATTAATTTTTACTAATACTACTGGTGGTACATTTAATGTTACTAATGCAGCAGCACTCTACAGTGATAACGATATTAATGTTACTGGAGGTACATATGACAATAATACTGGATGTGTTACATTTAAAACCAATAGTGGTGGTACTTTTGATATTTGTGGTTTTATTACAGGATTAACCGATACGTACATTGATAATGCTAGTCTGGTTGGGACAACTTATACCTTAAATAGAACCGATGGGGCAACAATACCTACAGATTTTAACCCTATTGTTAGTGGGAAATTAGATACAGATATTTTCAATAATTACACCGCAAATACTACAGATAATGTAGTTACAGGTGCCACATTAAATGGTGCTATATTAGAATTAGAAAGAAATAACGGATTAACTGATGTTACTGTGGACTTAAGTTCATTGACTGGTGCAGTAGATACGAATACTTTTATAACTGGATTTACATATAACGATAATAACACTTTTACAATAACAGATAACCAAGATAATAGTTTTAGTGCAACCATAAATCAAATGAGTGGTTTAACTATTACTAATTTTTTCCAAGACACTATTAAAAGTGGTAGTACGTATGAATTTGGTCAGGAATTTAAAATATATTTAGCATCTGATAGTGACCCTGCTTTAGAAAAATTTAAAGCGGGAATGTTTACAGGGGCAACAGGACCAACCGATACTACAACTACTGTATTTTATACATCCGATACTTCTAAAATGATACTTGGTAGTACAGGTACAATACAAAGTGGAAATACTACTATAGTAGGTTCAGATAGTATTGATGTTGGGGCAACCACAGAATTTAATTTAACAAGTAGTATTGGGGGTGTTGTTAATATTGGTAAATATGGATTATCTGCCCCATTTCCACCATCAACTATTAATATTGGGAATAACCCTACTAATACTAACTTAAATGTTGTAGTTAATACTGCTAATATTACCGGTGATACATCAATAGATGGACATTTAACTGTTACTAGTTCTGGTTCTAATACTTCAGATACGGTATTCTTAGTACAAGATAGTTTAGGTAACCATATTATAGAAGGTAAAGACACAGGAGAAGTACATATTGGTGATTTAGTTAATAGTGCAGACCCAGCAACCCCAACATTGATGATTGGTGCAGGTAAAACACCAAATGATAGAGGTTCATTAGCTTTTACTTCTTCAGGTATAGGTATAGGGGGAGATAACGATACAACGGGAGATTACTTATTATTTAGAGTACCAACAAGTACAGGAAGTAGATGGAGGTTTGATACTACTTCTAATTTTGGTTACACACTGGTTAGTAGACAAAATAATAATTTTGGTTCAGGTGCAGGACTTAGAAATAGTTTTTACACTAGTAGAACATACGGAATTGACTTCCTATTAGGTTATAATAATGCCCTTGCGGTTACTGACCCTATAGGATATAGATTTAATACTAAAGATAGTCTTCTGGCAGGTGCAAATGATGTAGAAAGATTCATTATTGGGAACGGTACAGGTGAAACTAAATCGTATTTTACTAATTTAAGTGTGTTAGGGGTAGGTACATCTAATCCCGATACTAATGTTAAGTTACATATATCTGGGGATACATTAATTAATGGTGGTTTAAGTGCTGATACTATAACACTCTCTGAGGATCCAACATTAAATAATTCTGGCACAGACATATTAGTAAGAAATAGTGCTACCGGTAATGTAGAATATAGAGAAGCATCAACCTTAACCGGAAGTACAGATACTAACACATTTGTAACTGGTGGTACATTAGAAAATGGTGTACTATCATTAGATAGAAATGATGGTGTAGAAGTGAATATTAGTGGATTTAGTTCAGGTAATACAATCTATACCACTACAACTAATTTTAGTGCTGGTATACCTCAAACTATAACACATAATTTAAACACACCAAACGTTATTGTACAAACTATTGATACTAATACTTCTGAATTAATTAATGGTACAATAAGTAATTATACTAATAATACATTAGATGTAACTATATCAAGTAGTATAAATAACATTAAAACAATTGTTATAGGTAATTCTAATTCTACAATTGTTAACCCTTTATTTAGTTGGAATGACCCAATAGTACAAAGTGGTAATACTTCTGGAACATGTATTGATCAATTATTCGTACATTCTATATCTGGATGTTCTCCTGTCTTAATAGGTGATACCCAATTTACTAATCAAGTAACTTATTCACCACAAACTATAGTAGATTTACCAACTTATATACTAACCGATTGTACTAATAGTCTTAATACTATTACTACTACCCAAAATTTACAAGAATATATAGGTAAGACTATAACTTTAGCTAGTGAAGGTGCTACTAGGTGGAGTGTAGAATTACAACCACAATTAGAAGTTACTAGTGTAAGTGATTGTTGTTTTATAAATTGGGATGTAAGAGATTGTGATACAGGAGAAAGATGGAATGTAGTAACATATAAATGGGATGCTTCTGGATATACGGGATCAACAATAACCCTTGAGGAACAGGAAGGGTGTTTTACTGTTAGTGGTACTTGTGAAGAAGCAACTCTTTTCGTACCTATTAATGTAATAGAATCTTTTGAAAGTTGTGAATTATGTAATACTTCTTTATATCAAATTTTTAATTGTGAAGGATTATTACTTGGTGTGACGGATGAAGATTTAAGTGCGTTTGTTGGTGCAACATGGACAGGTTCAACTAACCCACTTTTAATTGAAGAGTGTTTCACTATTGAAAGTGGTGGTGAAGAAGTTACTATTGATGGGACAATACTAACTAACCCGTTAATAGAAATAGATTG
Organism: Prochlorococcus sp. AG-409-L21; assembly: GCA_003215475.1. Lineage (GTDB taxonomy): Bacteria > Cyanobacteriota > Cyanobacteriia > PCC-6307 > Cyanobiaceae > Prochlorococcus_E. The sequence goes on from QCKH01000012.1 coordinate 16,777, forward strand.
TGCAGAATGTACTTCTGAACCTACATTATATACTCTATTTACTTGTGAAGGTGAGGAAATAGGGGTTACTGCACAAGATTTATCATCTGTCGAAGGTGGTACTTACAGTGGTACTACTAACCCTATATTAAGTGGTATTTGTTTCACTATTGAAGGTGGTGGTGAAGAAGTTACCTTTGAAGGTACTATAGATACAGAAGAATTGGTAGAAAAAGATTGTGAGGAATGTGTGTCAGAAGAAGGTACTACATTAACAATTGATGGTGAGTCACAACCCACAAATGCTGATTTTGCAGCTGCCCCGTATGATGGAAACAGTCCGGGAGATGGTTGGTCTTGGATACTTATAACATATAGTGAAGAGGGTCCCATAGGTCAAGATGTAAATACGGTATTTACTACTGAAGGCTTCTTTGAGGGTAATTTCCCGGCAGGATTAATAGTGATTAGTGAAGCACTAGGTGTATATATACCAAATTCTGGTGGATTTAATAGTATAGGGAACTTTATACCAGGAGAAAGTTATCAGGTAAATATAGATACAAATTCAATAATTAATAGTGGGTCGGCCGGATTAGAAGGGTTTTTCACATTTTAAAAAAATTAAAAAGAAATGAGTACATTTAAACAATATTCCAACTTAGAAATAATAGGGGCATTATCTGCCACAACTTTATATGGAGACGCATCTAATCTTAGTGGTATAACCAACACCTTTGTAACTGGTGCAACATTAAATTCTAGTATTTTAGAATTAGAAAGAAATAATGGGTTGTCAGATGTAACCGTAGATTTATCATCTTTAAGTGGTGATCCTTTAGAAATCAATACTGGTAGAGTATTATGGGTAGATTCAATTTTTGGTGATGATGCGACTGCACTTACTAATAGACAAGATAAACCTTATTTAACTATAGAACAAGCGTTGAGTGATTCAACCAATGGTGATACAGTAATTGTACGACCAGGAGAATATGATGAAGAAGAATTAAATGTCCCACAAGGTGTTTCTTTAGTGAGTGAAGGTGGTTGGGAAGTTACTATAATTGGTAAGTCACCAGCAACCGCAGCTAGAGATATTGTAGAATTAAATGAAAATTCAGTTATAGATGGATTTAGTATTAATGTACCAGAAGGAAGTTTGAATGGTATAAGCTCATCAAATAGTAGTGGAACATCTACTGCCAACAATATTACATTCTTTGGTAATGGTGGTGCAGGTAGTAGTGGTACTGGTTTATTTAAAACAGGTGGTGGTAAATTAATAGGTACTTCAATTAGAGTAGAAGGTGGGGGTATGGCTAATTGTTTAAAAGTAGATTCAGGTACTTTAGCATTAGAAGGGGTTCACGTACCACAATCTAATGGTGATATAGATAATGTATTATTAGTCACTACTTCAGGAGGTACTAATGTAGGTAGAGCTCAAATGTTAAACTTTAACTCAGGAAGTAATAATGTAACCAACGCAGTAAAAACTACAGGGGGTAGTACAGGCGTAATCCCTACCGCTTTAATTTATACACCAAATATTTTTAATTGTACAAATGCAATAAAAAGTGAGGGAGATTACGAAGAAATAAACTTTTTAGGGGGGAGAATAGATAATGTAACTTATGTGGTAAATGTGGATTTAGCAGGAACCGGTGAAGAATCTAAATATAGAATAACCTCAAATCACCAACCTGATTATATTTATCCACCTGCAGTTGCATATAATGCAGAATTTGGTTTGGATTTTATGCAAGAAGAAACTGAAATTTTTAATTCAAGTAAAAATTTATTCGGATTAGATCAAATGAGTGTGGGTACTGCAGAAATAGGTACTAAATCCCATTTTGGTAGGGGTGCATCTTCTACTGTTGGTTTAAAAGTTTTTACAACTGATAATACCGCATCGAGTGTAAGTGATGGTGGTAATTTTATAGATGTTACAGATAATGCTAAATCTAAGGAAGGTAGTACAATAACTTTTCAAACTGGTGGTACAAATACTACTATTTTATTTACTACACAAAGATATAGTGATGATTTAACAACTACTTTACCCTTTTATGGTTTAAATGTAAATGTATTACAACGTGCAGTAGGTGGTAGTTATGTGTTTGAGTATTGGGATGGTAGTGAATGGAAAACAGATTCTGTTCATTGTGTTTCAGAAGATTTAGGGTATAATTATGGTAATACATTGTTTTTACGTAATCAAAGTGAGGAAAATTTAACTTTTGATTTAAGTAAGGATAGTTGGACGGGTAAAACTATTAATGGTGTAGAAGGTTATTGGATGAGATGTAGAACTGTTAGTACAGGTACAACTAAACCTACTTTTGAACAAGTAAAAATTATCTATGATAATACGACTATAAGTAAAGAGGGTATTTTATCACTACATGGTAAATCTTTATATAGAGAAAGTATAAATTTAGTACAAGGTAATTGGGATGGTAGTTCTACACTTGACGATTATACTTCTACTGTAGGGACAGGTAGTAATTCTTGGACACATAGATTTAAAGAGTCAGAATTAGATACTAACGAAAGTGCATATCTTAATATGGTAATTCCTGCAGGTACTTCGACATCACAAAAAGTTAATATTACCGCAAATTATATTACGAGTGGGGCAGATGCAAATGATGAAATTTCTACATTAAAATTTTATTTCTTACCTGTAGAAGTATCAAATAACTTAATTGCCGATAGTGATGGTGGAAAAGAACCGGTTCAAAGAACAGTTTCTAACACTAGTTCTTTAGATTCTATTGAACCTCAAGTACAGATTGAAGATACTGTTACCGGTACAAATATAGTACATTCTGTTAGTTTCGGTGACTTTGATATTTCGGATTTCTATGAAGGAGACATGGTATTAATGAGGTTAGAAAAAGAAAGTGATGGGGGTACAGTTAATTTTAATTTAGCATCTTTAAACCTAAGTTTATCTAAATGGAGTTTAGGACAACAATCAGAACCATTTAGATTAGGTAGCGAAACTATTTTCACTGAGGATTGGGAAGATGGTGGTGTATCTAATGGATGGTCATTTGTAACTGCAGGAACTAATGTATGGGTTGTCTCTGACGACACTTCTTATTCCGGTACAAATTCACTATATATTACTGACGATGCAGGAGGAAGTAAACCATATCAATATGCAGGATCTAGTCAATCTGGAACACACGCTTATGTAGACTTTTCAATCCCTGATAATGCAATTTCATTAACCGTTAACTTTTATTGGACTTGTGATGGTGAAAATGGTGCAGGTGTTGACCAATATGATTTCGGTGCAATTTATATGACGGGCACTACCGGTGTCCCATCAAGTGGCGGATTACCTCCATCAGCGGGTAGGATTGGTGCTACAGACAATCAAGGTAAATTTAATGATGGTTATAAATCAGCAGAAGAAGGGAACTGGCAATTAGAGACAATTCCTGTGGCTAGTAATTTATGGGCACCTGGTACTGATGCTAGGTTAATTTGTAGTTGGCGAAATGATAGTAGTGTTCAAGGCCAACCACCAATGGCAATAGATAATATAACAATAGAAATAGAATACAATATTTAAGATGGAGTTTTTTATAAATCAAAATAGTAACTTACCACCATTAAAAATGGAGTTGGTTAACGATGGTAGAAATGATTTTCGTAAGTTTTTTGAAAAAATTCAAAATGCAACTATAAAATTTAATATGTATGATGTTACAAATAAAGTTAAAATAATCGCTAATGCCGCAGCAGATATCCAACTTAAATGTGAATCATGTGATATTGGGGGAGATGAACAAGAATATTATATTGTTTATGAATGGAAAAATAGAGACACTAGAAAAGTAGGAAAATTTAATGGTGAATTTATCATAGAATTCTTAGATGGGACAGGTACATTAATAGTACCAATTAGAGACAAATTATTTATTAATGTCTTAGAAAGTTGAAAATTAAAATATTTTTCGTATATTTGTAATAAAGTTATAAATTATAAGTATGCCTGCAACAGTAGAAGAAATTAAAGAATATCTTGAAGGATATGATGATCAGAAGTATATTGTTGGTGTTGAATCTTCTTATAGAGAAAATAAAATAAGTTTAATTATACACGACCCTGAAAAAGGAAAACGTATAGAAAAACATAGACTTAAACCTTTCTTATGGATGAAAACACCTGATATGAATCATTTCTATAAAGGTGATAGAAGAAAGATAAAAAGTAAAATGAGGGAATATAGAATTAAATTTATACCCTTAAACTTAACTGATGAAAATGGTCTAGGAGTACCTAGATTAGAAGATGGTTATAAATTTTTGGTAACTTGTAAAGGAACTTATGGTGAGTTATTAAAATTCTTTAAAGAAGGTGGTACGGGTGTTTATGATGAGGAACACAGAGATAAATTTTTAGCAATAACACCTACAGAACAATTTTTAATACAAACAGGTAAAAGGTTATTTAAAGGTTTTGAAAACTATGATGACATACATAGATTTTCTTTTGATATTGAAACAACTAGTTTAGATCCTAACGATGGTAGAATTTTTCAAATAGGTATGAAAGACAATAGAGGTTTTCAACATGTATTGTCTATTGAGGGTGAAACTAGACGAGAATTAAGAGAAAGAGAAAGAGAGGCAATCATTACCTTTTTTAAGGTTATTAATCATTTAAAACCTGCTATTATTGCAGGTTACAACTCTGAAAATTTTGACTGGCATTTTATAGTTAAGAGAGCACAATATCTCGGTTTAGAAATAGATAAAATTGCTAAAACTTTAGGTCCAATACCGTTTTATAGAAAAAAACAAACACTTAAAATGGGTCCGGAAATGGAGTATTATGAACAAACCATAATGTGGGGTTATAACATTATGGATGTTTATCACGCAGTAAGAAGGGCACAAGCAATAAATTCTTCTATTAAACAAGCAAGTCTTAAATATATTACGAAATATTCTAATGCGGCTAAACCTAATCGTGTATATATACAAGGTGATAAAATTAGTAAGATTTGGGAAGATAAAGATAATAAGTATTGGTTTAACAATGAAAATGGTGAATGGGGTGTGTTAACAGATACCTTACCACCTAATTGTGAAAAGGTTACTGGTCAATACATAGTGGAGAGATATCTAATAGATGATTTATGGGAAACCGAAAAAGTAGATAATATTTTTAATCAGGCAACATTTTTATTATCTAAAATATTACCCACTTCCTTTATGAGATCTTCTACTATGGGTACTGCCGCAACGTGGAAATTGTTAATGTTAGGGTGGTCATACCATAAAGGTTTAGGTATACCACATACTATGCCTACAAAAGGTTTTACTGGTGGATTATCTAGATTATTAGAAGTAGGGTATACTCAAAATGTTGTTAAATTTGACTTTGCATCACTATACCCTTCAATTCAACTTACACATGATGTATTTACTGATTGTGATGTTACTGGTGCAATGAGAGGATTATTACAATATAACTATGATTATCGTAATTTATATAAAGAATTAAAATCCAAACACGCAAAATTAGGGGAAAAAGAAAAGTCCGAATATTATGATAAAAAACAATTACCCTTAAAAATACTAAATAATGGTATGTTTGGTTCTATTTCTGCACCTAATGTATTTCCGTGGGGTGACACCTATATGGGTGAAAAAATTACTTGTACTGGTAGACAATACCTTAGACATATGATTCGTTTTTTTGATAAAAAAGGATTTAGACCTTTAGTAGGTGATACTGATGGATTTAACTTTTCAATACCAAGTAATGTAGATGATTATATTTATACTTCTAATGGTAAACATAGATTTAACAAAATAGGTGAAACATACAAAGGTTTAGATGCAGTAGTAGCGGAATATAATGATAAGTATATGAAAGGGGTGATGGGTCTAGATGTAGATGAAATATGTGAATCTACTATTAATATTGCACGTAAAAATTATGCAGATTTAATAGATGGTAAGGTAAAATTAGTGGGGAATACAATTAAATCTAAAAAACTTCCTACATATATTGCTGAATTTATAGATAATGGGATACACCTATTATTAAAAGGTAAGGGATATGAATTTGTTAATGAATATTATGATACGATAGAAAAGATATATAATTTAGAAATTCCTTTATCTAAAATTGCTAATAAATCTAGAGTTAGAATGTCTATAAAAGATTATGAAAAAAGGGCATTACAACTAAATAAAGCGGGTAACCCATTACCTAAACAAGCACATATGGAATTAATTATAAAAGAAAATCTAACAGTAGATTTAGGAGATACAATATATTATGTTAATACAGGTACTAAAAAATCTCATGGTGATATACAAACAAAAACTAATAAAAAAAGTGGTGAAAAAAATGTTTTAATTAATTGTCAATACATTTCTCAAGATATTATAGAAAACCATCCTGAAACCACAGGTAATTACAATATAGAAAGATATATAGACGCATTTAATAAAAGAATAAAACCATTGTTAGTGTGTTTTTCACCTGAAGTTAGAGATGATATTTTAATAACATCTCCTTTACATAGACAATATTTTACACAGAAACAATTAGAACTAACTTCAGGACAACCTCTGAAAGAAGGTGATCAAGATACATTAGAAAATTTACTTAGAATTACTGATGAAGAAATATTGTTTTGGGAAACAATTAATCTATCCCCTACTTATATGTTTGAGGAATATGGTATTGTAGACGAATTTTCTTTAGATAACAAACAAACCGAGAGGTCTATAACTTAATGATTTATTAAGATTTTCTGCTTCTCCAGCTTTAAGTTCTAACTGTTTAGCATTACTTAACCTTTCTAACCTCGCATCTAAATCTTCTAATAATTTACTTTGTTCTTCTTTACCTTCACTTAATAAACTATCATAGTCCATAGTTAATTCTGCATCAGGTACTTTTAATGAACCACTGAATTTACCTCTAACTCTACCTAACGCTTCTTTAAACAATGCAGTTAAGTATCTTCTAACCCAAACTCTAGTAGGTTCATTTAAATCAGAATATTGTAATTTTGATAGTGGTACATCATTAGGTAACTTAATAATATCTTTATTTTCATTTAAACAGTTATCGATTTCATCTTCTGACATACCATTAGTATCGTAATAATAATACCATACCTTTGTTCCTGCTAACCCAATTTGACTCCCCACTAATCCGGCAGCACTAAAAGATAATCTACTACCAGGTATCGGCATAAGGTGTAATAACCTAGTACCATTTGGTCCTGCAGTAACTTTATATGTTAATTGACTTCTTAATAATTTAGATTTTAAACTAAAATCCGATGCCCTTAATAAAACATCAAATGCGGGTGCAACATAAAAACCACCATTTCCTAATCCACCACCTTGTCCCCAACCTGCGTAAGGTACTTGTCCGAATCCACCCCCAAAACCATAATCACCGAATCCTGCAAATGAATATAATGCATGATCAGTACTATTAGGTGTTATCCATAATATTTCATTAACTTCTCTACCACCAGGAATTTGGTATACTTGTTGTCCCGAAACTATAGTGACATAATCCTTTTTCATTTCCCATGGACCTCTATCTTGTAACCCCACTTGTTTAGAATAGGCGTAAGTAAATCTAGTTTCAAAATCCAAAGAACGAGTAGTTAATGCAAATGCAATATCTAATTTTTCTACTTCATTACCAAGTAAAGATGACCATTGATTTTCTATCAACCAATCTTGTACTCTTTGAGCATAATCTTCTATGGCGGTTTCCAATAAAGAACACATTTGATCGTTATCTAACTCTATCTTTCTTATTGGTGCACCTAATCTATGTTTAATTAACGTAAACAATTCTTCTTTTAATTGGTCATTTAATGCATTTCCCATAATTCATTGTATTTATTTATAAATATTAAGATATTTATTAAATGATGAAAAGAAACACAATAAAAAAAATATTAAGGGAAGAAACACAGTACGCAGTAGAAAAAAATAGGTTTCCCTACACTGAGGTTGATACACATAGTTCTACTGATATTGCAGTTGGCTTAATGCATAAAGCAATGAATCATTTAGCTTCTGCTTTGAGAGATATTGAGGCGGCAATACAATTTGCATATGAAGCGGACACTAACAATGAAGAACTTATTGAAGGATTAGAAGATATTAGAATGTCGTTATTACATGGTAGTGGTAATGGTGCAGGATGGGATGGGACTGAAGAACACGATAATATAATGAATGATTTAGGTGCACTCATTGATAAATATTCTGAAGATACTGACAATTTTAACCTTAACGGTTCTCATGATCAGAAAGCTCCTGAAGGTACTTCTTAATTAATTGTACTCCTTCGTCAATCGTTTTAAAAGATCTATCTGGTAAAAATGCCCTTCTACCAACAATTACTGCCGGTAAATAGTCACTATTAACTTTTTTAGAGAATGATTCATATAACATTTCATGTTCATCAACGTCCTTTTCTAAAAAATTAATATTCTCTTCTTTTAATTGTTCTTTTAAGTTATCACAATGTGGACAACCTTTCATACTAAAAATTACTGGTGTATTTCCCATTTTCTAAATTATTTAAAAATTCTGTTATTATTTCATCTTCACCCATTATAGTGCCGATAACTTTCTTTTTTTCATTTAAAATATCCCAAACTAATGTGTCAATAGTATCATCTATTAACATATAATAAATATTAACGGTTTTATTTTGTCCTATTCTATAAGCCCTATCTTCTGCTTGTTCATGATTACCAGGAACCCAATCTAATGAGTTCATAATAACTATCTCAGCCGCAGTTAATGTCAATCCTACTCCCGCTGCTTTTATTTGTCCAACAAAGACTTTACAATCATCATCTTCTTGAAACCTATCTACTGCCCACTGTTTTTGTTTATCAGACATACCTCCTCTCACACATACTGCTTTATCTCCGAAATATCTTAAAAATGCATCCATTTCATCATTAAAATTACAAAATATAATAGTTTTTTTATTTAATTCTAATGCTTCTTCGGTTTTTTCTATAGTATAAGGTACAGTTTCCATTGCAATAAACGTTCTAAGTAACGTCATTTCTACTAAATCTTTTGCAGGGTTACCTTTTTTACCATCAATTTTACGTTGGTGTAAATATTCTTCCCAAACATTATTATAACCATCTACATTTTGTAATTCTAAATAAATAGGCGTAATTAACTTATCAGGTAAATCTAAAACTTCTTCTTTCTTTCTTCTTAATATTGTTCTTTTAGTTTTAGCTGCTAATTCTTCTAAATTAGATGCACCTTTTGTAACCCATACAAATCTACCACCTTTTTTAAATCTCATACCTTCACAATAAGTTTTTGCATAATGTACCCAATTATTGGCTACCGAACAATCTATAATTGATAAAAGATTATAATAATCCATAGGTCGATTCGCTATTGGTGTACCTGTTAATAACCAACATCTTTCGGGTGAATATTTTTTAGAAATGTCTTTTAAAATTTTACCCCTAATACTTTTATGGTTTTTAACAAAATGTGCCTCATCTAAAATAATTAAATCTGGGTTAAACTCTACAATTTCTCTCCTTAATTCCCATTCTTCATATTTCTTACCCCTTTCTTCTATAGTATGGAAATTTTTTAATATATCATAATTTATTATAGTAAACCTATCAGGATTCCAGTGTTTCCCACTAATAATAGATACTTCATCACAAAAATTTTGTACTTCCCGCATCCAATTAATTTTTAAGGATGCAGGACACACTATTAAAACTCTTTCTGCACCACACTCTAATGCTGCCACTATGGATTGGTATGTTTTACCTAATCCCATATCATCCGCTAAGATACATTTCTTATTCTTTAAAAGAAATTCTATCCCTTCTTCTTGATGTTTAAATGCCCTCCACCCTCTTTTATCTAAATTTATATATTTTTCGTAGTCTACCTCAACGTTAATTTCTTCATAATGTATATCTTCAATTAATTGTGTTTTAGGTATCCATAACAATTTAACTTCTTTTTGGTTTTTATAAAACTTACAGATAACATGAAGTGCTTTATCACTTTCTGCCAATATCGTCTCTATTAAAATTTTAGATATGGGGGTTTTTAATTTATGTTCTTCGCTTAATTGTTCTGAAAAATATTCAGTTAATTCCACTACTTTATTTATATTTTTTGGGACATAATTAAAATAATTAGTTATATATTTGGTTTGACTATTAGTTAAGAAATACGATTTTTCCGTTTGGTATTTTTTCTTCATATAATTAATATATGGGTTTTTACCTTCGTATGATACTAATAGTTCTTCAACTTTTAATCCTTTTATGTCTTTTATATCTAACATATTTTCAATTATAGTCATTTTTTTGTTAAGAATAAATATTTATAGAGAAAAGATAGATGAAATATAATAGAAAAATTCCTATAACTAGAGTTAACAAGTTTTTTTCACAAGAAGATTTTAATTTAGAAGTTGATTTTGGTAGAGAATGGTTAGAGGGAGATATTAATATTAAAGTAATTTTATTTCAAGTGGATCAAGGTAAATCATTAACTGATGATATATACGGTGAAGCAGGAAGAAATGAAATTAGATTTAAACCTCCTGTTGAGTTGACTGTTAACTTTCAAATGGATACACCTAAGAATGAGGCATACAACCCTAATGGTAGTTTACGCCATTTAGAACATGGTAATATAACTTTTGGTGTCTATCAATCACATTTAGACGAATTAGAAGCAGAAATTAACTACGGTGATTATATTGGATATGCGGAAACGGAAGATAAAATTTCTTATTTCACTGTCTCTAATAATGGAATTATTAATTCTGATAACACTCACACTATTGTGGGATATAAAGGATTTTACAGAACTGTGACATGTGTACCTGTAGATCCAGATGAATTTAATGGTATTTAAATAATATGGGCTTACCTAAAAATTATAGAAAAAATTTAAAGTTTACACCTACACCTGAAGGATTTCAGGCTAGACAAAACATTTTAAATGATATTGCAAATCCTGGTACGTATTTACCTAAAGGTATTTTACATGAAGATATGGATAGGGAATTCATACAATATATGGAAAACGACATAAGTTTAGTCTTAGGTGGTGAAAAAGTACCGGTTATCTTTTTAAGTATACAAAGATGGGCAGAATTTGCTAAAACATGGACATTCTCTGATGAATATAAAAATGTAAAAATGCCGTTTATAACAATAATTAGAAAACCCGATGCACAAACAGGGACTAATTATGCGGGAACATTTAATGTACCAGGTAAACCTACATTTACATATATGAAGATACCTACTTGGGATGGGAATATTAAAAGTTATGATATTTATAAAATCCCACAACCAGTCTCTGTAGATTTAAATTACGAAGTTAGATTGTTTTGTACCCGTATGAGAGACCTTAACATATTAAATAAATTAATGTTAGACTCTTTTTCTGCAGGTGAAAAATATATTAGAGTAAATGGTCACCCAATACCTCTAATGTTAGATAGTATTGGTGATGAAAGTTCTATACAAAATTTAGATGAAAAAAGATACTATGTACAATTATTTAGTATTAAAATGTTAGGGTACTTATTAGACCCACAACAATTTGAGGTTACACCGGCAATTAGTAGGTCAATAAACTTCTTTGAAATAGCGGAAAACGTTCATTATGCTGCATACCAAATAAAAACTAGAGAAGAAGATGAAATTATTGAGTTGAACATATCCTATGAGCCCGGTATAAACATATTCCAATTAACAGTGGAAAATGACGCATTGATTAATAATATATCAATTGAAAATATTAGTAGTTATACAATCACCGTCAATGGTGATGTTAAAACTATACCTTTTGAGGTTAAGTTTGGTGACACCTTAAATATTACAATAACAAAATTAGATGTGGCAAATCCCGCATATGTCTTATTAAGTGGTAATTTACAATGAAAAGAATAGTTAGAAATTATGTAGTAAGAGACCCTAAACCAATTATGAACGCAATAATTGGGGGCATAAATAAATATAAAGCAATTTCAATTACACCATCAGTTGATGGACAATTGATTTTTGAGGAAACTGTGGGTGTTATTATTGGAGATATTGAAAAAACCGAATTATATATAAATGGTGTGAGATATAATCATGGGACAGATTATACAATCGAAAATAATAAATTAATATGGTTAGGTGATTTTGAAATAAAAGTAACTAATAAGATAGTTTTTATTTGTAGATAATTATTTATTCACTATTTCTCCGTAAATATCTTTTTTTGGGATACACCTTTCTTTTATTATTTTTTCCACAAACGCAAACATTTTTAAACCATTTTGTTCACAATAAGTTTTTAATAGTAAGTGAGTTTTCGGTGTTATTTTTAGATTTTTAGTCCTTTTCATAGTTGTTTTTTATATAAGTATGATAAAAGTATGAAAAATGTCTTACTAAATATTACATAATTGAAATAAAACACTTACTTTCAAAAAAAATCGCATATTTATAATTAAAAGTATTAAATAATAAAAATATTAAAATAAAAATTAAATGGCTTCAACAAATAGAATTTTCGTTAGTCCAGGTGTTTTTACATCAGAAAAGGATTTAACATTCGTAACAAGACAAGTAGGGGTTACCACTTTAGGTTTATTAGGGGAAACTCCAAAAGGTCCGGCATTTGAACCAGTATTCATTTCAAACTATGATGAATTTACTTCTTATTTTGGTGGATTAAACCCTGAAAAATACAAAGGTAATGGTTACCCAAAATATGAATTAAATTATGTAGCAAAATCTTTTTTAACACAAACTAACCAATTATATGTTAGTAGAGTATTAGGGTTATCTGGATATAAAGCAGGTAACGCTTGGTGTATTACTTTAGATGCAGCTGCTGATCCATCAACAGAGGCAGTAGCTTCAACTACTACATCTACATTTACTTATAGTGCAAGTACTGGTGGTACACCGGTAACAGTAACATTTGCAAACCCTTTATTACAAGAATTATATGATGAAGGAGAAATTAGTGGTAGTTTTAGTGAATTAGGTACATTAGGAACTGGGGAAACTATTTCTATATCTTCACCAAAATATATAAAAACCGGAAGTGATTTTTCAGGTGCAACTTTTGATTTTACAATTGATGCTACCGGATCGGCTGGTGGTGGTTTTGTCACTGGTAGTTCATCAGGTACTGTAGTTACATATACTGCAACTTCTTATGACATTGATGGTAGTGTTGTTTCTACATTAAGATCAAGAGGTTCTTATGGTGGTGATGAAATATTAGATTTTACTGTAAGTGGTATTACAGATGCTAGTATGACAAATACAGATTCAATTGAAACTGACCCATTTGCAAACTTTACTATTAGTGGTACAACTAGTGGTGGTAATGATTTTGATTATAATGTATCTTTAAGTACATCTAAAAAGAATTATTTACCAAATGTGTTTGGTGTTGGTTCACAAGATAAGGAAACTGAATTATTCGTAGAAGAATTATTCATTAATAGTTTACAGGATTTATATAGTGCTGGTAAGGTTAGAGGGTTAGATACAACTTTCCTTAGAATTAGTGCAGATTCAACAAATAATTTAAATGATTATGAAGAACAATATCAATCAGCGGTTTCACCATATGTATTATCAGAATTAAGAGGTAATAAATTACAAAGATTATTTAGATTTATTACAATTTCTGATGGTAATGCAGCTAACAGAGATATTAAATTTTCAATTATCAATATTAAACCAGATAATAAAACTTTTGATTTAGTAATAAGAAGTTATAGTGATACTGACGCAAACTTAAGTGTTATTGAGAAATTCTCTAGTTTATCATTAGACCCAACAGACAATGGGTTTATTGGTAGAAAAATTGGTACTTCAGATGGAGAATTTCCATTAAGAAGTAGATATATTATGGTAGAAATGGCAACAGACTACCCAACTAATGGTGTACCTGCAGGATTTGAGGGTGTAGAAGTTAGAGATTATATTGGTGATAGAACTGCGGTTATTCCACAAATTGAGTACGCAACTCAATATCCATCACTTAACAATTCACAACTTAGAAAATATTATTTAGGTTTAAATAGTACTATTGGTGTGGATCAAGACTTCTTTGACTATAAAGGTTTAGATGGTGTAACTGGATTACCATTTACTGGTAAAACATCTGGTTTCCATTTAGATGTTAATGCAGAAGGTGCGGAAATATCGGCAGGTGATGATAGTTACGTACCAACACTACAAGTAGGTATTTCAGCATTTACCACAGACGCATCACTTATAGGTGGACCTTACGAAAAATTATCGGCAAGAAAATTCACATTTGCACCATATGGTGGATATGATGGATGGGACATCTATAGATTAGATAGAACTAACACTAACAATTACACTAGAAATGGTAGTAAAGGTAGTGCAGGGTTAACACAAGGGGTATTTAAATCTTATATTACTTCTGAAGGTGATGACGGTATTACTTCTGATTACTATGCGTTCTTAGAAGGTATCTATACTTACAATAATCCTGAAGCGGTTAACATTAATGTTTTTGCAACACCAGGTTTAGACTTAAGAGATCAATCTTCATTAATTGATTCTGCAGTTGATATGGTTGAAAACGATAGAGCGGATTCATTATACGTTATAACTTGTCCTGATACAGATTCAGATGGTACAACAGTATTGACACCAGATGAGGCGGTAGACGTATTAGAAGACTCTGGAATTGATAGTAACTATTCCGCAACTTACTTCCCTTGGTTACAGATGAATGATACTGAGAATAATCAGTATATTTGGTTACCACCAACATTAGAAGTTGTTAGGAATATTGCGTTAACCGATAATGTTGCATTCCCTTGGTTTGCGGCAGCTGGTTTAAACAGAGGTACAACAAACGCTATCAAAGCGAGAACTAAATTAACTTTAGACCAAAGAGATGACTTATATGAAGGTAGAATTAACCCGATGGCAACATTCTCAGATGTAGGTGTTGTAATATGGGGTAACAAAACCTTACAAACTAAGGATACTGCACTTAATAGAATCAACGTTAGAAGATTACTATTACAGGCGAGAAAACTTATTTCAGCAGTATCTATCAGATTGTTATTTGAACAAAATGATGATGTTGTAAGAAACCAATTCCTTTCATTAGTTAATCCAATATTAGATAATATTAGAAAAGAAAGAGGTTTAACTGACTTTAGAGTTGTGTTAGATGACACACCAGAATCTATTGACAGAAATGAATTAAACGGTAGAATATTCATTAAACCAACAAGATCTTTAGAATACATTAGTATTGAATTTAATATTACTAATACTGGTGCATCTTTTGATGATATTTAATCAGAATATAAAATATAAATAAGGTGGGTGTATTCCCACCTTTTTTTTACCCATGAAAATAAAATTAAGTCAATATCAGAAATCGTTACTTTTGGAATTTAAAAAACGAGCATATTCATTTGACTGGGATGATAATATCTTATTTATGCCCACTCAGATATATTTAGAAAAGAAAGTAGGTGACGGTTGGGTTCCTGTTTCTATTTCTACGGAAGAATTTAGGGAAATACGTAACAAAATAGGTACAGATTACAAATATGGTAATGATGATTTATTTTTTTCGTTTAAGGATTTTAGAGATTATGACGCATTTATTAGAGATACAAAAGAAGCATTAAGAAAAAAATCTTTTGGGCCCAGTTTTAATAAGTTTATAGAGGCTTTAGAGTATGGTAATGACTTTTCTATTATAACTGCAAGAGGAAATCCTCCTAAAGCGATAAAAGATGGTATAAAAACCATAATAGATACCATATTTACTGACGAACAAAAAGAAAAAATGTTATCTAACTTAAATGGTGTTACGATTGATGAGTATCTCAATTTACAAGATTATTACCCAGTGACTTCAACAGAATTTATTAATAAGTTTGATGCGGGTGCTAGTGTAAAAAACCCTGAAGTAGGAAAAATGATAGCATTAAAAACTTTTGTAGATAAAGTGGTAAACGCAGTTAAAGAAATAAAAGACGATAAAGACTATAGTGGTATTAGTATTGGTTTCAGTGATGATGATTTAGGTAATGTTGAAAGTGCAGAATTGTATATAGAAAAAGAACTTAAAAATTTATATCCCGATGTAAAATTTTTAGTATATGACACATCTGACCCTAAAAACCCTAAGAAAAAAAGAATTATCATCAAAAAGTAAAATTTTTTTTAAAAACTGAATATTTATAATTAAAGAATAAAAACGACAATATAAAAAAAAGAAATTATGGCAGATTTATTAATGAGAATGCCGGTTCCTTATGAACCATTAAGAAAGAATAGATGGATTCTTAGATTTCCTGACGATTTAGGTATTCAAGAATGGTGGATATCTACGGCAAGTAGACCAAAATATACAAGTGATGAAGTATCAATTCCTTTCTTAAATACTGAAACTTATGTTATCGGTAGATTTAGATGGGAAACTATTTCTGTAACATTTAGAGACCCAATTGGGCCTTCTGCTACACAAGCATTAATGGAATGGGTAAGGTTACACTCTGAATCAGTAACAGGTAGACAAGGATATGCCGCTGGTTATAAAAAGAATGTAGAATTAGAAATGTTAGATCCTACAGGTGTTGTAGTACAGAAATGGATTTTGGAAGGAACTCAATTAAATGACGCTGACTTTGGTGGGTTAGATTATAGTTCTTCTGATTTAGCAGATATAACTTGTACTTTAAGATTTGATAGAGCAATTAACGTATTCTAAATTAACCTCACATATATTATAATTAAAAGTCGCTTTATGCGGCTTTTTCTATGCTTCTAAATATTTATTAAAAAATGCATTTAATGAAAAATAAATTCGATACCATTAAAGAACAATCTAACAGAATAAAATCTTTATTTACTGAAGAAAGATTATATGGTAATTTAGTAAATGAACAAACCGATGAAGAATGTGTTACACAATTACAAACTAAAGGGTATCTTATTACTAAACCTACGGATGTTAGTGGGCAATATAGAACAAAACAATTAAAAAATTGTTTGGAATTAAGAAACGGAAAACCCACAAAAATGGGTCAGGTTTGGAAGTTTATCGAAAGTAGATCAGGTAATAATGTGAAAGTAGAGGTTGATGGTAGTTCAGGTTCTAATTGTAAATTAATTTTAAGTTCTAAATTAAAGTGTGATGGACAAGAAGATACTACCATTGTTTCCATATATGGGGGTACACCATATACTAACACATTTAATTTACAAGTATTATATAATTTTGTTGACTCAGTAAAGTACAACCCATCAAGACTTATAGATGTAGGAATTAATTATTTAAGATATGAAGGATTTATAGAAATTCAAGAAGATGGTAGTGGTAACATAAGAGGTATAGATTATAGAGATTTAAAAATAAATTCAATATATAAAGGTAATGTTAATATTACTGGTGCGTTAGACGTAAACGCAGATTTTACTTCATATGAAGATAATAGTGGAACTACATCTACTTTTAAAGACTTTATTTTTAAACAAAAAAATATTAGTCAAAGTGGTAACTTTGAGAAATTAATTATGGATGATTTTATAGAGTGTGAAAATCATAGAACTGCCACTATTTTAAAAAGGAAAACAGGATATTAAAAATTAAAAGGATGAAAAATTTAAATGAACAAATTTTAAGGATGAAATCTCTAATGGGTGAAAGTAGACTTTATGGTAACTTAGTAGAGGATAAAGTTATGATAAATGAACAATCTTGGGGAAAGAGAATTATTAGAGCCATTGCGGATGCAATACAAGTGGAAAAAAGAGCACTAAATAAAATTAATAAACAAATTGTCGATAATTATGAAAAAGCGTTAAAGGCAGCGGACAGTGGAAACCCAAACGAAGCATTAAAATTATTTAAAAAAAATCAAGATTATATTAATAGTTCTAAAAATAAAGATAATATACAGGACTTATTAAAACTACAACAGAAAAGACTAGGAGATAAATACGATTTTTCTGCAGAAGACGTTCCTAATTTTGTCAATATGTATGTTACAATGCAAAAATTGATTAATGTGTCGTTAGCAAAAGGATGGGACTGGAATCAATCAGTTAAACAATTTGAAAAATCATTAGGTTTATCTAAAGAGCATGCCGATGCGGCAATATTAATTGTATTACATAATAAACCGAAATTAAGAAAAAGATTAAGATATGCGCTAGATGATAGTGATTTATTAAAAAGAAAAGACGTGATTACTAACCCTGACTTAAACAAGGGTAGTAAAATTTTTAACATAACCGCAGAAAATGCTTGGGAATTGACACGGAAAAACCTTGATTCTGATTGGATTAAATTATCTAAGAAGTTTGATGATGTTCTAGAGGATATTGATTATAAGCAAATATCTAAGGAGGTTTCCGATAGTAGTGAAAATATTCTTAAAAGGATTGAGAATGCGTTGGACTGGAAGAAATTAGGTAATACGATAGCTAAAGTGAGTCTTTGGTATCCACTAGTAGTAGGTGCAAGAATATTCAAATTTTTATTCATTTACGCAAGAATACCAAGGGCGGCTAAATTTTTTGATGATTTAGGTTTGGGATCGGTGTCTAAAATATTAGGTAGTATTCCTTTTTTCTCTACAATGTATTCGTCATATTGGGCTTGGGTATTCTATCAACATAATAAAAATATCAAATGTGATGGAAATGGTTGTCATAGCATAGCAGCAGAAAAAGAGGAAGGTAGATCTAAAGAAGAAGATTTTTGGGTAGAGAATAGGTGGAAATTTGCGGGAATGGTTGCAATGGAATGGCTTAATAATCACCCCTATAAACTATTTGCAGAATTTTCGGCACCTTATACCGGATTAGATATCCCTTTTCGTGCAGCCAAAATGGATTTAGAAGATTTAGAGAAAGTGATAAAACAAAAATTTATTAATAGTACTATGTGTTGTCCTAAATCAGAATTGAAGCCAGTTGAGGGTGTTCCCGATGATGAAGCAATAAAGAATAAAATATGGAATGAAAAATTTGCACATGAGGGATGTGAGAAATTAAATAATCCGGGATTTGGATGTAAGTTTCCAGATGGAAAACCAACATGTGAAGAATTATACAAAGTACTTATAGATCCAAAAACATCTCAAGAAATGTTTATAGAACTTAACAAAAAAAATGGTATGGGTAATGGTAGAGCAAATTATTTGACACGAATTATGGAAAAGCAGTTTAACCCATTTGGGTTATCAGAGGATGAGGAAATAACCCCTACTAGTGGGCCAAAAGGGTTGGCGTTTTTTATTCAAAATACTATTTCTGAAAAAACAATTTGTGATTATGTGAAAACTGATAAGTTACCTGTGAAAAAATATCAAAAAGAAATAGATGAGTTATTAGCAAACAAAATGGAAAATGTGGATCCTAATGACTATATTGAAGAAAAAATTATAGTAATTAATTATGGACCAGTTCAGGACACATATGATATAGTTACCAGTAATATTAAAAGTGGGAAATTAGATTGTGAGGATTGGAAAAATTCTGCTTATGTAGGTAACAAAAAAACACATAGTGAAGAAGAAAAGAATAATATAAAAGATGCTTTGAAGTCTTACGATACTTTCAGTGAATATTATTGTGAGTATATGACTAAAAAAGCTGGGACAACAAAAGAAGGTAAAGAAGTATTTAGAATGAAAGATTGTATTAAAGCAGTAGAAGGTGCATGTGAAGGAACACCCTTTGACAGTCTATTTAACGAAAAAACTATAGAAGATGAATTTGGTGGATAAAAAAATAATTATAATTACAGAGTCTCAATATAATAGATTGTTCTTAGAACAAACTGCATACACAAGACATTTAGATAGAGCATATTCTACTTATGATGGTGCAGTTAAACAAATGGACGCAAATAGAGAAGTTGTTGAATTTATAGGTCATATTTGGGATAATTATAAACATGAAATTATAGATGTGGCAGCTATTGTGGTATTAGCTATACCGGTGGCTGGGCCATTCATTTCAATAGGTTTAGAATTAGCCAATGCAGGATTATATTTTGCAGAAGGTGATGAAGTAATGGGTGGATTATCTGCATTATTAGCAGTTGTACCTGGAGGAATGATTGCAAGGAGAGCATTAAAGAAATCGGGTATAGTAAAACAAATTGATAATGTAACTGAATGGATGTTGAAACAACAAAAAGCAGGAAAAACAGTTACGAAAGAACATATAGAAAAAAAATTAAGGAAAGAATTAAGTGAAAAAACTATAAAAAATAATGATAAACTAATTAAAAATTATTTTGATGAGGTATTACCAACACTAACTAAAGGGACTGCTAAAAAACACGCCGCCAAATTACAGAAGTTAATAAATAAAACACAAGGATATTGGAAAGATTTTGTATCAAACGAAAAATTGTTTAAAAAATTCTTACTTGCGAATAATGATAGTACTTATAAAGCATATATTGCGTATCTTAGAAGTGTTAGTATGAATGAGTCTTTTTGGGGTATGGCAATATATTCATTATTAATGGCTTTTGGTGATGATGTTGTAACCTTTGTTATTGAAGAATCTCCGTATGTACAAAAAAAACTTAAGGATTGGAAAAAATCAAGATTAGAAGATGACGCTAAAAGAGGTAATATTAGTAGTATCGTTAGGAATGACGGTTATCCATGGAAAGAAACTAAAGAAATGTTTATGTCGGATGGTTCTGCAGAAGATAATAAACTTTTAAAAGGTGCGTGGAAGGCTGGTTGGAGACCTGATTCCGGAAAATTTGTACCTCAAGAATTCTGGACAGATTCTTATAGAAAAATGATAGAAGAAAAGGCGAGTTCTTTAGATAATTTTAACTTTAATAGAGAAGATGATACCTTAATGATGGATAAGTATAACACCATTGATCAAAATGTTTTAGACTCAATGTTAGATTTATAATTATTTTAAAATTAATGTATTACTATTAGGTAAAATTAAACCTACATCCTTTTTTCCTTGACGAGGTACTATTATTTCGTCTTCTTTAATTTTAGAATATTTCATATTATTATTCTTAGTTTTAATCTTCAATTCAATATCAATAAAAGATAATTCATGTTTAATTTTATTGTACCCACTAATTACTATATTAGGTGATAAAGAATAAACAATGAAGATAATAAGTGCGATTTTTCCAATAGTTCTCATAGTTATTTGATTTTGATATTACTAAATTACAAAAAATTTTTTAAACTACCAAATAATTCATTAAAAACTTTAATTTTTAATATTTATTAGTATATTAAGTTTAAAATAAAGTTTTATGGAAAATCAACATATACCTCAAGTAGATCCTACTTACGTACCATCAGAATATCAAGTTCCCTATGACGTAATAGATTTACCTTCTCAAGGGTTATTATACCCTAATAAAAAATCTACAGTAAAAGTAGAGTATTTAACTGCGTTTGATGAAACTGTTTTATCTTCACCAAATATTTCATCCAATGGTGGAATAATGGATATATTAATAGAAAGAAAAGTTAAAGAATTAGGTTTTAACCCATTAGATTTATTATATAGTGATAGAGTAGCAATATTATTATATTTAAGAACCACTGCGTTTGGTCCGGAATATACACAATTAGTTTATAACGATAGTACCGAAAAATTAGAAGAAGGGGTGATAGACCTTTCTCAATTAAAACAAAAAAAATTAACAGTTAAACCAGACGAAGATGGTTTATTTGATTTTACTTTACCCCAAAGTGGTAAAACTATTAAATTTAGATTTTTAACGGGTAGAGATGAAAAAGATATAGACGTTTTAGATAAAAACTATATGGAAAAAAATAAAACAGATATTTCTAATCGTTTATTTTTTAGGTTAGAAAAACAAGTTATGTCCATAAACGGTGAAACTGACAAAATAAGAATATCTAATATATTAAAAAATCTTTCAATTATTGATTCGAGAAAACTTAGAAAATATATTGGCGATATTGAACCAGGAATAGACTTCGAAACAGAAGCACGGATGCCGGGGGGAGCGTCCGTGAGTTGCTTTCTTAGATTTAACACATCTTTTTTCTTTCCTGAACTCTGAGTACTTAATTACAGTACATAAACATTCGGGATTTTTGAGTAAATATTATAACTTTAGTTATAGTGATATTATGAAAATGCCTACTTTTTCTAGAATTATGTTTATACAACAAGCTACTCAAGAAATAGAAAAAACAAAAGAAAATAAAAAATAATGATATTTATTAATAAAAGTATATTATGACAAAATTTTCTAATAAAGATATTAAAGATATTATTGCACTCTTAGATGAACAAATAGATTTAAAAGAGCAAAGAAAAAGATTTAAACTTGGTTATAGTGAAACCCCAAGCACAAAACAAAGTAAGGATGCTGAAGATTATGTACAAAGTCATGGTATAGATTCCGGAATAGACAAAGCCGCATCGGACATACAAAGTGCATATGGGGATATAAAAAGTAAATTAGGTAAATTTAAAAGGATTAAGGGTAATGATAATGTAAATACTAGTAGTAAATCACAGAGTAATGCTAGTAAATTTAAAGAGGTACAAGGGGGTAGAGAATTTAAAATAGAATGGAGTGCCATTGACAATGGTAGTAGTGCGGTTAATTTAACTGCAGATAATAAAAATGCTACCTTACAAGCCTCTGGTGGGGCGTCAGGTAAATTTAAACCTTTAGAAGTTAGTAATAATGCTTTAAAATGTGAAGGGACTGGAGGTCAAACAGATAATAATTTTTGGTTAATTTCATTCACCAATGAAGTAGAAAACGCACAAAATAATAATGGTAAAATTACATTATTAGAAGATAGGGCGGGTAATATTCGTAGTAATACTATTGATTGGGCAGGTAAAATAACTACTTAAACATAATATAAAAAAAGTAAAATGCCTACATCAGACGAGTTAAATAAGCAGTTAGAGGTAATGAAAAAACAAACTTCTGAGTTAAATACTCAAGAAAGTTATTACAATTCAATTAAAGGTGTATCTGATGAAACAAGAAGAGGTATAGAAGAATCTATACAAAAATCTAACGCTATGTTAAAAGCGTTAAAAGATGAAGCAGAGACACTATCTGGTGCCGCAAAAACCGCAAAACTAGAACAGATTGATCTTTTAGAAAAACAAAGAGATGAATTATCAAAATTAAATAAAGAATATAGAAAACAATACACAATTGTAGGTAGAATAAGGGGTGAATTCGCAGCACAACGCACAGAATCATTAGATTTTGTTAAAACACAAGCTGCGTTATTTAATTATTCAGAAAAAATTGCACATGAATATAGAGATATTGCGAGAGATGTAGGGTTAACTAGGGATCAAGCACATGGTGTAGGAGTTGCCTTTAGAGCTGCTTTACCTGAAGTTTTAGCTATGGGTGGTGAAATGTCTGATATCACTAATTTATATGAAAAATTTATGGAACAGAGTGGTAGATTAAGATTTTTCAGTGAAGAAGATATTATTATCATGGATTCTATGTCTAGGGCAACTAAATTAATGCCAACCGAGATAGCATCAATGGCAGAAACATTTGATTTAATGGGTCAGAGTGTAGAAACGATGAATGAAAGTATTGTAGATGTATTTGACGCATCACAAAAAGCAGGATTAAATTCAACAAAAGTTATAAAAACATTACAATCAAATATTAAACAAATGAGTTCGTTTTCTTTTGTTAATGGGGTTAGAGGAATGACTGAAATGGCAAGACAAGCGGTTAAAATGAGGATTGAGGTTAGTGATGTATTATCTATGGCAGATAAATTTTATCAACCAGAAGCTGCAATTGAAGCAGCAGCTAATTTACAAATGTTAGGGGGAGATATTGCTAAGGCATTTGGTGACCCATTTGAAACTATGTATTTGGCTAGAAACAAACCAGAGGAGCTAGCTAAAAGACTACAAACTATGACAGAAAATATGTTACAGTTTAACGAACAATCTGGTGAATTCGAATTACCTGCAGAAGCAAGAATGCAATTAAAAGCGGCTGGTGATCAATTAGGTATTAATGTTGATAAAATGACCGAAATGGCTCGTCAATCATCTAAAATAAGTAAAATTAAGATGAATATTGAGGGTAATGCTTTTGATGAAGAAGTTAGAGAGGGTATTGCAGGAATGGCTAAAATGAAAGATGGGAAGTGGGTAGTAGATTTTTCATCACCTACAGGTGAAAAAATGGAGATTGACATTAGAAATACTGATCAGTTAAGAGAGGCGGTAGATCAAGGGTTATTAGATACTCAAAAAAGTGATAGTGATTTATTCAGAGATATTGCAATGAATACGCAAACAATGTCTGAAAGAATGACTAGTATGGGGGAAGCAACTCGTGCTACTGCAGTACAAGCAACTGATTTTCATCAAATTTTTGAGGAAGCGTTAGGACCACAAATAGAAAAAATGGAAAAGGAAACTCAAAAAATGGTTTCAGGTATAATGAGTACTTACAACCCTAATGTAATGGCGAATGAAGGGTTAGTGGCATTACAAGATTGGGCACAAGGATTAACTACTATGGATCCTAGTACACTTAATATTAATTTAAATAATGGTATGAATTTACCTAAT
This sequence comes from Prochlorococcus sp. AG-409-L21, assembly GCA_003215475.1. Lineage (GTDB taxonomy): Bacteria > Cyanobacteriota > Cyanobacteriia > PCC-6307 > Cyanobiaceae > Prochlorococcus_E. Next base: position 41,445 of record QCKH01000012.1, read on the forward strand.
GGTGGTGGTGGAGGTGGAGGATTAAATTTACCATCTAATACTAACTTAACACCACAACAAATTCAAGAAATGAATGAAGTTTCATATAACGGACAATTAGATATAAATCTTAATATTGGGGGTCAGTTAGCTTCTGCATTTAATACGCCAGAAATTAAAAATATGATTGGTGCTGAGGTTAATAAAGTACTTTCCAATGGTTTGGAAGTAGTAACAGACGGATCAAATATCAATGTAGTTTTAACTACCTAAAAAATATTTCACTTTTTTTATTATTTACTATTGACTTTTTGGTGAAAAAAAATTATCTTGGACCGCGAACAACAATTATAAAAATATATAAATAAATAATAATTATTAAAACTAGAACAAATATAATAAATTATCTAGTAATAATCTATTAATTATATATAATATATAATTTTATTTTCCTGAAATTTCTTGTTTAAATATTTATATAGAAAGAATATTTATGCCTGGAATTTTAAACGAGACATTATACACAACAAGTTTTGGAGTTTTAAGTACAGAAGACCTAAGAACAGAGTTACTTAAAAGAAATTTACCACCACCGGTTAATAGAACTTTAGAACAAGGTGGATTAACTTCCCAACTTGAAGATATTGGGAAAGTTATAAATATTCCTGTTGGTGGAACACAAAATGAAAATAACGTAATATCTTATAATGAAGATGAAAATATTATAACTCAAGGTGAAATTTATAGAGACACACAAAATGTTAATAATAATAGATTTATACCTGAAAGAGACGAGTATAATGAATACGGTGTAAATACACCATCAGAACCTTATCCTAATTCAGGAGAAAAAGACAGGTTACCTTATCCAACAAATTCAAATATAGATAGTTTTAGTTTATTAAGTACTGGTGACAATACATATGTGTCTTTTCCATTCAATGTAATTGATAAAATTTCTAAATTAACTTTCAATAATGAAAGTTCTTTAGGGATTATAGGGGCAAACTCCTTAAGAACAAATGTAATAGCAAAAACTGCACAAATAGAAGAAAAAATGTCTAGTGATTTAAATAAATTTGCTATTACTTATTTCCAACCACCCGAAAATGAGGCAAATGAATTCCAAAATAGGATGAGAGGTGAACCATTAGTAGAAAATAGTTTACCAAACGAAGCGGTAGGTTGGCAAGAATATAATAGACTAAATAAAACAAATAAATTAGGTAATATTTCAACAGGTAATCAAACAAACCCTGTATTATCCACCGAACAAAGAAATAATAAATTAATTGAAAGTACGGGAATAAATCAAACTACGTTTTTATTTAACGCGTTAGGTTTGAATTTATATGTACCATCTTATACAGATAGAAGATTATCAGATACCTCAAATGCGGGTACAAATAGTAGATATTATATTGGAAGTGAGAGAAGTACTAATAGAGGAAGTAAAATAGTAACTAATTTTACTGCAGATGAATTTAACGGTGCTGACGGAGTTCAATCAGAGCAAGTGGGGCAAACTACCGTAAATGAAGATTTCTATTGGGAATTCAAAGATAATAACGATTTTAACAATAAAACTATCTTATCTGAGACACAAAATTTAGTAAATAATTTTCCAGATGATGTTTTTATTGATCAAACTAAAAAATATTTTAAAGATAAAGTTAAAGGTAGGTTAATAAGTAGAGGTAATGCTATTAGTAGTGAATCTTTTGAATCTGCAATACAAAACGGTAAATTTTGTAGGGTTTGGACACCAGATAACCCTTATAAGTATAGTAATGCAATAAGAAAAAGTGGTCTATTTAGTTCTGACGATGTATCTAAACCTGGATTTTCTGTATCATCAGATAACGCTTCATTAAGTGTCTTAGGTAGTAATGGTATGGTTAAATCCTACCCAACTGCAATCGATAGGACAACAACTTTTAAAAAATATATGTTATCTATAGAAAATTTAGCGTGGGCAGATAATTTAGCAGATTTAAGTTTAGATGAAATTGGACCTGGTGACCCTTTAAGTAGAAATAAAGGTAGAATTATGTGGTTTCCTCCTTATGATTTAGGATTTGATGAAAGTTTAAGTGCAAATTGGACTAAAACTGATTTTATTGGTAGGGGTGAACCAGTTTATACTTATAATAATTCTACAAGGACTGGACAATTAAAATTTAAAATTTTAGTTGATCATCCTAGAGTAGTTAATGCATATAGAGGAAGACGAACAAATGAAATAGAAAGATTTTTCGCTGGTTGTATTTCTCCTGAAGAATTTTTGGATTTATTAGATAATAGTCAAGGTGTGAGTGAGTCCACTAAAAGTGATATAGAAAAAAAATTAAACTTACAAATACAACAATCTACTTCTACAAATTATAGTGCTAGTGAAAAATATACTTTACCATTTGAAGAGAACATAAGTAGTGGTGTAACTATAGACAGTGGAAGTATAACATCATTTTTAAACCAACAAAAAAATAGTGATAAATCTGTTAAAATTATTGTTAATGGTTATGCATCTCAAGATGAAACTAACCCTAACGTTTTAGCAAAAAATAGGGCAGCAGATATTAAATCACAAGTAGAAGTTATAGTTAAAGGTATCAGTAACATAACTTACACCATAGTTAGTTCTTCTAAAGTAATTGACATTAGTGGTGACCCTAATAGTAGGAGAGTAGATTTAAAAATTAGTTATGATGCAGTAGGTGATAGTACTGCACAACATAAATCTACAGAGGTAGATAGTAATTTAGTTACTTTACCTTTAGATTCTCAGATAGTAGATAACTTAAGGATTGATGAAACAAGGTATTTTGACTTTATTGGTGAAGAGTATCCTGAATATTTTGAAACAATATCTGAAAAAATAAAATATTTTCATCCTGGTTTTCACTCTACTACACCCGAAGGATTAAACACAAGGACAACCTTTTTACAACAATGTGTTAGACAGGGTCCTAGTGTATATGATAAAAATGATTCTACTGGTATAAAACCACAAAACTTAGCCTTTGGTAGACCACCTGTATGTATATTAAGAATTGGTGATTATATCAACACTAAAATATGTATAAATAGTGTTAATATTACATATAATGCCGGTTCTTCTCCACAATGGGACTTAAACCCTGAAGGTATAGGGGTACAACCTATGATGGCAGATGTAACTTTATCTATAGATATAATAGGGGGTCAATCTTTACAAGGTCCAATAAGTAGACTACAAAATGCATTATCATTTAATTATTATGCTAATACTGAAATGTATGAAAGGAGAAGTGATCAATTGGAGGTAGATGCATTTATTGGTGCGAGAATTATAAACGGTAGAAGTAGTTTATTTAATGAATTATTACCTGGTGTTGCTAATGCTGCACAAAAACTATCATTATTAGGTGATTCCCCTAAAAATACTTTAAAACAAGAAGTACCACTTAATCAAATGGACGAAAATAATAATCCAACAAACTTTAATCAACCTAGTATACCTACCGATACAATAGTTATTAATATAAATGGCGTTAACCAATCAGTGGTGGTGGAAACAATACTTAATGGTAGTTTAAGACCTTTAAATGATCCAATTAGAGTAATTATTACAGACAGTTTAACAGATATAATACATAAAGATGAATCATACACTAGTGCAAGTAATACAATATCTTTAGCAGGTATTCCTACATTTAGTCAATCTTTCATTAAATCAGCACAAATAGTAGATTTACAAAACCAAACTACTACATTGGAAGCTGAATACGATTCATTAAATAACAATAGTGCGTATAATATCAATAGAAAATCAGAAATACAATCGGAAATAAGTACCATTAGTAAAGAAATTTCTAGTTTAAACTCACAAATAACAAATGCAAATGTGAGAGTGATTTATAATTTAGATGGTGAAGAATTATCTAGAACCCAATCATTTACTATTAGTGAAAATAAATTAATATAAAGAATATGAGTACGGAATATTATAATAGATATCAAAAATTTAACTTCAACGGTAAATACCAACCTTTACCTTTTATAAAGATAGAACCTAAATCAACTGATAAAAGTGTTCTCTATCGACAACAAAAAGATAGGATGGATAAATTAAGTTTAGAATATTATGGTAATCCATATCATGGGTGGTTAATTATGTTGGCTAATCCACAATACGGTGGTGTAGAAGAAGATATACCAAATAACGAAATTATAAGAATACCGTTTCCTTTTAAAGATAGTTTGCAACAATATATTAGTGAAGTTCAAAAGTATCAGAGGTTAAATGGTACACAATAAATTTATTAATAATGCCTGAAAAAAGTAATGATGTAAAAGTAGAAACTAAAGGGGCAGGATTATTTTTAGTTGATCCTAATCCTTCTGGTAGAAATGTTGTTCCTGTAGAGGATATGTTTATTTATGTAAAACTAACCGCAACAGAACGTAGTAGAGGGGTCGTAACTTTAGCGCAAAATGATAATGAATTTGATGAGAGTAGATTTGGGGAGATAGATTTTATTGCAACTGAAGTCAAATATGATACTTCAGGACAACCTCAAAAAGATATTATGGGGGATGTAAAATCATATGCAACCACAAATTATACACAAATAGGGGGGATACAAAATAGTTTTGGTAGTGGTTTATTAGAAGGTTTTGGTATTACAAGTATTAACATAAAATATAATACGAGTTTAGTTCCTCAAGTGGATATTGATTTTACGGATTTAAGGGGGAGTGGTTTATTTGATGTTATAGAACAAGATAATAGAAAATCTCCTTATAGTATATTTTTTAAAATGCCTTACCCTATATTTAGTTTAACCATTAAAGGGTATTTTGGGAAACCTGTTGAATATTGTTTAAATATGGTTAATTGGACTTCTAAGTTTGATCCAGGTACAGGTAATTTTAATATATCTGCTAATTTTGTTGGTTTCCAACAAGCATTTTTAGCGGATTTAACAATGGGTGACATTATTGGTGTAGTAAATACAGATGAAGGGGCACAAAATTTAAAAAAACTTAATTTAAAGGTAGGTACATTAGATAGTGATACTAATCAATTAACCCAACAAAGAGATATCCCAACACCATCGTTGGATGAGTTCATTAAAAAATTAAGCAAATTACAAATAGATTTAGAAAAGTTAAAAGCTAATAGTGAAAAATATAAAGAATTAACTATATTAAACACTCAACAGAACAAATTAGAGGATATTAGAGATTTTATTGGGAGACCAATTAGAAAAGATAATAGTGAGACAAGTAATAGTATAAATCAAACTGAATATTCTAAACAATTAAATGATCCAGAAGTGGTATCAACTAGTTCAGTTAAAAATGTCAATTTAAATAAATTTAAAAATTATTTGTCTATAAGAGATATATTATTTTTTAAGACCCCAATAAGAGATGAAGTTGATTTATATATGAAAGATTTATATGATAAATTAGAATCTTATAAAATATTTTATATTGAAAATAAAACTAAATTAGATAATAATGATAAAATAGTACAGGGTAATTCATTAAATCCGTCAGTTTTCCCTATCACACAAACTAACAACTCTACTAGCGTAGACTACCAACCATTAATAATACAATTTAGTGGTTCAAACAATAAAGGGGATATAGGTTTAGAAAATTTTATTGATGAACTTAGAAGAAGCAATAGTATTTTACTAGATAATAACCCAACTACCTTAAAAAAGGTTAATAATAATTTTTCTCTTTCTGCAGTTACACTCACAGAATTTTCTAGCGATGATGAAGTAAATGGTGCAAAGGGTAATAAAAATAGTGAGTTTACCAATACAACACAAGGTTTCCCTGTGGATTTTAGGGCAATGAGAATGTGGGTAAATGATATGTTAATTAATTTAAAAGGTAGAAAAGAAGTTTTAGAACAACAAACTATTGATGAGTTAAATGAAAAATTATCTAAAGAATTGGGTTTTAGTCCGACTATCGGTACAGTCTTTGAAATTTTATGTAATAACGCACAAGCGTTTTTAAATACGGTGTATGGGGTTGCAAAAAAAGCGGAAAATAGACAAAAACAGAGACAAAAATCTTTAAAAAAGGTACAACCTGAAACGGATTTACAAACTAAAGAAAAAAATAATTTTAGTAGTCAAACAATATATGCATTCCCTTCAATTTTTATAGAAGAAAATGGTGGATTTGTTGAAAAGTATATAGGTTCTAAAGACGTTTTTGAAGATACGGATACAGATGCTAAGTTTGCCTTTCCTGAAATAGACTTTATTGAAAAAATTGTTTTAGCAATTACTGAAAGTGAACCACAAATACAAAACATAACTCAAAATTTAAGTAAATCTAAAATAAATGATCCTAATACTGATACAAATAATTGGATACCCATAAACCCAATAGATTTTTCTATAAACCCATTTTTATCATTAAATACCAATAATGCATCTTCAGGTGATAAAGTGTTAAAGACTAATTTTATTAAAATTTTGGTGGAAAGATATATAATTCTAAATAATTACTCTAAATATTCTAACGTTAAATCTTATGCAAAATGGGATGCATTATTAGCAAATAAATCTTTATTGGACGATAGAGTTAGGAATTTTTTATATACATTTTTAAAAGAAGAAACCGATATATTAAACACTTATTGGGAAAATAATTTAGATGATATAGAAATAAGTGGTTTAAAAATAGGGGGTGTAGGTACAGATGATTTACAATATTTAGTTATTGAAGACAGTAATTTAGGTAATAATATTTTGGAAAATAATATAACGGTATCAAAAGATATATCAGATACCACTGATTATAAAACTCAATTTATTGATGATAGAGTAACTAATGACTCCCAAAATAACTATAGTTATTGGAGTAATACTAATTTTAATTATTTTAGTAATCAAGCTTATAATTGTTGGTTTAAAAAAGTATCTGAAAGATTGAAATCTAATTTAACTGAAGGGACTAGTGCTTTTGATATTGTTGGTAATGATATAACACTGATTGATGGTGGTGTTAACCCCATTAAAAATCCTGGTGTAAGTACACCCATACCAACTGAGTGGATTAATATATATTCTAAAAATGATAATGGTGGTAGTATTGAATTGGAAAGATATTTAAGTGATACGGACTTTTATGCAAACCAATCTGAAAATGGTAAGGCATTATTATTATTATCGACATTACCATTTCAAATCTTTAGTGTATTAGAATTACCTACTATTTCTACCATTATGAATTTACCGCAACATTATTTATTATTTATTGGTGGTACATTATGGAGATATAACCAATCGACTAACACTTCTGACCCAATAGATTGGGCTAAATGGGAAGGTGGGACACCACCCCCTAATGGTAGTGAATATATATCTGCAGGTTGGGTGACTAGCACAAGTCAAACTAGGGGTGCAATAGAAGATAGTTTAGTGAACTTACCTACCACAACAAAACAAGTCCTTATTAATTATTTCACTAATTGGGTGAGTTCAGGTGAATACAATGATTTCAAAAACACGGTAATTAATTATAGTAAAGAAGAAGACATAGCAGCTAAGTTTGATGTTGGTACAACTTTAGCATCTACATTAAGTACTACTAAATTTTTAATTGTGTTGGCACCTGATGTCTTTAACCTTACCCCTAATCAAATTATAGATTTAAATATAGATGGTTTTAGTGTATATTTTGAAAATTTTAAAAAGGCGTTTAAAGGACAAATAGGAAATGAAAATAGTACTACAAATATAAATGAAAATTTAAATACTAAAACAAAAAATTTAAATGAGGTTAAACAAAGCGCTTACAACAGTATAAAGAATGTGTATGATAGATGGATTGCAGGTAGTACGGATGGTGATATAGCCTATAATGCTTGTGGTACACCTAATAGAGATTTATTTGATTATTTTCGTTTTATTGATAGAGGTTTTAATGACATTGGTAGTAAAGCAATAATAAACTTACAAAGTGTTATCTCTTTAAGTGAAAATATGACAACTAATTTATATTTTTATATGTCCAATATTCTAAGACACAGTAATTTCTTATTTCAAATAATGCCAAATTATATAAATTATAAAGATCCTGAAGAAATATCGGATATGTTTAAACCTATAACAAATGTTAGTGAAAGAAATACTAGTAGTGGGCCAACTTATTTATGTATATATGCAGGAGGTGCATCACAAGTTTTAAATATAGATGAAAAAAGTAGGTATACTTTTAAAAATGATGGATTTAGTTTAGATTTACCACCAACAGACATTGCATCTAAAAAAACAACTAATGGTGAAGATTTTAATTTAGTTGCATTTAGAGTTGCATTTGGTGCTGAAAATCAGACAGTTTTTAAAAGTGTTTCTTTAAATCAACAAGAACATAAAGATACTAGTGAATATTTCGCAACATTAACAGACTTAATCGATAAGAGGGGTGGTACTAATAGGTCATATCAAGGAACAGATTTATATAAGATGTTTAGGGCTAGATCTTATACGTGTAATGTGGAAGCATTAGGATGTATGAATATACAACCAATGATGTACTTTCAATTAGATAATGTACCATTTTTTGATGGGGCATATATGATTTTAAATGTAACACATAATATTTCACCAAATCATATGACAACTTCTTTTACGGGAGTAAGACAAAGTAAGTATTTAACACCTGTAGTAGATAAGATGACAACCTTTTTAGATATTAGTTTAGATGAAAGTTTAGATGTTGAACCTATTAATTCTCAATCTTTAGTTCAAAGAGAAATTAATTATAATACTGGTATAGTTGAAGATAATTCACCTAATGGTCCTTTTGATTTCACACAAATAAATGAAGGTACATTAAGTGATATTGGGGTAACTAATATAAATAATGGGACTTCTTTACAACTAGTTAATTCATTAAAAAGTGTATCCAATAGTGATATTACTACTAATTCACAATTTACTATGTTTTTAGCCGCTAGTCTTACTTATTCTAATAATTTCTCAAAATCTGTGGAAGTATGGAATGATAAAAATTCTGCGGCAGGTAAGGAAATATATGTTGCAGAAAATAATCCTTATGGGAATAGAAATTTAGAGGATGCATATACTTTTAGAAAAAGGGGTTTTATACCCATTGTTGGTAGAGACCAATATACTAGATTTTCTAATGATACTAAAATACCATTAGATCAACTTACTGGAGATACAATATCAGTAGCACACGCAGTAAAAATTTCAGAGTGGAGATGGCAGAATTATCCCTACAGTAATAGTTATCATAATCAATCAGAAGTCGCAAAACTAACAAAACAAAAAACTAACATTACCGAGACAGAAGAAATTAATAAAATAGATAAAGAAATAAATGTTTTAAATGGTCAAGAAGATGATATGTTAACTAGCATTAAAAATTATCCACCTTCAGTTTGGGCTAATGGTGGTTATGCTAGTAATTATTCTGAAGTATTAAATACCTTAACAACTAAAGAAGGGTCTAATATAAGTAAGGGCTTTGATAATTTTGCTACTGTTTTAAGTGTATTTTCTAATGAAGGAGAAGAATTATTGGGTGTAACTACAGGTGGTGTTAAGGCAGATCTTAAAAAAGGTAATTTATATGCATCTAAAGACACCAAAGAAATTTTAGAAGAAAAAAATAATATATCAAGCACCCAAAATACCTTATCAACAAATACTTTGGCGGGTATTACTTAACTTTTTAAAAAAAAATTACTATATTTGTGATATGTTTATAGGTAATATAGTTACACAAAAGGAATTTTCTGATAAAAGATATAATATATGTAAATCTTATAAAGAGGTTAATAAGATACTCCCCACTTTAATAATTGGGTGGAAAAACGTTAAAGATATTTTTGGGGAAGATAATGTTTCTATATTAAATAAAAAAATAAATGAAAATACGTTTTGGACTTTCG
>QCKH01000013.1 GCA_003215475.1 Prochlorococcus sp. AG-409-L21
AAATTGTGTTACTTGAAAGATTGCAATTAATCCAATTGTGGCTGCTAGTGGATTAAAACCACCAACAGTGATAGTTGCTAATAAATCTGACGAGTGAAACAGAGAAATCATTGAATCGAGATTTTTGTGGAAAATTTCCTAATAGATAAACATAAAGAGCCCATAAAATCTCATCTCGTTGCATGTTGAAAAATGTTGTTTTATTTCTCTTAGATAAAAACCTTTAACTATTCGCACATATTAAGTGAGCTCCATGTAGTGTTCATGGGGAATAGCGCCTTTTTCGCTCAAAAAGAAAGTATGCAGACCTACGGAAACCCAAACGTCACCTACGGGTGGTGGGCTGGAAATGCTGGAGTCACCAACCGCTCAGGCAAATTTATTGCAGCTCATGCTGCTCATACAGGACTAATTGCCTTTGCATGTGGTGCAGCCACACTTGTAGAACTAGCTGGCTTTGACCCTTCATTACCAATGGGTCATCAGAGTTCTCTTTTCCTAGCACATTTAGCATCAGTCGGAATTGGTTTTGATGCTGCTGGAGTATGGACAGGTGTTGGTGTAGCCAATATCGCGATACTTCATTTAATTCTCTCCATGGTTTATGGAGGCGGAGGCCTTTTGCATTCCGTATATTTCACTGGAGATATGCAGGATTCAGAAGTACCTCAAGCTAGAAAGTTCAAATTGGAATGGGATAACCCAGACAATCAAACTTTTATACTTGGTCATCATCTACTCTTTTTTGGTGTTGCCAATATCTGGTTCGTAGAATGGGCCAGGATTCATGGGATTTACGATCCTGCTGTTGAAGCAATACGTCAAGTTAATTACAATCTTGACCTTACCCAGATTTGGAATCATCAATTTGATTTCTTAGCTATTGACAGCCTTGAAGATGTTATGGGAGGCCATGCCTTTTTAGCTTTCTTCCAGCTTGGAGGAGGTGCTTTCCATATTGCAACTAAGCAGATTGGCACTTACACAAAATTCAAAGGTAAAGATTTACTTTCAGCTGAGGCAATTCTTTCTTGGTCATTAGCAGGAATTGGTTGGATGGCTTGTGTTGCTGCTTTTTGGGCTGCAACAAACACAACTGTTTATCCAGAAGCTTGGTATGGAGAAGTTTTGCAATTTAAATTTGGAGTTTCTCCTTATTGGATAGATACGGTTCCTGGGGGAACTGCTTTCTTAGGACATACAACTAGAGCCGCTTTGGTTAATGTCCATTACTATCTTGGATTCTTCTTTATTCAAGGGCACTTATGGCATGCATTACGTGCTATGGGCTTTGACTTTAAGAGATTGCTTGATAGAACCGGACCATTTGGTATACCTAGAACCCTTTCCTAAGTTCATTAAAAAAGCCCCTTTTAAATAGGGGCTTTTTTAATGGCAGTAAAAACCACATAAAAAAGCAGAGCTATGAATATTAGCTCTGCTTTTTGAAGGAAATCTAATTTGAAAATGTTCTCTGAACAGAATTCAACGTGACAATTTTTGTCTTTCTGTTCCTTCAAACTTTTCTGGATCGTTACAGTCTCTTGCATACCAATGGAATTGAGATACTTGAATGATGGCAAGTATGCCAAATACCACTGGAAGTAGTTGAAATCCACCTGATGGCTTTACTAAACCTAAATCTGATGGGTGAGGTAGTTGCGTTGCGAAATCCAGCAAATGCGAGAAATCAATCATCAAGTCAGTTAAAAGTATGAGTTTTATAGCTTAGACTTTAAGCTGTTTTGAAAAAAATTGTTTTTTTGACATTTTAGTAAACCTAAAAAGTCAATTGTTGCTTCAGGCAATATCAGTTTGATATAAGCTACTTTCCCTTTTGTTGGCTCTAAGAACCAATCATGACCTTCTGACGCGAATCTTAAAAATAGTTTTTAGCGATTTATGGAAATCATGAGCCAATGAACTAAATATCCACTTTTTGGCTTTTAGAGAGTTTTTTTTACTTCTTAATAATTTTATTATTATTCTGGCCTTCTTGTTTTGAATTCATAATTCGAAGTCCATTTAGTAGCTCTGTAATGAAAAAAAAATTCATCAATCTAGCTTATGCATTGCCCTGCAATGCTTTTAGCAAGTGTGTTAAATGTTTGCGAGTTAAAATTTTTTATTAAAATAGCTTTCGCAGACCAGTTTTTCTTTCGGATAAAAAAATATTTCTTACTAACTAAATAAAGACCTTTAACTATTCTGCGCATATCTATTGAGCACAGTGTAATCTGCATTGGATATTTGCCTGTATTGCTTAAAAATTATGCAGACCTATGGAAATCCAGAAGTTACCTATGGATGGTGGGCTGGTAATTCTGTAGTTACCAACCGCTCTGGCCGATTTATTGCCTCTCATGTAGGACATACAGGTTTGATTTGCTTTGCGGCTGGTGGCAGCACTCTTTGGGAGCTAGCTCGCTACAACCCAGAAATACCTATGGGCCATCAAAGCTCTTTGTTCTTGGCTCATCTTGCTTCTATTGGCATTGGCTTTGATGAGGCCGGCGCCTGGACTGGAGTTGGTGTTGCAACTATTGCAATTGTTCACCTTATCCTCTCAATGGTTTATGGGGGAGGAGGTCTTCTGCATGGAGTCCTTTTTGAGGAGAATGTCGAAGATAGTGAGGTTTTACAAGCTAAGAAATTTAAGCTTGAGTGGAATAACCCAGACAATCAGACTTTCATACTTGGTCATCATTTGATCTTTATGGGTGTTGCTTGTGCTTGGTTTGTAGAATGGGCCAGGATTCATGGTATTTATGATCCTGCTTTAGGTGCAATTCGTCAGGTTAATTACAACCTTGACCTTTCCATGATTTGGCAAAGGCAATTTGATTTCATTACTATTGACAGTCTTGAGGATGTCATGGGCGGCCATGCCTTCTTAGCTTTCGCTGAAATTACTGGTGGAGCTTTCCATATCGTTGCTGGATCAACTCCTTGGGAAGATAAAAGACTAGGTGAATGGAGCAAATTTAAAGGGGCTGAATTGCTTTCTGCTGAGGCTGTTCTTTCTTGGTCCCTTGCAGGAATTGGTTGGATGGCAATAGTTGCTGCTTTTTGGGCTGCAACAAACACAACTGTTTATCCTGAAGCCTGGTATGGAGAAACCTTGCAACTTAAGTTTGCTGTATCCCCATATTGGGTTGATACAGGTGATCTTTCAGATGCAACAGCTTTTTGGGGACATTCCACAAGAGCTGCTTTAGTTAATGTTCACTACTATCTTGGATTCTTCTTCTTACAAGGTCATTTCTGGCATGCATTACGTGCATTAGGTTTTAATTTCAAGAACGTAACTGCTTCAATTGGTAATGAACAGCAGTCCACTTTTAGGATAAATTCTTAATTGACATTTATTCGATCCCTTTTTTAGAGATCTTTTACTTTAAAAAAGCCTCGTTGGTAAACAACGAGGCTTTTTTTATTGATTCTCCTTTTCGTTTAAATAGAAAGAAAATCAATCGTCAAATTCAGGCTTTGGCTTCTTCTTAACTTTTCCCGTCAAAAGTTCATAAAGAGCATCTAAAGAGTTGTAAACCTCTTTTAGTTCAGTTAATTCAGGTAATAGGCCGTCTTGGGTAAGCATTTGATCCAGGTCTCTCAGCTCTTGGCGTATATAACGCAAATGAGAGCTAATCTCTTCTCTTTTACTGGTAGACATTAGTTGTTATCTGATTTAAAAATGTTAATCCTCTATGGGGAGCTTGCAAGAGGTTCATTTCTCTATATATGAGTTTCTTTATTAAATCAAAAGTAAAGGAAATCTATTAAAACGTTCATTTCTTAAGGGAAAAAGACTTTTTTTAGCGCATTTTTAAATTTAATTAGTTATATTCCGATTTACATAAAGATCCTCTTAATGAAAAACGAGTATCAAGCAATATTTTTAAAGGAATCTGATGATTTAAAAGAGATTAACTTTCAGCGACCTGTCTTTGTTGGTTTAGTGCTTGTTCTTCTGAACTTAATCCTTATGTCTTGCGTTAGCATTTATTGGATAAGCCCTAGTGTCCATCAATATATTTCTGGAAGACCCTTATAAGCTTTAATTGACCCTGTTTCTAAGAACCCGGACTTTTAGAATGATTAATGGATATATCTTTTGACTATTGATTCTTCCATTAAGCGAGATAATTAAAAACAATATGGTTATAAGGTTCAAATTCAATGTCGCAATATCAGCCCTTAAAGAGTTTTATAGGACTTTTAATAGTATCCCTTTTTCTTCTAACTCCTTGCTTGTCAGTTGAAGCTGTTCTCAATGTAGGTGATGAAGTCCCTAATTATGTACGCTCTCAGATAACTGGGATTGACCTTCATGGTCAAGACTTATCTAAGTCTTCTATCGCTGGAGCTACTGCAAGGGATGCAAATCTTAGTGATGTTGACCTTCATGGAACAGTTGTTACTTTGGCTGATTTAAAGGGTTCTAATCTTAATGGAATTAATTTGACTGACACGCTTTCTGATCGAGTTAATTTTCAGAAAACAGATTTAAGGAATGCTGTCCTTGTAAATATGATTGCATCTGGCAGTAGTTTTGCTGGTGCATCAATAGAAGGTGCCGATTTTAGCTATGCAGTACTTGATAGTGATGATCAACGTAATTTATGTGAAATAGCAGAAGGCACTAACCCAGTTACTGGAATAGACACAAGAGATAGTCTTGAATGTTCAGATAGAGGAATAGGTTATAAGCCTCCAATGCCTGGAAGTTAGTTTTTTTTAGGCTTTTTGCAAAGCATTCGATTTAACAATGAATATATTCATTGGAAGACATTAGTGGTAATTTGCCTTATGGAAGAGTGATAGTTAAGTTGACATCCAATTTAAGGATTCAATGAATAACTTGAAACCTTATACGGTTCGTTATCGATCTTTCGATAATGTTAGACAAGAGAATTGCTTCTATGCAAGCGATTCTTTTGAAGCAAGGATGCTTGCTATGGAGTTTAATAAATACATCCATGATCATCCAAATTGTATCGATTTAATTCGCTGCGAAGAAAAGCTTTTGGTTGATTCAAAACTATAGAAGAATTTACTTTAATAATTTTTTGTTAAAAGTTGAAAAATATTTATAAAGATTTTTATCTTTTTAGGTATTTTTAAGATCCTTAGTTAAATATTTATTAGATAAATTGTAATAGGAGTAATTGATTTCCCTTAGCCTTAATGTAGAAATACTTTTTATATATCAACCCATTGATTAATTATTTTTATGCTTTCCTTGGTTTAATAAAAATAGATCAATGACTAATTATTGGCCTAAGCGTCCTTCTGCAAAAGGGTTCTCCATAGCAAACCTTTCAAAACAATATAGAGAGAAGCTTAAAAATATATCGAGAGGAAGTAATAATACTCAGTTTAAGGCTGCAGATTCTAGCCTTAAAGTTAGTCAATTAGGATTATCCACTTTAAGCTTTGATGAATCATCATTATGCTTTGCTCATTGGGCTAATAGGGATTTTAGAGAATATATTCATACTGCATAAAAGCATTAGCTTTCTTTATTTAGCCTATGGTTGAGAAAGTATTTTAATCAGCCTATGTAATAGTTTGCTCTATACATATTTTTTATTACCACTTTCAGATAGAGTATATACTCCACCTTTTGGACCCTTGAAATAAACTTGACCATTCATTTTTGATTTACCAAATTTGCTAAGCCTTATCTTATGAATATCTGCCTTTTCTAGTAGAGACTCTTCCTTATCCCATGGGTTTATACTGATATTGTTGTTTGGATCACTTAGAAGAAAATCTGAGTGACCAAATGATATTTTTGTGCTTATATGAAATTTGCTTTTAAATCTCTTTCTAAACTTTTCGATATAGCTGATATCTGATAACTGTCTTTTATATCTACTTCTTTTGCTTTTAAATATATATATAAGTAATAAAATAAGAAAGATAGGTATTAATATCCTCATTGTTAGAAATAAATATATTAATATTAAATCAGTGTTTTTTTATGTCTAGTAATTATTTCAAATACTTAAGGGTCTTTTGTTTTTAATGCTTAGGATTTCATTCTTATCTCTATATCAAAGCCAAGATTACTCTTTTTAGAAAGCACCTCTTTCTTTGTAATTCCTTTATCTATAATTCTTATTAAGATGTAAATTGACTCAAAGAAGGCAATTAAAATTGTTATAGCAATTATTATGAATGAAGACCCGGGCTCTCGATTAGGAGGGTTGTTTCCTTTTTTAGAATCGGTTAACGCCACTTCATCTTATATGCTAAAGATATAAGCTCTATTGTAAGGGGTTTTTCTATTAGCTCAATACGGTCCAAAAAAAGTTGCACATTTAGCTCCACATTTAGCCCCTAAATTTATAGCTTCCTTTACTTCCCATTTGGCGGCTAGAGCTGCTGTAACTCCAGCAGCAAAGCTATCCCCACACCCATAACTATCCTTTTCTTGTCCATGAAGATTAATGGATTCATACCGACCGCCAGGTCGATATTGTCCACCTAAAGCACCCTCTGTTGAAATTTCTACTTTAGGCTCAATTGAAATTTTATTGGCTTCAATTTTCTCATCAGGATCTAATTGACTACTAATTAGAGCATCTAAACGAATATTTGCTTCATTTAAGTATTTAGCTTTTGTCCTAGGAGTTGCACAAACAACTTTGGCTTTTCTGCTCAATTTAATTGTTTGGCTATCAGCAGCAGTAATAAAAACTCCATCTAAGTTCTTTAATATCTCCCAAGGAAGTGGGTCGGAGTATTGAGGTTGAATCCTTTCGCCAAATACTATTATAGCTCTTTCTGAATTTGGACCAACAAAGCTGAAGCCTTTTCTAGTAGGAACATCTCTCCATGCGGCATGTACTTTTAACCCCAAATCGTTAAGCCTGTCAAAACTTTTTTTTCCGATTGAGTCATTGCCAAGTGCAGTGAAAAAATGAACTTTTTTATTTGTTAGTCTTGCCATTTGAACAGCGGCAACTGCTCCACCTCCAGCAGGCTCCTCTTTGTAATTATTTCCATGACTTATAATCCCTTGTTGTGGAAGTTTGTCTACAGACAAGAAGGAAACCCATTCAACATGACCAATGACAGCTAGCGTTAAATTTTTTATAGAGGACATTTCTTGCAATTTCTTATTCATGGACTCTCTTTTTAATTTACCTTAGATATATAATTATAAACCCAGCTTTTTTTACTGTCTTTAGCTTTTATACCTTGCTTTAATATGAAGTTCTTTCCTAATCTGATTTCTTTCTTTTACTTTTGCCTTTCGATCTTAGGAGCGATATTACCCACACTGGCAAATATCGAATTTGTTAAAGAAAATGGGCCAGGTTTTAATATAATTAAATTTATAGAACTAGCTAATAATAATCCTGCAGCACAATCACTTTCTTTCGACTTGTTGATTCTAGCAACAGCAATCTTTATTTGGATGTTTATTGAGTCTAGACGGTTAAGTATTAAGTATTTTTGGTTAATTGCACTAGGTACTTTCACTATTGCGATAGCATTTTCAGCCCCTCTTTTCTTGTTTTTAAGAGAAAGAAGGCTTTACGAGCTAAATAATAATTAAGGCCTTCTCAATCAATTTTGATCTATTGGTTAAACTATTGTAAATTATATTAGATCTGGCCTTCTCTTGATACTATTAGTTAGTGGGTAAACTAATAAACAGCATATAGCAGTGATCAACCATACTAATAATGCATTACCATTGATATCTATTAATCTTCCTGCTATTATAGGTACTAATAAGAAACTAATACCAAAACATTGAGAATAGATCGCCATGGATAGGCCAAGTCTTTTTTTAGGGGATATTTGAACAATAGTTTCAGTAGCAGTAGGAAGAAACATTGCTATACCAATAGAAATAGGTATAAGTCCGATTAGGAAAATAATTAAGCCATATCTGGAGAAGCTTGATACAAAAAGTAGAGTGCATCCTAATAGGAAATTTAGTAAACTTAGCTTTAGCCCCTGCGTGAAATTTTTGTTGATCAGCCATTTACCAATTGGCCATTGAAATAATAATAATAATATTAATTTATAGGCAACTATCCAGCCAGTTGAGCTGCTCGATATGCTTGGCCTAATAATTCCACCTTTTACCAAGTCAAGTTGTAATCCAATTTGCATTAAGGATAGTATTCCAGTACCTAGTAAGCTGATAACTAGAAAAGGTGAAAGTATTTTTATTAATTTAGCTAACTCCTTAAATTTATTGTTTTTATTGATACTTTCGATTTTTTTCATTCTTAACCTATCATTTTCTATTACCTTTACTCTTAACAAGAGGAGTAAGATTGCCATGCAAATAATCTCATTAATATATATCAAACGGATGTGCCCAAATGTTGCTGAAAAAGAACCAATTAATGCACCAATACTAATTCCTAGAGCATCAGCAGTTCTTGCGAGAGCAAATCCTTCGTTTGATTTTCCTTCTTCAACGCATTTAGGGATTGCAATTTCTACAGAAGGCCAATAAAAGCCTGCTGCAGCCCCTAAAAAAATCTCACCTAAAAGGTATATTTTATTTGTAAAAGCATTTAGTAAAAGTAAATCCGCTAATATAGCTAAGAAAGCAGCTATTTTTAAGAGGATCTCAAAGCCTATAGCTTTATCTAAGCAAATCCCAGTTAATAGTCTTGTTAATGTTCCTGCTAGTGCAGCCGCACAAAAACCAATACCTATTTGTGTAGCAGTGAATGAGAGATTATTAAATATTAAAGGGGTTAGGTATAAGACTCCACCTGCACCTACTGATGCTAAGAATCGACAAATTGTGATTCTGCGCAATTGTGAGGGAAACTCATCCCACCACTTTTTTAAATTGTTCGTTGTCTTTAACACTTTTAAAACAAAGAATAATTTTTGGCTGTTTGGTTGCTCTTTTGGCTTCAACTAATTTGGTTGGTCGAAGACTTGATGCAGCAGAAAGAATAGATTTTCATATTGAGGGTATGACTATCCCTATTCATATAGATGAACTAGAGTTTTGGAACAAAACATTTAATAAAAATACTTTAGACACTTTAAAAGAATTTAAGGGATATTCAGAGCTATATTTCTGGTTAAATATGTTGGGATTTGAGAGCAGAGCTGCTTTATCCGATTTCCTTGAGACACCTTTGGTGAAAAACAAAGGTTTTACTAGACAGTTATTAAGAAGTTGGGTAGGGCAAAGGTTATTAGATGAAGTTAGTGATCTTGTAGTTGTTGATGAAGATAAAACGGGCTCTAAGATTTTTAGCACTTTGGAAAACCTTCTTGAAGTTCAAGATGAAGTTTCTTTGTTAGATCTTCTTCGTGCATTGCCTGGAGAAGTTATTTACTTTGATGCTGAGGGATGGCTAAGGATTTTTACTAATTGGCGAGATGAATTAGAAAGACAGCAAAGGTTATTAAGAGACTTAAATCAATTGAGTAATAAATCAAATTTATCGGATACCCAAAATGATCGTTTTAATACTTTAAAATCATATAGAGAACAAAAGAAAATCAAATTATCTCATAGAAATGAGGGTTTGAATGTTGAGATATGGCGACCTATTGTGGACAATTCTTTAAGAAAGAATTGGATTGTTTTTATGCCTGGACTAGGAGGAGACCCATATCATTTCCGCTGGCTAGCAGAAACCCTTAGTCAAAAAGGTTGGGAAGTAGTCGTTATTGATCACCCTGGAAGCAATAATAAAGCCATGCAATCTTTAGTAGAAGGAAGGAATCTTTTCCCTGAAGCAAATGAACTTTTTAAATTTAGATTAGATGAATTGCATGCTGTTTTAAACGCTAAAAAGCAGGGTTATTTAAAAGTTAAGGCAAATAAAGTTGTTCTTGTCGGTCATTCTTTAGGATCCTTAACTGCATTCCTTGCTTCTGGAGCTATTCCCCAAAAGGGCCTTGAAGAACGTTGTAATAGGGTTTCAAATAATCTCTCAATAACTAATCTATCTAGAATTCTACAATGTCAAATAAAAGATATTAACCTACAGGAAAGACGAAAAGTTTCTAATATATCGGCAATAATAGGAATTAATAGTTTTGGAAAATTGCTTTGGCCAGACTCGTTAAATGAAGAAATAAATATACCTTTCTTCTTGACGGGTGGGACTTTTGATTTGGTTACACCTGCACTTACAGAGCAATTAAGCCTTTTGCTTTCGACAAATCCAAATAAATATAGCAGGGCTTTAATTATTGAGGGTGCAAGTCATTTCTCACCAATACGTGTAAGTGATCAATATGAGGAGGTGGATTTGTATAAAATTAGTGATTACTATATTGGTATTGATCCTTTAACTGTTCAAAATCTATTATCTATTGAGATTACAAGGTTTCTTGAAAATTTAGAGAATAGAAAGACCGTTCCAGTTTTTATAAGCCAAATGAAAGATAATATGAAATTTCATATTCTAGACCGTTCAATTATTACTAAAATTACAAGAAATTAGTATTTGATTCTGGGGTCTATAAATGCAATTAATAAATCTACAATTAAACTTATCATTACAACTAAACTAGAAATTACAACAACAATCCCTTGAACCATTGGATAATCTCTCTGGCTAATTGCTTCTTGAAGTCCTAGCGCTATCCCAGGCCAGGAGAAAGTAACTTCTATAAGCAATGCTCCACCTATTAAAGATGCAATTGTTAGTCCAGCAATGGTTAAGACTGGCAATAATGCATTAGGTAGAGCATGTGAAAAGATAATTTGATATTCATTTATCCCTCTACTTTTAGCAGCCTCTACATAATTCGTTCCAAGCGTCTTTTCTAAATTAATTCTTATAGAACGACTAAATACTCCACTTAAGAGTATCCCTAAAGTACTAGCTGGTAAAAGAAGATGCTTTATTGATCCTTGAAGTGCAATTAAGTCTCCTGTTCTAATGCTATCTATAATTAGGAATCCACTTCCTTGAGGTTGCATTAATGTTGGTGGGAATCGTCCTCCGACAGGAAGCCATCCAAGAATAACGCAGAAAAACAATTGAAAAATCATTGCTGCCCAGAATGGAGGCAATGCGTATGTTCCTATCCCAAATAGGCGCCCAGCAAGATCTGTTTTTCCTTCAGGTTTAGCAATTCCTGTTAAACCTACTGCAATTCCAATTATTGATGCAATTATTAGTGCCACAAATGCTAATTCAAGGCTTGCAGGCAATGTTTTTGCAATTAATTGGATCACTGGCTCTTGATTATTAAGTGAATCCCCAAGATCTCCATGAATAAGACCATTCAAATAATTCAGATATTGATTTACTAACGGAACATTTAAACCAAGCTTTTCTCTAAGAGCAGCTCTTGCTGAAGAATCTGCACGATTACCTAAAATTGCATCTACTGGATCACCTGGAGCTACTCTTAATAATAAAAATACTAAACTTGAAATTAGCCACAACATTATCGGAGCTAATGCAAGTCTGGTAAGAGTGTAATTAAGAAGCGCTCTAGCCCTATTCATCTTTTTTGTAGATTTTATTTAGAAGTAATCTTCCGCTTCCATCAAATTGAGGAGTGGATAAGTTTGGTTGTGCCCAAGCTCTTGGTTTTTCAAGCCATATTGGCAAAATTGCTGCCCCATTTGCAGCAAGAACCTCCACTTTATGTAATTCCTTAAGCCTTTCTTGACCAAGTAATTCTTCACTATTTTGTAAAGCCTTTTGAAGTTTATTGTTTGCCCAAAATGTACCTCCAATTACAGCTTCACCTTCTTCACAAAAGTCTTCTTTGATTTTTTTACAATCTAAAAGGGGAGATAAGAAAGCATATGGATCTGGATAGTCGCCTGTCCATCCCAGGATCACAGCTTCATAAGCACCTTCCCCAAGCTGTTTATATACAGTTGTTGATTCAACTCCATTTAGTGAGATGTTTAAACAGTTTGAAAGATCCCTATTGATCTGTTCTTTCCATGTAAGTGCTAATAGCTTATCTGCAGGAACATTTGAGCGGAAAGTTAAAGGAATAGTTAATTTTTTGTTATTACAAAAACCAGCTTCCTTTAGTAAGCTAGATGATAATTTTGGGTTATAGGCAGGCCAGGGAGGATTGACTTTTAAGCCTAGCAATGGGGGAGTTAAAGATCTTAATGGTTCTCTCAACCCATAACTTACTTGCTTAGAAATAAGTTCCCTATCTATTGAGAACTTAAGGGCTTCTCTTGTTAATTTATTTTGCAGAAGATTAGAATTTGTACGGAATGCTATGTATCCAATTTGAGTGGCAGGTCCTTGGCTTTCTATAAGCAAACCTTGTTTAGATAATCTGTGAAGTGCAAGCCTTTGTCCATCTTCGATTGAATTAGATAAAAGAACATCAACTTGGCCTGTTTTAATAGCACTAAAAAGAGAGGTAGATGTATTAAAACTAATATAGGTTATTCCATAATTATTAGCTTTACCATCCCAATAATCTTCAAATGGAACAAGAACTTGCTTTTCTGGAGAATAACTGGAAAGTTTATATGGACCAGTTCCAATGAAGTTATCATTAAGAAACTTAGTTTCATGTTGTGAATAGTAAGAAGGTGATACTGGAGTTATATTTATAGATGTAAGTAGTCCTTTTATTGAGCTTGAAGGCCTGTTAAGTTTTAACCTAATAAGAAATTTACTTGGGGTCTCTATAGTTCTTATTCGACCATCAATTATATAATTAAGTGTTCCTATTTTAATAAATCGTTTGAGGCTAAAGGCCATTGCATAAGAGTCGAAAATAGTGCCATCATGAAAACGTACATTCTCTTTAAGTGGGATAGAAATTGTTAGTCCATCTTTACTTATTATAGGCTCCCCTTTGGCCAGTCTAGGCTCAAGATTACCTTGGGAATCTATACTATAAAGAGGATCTCCTAAGCTACTTATTAGTTGAATAGCTAGTAATTTATTTGCTTGAGCTGGATCCAAAGAGTCTATTTTTCCTTTACTTGCTAAAATTATACTTTTATTTTTTTGAGGCTGCTTGCAAGAAGTTTGGGTAAAAATAATTAAAAATAATATAAATAAAAGACGTAAATTTATCCTTTTTTGGTAAAAGATTTTGGGATTAATATTCATGATGATATTTTTACTTAATAAATTAATCTTCTAATATCAATTTATATATTAGCTATTTGTTGGATTGAAATTTCAAATACTGGAGAACCTGCAGGTGGTATTGGCCATCGCCTAACCCAACATTTCTCATGCTTGCTATCCACTCCAATCACCTGGAATAAGTTTTCATCCTCTAAAAGTTGTACACAATCGCCTTGATTAAGTGTTTCCGCCATCATTATTTGAGCATTAGTAATGCTGCTTCCTGATCTTTTTGATGACTCATTTAGTCAGAATATAAAAGGAAGCTATAGAGAGTGTGTAGTTGGCATTCCCAACTACATCTATACCTAACAATTTTTGCCTTGATTTGCCATGATTAACTTTATTTAAAGACAACTTAAATGTGTTGCTATCTTGGTGACTTCCTTAAGGCTATCTATTTTAGCTAGTGAGTCCGATATTTGCCCTTTGCTAACTTCATGAGTTATTACTATGATTTCTGCCTTTGAATCACTTGAATCAAATTGGACTATTGATTGAATTGAGACATTATTGATTCCAAAGATTTTGCCTATATTTCCAATTACTCCAGGGGTATCCTTCGTTATCAGACGGACGTAATTTTTTTGTGGGATATCTCTAGTATTTGCTAAAAAACAATCCCTCCAGCTAATACCTGACAATAGGGGGTCTAGAGAATTATCTTGTTTTTTGATTAACTCTATTCCAACAATATTTAAGATGTCTGCAACGACAGCTGAAGCTGTTGCTCCTGCTCCAGCACCCGGTCCGTAAAACATTACTTGGCCAATTGGATCTCCTTCAATCAAAATCGCATTGTTTACTCCATTTACAACAGATAGAGGATGTTCACGAGGTACTAAAGTAGGTTCTACCCTTAAAGCTAAAGAAACTGATGTATTATTGCTGACGTCTTTAGATGATAAGTTCTCGGCAATAGCTAGTAGTTTGATTTCAAACCCAAGTTTATCTGCATAGTGGATATCAGTTAATTCAAGTTTACTAATACCTTTTGTTGGAATCTTTTCCCTGTTTATTGCGCCGCCAAAAGCTAGTCCACTAAGTATTGCAATTTTATCTGCGGCATCGTGTCCTTCAACATCAGCGCTTGGATCGGCTTCGGCATATCCTAGATTCTGTGCTTCTTTTAAAACATCATTATAGTTTCCACCTTCTTTAGTCATTTGGCTAAGGATGAAATTGGTTGTTCCATTAATGATGCCAGTAACCTTTTGAATTCGATTTCCTCCAAGCGACTGCTTTAAAGGTTCAATAATTGGAATTCCGCCACCCACAGCAGCTTCAATAAGTACATAAACTCCATTCTTAATAGCTGCTTCAGAGATTTCTTTCCCATATCTGGCAATAACTGCTTTATTTGCTGTAACTACTGATTTGCCAGACTGTATTGCAAGTAAGATTAAGCTTTTTGCTGGTTCTATTCCTCCCATTACTTCAACAACAACTTGAACATTAGGGTCTTTTACTACTTCAAAAGGATCAGTTGTAACTAGAGAAGAATCTATTTCTATAGACCTTTGTTTTTGCTTATCCCTAACAGCTATACGAGCTATGTAAATACTAGAAACTAAAGGATTTCTTCCTTTAGGAGATTTAATGATATTTGCTATACCAGTTCCTACAGTTCCTAGTCCAAGAAGACCTATCCCAATTTTCTTCTGCATAGTTTTATTCTCTGAGCTTTATTTTTTAAGCATTCTATCTATAGGAATGAATTAGCTTGTACTTTCATTTTAAGGAAAATATTCATAAATCCATTTACTCTTGAGGCTGTCAAACTAGTTTTAAGACCAGTTGCGGATATAAAAGATGGATTTATTTGTAAGATCTCATTAGGGGTTAGGTTATCTAGTCCTTTTATAAGAAGTGAAAGCATCCCTTTTGTTATAAGAGCATCTGAATACCCTTTCCAAGATACTCTTCCATTTTTAAGTTCGCCTAGAACATATACCTGTGAAATGCAACCTTTTACTTTGATTGAATTGCTAAGTGCATCTTCAGGAAGTAATGGAAGCTTTTTAGCTAGAAAAAGCAAATACTCATATCGTTTTCTAGCTTCCTTACAGGAACTTAACTTAGAAACTATTTTGTTTAGTTCATCACTACCAAAGTTATTTTGAATAAATTGATTGCTTGGCTCAGCCATGGAATTTTAGGCTATGCATTTTTTATTATCCTATTCTATCTTTTAACCTTTATGTATCTCGAATGTACCTTTTTCATCTATCCATCCATCAAAAGGAATATCCCATTGATCCATAGGTAATAACTTCTTTGAAAAACAAATATTAGGAATGATTGCTAAAGCTTTAATAGTTTTCCAGCTTGGATCTTTTCTTAAACGATCGAAACATCCTCCTCCATAACCAAGCCTAGTCCCATTCTGATCTATGGCTAATGCAGGAACTATTAGAAGTTTGATTTCACTAGGTAATAAAGGTGGTTCTGATAATGGAGCAGGGATACCAAATGCATCTTTAATTAAGGGAGCAGAAGTCCATTTGTGATAATTTAACTCACCTTTGGAATTCCCAGCAGGCAATGCAAAAGATAGGCTTAATTCATTTCTTAAACCTCTTAGATCAACCTCCCCTTTTAAAGGCCAATAAATACCAATTAGAGAATTTAAAGGCTCATTAATTGAAAACTGATGTAAAAATTTTTTTACTTGTAAGAGAATTAATTGCTCTTTAGAAAAAATAATTTTATTCCTTAAGGTTTTAAACTTAACTCTCGCTTTTTTCTTTTCTTCTAGGTTATTCACTTTTTGTTAGTATTTTAGGCTTTAATAAAAATTATTCTTGAAATAGGCCTGTAAGGGCTATTGCTAGTGCATCAGCAGCATCATCTGGACGAGGAGGTTTTTCTAGATTTAGCTCTCTCATAACAGCTTCTAAAACTTCATTTTTATTTGCATGGCCAGATCCGGCAACTGCAAGTTTTATTTGCATAGGAGGAAACTCAGTAATGGGTATTTGAAAACTTGCGAGTGTCATGATTAAGACTCCTCTTGCTTGGACAACACTTATTGTTGTGCTTGATTTATAAAAGAAAAACTTTTCTACAGCAGCCATATCTGGCTTCCATTTCAATATCAACTCACTAAGATCTTTTGCGATTTCTACCATCCTTTCCCCATCACTTTCTTCTTTATTTGTTTTTATAATTCCACAATCAAGCATTTGAGGCTTATTCCTGTTTTTGGTATCTATAAGACCAAAACCCACTCTTGCTAATCCAGGATCAATTCCAAGAATTATCAATGAATTACTCCATAGCTGCTAACTCAAAATCAGAAAGATTATTCTCATCATTCCTTTCAAAGATTTTGCAGAAGGCCTTAATTACTCTATCTCCTGAATCGATTTGTTCTAAAGGATCCTTCCTTAAACGATGCCTTAATGAGCAGGATATAACTCTTGCAATATCTTCTTCTGTGACCTCTGCACGGGCCTCAAAAGCTGCAAGAGCTCTTGCTGATCTGTTGGTAACGATATCTCCTCTAAGTCCATCAACATCAAGCTCGCCACATATAGCTGAAATTTTCAGTCTAAGATCATCATCAATTTTAACGCTTTGAAGAATTTCTTGAGCTGCGACTACTTTTTCTTGAAGGGCATCTTGGGCTGATTGTATAGATGCAACAAAAGTATCTGGATTATTATCAAATTCAGTCCTTTGGTCAACAACTTGAACCCTTAATTCAGGTTCCCTTACAGTTCGTACTTCTACGCTCATGCCAAAACGATCAAGTAGCTGGGGTCTTAACTCTCCCTCTTCTGGATTCCCTGAACCGATAAGAACAAATCTTGCTGGGTGTCTTACTGATACCCCTTCTCTTTCTACAGTATTCCATCCTGAGGCAGCTGAATCTAATAGGACATCGACTAGATGATCATCAAGAAGATTGACTTCATCTACATATAGAAGACCTCTATTTGCTTTGGCTAGAAGCCCTGGTTCAAAAGCTCTTACTCCTTCACTCAAAGCTTTCTCTATATCAATCGTTCCGCAAAGACGATCTTCTGTAGCCCCTAGTGGAAGATCTACCATTGGAACTTTCCTTTTTTCTGTAGAAAGATCTTTCCCTTCCTCTATTTGTTGTTGAACATCAGAGCTTTGTAAGTCAGGATCATCAATAGAACTGTTATAAGGATCTCCTTGAACAACGTTTATCTCAGGCAAGAGATCCGCTAGGGCTCTAATTGTTGTGGACTTACCAGTGCCTCTGTCACCCATAATCATTACCCCGCCAATTCGCGGATCTATCACGTTGAGAAGAAGAGCAAGCTTCATCTCTGATTGACCAATTACTGCTGCAAAGGGGAAAACCCTGCGCTTCCTAGATGAACTCACTTTTTAATTGTTGGCTTTGATGTGGATTGTTTCATAAGGGGGATACCTTCAACTGCTTTTTTTACTAAAAAGCTTGATATAGCAATCTTTGATAAAAACATTTTAAGAAAATTTAATCTTTTATTAGAGGAACGATGATTGAGCTCATTTCCCTTATTAACTCAGCTGACCGTGGATCATTGAAAGGCCCTTTGACAATAAAACTTACATATGTATCTGATGCATTTGGCATTTGTATTATTGCTGCATCAGCATAAATAGTACCTATATCACCTGTTTTGTTAAATACCCTAAAACCTTTAATAAGAAGTTGATAATCTATATTCTCACTCTCTATCTTTAGTCCTTTCATAAGCCCGTAGGGTATTAGTCTGTTGGAAGTTGAAGTGCTAAGAACTTCTCTAAAAAGATCTCTTGTTTTGGTGGTTAAGAATTGACCTTGATTAGCTAGTTGAAGAATCAGTACTAATTCTTTAGCTGTTGTAATATTTGTTCCTTCAAGGTCTGGCAATAAGCTATTTAATTTAGTTTCTTTTAGGCCAATCTTATTTAGTTTCTTATTAATAACTTCTATACCACCTATCCTTTTTATCAGAAGATTTGTTGCTGTATTATCGCTAACTCTTATCATCTCAGTAGCTATTTCATGAACTGGGAACTCTTGCCCTAATTGCTGATATCTCATCCAGCCTGCTCCTCCAGCTATAGAATCTTCAGTTAATTTAATTCTCTCATTCCATTGTAAATCTCCCTCATCAATCATCTTGAGTGTAATAAGAAGTATATATAGTTTTATAGTACTTGCTGCTGGAAGTATCTTGCTTGAGTTTAACTCAGCATATTTACTATCTTCAATTAATGCGTAGCCACTAACTTCTAAACCCTTATAATTTGAAGAAATCTTTTGCCAATAAGAGATTAAACTGGGTATTATCTTATAATTAGACTCCAAGTTAATCTTATCTTTACCATTATTACTCCTTCTATAATTAGTAACCTTAAACTTGTTTTCTGTTGTGGTCTTTGGGATTATAGTCAAGAGGGTTCCTGTTAAGATTCCTAGGCCAATTCCAACGATAATAAGATTAATTATTAAGCCAACTAGTTGATTAGCTTTAAACTTATTTCTTGATTTGTTATTGCTTTCCAATTAGATATCTCCTTTTATTTTTATTTAGTCTTTACTTTCTTTTAGAAAACCATCTCATCTGTCTAACTATACCTCTTATTAATGCAATCTCCTCTGACCTGGTTTCAGCTCTCTGAAGTAAGCCTTTAATTTTGGCCATTCTAGATTTAGCAGTATGATTTTGTAAAAAGCCTATTTCTAGTAATAAGTTCTTAGCATCTACAATACAATCATTTAATTCTTTTGGAAATGCAGGGTCAAAGGCTCCTTTTGTTATTTTTGAAGGCACATCTTTTTTGTAATTGTGTAACTCATTTAGAACAATTGCCACAGCATGAGAAAGGTTTAATGATGGATATTTAATTGATGTATTCAAAGACATTGCTTTATGAGCCATTTGTAATTCTGAATTTGTAAGACCTCTGTCTTCTCTTCCAAAAATGATGGCGATAGGGCTTTTTGACTTTGCTCCTAAAAGCCATTTCAAAGCATCCTCTGATGAAGCAAGAGGAATATTCCCATGATCTATTCGACCACAAGTTGCCACAACCCGAACACAGTCATTAATTGAATCAATTAAGTTTGAATATATACTTGCATTTTTAAGAAAGGCTTTCCCATGAACTGCCATTCTTTGAGCTTCTGGATTCATTGGATCGCAATGAGGGGATACAAGTCTTAATTCATTAACATCGAAATTTTTACAAAGCCTTGCCACACTACCCAGATTGATTTCTCCTATAGGCTCCACAAGTACTATTTTTAAAAGGTTTGAAAATGATTTCATAATCACATATTTAATGAATGGAGATAAGAAAGAATATCTGCCATTGATTGAGGTTCCATTTCGAAGCTAGGCATAGGAGGAGTAAGACCATTGATTACTTGTTTAATTATTGTTTGATCACTTAACTCTTCTGTTACTTTGCTTAGCTCTGGTCCTACAAGACCTTGTGCTGTGATGCCATGGCAACCAACACAATTCATTCGATAAAGACGAGATCCATTTTCAACAGATCCAGATAGTTCTAGGGTTTTTTGTATATATGGATCTTGATTGGTTTGATGCACTAACAAAAAAAGGATTATGAAGCAGGCTAAACTGCTTGCTATAAGAAAGAGTTTTAACTCGTTAGAAGCGTTTTCTTTCTTAACTGCACCAATTGATGAAGTGCTTTTCACGAAAAGAGCGATAACATGAAACAATTGTGATTGATACTCTCACTTTTTGCTATCAAATGATTGAACCACTTCTCTGTGGAATTGTTCTAGGTTTAGTCCCTATAACAATATTAGGCTTATTTGTGAGTGCTTGGAATCAATATAGGCGTGGCAGTGCTATGCCAGAGTGGGATTAAGAAAAAGCAATCCTGTTTTTCCATAAGTTTTCTTATCCTTAATAACCCAATTAGATGGGATAGTAATACCCTCTTCAATTGAAAATTCGCATATCACAAGAGATTCTTTTGTAACCCAATCTCCAAGTAGAAGGTTTTCGAGTACAGAGTAATAATATTTTTTTGTGTAAGGTGGATCTATATATATATAATCAAAACGTTTTTTCTCTAATGCCTCAAAATTAGAATCACCAATGTAGAGCTGTTTATATCCAGTTATAAGAAATTTATTTACATCAGAATTGATTGCCTTAAATAATATCTTCCTCTCAGTTGCATTCGCAATTAAGGAAATATTTGAGAAGCATATGTTATAGATTTTCTTGTTATTTTCTACAGCAACAACATTGCTTGCACCATTTTGAATAGCTTCGCAAGACATGATGCCACTGCCACTAAAGAGGTCAAGCCAATTAGAATTGTTAATACTTTCTCTAACAATATTCATTACTGCTTCTCTAATGCGAGCTGTAGTTGGCCTAGTTATTTCCCCTTTGGGACTTGCAAGTCTTCTTCCACTTAATAAACGCAATTGACCTTTCAATGTGAAGTTAAAGCTATACTTTTGACCCAGTATAACCAACGAGAAAGAAGTATTTCGCCAGATTTTCCTGACTTCTCAGGATGGAATTGACATGCTGCGATGGTGTCTTTCCAGATGATTGCTGTAATTTTCGAGCCCCCATAATCTACTGTTGCAGCAATATCTTCATTTCTTAAAGGAATTGCAGAAAATGAATGAACAAAATACATCCACTGGGTTCTATCGATCTTGTCAAAAAAGGGACATTCTTTTTCTTGATTTAGAACAGCCCATCCCATGTGAGGAATTAACTGATCTTTAACTTGAGGAAGGTGCTTTATTTTTCCTTTTAATATTCCTAATCCCTTTGAATTTCCTTCTTCACTGGATTCAAAAAGTAATTGAAGGCCTAGACATATTCCCAAAAGGGGTTTTTTTTCTATTGCCCACTGGTTTAATTTTGGAATTAATTCAGTACTTTTAAGATTTTTCATCGCAGGATCAAATGCACCTACTCCTGGAAGGATTAAAGCATGACAATTATCTATGTCTTTAGGGCCTTTTACTATATTTAGCGGTTGTTTTAGCCTATTAAAAGACCTTTCTACAGAATGTAGATTACCCATTCCATAATCTATGAGTCCAATATTAATTTTCACTTAAAAAAAAGTAAATATTGTCAGAGCGTAAGTTTATAAGTGTTTTGAAATTGTTCCTGAAAGGGTGGCTTTTGGAACTGCCCCTACAACTGTATCGACTTTTTGACCACCTTTGAAAATCATAAGAGTCGGAATACTTCTTATTCCATACTGACTTGCAATATTTGGATTCTCGTCAGTATTAAGTTTGCATACTTTGATTTTGCCTTCAAAATCTTTTGAGATTTCATCCACAATTGGGGAAACCATTCTGCAAGGTCCGCACCAAGGGGCCCAAAAGTCAACGAGTACGGGTATACCACTCTGGAGCACTTCCTGCTCAAAAGAAGAATCAGTAACAGCAGCAGCGCTAGACATACAAAAAAAATTGAATAATTAGGAAATTTTTATAAGTTTATTTTGCCGAAGAAAAAAAATCTTGCCATTATTAAGTTTTAGATGCTTGAAGTTAGATTTAAAAATCTTATGGAGAGGGAGTTAGCAATGTTTCTTAGATAAGTTGAGTTGGGATTTCTCTGATTACATTAAAATGCATTTATTTACCCATCCCTAGCTGTTGAGCTTTTTGATATACCTTCCCTTCTGACAGGAGAGAGGGAGCTATGACTATTTCAACCCCCTGCATCTCTTTTATTGTCTGTGCACCAAGTGTTCCCATTGAAGTTTTTAAAGCCCCAAGAAGATTATGAGTACCATCATCAAGTGATGCTGGCCCTCGAAGGATTTGTTTAATGGTGCCGGTTGAACCAACTTTGATTCTTGTTCCTCTTGGCAAGACAGGGCTTGGGGTTGCCATTCCCCAGTGATAACCATTGCCAGGAGCTTCGTTTGCTCTAGCAATAGGAGAACCAATCATTACGCCGTCAGCACCACAAGCTATACATTTGCAGATATCGCCACCCGTAACTATTCCACCATCTGCAATTACAGGTATGTATTTGCCGCTTTCGTTTTTGTAATCGTTTCTTGCTGAGGAGCAATCTGAAACTGCTGTAGCTTGAGGCACCCCTACTCCTAAAACACCTCTAGATGTACAAGCGGCTCCTGGCCCAATTCCAACAAGAATCCCTGAAACGCCAGATCTCATAAGCTTTAAAGCTACATCATAAGTAACACAGTTCCCTACTATTACTGGGATTCCAATGGTTTTACAAAGATTAGATATGTCTAATTTTTCTTGATTTTTCGTACCTATATGCTCAGTTGAAACAACTGTTGCTTGAAGAAAAAACATATCAGCACCAGATTGCCTAATGGCTTCATGGTATTTAATTGCAGCATTGGGTGTTCCGCTAACGGCTGCTATACCTCCTTGAGTTTTTATATCTCTAATACGCTCTTTTATTAAGCTTTCTTTGATTGGTTGGCTGTAGAGCTCTTGCATTAGTGGAACAAAATCTTCTTTGCCTACTGAAGAAATACGTTTGAGGATTTCTTCTGGATTCTCATATCGTGTTTGTACTCCTTCAATATTTAAAACACCTAGGGCTCCAAGCTTAGAAAGCTCAACTGCCATCCTTACATCAACTACTCCATCCATAGCACTTGCAATGATTGGAATTTCTAGTTTTTTCCCTCCTAATATCAGCTGTGTATCAGTATTATCAGGATCAACTGTCTTGCCACCTGGTACAAGTGCTATTTCGTCAATACCATAGGCTCGACGGACAAGTCTTGAGTGGCCAAGTTGGATATTCACATCAGTAATAAAAAAAGGTTTTCTAAAAAAACCAATATCAAAGCTTAATGCCTTAATTGTTGGTAGTTTAAGATTCTTCTATGGACATTATCGTTATAGGGTTGCTTCGTGAATCAAAAGTTTCTTAATCAGCATCTTTTTAGCATTAAGTAAGTATAAAAAGCGTCATGAAACCATCAAAAATAATTTTCTTCCACTATGTTTAGTTGATAGCAGACCAGATTCAAATGCTGTAGCCTAAATTTAGGTCTCATCCTTTTTGGCAATAAAAAAATATCTATAAATAGAAATAATTTTATTAAGCTTCAATTAAAAAAAACTGGTATTTAAGGACTAACTATTATGTCTTAATTATTTTGGGCTGCCTTTCATGAAGAGTACGAGCTAGTATTCTTTTCTTAATTAATTAATTAATTTGAATTAAATATATAAAAATAAGCTTAAGCTTTGGTATTGAACCTTTTTGAGGCCCCTT
Organism: Prochlorococcus sp. AG-409-L21; assembly: GCA_003215475.1. GTDB lineage: Bacteria > Cyanobacteriota > Cyanobacteriia > PCC-6307 > Cyanobiaceae > Prochlorococcus_E. The sequence goes on from QCKH01000013.1 coordinate 23,327, forward strand.
AGATTGTTGCAAGGAGCTAATATATATCTCCTTAGATAAAGGAAACTATCTTAAAATAACTTCCAGATTTTCATTTTTTACGAGAAATTATTTGTTAAATAGTACTTGTTTCGAGTTTTTTGTTATATAGTAGAAATTAAAGATTATTATGGTTTTAAGCTTCATTTGCTTGTCGTTTCAACAGTTAAAATTAATTTATAGGGTTCAAGAATCTTAATTTTAATTTCTTTACTTTTAACCCAACTCTGGTTGCTGTTTGTGATGAGATCAAATCAAGCAAATGAATTTAGTATTTTGTTCTAACAATTACGCAAATTTCGAGATAAAATAGGTTGATTAGAAAGAGAACTTTGTATGGCTGATCCTACGGAACCCAATGGCGGTGTTCCAGGCGAGTTTGAAGATCGGATAATCCAGACTGACCTCCGCAATGAGATGTCGCGTTCCTATCTGGAATATGCGATGAGTGTAATTGTTGGAAGGGCTTTACCAGATGCCAGGGATGGCCTAAAGCCAGTCCACCGAAGGATTTTATATGCCATGTATGAATTAGGTTTAACAAGTGACAGGCCTTATAGAAAATGTGCTCGAGTTGTAGGTGAAGTCTTAGGTAAATATCATCCCCATGGAGATACAGCTGTTTATGACGCTTTAGTAAGAATGGCTCAGAATTTTTCGATGCAAATGCCATTAGTAGATGGACACGGGAATTTTGGATCTATTGATAATGATCCCCCTGCCGCAATGAGATATACAGAATCTCGTCTTCAATCGTTAACTCAAGATAGTTTGTTAGATGATATTGAATCAGAAACAGTTGATTTTATTGATAATTTTGATGGTTCTCAGCAAGAGCCTACTGTTTTACCAGCTCGGATTCCTCAGCTATTACTTAATGGATCTTCTGGAATAGCAGTTGGGATGGCAACCAATATTCCGCCTCATAACCTTTCTGAGTTAATAGATGGTCTGATGGCTTTAATAGCCAACCCTGAATTGGATGATCAAGAACTTATGAAAATAATCCCAGGTCCAGATTTTCCTACTGGGGGGCAAATACTTGGTCGAACTGGCATTAAAGAAACATTTTTATCGGGTAGAGGCTCTATAACGATGAGAGGCGTTGCTGAAATAGAAAATATTGAAATACCTGGTAGGCCTGATAGAGACGCAGTCATTATCACCGAATTACCTTATCAGACAAATAAAGCAGCCTTAATTGAAAGGATAGCTTATATGGTCAATGAGAAAAAGCTTGAAGGAATTTCTGATATTCGAGATGAAAGTGATCGTGATGGAATGAGAATAGTTGTTGAATTAAGGAGGGATTCTTACCCACAAGTTGTTCTCAATAATCTTTTCAAGTTAACTCCATTACAGTCGAACTTTAGTGCAAATATGTTGGCCTTGGTTGATGGTGAACCTGTAACACTCTCACTTCTAAAAATGTTACAGGTTTTTCTTGATTTTAGAGTTCAGACAATTGAGAGAAGGACAAAATATTTATTAAGAAAAGCAGAAGAACGCAATCATATCCTTCTAGGTCTTCTGCTTGCTCTGAAACAACTTGATGAGATTATTGCTTTGATTCGGGCTGCTTCTGACACCTCTGTGGCAAAAGAACAACTTCAAAAACTTCACGGCTTAAGTGAGGTTCAATCAGATGCCATATTGCAGATGCAATTAAGAAGATTAACTGCTTTAGAATCAGATAAAATAAGACTTGAACATGAAAACTTACTGCTTAAGATTTCTGATTATAATGATATTCTCTCTAACAAAAATAGAGTCTACGAGATTATAGAAAATGAATTATCTGGTTTACGTGAAAAGTATTTCCAGAAGAGAAGAACTGAAATTCTTGATCTTGGAAGTGGTTTAGAAGATATAGACCTAATAGCGAATGAGAGATCAGTTGTTTTATTAACAGAGACTGGATATTTAAAAAGGATGCCAGTTAATGAATTTGAATCTACTAGTAGGGGTACGCGAGGAAAATCAGGAACTAGAACTCAAGGAGAAGAAGAGGTTAAGCTTTTTATAAGTTGTAATGATCATGACAACCTCCTTCTTTTTAGTGTTAGGGGTGTTGCTTACACAATTCCTGCTTATCGAGTTCCGCAATGTAGTAGAGCTGCTAAGGGAACCCCCGTTGTTCAGCTATTGCCTATTCCTAGAGAGGAAGCCATAACTTCTTTGATTTCAGTCTCTTCATTTGAGGAAGAAAATCATTTGCTAATGCTTACTTCTGGCGGATTCATAAAAAGAACTCCAGTTTCAGCTTTTAGTAAAATTAGGGCAAATGGAATTATTTCTATAAATCTTGAAGAGGGAGATGCATTGCGATGGGTAAGATTAGCTGCGTCTGGAGATAGTGTCTTAATTGGTTCAAAGAAAGGAATGACAATTCATTTTCGATTAGATGATAATGAACTTAGACCATTAGGTAGAACAGCAAGAGGAGTCAGATCAATGAATTTGCGTGCAGGTGATTCTTTAGTAAGTATGGATGTCTTGTCTAAGGAACTCGCTGATCGCATAGCTAATACAAAAGAAGAAGAAGATATTAATTCAAATGTTGAATATGAAGGTCCTTGGATATTGGTGGCATCAGCTAATGGCTTAGGTAAAAGAGTACCTGTAACTCAATTTAGATTACAGAAAAGAGCTGGTATGGGATTGAGAGCGATTAAATTCAGAAGCGATTTTGATGAATTAGTTGGATTAAAAGTATTAGATCAAGGTGAGGAACTTTTATTGGTAAGTGAAAAGGGCGTAATTGTTAGAACAAGTGCTGATATGGTTTCGCAGCAGTCAAGAGCAGCTACAGGAGTTAGATTGCAGCGCTTAGACTCTGGGGATCATCTTGCAGAAGTTGTTTTGGTCCCACCTCTTTTAGAAAATCAAGAGGTGAATAGTGATTCAGCAGTCTCAATAAAAGAAGCTGGAGGAGATAAGTCATCTCACGATTGAAATTGAAAAATTGTTCAGATGTACTTGTAATGGGTGCAGGACCAGCTGCTCTTTGTATTGCCTCTGAGTTAATCCAGCAAGGGTTGGATGTAAGTGCATTGGCTTCGCATTCTCCTGAAAGACCTTGGCCAAATACTTATGGTATATGGGCAGAAGAGCTCGAATCACTTGGTATGGCTTCCTTGCTAGGTCATCGATGGAAGAATACTATTAGTTATTTTGGCCGAGGAGCAAAAGCAGAAGAATCAAATTGCGTTGCACATGATTTTGATTATGGTCTTTTTGATCAAGCGGCATTTCAGAATGCACTTTTGGAAAGATGCTTAGGGCTTAACTGGGAGATAGAAACAGCCAAGGATATTCGATTTGTTGAGAAAATAACAGAAGTTATCTGCTCTTCTGGCAATACTTATCGAGCAAGAATTGTTATAGATGCAAGTGGTCATAGAAGCCCTTTCATTAATAGACCAGATAAAGGATCAGTTGCTCAACAGTCAGCCTATGGAGTCGTAGGTAAATTTAGTTCCCCACCTGTTGAAAAAGATCAGTTTGTACTGATGGACTTTCGTCCAGATCATTTAACAAAGAATGAATTGAAAGAACCTCCTTCTTTTTTGTATGCAATGGATTTTGGTGATGATTTGTTTTTTGTAGAGGAGACTTCACTTGCTTATTACCCTCCTGTGTCATGGAATACTTTGAAAAAAAGATTATTAGCAAGAATGTCTCATCGAGGGATAGAAATCACAGAAGTAGAACATGAAGAACATTGCCTGTTCCCAATGAATTTACCTTTGCCTGATCGTAATCAACCCCTTTTGGGTTTTGGAGGTTCTGCAAGTATGGTTCATCCTGCCTCTGGTTATATGGTTGGAGCTCTTTTAAGAAGAGCTCCAGAACTTTCAAGACAATTAGCGAAATATTTGTCAATAGAACCTCCCTTGGATTCTCATGCTTTAGCTCAAAATGGTTGGAAAACTCTTTGGAGCTCTGACCTTATACAAAGACATCGCTTGTATCAATTTGGATTAAAACGCTTAATGAGTTTTGATGAATCTCTTCTTAGAAGTTTTTTTGCAAGTTTCTTCAAGCTACCCAAAGAAGATTGGTCAAGATTCCTGGCTAATACACTTCCATTGCCTCAGTTGATATTGGTAATGTTAAAGCTTTTTATTATTGCTCCATTAAAAGTTAAGTTGGGAATGATTGGCTTAACTGTTTTGTAATTATTATACTTAAATTTCTCTCCAGTCAGCCAAATTTATTAAAGGGAAAATCGAATCTTCTTTTTCTAACTCTAATAACTTGTCTGTTGAAAAATCTGACTTTGTTTCAAGAGAATTTATTAAATTCCAAAACCTATTTAGATGAGTAGTTACTCTATCTTTTGCTAATTCTGTTGTCGTTCCAGCTCGAAGTATAAAACTCCAGTCCGATGATTGTGATAATAGAAGTTCTCTGGCTGCCTGTTTTAACAGCCTGATTTCTGATTTCTTTAATTTAAAATTATTGGATTTTTCGATCATTTTTTTACCAGCTTTACTCCATTCAGCTATTAACCAAGAATTAGAATCATTAAGCCAGTATTTATGAAACCCACCTTGTCCCCAGCTTGAAGGACAAGGTTCACATAATTGGAGATGTGTATTAGTCATTAATGTATCATTTAGCCTTGTAAACTCTATTTCATGATTTTCAGCTTCTTTGAAAAGTTCCGATAAAAATATAGGACCCTCAAACCACCAGTGGCCAAATAGTTCAGCATCAAAAGGTGCAACTAATAAAGGTAGTTGATTAATAGTTTCAGATAATTTCTGAAGTTGTAAATTTCTGCCAATCAGGTAATGTTTTGCATGCTCTTTAGCTTTAGCCTTTGCAATATCAAAATCATATATCTTCTTTCTAGACAGTGGAGTAGTGTGGTTTGTTATTTTATTAAGCTTTAATCCTAGTGGGCGATGATCACTTATTCCATTTTTCTTTAAAAGATCTATAGGAAGATCCCAACCTAAATCCCTATGAAATTCTCTGTAATCAGGATCTCCTGGATAGCCTTGCCTTGAGGACCAAACAGGAAGAGTTGAAGCGCTATCTCTACCAAAGAATGCAATTCCATTAGATGTACAGATAGGAGCATAAATACCATATCTTGGTCTTGGCTTGGCATGTAATATTCCATGTCCATCTAATATTGAATATCGAAGGCCATTGTCTCGCATTAATTTATCAAGTCCTTCGTAATAGGCGCATTCAGGTAACCAAATTCCTTGAGGCCTAACCTCGAGCAAACGAAGATGTTCTTGAATTGCAGTAGATAGTTGAGCTTTCACACATTCTTTGTTTTCTCTAAGTAACGGAAGATATCCATGCGTTGCTGCACAAGTGAGAATATCTATTACCTCGTAACGCTGTAGATTTGCAAATCTAGATATAAGATCTCCTTTGCATTGATTCCAATTAGAAAGTTGCTCGCTGATATTTTTTTCTAGGAAATTAGCTGCTTGCTTTTGCTCCTTATTCGCTATTTTTAATAGCTTTAATCTTGTCTTTAACCAATCGGGAAATCTGCTCTTTAAATCATCGTCATTCAATAAAGAAAGAAGTGTTGGGGATAATGAAATTGTTATTTTTGGCGACTGGCCTTTTGCTTTTAATGAATCTTCGAGAACCTTTAGCAGTGGTAAATAACACTCCAAAACGGCTTGGAAAAACCAGTCCTCTTCTAGAGAACCAGGTGCAGAAGACCTCACATACGGAAGGTGAGCATGAAGAACTAGAGCTAGCTTGCCTCTTACCAAGTTCAAAAAACAATTTTATTGAATTTAGGATGTTATAGAAAACTGGTTAGAATAAGTACATTATTGAATTAAATAGGACATTTCATGGCCAAAGATCCAGGCCGAGTTCTTATTTTTGATACAACCCTTCGAGATGGCGAGCAATCACCTGGGGCAAGTCTTAATTTGGAAGAGAAACTTGCCATAGCTCATCAGCTTGCAAGATTAGGTGTTGACATCATAGAAGCTGGTTTTCCTTTTGCTAGTCAAGGAGACTTTAATGCAGTTCAAAAAATTGCTGATCAAGTAGGAGGCAATGATGGACCAGTTATTTGTGGCTTAGCAAGAGCTTCAAAAGCCGACATTAAGTCATGTGCAGAAGCTATTTCTCCTGCGCCCCGTAAGAGAATTCATACTTTTATTGCAACAAGCGATATCCATTTGGAACATAAACTTCGAAAGTCTCGAAATGATGTTCTGAAAATTGTTCCAGAGATGGTTCATTATGCTAAATCCCTCTCAGATGATGTTGAGTTTTCATGTGAAGATGCAGCAAGAAGTGACCCGGAATTTTTATATCAAGTAATTCAAAGTGCTATTTCTTCAGGAGCTGGAACAATAAATATCCCTGATACGGTTGGCTATACAACTCCATCAGAATTTGGTGAATTGATTTTAGGAATTAATAAACATGTGTCCAATATTGATGAAGCAGTTTTATCTGTTCATGGTCATAATGATTTGGGACTTGCCGTAGCGAATTTTCTTGAAGCAGTTAAGAATGGTGCCAGGCAACTTGAATGCACTATTAATGGCATAGGAGAAAGAGCTGGAAATGCAGCTCTTGAAGAATTAGTAATGGCATTACATGTAAGAAGAAGATATTTCAACCCTTTCTTTGGCAAGGATATAGAAAGCCCTACTCCCTTAACAGCTATTAGAACTGAAGAAATCACAAAGACTTCTAGATTGGTTTCAAACCTTACCGGTATGGTAGTTCAGCCGAATAAGGCAATAGTTGGAGCAAATGCTTTTGCGCATGAGTCAGGAATTCATCAGGACGGAGTTCTTAAAAATCGTCTTACCTATGAAATTATTGACTCCAAAACAATAGGACTTAGTGATAACAGGATTTCATTGGGAAAATTAAGTGGTAGAAGTGCTGTAAGGGCAAGGCTTGAAGATCTTGGCTATGATTTGACTAGAGAAGATTTAAATGATGCCTTTGCAAGATTTAAGGATTTAGCGGATCGAAAAAGAGAAATAACAGATAGAGATCTTGAGGCAATAGTTAGTGAACAGGTAATGCAACCAGAAGCTAAATTTCAAATACGCTTAGTACAAGTAAGTTGTGGAACTGCTTTAAGGCCAACTGCAACTGTAACTATTGCTGATCAAGACGGAAGAGAACATACAACAGTTGCATTAGGGACTGGCCCTGTTGATGCGGTATGCAAAGCTCTTCGATCTTTGACTAGAGAACAAAATGAATTGATCGAGTTTTCAGTGAAATCAGTTACAGAGGGTATTGATGCACTTGGCGAAGTGACAATTCGTCTTAGGCGAGATGGGCAGATCTCTTCAGGTCATTCGGCAGATACTGATGTGGTGGTGGCTGCAGCTCAGGCTTATATAAACGCACTTAACCGATTGGTCTCTTTAGATAAAAAATCTTCTATTCATCCTCAGCATGACATCGTTCAGGCAAATCTTTGAAATTATTCAATATTAAGAAGCTTCTAATAGCTCCTTGTAATTCTAGTACCGTTATAGAATAAAAAGTGACAGCTAGATAATCGAACATATGCCCCTACAAAGAGCTGTATACCGTTTAGTAGGAATGGATGGATACCCTCACCCTGTTTTAGATACTCCTTATGAATCCATTGATGCAGCTATTGGAGCAGCCAAGAGATGGACTTCTACTCATTTAAATAATTGTGCTGATTGCGACAGTTCCGTAGGAATAGAAGTTATGACTTCAAATGGAACTTGGAGAACAATATCCTATTCATAAATAACCTAATATAAAAAGATAAGATTAAATAATAGTACTAGCTTTTTATAATTTAAAAATATTCAGAATTATAGAATAATCATTTGTTTTTCCCTTAGACATTGTAATCTCTAAATTGTCCTTGTATTTATTTGATAGATAGTTTCAATCATTAACCTATATAAAAACATAAACTTGATTTACAGTTATTTTTAACTTAGATAAATTTGGTTTTATGAGAAGACCTTTGCGTGGATATTGGATGCTTTCTTGGATAGGGCTTTTTGCAAATGTTATAGCACTTCCTTTAATAGCTTATGTTGTAAGTGCAGATAACCCATTGAGAATAGCAAATATAAGCATTGCCATTAGTCTTGCATGGCCTTCAGCAATTGTTGGAATAGTAGCTTCTGCAGGTCTTCTAGCTAGACGAAAATGGGGTGTCATTATGTCAATAATTGCTACTTCAATGGTTATTTCAGGAACATTGCCTTATGGAATTGTTCGACTAATTCTTCAAGATGATTTATTTGGCTTGAGCGGTTTATCTTTAATGATATCAATCTTAAATATAATTGCTTTGATTTACTGGGTTCTTCCAGTACATAGAAAAAATGAAAGACTATAATGCTTGCGCATCTATAGCATTAAATTTTATTCATTAAGCTAATCTTTCTAACATTTAATTTATCAGGATAGTGGGTTCTTTGCGTTAATAGGATATTTAATTCTCCTGTGCCTCATTCTCTTCCATACATTAACAAAGGCTCGACTTATTAACTCGATTTCAGCTCTAGATAGATTACTTGTTAAAAGTTGACCATCATCCTGGCGGGACTGAATGATTTGTCTAATTGTGTAATTAGCATCCTTTTCGGTTGCACTTGAACCCAATGCTCTTAAGGAAGCTTCGCATCCATCCGCAAGCATCAAAATGGCAGTTTCTTGTGACTTAGGAATTGGGCCTTTATAGCGAAAACGTTTTTCAGGAACTGAGGGGAATAGTTCTTTTGCTTTATGGAGGAAAAATCCCATTTTTAAGGTCCCTTGATGTTCAGGAATGAAATCCGAAATAGGGCCTGGAAGTCTATGCTTTTTAGCAAGCTTAAGACCTTCGTCGACATGAGCTTGCAGAATATCTGCACTTAAATAAGGATCATTAAGAGCATCATGAGGATTTCCACCCTCGTCTTGATTTTCAATGAACCACTCAGGAGCATGTAATTTTCCAATATCGTGATAAAGACCACCAGTTCTAACTAGATCTACATCGGCTCCTATGCTTCTAGCTCCTTCTTCCGCCAAGCTGCATAGCATTAAAGTATGTTCAAAAGTCCCTGGGGCTTCTAATGATAATCTTCTAAGCAAAGGTCTTTCCTGATCCGCAAGCTCCATTAATCTTGCTCTGGTTAATAAGCCAAAAGTATTTTCAATAATTGGTAAAAGCAAAATAGTAATCATTAGCATTGCACCTAGTACGAAAGCTTCTGTAATTAGAGTCTCGGAATTTGGGGCAAGCCTTCCCCATGCGCTATTAGAGGGGGCTATTTCTGTCTTAAGTAAAAACCATTCAAATAAAAGAGCACTAAATGGAAGCAAAACTGCTATTTGAAGAAGTTGAGCTCTATTCCTCATTTGCCCGCCTTGAAAAGCAACTAAGGAAGCTGTTAAAGCTGCGATTATTAATCTGCCTTCACCAATACCACTTACTGGTACGGGCCATAACAAACTGCTAATTGACATCCAACCCAAGGCAGATATAGTTCCAATTCCTTGAGAAATTAGGAGAGTAGGAGGTACAAGTATTTGCAAAGGACTAATAGCAGAACCAAACCAATTCTTACTGATTTGAGCAATTAGTAATAGAAGAAGTGCCAAAAATGCATGCCTAGAATTAAGGAAAGGCTTATCTTTTCTCATAATCATTATTAAAACCATGCAACTTGCTAGCGCTTCAGAAAAACTTAAAACCCAAGAGAATGTTTTAGGACTTCTTTTTATAAGTCCAAAATGATCAAGAACTTCATATTCTTTTTGGGTAATAGTTTCTCCTTTTCTGGAAATCAGATCACCTTTTTTAACTTTTATTTTTGGTATGCCTTGTTTTGTAATGAGTTCTTCAAGTAGCTGCTGACTTCGAGCGATATCATGCCTGAGATTGCTTTTTCCTTGGAAATTAGCTGCAATTAAATTGCTTCCTATTGATCTAGAAGGACTTGAAGCTTTTAAATTAGACAACTGTATGAAGGCAGATTCTTTTAATTGATCATGAGCAATAGTTTTAATAAGCCCTTGGCTAAGCATCCTTTTTGAAGTCTCAATTATTTCTTGAATCCACTTACTTCTTGTTTCTTCTGATTGACTTGTAAGCCATGCTCTTTCTTTTGTCGAGAGATTGATTGGGCCTATTCGATCTGAGCTGTTGCTTTTGGCAACTAGTTCAAGTTCTTGAAGTTGATTTTTTAATTCGAATAATATTTTCTCTGTAATTTGCGAGTCAACCACTTGAACAGAAGTGCTTGGTATAAGATCAGATCTTTTTTGTTGAAGGGCTGCACTGTCAATAACTAGTGCATTGTTAGGAGCAATTGCATCAAAGGGAGCTAAATCTCCTGGACTTAGGTCAGGGTCAGCTAATAATTGGTAACTGGAAATAATTGCTATTAAAAGACAAATGATGAATAAGCCTGTTCTCTCGGTTTTAGACCATGGGCTGATAGATCTCCTGGGAGACTGGGAAATTAACCAGTTTCGCCATATCTTTTTAAAGCTTGGAATTTTTGGCACAGGATTTATAGGCCCCATATAACGCTAGCTACCCCTTGGCAGCATGCTGTATTCAAATTAATTTGGTGTTATGGCAATTATTCTAGATGGTAAAAAACTTGCTAGGGAGTTGGAATCTAGGCTCAAGCAGGATATTGATACTTTTAGTTCACAAGTTGGTAGGGCTCCTGGACTTGCCCTTATTCGAGTTGGAGATGATCCAGCAAGTGGTGTATATGTTTCAAATAAAGAAAAAGCCTGTAAGCGAGTTGGGGTAGAAAGTTTTGTATTCCATTTGGATGCATCAACTTCTCAGGATGAAATTCTTGGGAAAATTCATTCTTTGAATAATGATTTAAATGTAGATGGAATTTTGTTGCAATTGCCATTACCTCAGGGAATTGATGAATCTATCCTTCTTCAAGAAATTAATCCTGAAAAGGATGTTGATGGTCTCCATGCTTTGAATTTGGGTAGGTTAATCAAAGGTGAGGCAGGACCAAGATCATGTACTCCAGCTGGTATCATGGCTCTTCTTCGATATAACAATATTGTTTTAGAGGGGAAAAGGGTTGTAGTAGTTGGGCGAAGCATTCTTGTAGGTAAGCCAATGGCTTTAATGCTTCAAGCAGCCAATTCAACAGTTACAGTTGCCCATTCAAGAACAATTAATTTGTCAGAAGTAACTAATAAAGCGGATGTTTTAGTAGTCGCAGCAGGTAAACCAAAATTGGTAGGGTTAGATCATGTAAAAGCTAATTCTGTAGTTATAGATGTTGGGATTCATAGAGTTCCAAAGGATTTGGAAGATCCTTTAAAACCAAAGCTTACTATTTGTGGGGATGTAAGAGCTAAAGAAATAGAGTCGAGAGTAAAAGCCATTACACCTGTTCCAGGCGGAGTAGGACCTATGACAGTTGCAATGCTGCTTGTTAATACCGTTAACAGATGGCAATTCCATTGCGGTTTGTCATCTACTCTTAGTGATTTGCTTCCATAAAGCATTAATCCTGAGAGAATTTAATTAATTATTTTTTTTTCATGGCGGAAGCAGTCATTTCTTCTTTTGACTTCACCGCTTATCTAGCTAACGCTAGAGGGAGAGTTGAAGCAGCTTTAGATGCTTCTTTAGGACCAGAAAGGCCTAATCAGCTTAGGGAGGCAATGCGATACTCACTCCTTGCAGGAGGGAAACGACTTAGACCCATTCTTTGTTTAGCAGCTTGTGAGTTAACTGGGGAAGATTCTGAAAAGGCGATGTCTACAGCAGTTGCTATAGAGATGATCCATACGATGTCATTAATCCATGATGATTTGCCTGCAATGGATAATGACGATCTAAGAAGAGGGCGCCCTACTAACCATATGGTTTATGGAGATGCATTAGCCATTCTTTCAGGAGATGCCCTTTTGACAAGGGCTTTTGAAATGGTTGCAATACGAAGCCCTAATGTCCCTGCTGAAAGACTTTTGAAAGTTGTTGGAGAGCTTTCATTGGTAGCAGGAGCACCAGGCTTAGTTGGAGGTCAAGTGGAAGACCTTGAATGTGAAGGTAAAGAAGTTGATCTAGAGACTCTAGAATTTATTCATATTCATAAGACAGGTGCTCTCCTTAAGGCTTCAGTTGTTTGCGGTGCTCTTATTGGAGGAGCAGATGATCAGTTGCTTAAAGCTTTAAGCACTTATGCAAATGGAATAGGGTTGGCTTTTCAAATAATTGATGACATTCTTGACGTTACGGCAAGTAGTGAAGTGTTAGGAAAAACAGCTGGGAAAGACTTATTGGCTGATAAAACTACTTATCCTAAGTTGCTTGGTTTAGATGAATCTAGGAAAAGAGCTAAAGAACTTATAGGCAAGTCTAAAGATATACTTGGTCCTTGGAGTAAGAAAGCTTCTCCTTTAATAGCTTTGGCTGACTTTATTATTAGTCGAGACAGATGAATATTTTCGATCATATTCCAAACTCTTTTTTTGAATTGCTTGATAACTCAGTATTAACCTGGGCACTTATTGCATGCTTACTTGCTCAAGTTTCGAAGTTATTTGTCGAGCTTGTTATTTTTCAGCGTTGGCGACCTTTAGTATTGTTTGAAACCGGGGGAATGCCCTCTAGTCACTCGGCTCTTGTTACAGCAACAGCTTCTGGGGTGGGTATTGAGCTTGGCTTTAACCACCCAGGATTTGCTATTGCATCAACCATTGCTTTTATCGTGATGTATGACGCTAGTGGCATAAGAAAATCTGCTGGGCTCATTGCTACTCGAATTAATGACTTACCAGCAGAATATTGGCCATCACCACCCCTATCGCCTCTTAAAGAAACTCTTGGTCATTCTAGGATTGAGGTTTTTATAGGAGCCTTGATTGGACCTGCCATTGCTTTGCCAGGAATTACCTTTATTGGTTCCCCTCTACACTTTCTTCAAAACGCAGGTTTTCTTCAAATTTGACTAAGAAAAGTTTTTTGAGCTCAGATCAGAGTGAAGCGCTCAATAATTTTATTTCTTGGCTTGATCTAAAAGTAGTTGATACCCCCTTTCTTCTTAGTGGATATGCTGGGAGTGGTAAAACCTTTTTGGCTAGGAAATTTTTAAAAATTGTTGAGGAAAGGAATATATGTTGGACAGTGGCGGCTCCTACGCATAAGGCTGTTGGGGTTTTGTGCAAAACCTTAGAAGAAGAGGGATTAGAACCTACTTGGTATCCATCTACTATTCATAGACTGCTTAGATTGAGACTAAGAAGGAGAGGGGACCAGGAAATATGTGAGGAAACTGATCAAACTCCAAAGTCATTAGATCAGCTTGGTCTGGTCCTGATTGATGAAGCTTCAATGCTTGGAAGTAATCTTTTGGAAATAGTTTTTAGATGTGCACATACATTTAATACGCGCTTGGTTTTTGTTGGAGATTCTGCTCAACTTCCTCCAGTAGGAGAACAAAAGAGTCCTGTTTTTTTAATTCAAAGAGCAGTGAAATCTCATTTGGCAGATGTAATTAGGCATCAAGGGCCAGTGTTGAAGCTGGCAAATCTTGTTAGAGAAGACACTTTTCCATGCAATCAGCCTCCTTGCTTTTCAATTATTAGAACAAAAGAAGGATTGGTAGGCTCATTAGATCCAAAAAATTGGTTAGATAAAGCCAAATCATCACTAAGACTTGCGGCAGAGCGTAAGAATCCTGATGCTGCAAGGATTTTATGTTATACGAATAGATATTTGGATAGGTTGGTACCCCATGCAAGGAGGGCCGTTCATGGCGATCTGGCTGATCAAATGTCAGTTTTGCCAGGAGAAGTTTTGATAAGTCGTAGAGCAATTATGACTTCGGCTTCCGTTGGCGCCAATGATTTTGAAGAGGAGCCAGGCATTCTTTTTGGATCTAATACTGAGTTTGTCGTAGATGATGTTAATAGTCAGATCTTTGATTGGCCAGAGATTGATCTCGCATTACAAGATGGGGTGAATGTTTCTCAAATTCAATGTCTCATTGCAAAAGTTCTTGTGGGTAAAATAGAAGCTTCAATAAGACTTATGCCAGCTATAGGGTCTGAATCAAGATTTCACTTGGATGGGCTAATGGAGTGGTTATGCAATAAAGCAAAGAATTTACCTAAAAAAGAAGCTCGTGCTTTTTGGAGAAAATATTTCTTTCTTAGAGACTCATTTGCTTTTGCTGGGCCAGCATCTGTTCTAACAGTTCATCGAAGCCAGGGAAGTACATTCCAAGAAGTTTTTATTGCTTCTGATATTTTCTTTCCTGATGAGCTTACTTTGAGAAAACAATTAGCTTATGTAGCTGTTTCAAGAGCAAGTAAA
>QCKH01000014.1 GCA_003215475.1 Prochlorococcus sp. AG-409-L21
GGAATTGATTGACGTAGAGAAGTGTGAAGATTCAGGTATGGGTGATGACCAACATCAAAACCTTAGCTGGAAACGCTGAGTATGCTATGGCAGCCTAATTAGATTAGATGCTAAGCACATCATGTAACTGAGTATACTTGTAGGTTACTAAGATGTAAAAGGAAGTAGATGGTGATGTTTGGTAATGATAGTGATTTGCCAGTGACGACCTTACAGTTAACGAAAACCTATCAATTTATGGAAGTTTAGAAAAACTTATCCTAAACCTGTAAAAAGATCTCATATGGATGACGGGCAAGACGGGGGTTCGAATCCCCCCATCTCCACTCCTTAATATTTTCTTAACAATAATTTAACCTATTTTATCTGTATATTCTAATAATTTTAAGTAGTTATTGTGTGAATAAAATAATTATAAAATTAAAAGAATGAAAAACACTTTATTAGTATTAACAATGTTAGGTTTTCTTTTCTCTTGTGAAAAGATAAACCCACCCCAACCACAATCTGAGTTGAGGGTTGATGATTTAGGAAATAACACGTACCAAATTAGTGGTAACTTTGATGAAGACTATTTCCTAACCAATAATAAAACGTGGTATATTTCAGGAGGTGTATTTGTAAAAGAAGGGGTCACCTTAACTATAGAAGAAGGGACCACTATTTATGCAGCAACTGATATGACAACACCTTTTTTATCAATAAAACAAGGGGGTAAATTAATTGCAAATGGATCACCTAATAACCCTATTGTTTTTACTTCTGAATTAGAAGAACCCGGTTCTTGGGGTGGTATAATCGTTAATGGTTATGCAACTATTAATACGGGTTTAACCGCTGAAGGTGAAGGGGGAACTGGTATATATGGTGGTACTAATGATGAGGATAACTCCGGTATTTTAAGGTATGTAAGAGTAGAGTATGGGGGAAAAATATTAGGTACTGATAATGAATTAAATGGGTTTTCTTTTAATGGTGTAGGTAATGGTACAACCGTAGAATATATTGAAGCTTATAGAGGGGCAGATGACGGTATTGAATTTTTTGGTGGTACAGTAAATGTAAAATATGCGCTATCCATTGGTAATCACGATGATTCATTTGATTGGACACATGGTTGGAGAGGTAATGGACAATATTGGATTGCTAAACAATTAAGTGATGGTGGAGATAGAGGGATTGAGGCAGATAATAATGGGGATGATAATACGGCAGAACCATATTCTAACCCAACAGTATCTCATATCACTTTAATAGGTGTAGATGACGGAGACGGATCAAATACAGGAATTAGGTTGAGAGAAGGAACTAAAGGTAGACTCTATAATGTAGAAGTAAGAGACTTCCCAAAGTACGGTGTAAGAGTTTCTGATCAAGTAACATTAAACAATGTAATAAATAATCACTTATTTTTAAGTCAAACTAATGTAAGTAATAATGGTACTGACTGGAAAGATTGTGATTTTTCACTAAATGTCGACACATTAACTAATAATTGGTTTAATTATGATACTAACATAGGTGCAGGTACAGATTGGACTCAGGGGTGGACAATAGGGTTGTAATGATAAGAAATATATTATTTTTAATCTGTTTATTTACATCCACTTTTTGTTGGGGTGTGAATGGTAAGGTAATTGATTCTGACACAAAAGAATCTTTACCCTATGTTACTGTATACGTACTAAATAAAAAAATAGGTACTATTACCGATTTTGATGGGCATTATAACATAGAAGTTTCCACAGGAGATACCATCAAGTTTTCGTTTATTAGTTATAAAGAACAAATAATTATCGTAGATGACAAGTGGGATGGTGTAGTAGAATTAAAAACATCTGATTTTGAATTGGAAGAAGTGGTAATTAAAACTACGAGAAATATAGGTAGTGAAAATAGTACTATTAATGATAAAATAAATTCTGATGAGGTAGTAAGTATTGTGGGTAAAGAAGAGATTGAGCGTAAAGGGATACAATCTACGCAACAAGTAGTCTCTAAAATAGTGGGGGTAAACTATAATGATGACGATATCACTATACGTGGTTTAACAGATAGGTACAATCAAACCACCCTTAATTTATTACCTGTACCATCTTCAGACCCCGATAAAAAGAATTTAGATATTAATCTTATCCCCAAAGGGGTTATTGGTAATATATCTGTTACAAAAACTTATAGTCCAGATTTCTTTTCTGAAGCAACGGGTGCACAAATTAATGTTAATACCGATAAAATATTAAAAAACAAAATATCATTAAAATCTTCTATAAGTCATTCTAATGGTTTTAATCATTCACATCAGTTCTCCATAAGTAATAAAAATAAATTTTTAAATGTATATGGGTATATAAAATGGGGGGAATCCATCTCAAATACTTTAGGGAATATTAAAAATATTAATAAACAGGGTAATATATCTTTAAATTATAATATAGACAGGAGAGATAAGGGGGAAAATTTAAATGGTTTTATTTTACTAAATAAAGATTTAGAAAAATGTATTGTAGATTTTATTAGTTTGTTAAATTTTAATGAAAACACGACAACATTTTTTACTGAAGGGAGTCATTTTGATTATAATAAAAATATATTTACTATGAGAAACACTCCCACTAAAAATATATTAAGTACTAACCAACTTAACTTTAAAATTCCATTGGAAAAGGGAAGCATTAATTTATTAAATTCTTATTCTTATTTAACTAATGAAGAAAATAATAGAGAACAATATGTTTGGTTTGAGGATATGAGTATGAATACCATAGATATTAATGATAATCACCGATTCACTAGTTATTTTAGGGAACATAATTTTGCACATAAATTTTTCATCAATAAAACTTATAATAATTTCCACACACTTTTTGGTGGGGATTTTTACAATTCTTTAAGGGAATTTGATTATAATAGATATTATTTCCAATTCCATAATACTTCTAATATACATATAGATTCCTTATCTACCTATATAAATGATGAAGTAGTTATTAATGACCCAGCATCTAATGTAGTAGGAAATTTAATGATAGGTGCACTCTATATTAAACAAAAAATAGAATTAAAAAAATGGTTGATTAATGGAGGAGTAAGGGGTGAATTGGTAAACCAAAGCATTTCTCACAGGGATCAAATACAACCTATTTTTGAAAGATCCTATAATAACACTAATCTTTTTGTTTTACCTTATTTTTCTAGTAAGGTTAAATTTAATAAACAACAATTAAGATTTAATTACTCCAAAACACTTTCCCAACCAAGATTTAGAGAATTAACTCCTTTTGAATATACGGAGATGTTTGCAACTGCAAAAATAAAAGGGAATCCAGATTTAGTTACTTCTTCTATTAATAATTTTGATGTAAGAGTAGAAAGTAAAAATAAAATAATGTATAGTGTGGGGTTATTTTATAAATTAATTAATAATCCAATAGAAAGAGTGAACTTAGCAACTGCGAGTGGACAGTTACAATCATATCAAAATTCTGATAAAGCATCTACTTATGGTATAGAAATAGAAGTAAAGAAAAAATATAAAGATTTAACCATAGATGGTAATTTTATATGGATGAACAGTAATATAATATTAAATGATGTAGACGAAGCTTCGTTAATTTTAACTAATACTGAAAGACCTTTACAAGGTGCTACCCCACTTATATTTAATACGGACATAAGTTATGAATGGAAAGATTTTAATTTCTCTACTACCTATAATTATAATCATAGCCAACTATTTGCTGCAGGTATACAAGGTTTAGGAGACATCTATCAAAGACAACAACATAATTTAAACATTACAATAAAGTATAAATATAAAAATCATTATTTTACGATATTTGGTAATAATATTTTATCTACTCCTTTTGTGTTAGAGCAGTCTCACGATTATGGGGTGGAAAATATTAGAGACATAGAAAATCCATTAAGTTTGGGTATGTCGTATAAAGTAAATTTTTAATTTTCTTTACTACTTTATTTTTTATACCTATATTTAATCATTACAAAAAAATAAAATTTAAAATTATGACAAAAGTTGAAGCAGGTAAAAATGTTAAAATTAACTACACAGGTAAATTTGAGGATGGGTCAGTATTTGATTCATCACTAACAGAGGGTAGAGAGCCCCTACAAACTGTGTTAGGACAAGGAAATTTAATTCCCGGTTTTGAAAAGGGATTATTGGGGATGACGGTAGGTGAAAATAGAATTATTGAAATTGAGCCGGTTGAAGGATACGGTGAATATTTAGATGGGTTGGTAACTACTGTACCAAAAACACAAATGCCAAATGGTGTTAAGATTGGTGATGTATTACAATCTACTGGTGACAGAGGAACTATTAATGTTACTGTTAAAGAAGTTAATGAAAATG
The DNA here is from genome assembly GCA_003215475.1 of Prochlorococcus sp. AG-409-L21. Lineage (GTDB taxonomy): Bacteria > Cyanobacteriota > Cyanobacteriia > PCC-6307 > Cyanobiaceae > Prochlorococcus_E. The sequence goes on from QCKH01000014.1 coordinate 4,376, forward strand.
ATGTTAAAGTAGATGCAAATCATCCATTAGCGGGTAAAAAACTGGTTTTTGAAGTAGAATTATTAGATATAGTTTAATTTTTTTTAAAAAAATGTTGATTATTAAAAATAAAATACTTAACATTGAATATTAATAATAACATAAAACTAAAAATCGTTTTAAAATGAGTAATTCAACTAAAAAAACCAGAGAAGAGTCTTTAGTATCTCTTTTCGGTCCTTCAGGAACTGAAGTACCAACAGAATCATTAACTTACATTAGAAAAAATCCTAAGAGATTTGTTAAGAAATTAACAGAAATTTATGGGTTAAATTCTGTAGTTAAATGGGTTGGTGAATCAGTTTAATTATTAATTAGTGTTAATGGGGGATTAATTTCCCCCATTTTTTTAAATTAAAGAAAAATGGCAAATCACGTATATACAACAATTAACATCACCGGTAATAAAGAAGTGATGGATAAATTAGAAGAAATTAAAATTAAAGTCGAAGAACACAATAATGATAACCATACTGCATTAATAAATGGGTTTTATGATAATGTGGAAAATACCTATGCATGGTATGGTGATAATGTTGGTGCTAAATGGTGTTATCATGATGAATTTTGGGTAGATATTGATGGCGAAGTGGCAGAAATAATGACTACATCGGCTTGGTATCCCCCTTTAGAATTTGTACAACACCTATATAATATATGTTCTTCATTAGATTCTGAATGTGAGATAGATGGTGATTATGAAAATGAAGCCACCACACCTATTGGGGGATTTGTAATCAATAAAAATGGTTTTAATCATGAAGAATATGATGACGAAGTAGAATATCCACATGAAGAAAACTACGAAAATGAAGAGGGGGAAATTGATGACAATGAATATGATAACGCTATGGAAGAATATTATGAAAAAGTAAGTGGGATCAGAAGTGATATGAAAAGTTTGGCACACCATAATTTAAATGATAAATTAGAAGGTGCTACCACTAATAGTTAGTGGGTTGAAGGAAAACCATATATTTATGGTTGTAAATAACATATATTAAATATCTTTAATATGGAAACAATAAGTAAAATAGTTAATAACAGTCTTTTTAGAACTGGTGTTTGTGGTGCAATTGCTACGGCATTATTTATTAACGGAAGTGTATTATATGCAGGAATAGCAATAGGAGTTGGTGTAAGAGAATTCTTGTTGGCGTTTAAAAGTGCATAAACATACAATACTTAAAAAATTAACCCATCTATTTAGGTGGGTTTTTTTGTGCTTTATTAATATTTATTAATAAACGAAGATATGAATTTTTTTAGAAGATGTTGTGAATCAAAGAGAGAATGTTTAACATATGTTATAATTTTGATATGGGTAGGTATAGGAATATTAGGTACATATTATGACACTAATTTTAATGAACTAGCCGCTTATTTTATTTCCTTAACTGGTTTTGCGGGGGCATATATGTATGGTGAGTCAATGAGACAAAGTAATGATGCATCAATATTCAGACCGGGTAAATCTAGTAAACGTGAAATTATTATTTACATAACTGTGGGGTTATGGTTATTAATTGGGATTTTTACTATAATTAATAAGGCAGATTTAATGGGTATGAGTGCATATTTTGCAGCACTTACACCATTTGTTGGTTCTTATATTATAGGGGAAACCCTTAAAAAAGAAGATGAAGATAACGAAGAAGTAGAAGAAGATGAGGGTTAAATTAACGGAAGAACAATATAATAGATTATTAAAAGAAAATGATAAAGATTTTCTTGATGGTATGGTTAACTTTAAAGAGATAGGTAATAAGGTTGATAGGTTTGTTATAAGATGTTTTAATTTTATAAGAAAAAACTACACCAATCTTAAACAACTAAACAATGTACCTATGTTCTCAAAAAAGGTTGCTCAAGATTTAGTGATACCAAATGCAGTATCATTAGTTATCTGTTATAACTATTATTTAATTAATAATAAAATAAATCCTGAAAAATATGAAGGAGACTTTAGTGAATTTTTAGGTGAACCATTAGAATTTTATGGGGAGTTTGAACTTAGGGAGGAGATTCCTCTGAGAGGGTATTTAAATGGATATCAAATGGGTACATATACTGGTTATGCTACTAATCAAGAAGAGTTTTTAGATCAATTAGAAGATGGTGAATATTATAATTATGACGTAACTGATAATTATGTTGATTATGATGCATCTAACATAGACTGGGAAATAGATGATGGATATGTAGATGATTTCCTTTACCAAAGAATAGACGATCAGGATAGAGAGGATCTAATAGATGGTGTAGAATTAGTAAATAAATAAAATGAAAGTAAAATTAACAGAGAGTCAATATAATAGATTACTAACTGAGGACACTGGTGAGAACTGGGGTAGGGTTAGTAAAACTGTTAATGCTTTTATTGTAAGATTATTTAAAAAAATAAGAGATAAAATCCAAAATGGTGGGTTAAAAATGAATTCTGATATTGTAGATTTTATAAAAAATGATGTTTTTCTTACACAAGAAGAAGCAATTATTTTAGCACATAACTTTAAAGTTATGGTAGATTATCATTCAGAACAAGATTTAGATGAGTTGTTAGGTAAACCTATGGAGTATATGGGTGTGTGGAAAATACCTACACATATACCAACAGTGGTTGAATTGACGGGTAGAGGTTATCCTGATGGTAGAGTGTATGTTATGGGTAGAACACCACAGGAAGCATTAAGTACAATTACACATGGTTCAGAAAACGATTTTGAAGTGGGGCAGATGGATGAACTAGATGTAGATTCGATAATAGATGAATTTGATATGGATATTGTAGATGGCGTATTCCCACAAAAAGGAATGGTACAAAATGATTTCTATGACGATGATATGGATGGTAAATTTGAGGTTCTACCATATATAGATGATGATCAGAATGAACCTATGTCTTGGAGGTACGATTTAAAAAAACAACAATTAAATAATTTATTAAAAAATATAGGATAAAAATGGGTCGATTAGCAAAATTAAAAAGAGAATTAATATTAGAATCTAATAAAAGATTATTGGGTGAAAGTAAAAGTTATTTGACTGAAGAAGAAAAAGAAGAAATAAGATTACCTTTTATAAAGTTAGTGACTAAATATAAAACTGCGTTACAAGGAATTATAGAAAACCTTAATTTTGAAAATAAACAAGAGGAAGAAGAATTTTGTATTAACAAAAAAAGCCGTGTTACTGATGTAACAGAAAAATTAGATGATTTAATTAACAGAATGGCTTTAGATATGGAAAAAAAACATAAGAAAGAAGTTACTCCAGAACAAGTTCTGGAAGCATTATATGATAAAGGTAATAATGGATTAATAAAGACAATTATTAATATTGCTAAACCATTAGTAGATGCATTTGGTAATCAAAAAGGTGCTATAATGTCTAAAGAAATATTAGATGGTATTGAAGAAAATATGAGAACAAAATACGGTCAAATTGGTAGAGGAATAAATAGTATGTTAACAGAAATTATGTCAAAATTAAATGTGTCGGTAGAGGACATATGTTAATAAAAATTCATTATGAAAATTAAACTTACAGAATCACAATATAAAAAAGTAGTCCTAAGAGAGTTTGGGGAAACAGTTATTGATCCGAAAGAATGGTACTTACAAATACTTTCTTGGGTAGATTCACCTAATGATTTAACATTCAAAAGCAGTGCACACGAAGTTGTCGTTTTTGATCAAGATGGTGTGTATTTAGGTTATTATGACAAAGAACAAGGTTTTGGATTTGTAGTCAATGAATACGATGTAGATTCTATAACTGATGATGAGTTAATTGATGAACAAGAAGAAGGTGGTACTTCAGATTCTGCATCTACTGGTGGTGGGTCAGGTACAGTCTGGGACGTTTCACCCACAAGGGGTCCCGCTAATACATTAGATAATAGTCCATGGTCGGTAAGTCCTAATAGAGGACCAGCTAATACATTAGATAATAGTCCATGGTCAGTAAGTCCTAATAGAGGACCCGCTAATGAGATAAATTAATTATTTAGATTTTGGTTTAGTTGGTGTAGGAGTGCTACTACCACTACTTTTTGGTTTTGGTTTTGGTGTTGGTTTCTTTTTTTTACATCCACATCCCATAATATTTGTTTTTTTTAAATTTTCTTATTAACTTTATTAATAAATAGTGATAAAAGTAAGAATTGTAAATAAAATTTAGTAAAAATATATCTCTTAAAATTTGGATTTAAGAGAAAAAAGTATTATATTTGTTTAAATTTGGTAACTATGAATGTAGAGTTTTTAAAAGATGTGCTATCAATACCCTCAATATCGGGTAACGAAAGTATGTTAAGAGATTATATAGTAGAATTTGCAATAGAGAACGAAATTGACTATGTATTAGATAAGAAAGGTAATGTATATCTAACTAAAGGTAAGGATAAAGTAACTTTAGGGGAATATTATCCTTGTGTAGTTTCACACATAGATACCGTTCATAGATCCCATATAGACTTAATTAACGATAAGAGAAGGTTAGACATTGTAGAGAATGTTAAAGGGGATTTAATTGCATATAATCCATTGACTAATGAACAAACAGGTATTGGTGGGGATGATAAGTGTGGGGTATTTGTTTGTTTATCACTTTTTTTACATATGGATATATTAAAAGGTGCATTTTTCGTTGAGGAAGAGATTGGTATGTTAGGGTCTAGAGAAGCTTGTGGAGAATTTTTTAAAAATGTAGGTTATGCTATACAATTTGATGCACCCTCCGCTAATTGGATAACTGAAGTATGTAGTGGTGTTAAAATTTTTGATGATGAATTTAAGGACAATGTAAAAACAGTGTTAAGTGAAGGTGGTTATACAAAATTTAGTAATGATCCCTTTACTGACGTTAACCAACTAGCCCAAAAGTTTAATTTTAATTGTTTAAATTTAGGTTGTGGCTATTACGACCAACATAGAGATACAGAATATGTCGTAATAGATGAAGTAAAGAAAGCGTTACATATGGGAATTAATCTACTACATCATTTAGGTATAAATGACTATGAAAGAAAGGACATACCCAAAGAAGATTATAATTTTGGAGATGATTATGGATATGACTGGAAGGAATCAGATTTTGACATAGATTTTTTATCTAATGGTAACCCTTACGATCAAGAGAAATCTAGTAAAATAGTTGATGCCGTAATTGAAATGTATAATGATGGATACGATAAAGATGATATTAAATTATTTATAACAGAATTTTTATCTTTAGAAGATGATGAATAAATATAATATTAAGAAAATTGTTTTATGGTCGATATTTACTATATCACTATTTTTAGGTATATTAACCTTATTCCCTATATTGGGATATATTTTAATAATTAGTGGTATAATAATACCACCTTATTTTTTATATAAAAATTATTACGAAGAATGAAAAATTTATTGGAACAAAAAGATATTGCAATTAAAATTATGAAAGTATTAAATTCTTTAGGTACTTTACCCGATAGAGGATTTTTAGCCGGAGGTGCAGTAGCTAATACATTATTAAAGATTAAATACGGTAATAAAGCGACATACCCAATAAATGATTTAGATATTTTTGTTGAAGCAAACGAAGATACCCATAATAATACATTTAGTAATACCCCAATTAGAACAAAAGAATTAGTAATTAGTGAAGGTTATTATGTGGGGGATGTAGATTATGATATGGAAAGTTCTTATAGAATTTTAAAGGTGGATAGAGAAGAATTAATTAATACTATTACTATATCGAGAATAAATGATAAAGAAAATAATAGAGATTATCTATATATATTAAATGCGTTCGATTTCAATTGTTGTCAAGTTGGAATTGATTTGTCTACCGCTGAATTGTATTATACCACACATTTTGAAGAATTTTTAAATAGTCAACAATTAGATGTTACTGCGATATATACACCAGCACATACCGCCATAAGATTATTTAAAAAAATTGAAGAGTTAAACTGTTATTGTAATATAGAAAAATGTATGGAAATACTTTCTCACCCTTTAATTTATGATGTAAGGTGGAGATTGGTTCCGAGACAATGGGGGTTTTATTTTGGGGATAAATACAAAGATATGTATAAAAAATATTTCTCTAAACTAAAAGAATATTTTAAATTAGTAAGGTTTTTCGATGATAAAAAAAGTTTATGGGATGCTAAAAATCATGCTTTATCACCTCAACCATTAGATGATAATCATGCGGCACATTGGTTAGATCCTAAGAATAGTATACCACCTAATCTTTTATCTAAATGGGCAGAATTTAATGATGTAATATGGTCTTTACAACCAATTAAATATAACACACCTAATAAACTAATTATGGACAAGGTGTATGTTGGTTTTAGTAGTCCCATCGCATTTATTAACGCCTATTATTATGTAAATGGTAAAGTTAAAAAATCTTTAATTAAAAAATGTGAAGTTATTTTTGAAAGGACAAAACATTTAAAAAAATTATTAGTTATTAATATGGATTTTGCGGACTGTGATTTCGATATTAAACACTTAGATGAACTAGAAGGGTATGTTTCAGATAATTTAAATTATATGTTTGCAATATTAAAATATAATTTAAATTTACAGGAGAGTATTAAGTTATTTAAAAACATTAGTAGAATACAGAAAAAAGAAGGTGAATGGATGGTATTTGTTCTTACAGAGGCATTAAAAAATGGTAATAAAAACCTTAAACCATCTTATGAAAATTTAATGTCTTTAGTTAAAGAACATAAAGCAATAATGGCAAAACCATTAACCGCACCTTTAATTAACATTGATGAAATACCTCTACCTAAAGATGTTAATATAAAAGAAATATTATCAGAAACCGAAATTCAATGGGCAGGTACTAAATTAAGAAATTGTATCAATAATGAGGGACAAAATTATAAAGAAAAAATAGAAAAAGGTGACGTTAAAATTTTTGTTATTATGACACCTAATAGTTGTTCTGCAGTAGAATATCACTTAACTAAAAGTACTGCCCAACTTAAAGAAAAACAATTATTATCTACATGTAATAAAAAACCTAGTAGATATCATAGATTATTGGCAGATTTATTAACTACTTATATAAACCGTAAAATTTTACAAAGATATTATAACACCCATATGAATACCTATAGTTCATTATTAACATTATATAATGGATTGTTGCCCTCTGCGGTAGATGAAAAAACTGATCAAAATGAACAAGTTTTTGGTTTTGCTGCGAATATAGATGAAGATTGGGAAGGAAACCAGGAGGAAGAAATAGTAGACGATTTCCAGTTTGATTTTTACGACATTGAACCAACGCCGCCTGAAATAGACAATATTAGAGAACAGGTAGAAGCTCAAGTTGCTTTTGAAAGGGATGTAGTGACAGAAACACTTAATAATCCAGTGAGAGAATGGGTTAGGAGAACAATAACACCACTTCCATTAGATTATACAATTAATACTACTTTAAGAGACAATGATAACCCAGATCCGGATGATGTTTGGGATACATAGTAATATTTATAAATATGGAAAGTATTTTGGTATTAAATGCGGATTATACACCCATTAACATAACAGATCTAAAAAGAGCTTTTAACTTAATCTATAAAGGTAAAGCGGAAATTATTAAACATAATATTATTTCACCCATAATTACGGAATTAAAAAATTTTAAACGACCAACTATTATAAGGTTATTAAGATATATTAGTATTCCATTTAGGAAAGTTAATTTAAATAGACAAAATATATTTAGAAGAGATAAATTTAAATGTGGTTATTGTGGTGAAAAAAATAAATCTAAACTTACTATTGATCATATAATCCCTAAATCTAAAGGGGGTAAAAATACTTGGCAAAATTTAGTCACATGTTGTAAATCTTGTAACATCAAAAAAGATAACAACTCTTTAGAAGAGGTTGAGATGACATTAAATTGTGTTCCTTATAGACCAACCTATATTCAATTCGTTAAAAATATCACTATTAGTTATAGTGAGGACTGGTTACCCTTCCTCGTTTAAAAAATTTTAACCATAATTGGACATATATACCCTAAACTAAAATATTTTATAGATATTTATTGTTAAACGGAAATATGCCGATATATAGTGATCAATATGGTAATGAGAGTAGTTTACTATTTTTAGGTAAACACGCAGTTAAAGAATTTGAAAATAATTTCGATCTTTATTATGATAAATATCGTGATATATCTAATAAAAGGGGATTTTTCGGTGAAATTAAATTTGTAATTTCTTATGGTGTAGTATGGATTTATGTGATTATAGAATAATTTTATTCTTCTGTGGGTAATGTGCCTAATTGTTTGTTTAATTCATATAAACCACTTCCACTATCACCTATAATTTTTAAATCGTCAATAATACTTTTAAACTTTGTCTCTTCTTCACGTTGCTCAATTACGAACCATTGCATAAAATTTTCAGTATTCACATCGTTAATTTCTTTACATTTAGTAACAATTTTATTTATTGATTCTGTTACTTGCCTTTCATTATATAAAGAATTTTGAAAATGAGATAAAATATCAAACTCTTCATCTAAGTCTTCCATAAAATTATAATTAGGTATTAAGGGTTGACTATCTTGATCCAACATGTACTCCATTATCTTTAACATATGTTCTCGTTCTTCATTAGATTGTTCTAAAAAAAACTTGGAAATTCCGTTATAACCATTTTCACCAAATTGGTTGGATAAATATAGATAATAAAAAGATGCGTTATTTTCTAACCAAATTTGTTCGTTTAATAAACTAATGACTTGCTTGTCTAAAGCACTATTCATCTTCTTCTCTTTTTTTCTTTTGTACATATTTTGCTTTATTTACTTCTTTTCTTCTTATAACTGATGGTTTGGTAAACTCTTCCCTTTCTCTACATTTTCTCGCAACTTTAGTTTTTATGAATTTACTTTTCATTTCTTTGAGTGCCCTCTCAATATTACCTTTTTTTACGTTTACTTTTAACATTCCTTTATAATTATATTTCTTTTTTGAAAAAGATAAAGTATATTTACATAAATATCAATGAAAAATGAAAATTTTTAACATTTTTAAAAAATCTAAAGTGATTAATGTTGTAGATAAAGAATTTAAAACTATCAAAAATAACATTAAAATGACATCGTTACCCCAGATAGGGGAAAAAATTTATTTTAAGGATTCTCAGATATATAATGTTATAGATGTCATTCACTATCTCGATACTCATCAAACCATATGGTTAATAGTACAAAAACAATCTGAAGAAAATTTGGTTAAAGCCACCCTTAATGTTTCATTATAAAAAAAATTATATATTTATATAGTAAAAATAAGATAGTGAAACTACTAAACTATATAAATGAATCTGAAAATAAGGTTTTATCGCCCACTGATAAAAAAATGTTATCTATTATACATAAAAAAGTGTGGGAAAAACATGCGAGGGATGAGAAGATTAAGTATAATTTCGTAGAAGAATTAAGAAACTTAGATGAAAATTTTTTAATGCCTTTATATGAGTTTTTAAAAGATACAATGGGATTTGAATCTAAAGAACAAATAGACTTTTATATGAGATTATTTATTAATAATTTTCAAGAAGATGGGGATTATAGTAAATTAACAACTCAACAAGAAGATATTATACCTACACCCAATGAACACCAGAAGGCTTTATCTCAAGAATTAAACCAATCACCTTTATTAGTTGTGGATATTAAGGAAGAGTATGATGAGGGGATGCCTATTTTTTATGATATGGTTCAAGATGCACACTATTATGTTGGTACTGAAGATGCAACATTAAAAGCTATCGAAAATATGTTAAGTGATAGATATTATAGTTTTTACGATGCATTCCAACATAATGGAGGGTTAGACGGTATTACACCCTACTTTTATATTACAGATACAGATAAAAGAATTATTGCGGGAGAATATGCAGAACATAGGGAAAGTGATATGAGAGATCAAGATGTACTTCATCTGGCTAAACATGAAAGTGATTCAGAAAAAATTGAAGATTTAGTAGATAGATATGAATCATTGGAAGATGGTGAGGGTGATCCTATGTTAAATACTGGCGTACCACCCAAAGTGGAAATGGAGGATATAATGGATACTTTAAGAGAAGAGGTTAGAGAAATGATATACGACAGGGAGTATGAAGGTATGGATAAGTATCTTGATGATTGGTTAAGAGAACATGGTTACTTAACGGAAGATAAATGGGGTAGTCCAGAATTTACTAAAGGATATTTAAATAAATATGATGAACCCGATATGAGTAAGTTACCATCGTGGTTAAATTTTGATTTAGATGGATTGGTGAAAGATCATACAAATATAGATAGGGCAGGCGAATTAAGTAATATTGATGATTATTATGAGATTCAAAAGATAAATGGAGATACTTATTATATAATAGAGTTAGATTATTAAGATGAAATTATTTAAGATATACGAACAAGTTGAACAAGAACAGAAGAAAGAACCAAAAAAGGTTACACTTACACCTGTAGATAAAAAATTCCTTAAAATTATGTCTAAAAAGAATGTTGATGTTACAGATGGTGCAGAAATATGGGAGTTTTTAAGTGATACTTTGTTTTTAGAAGATATGGATTTAAAACTTAGGTTAGCTTATTTGTATATGCAAGACTTAATTGATGAAGATGAGGGAGAATCTTATGATGATTTAATTGCAGTTAATTTAGATATAGATGAACTTAATAAAAAGTTTGATGATAAGATATTAGCATTATCTGCAGAGTTAGGTGAACCACCTTTTGTAATCGGAGACGGTGATGGTTGGAGGCATTATGGTTTAGATACTTACGAAGTAGATGGTGACACATATGCGGTAGGCGACGAAGATGATATGGATAATGCAATGGAAGAATACGCTCAAAATATGATAGATGAGGGATTAGACCAATTTGAGTCATGGTGGATTGAACAATATTTAGAACCTAATGACACTGACATAGAACAATTTGCGGAAGAAGAAGCCGACCATAGAATAGAGGATTTAACAGACGAAGAAATATTGGAGGAAACTGGTGAAGAAGGACCGGATGATTTTAGAGAGTATTTAGAAATAAAAGTAAGTGAAAAAGAAGATTACGAGTCTCAAAAAGAAGATTTAGAGGACGAATTAAACGATTTAGATTTCGATGAAGATGAAGAAAGAATGGAAGAAATAGAAGATGAAATTGCAGAAATAGAAAGTGAGATAAATGATTTAGATGAAGAAATTTCTGACTTAGAAAGTAAAATATCCGATTTTGATATTGATGAAGCGAAAGATGAATTGAGACAAACTTATATCGATAACACTTTAGATGAGATTAGATCAGATGGTGTTAGTTATTTTACTAGCAATTTAGGGATGGACTTTAATGATGCAGTAGATTATTATTTTTGGTTCGATGAAGAATCTGCCAAATACGATTTAGCTAATGAACAAGGTTACGAACCTGTTTGTTCTTATGATGGAGGTTATAATGAACAAGAAGTTGATGGTATAGTATATTATTTACTTCGTGTAGATTAATTATAATTATATCCCCCAAAACGTTCATTTTACCCAAAAAGTTTACCTTTTTATATATTAGGTATATATTTATATAATATATAAGTATAAATACGTATGTTTCTTTACGTATTAGTTACTAAATAATGAATGTTTATTTTGCATAAACATTAAAAAAAAAAGTACTATGGAAAAGACAGTTCTACACACCAAAGGGGGAAGTGTATTTTTTCGTGTCCGTACTTTAATAACACTTAAAAACTTAAACTTATGAAAAAATTTATACACATCGTATTAACATGTTTTTTATTTATTGCATGTTTACCAGTTTATAGTCAAATCAGTACTTTTCCTAATACGACTGATTTTGAATCCGGATTCGGAGACTGGAACCAATCATCATCCGATAATTTTGATTGGACTTTAAGGAGTAGTGCAACAACACCGTCTTCTGGTACTGGTCCACAATCTGGACCATATGGGGCAAATGGTACTAGTGGGTATGCATTTACCGAAAGTTCCTCACCACGAACTAATAACGATGTGGCAAGAATTTTTATTACTTTAGATTTAAGTAGTTATTCAAGTTGTTCAATAGCATTTAACTATCATCAGTATTCGAGTTATGGTTATGGTCCGGGAACTTTAAGATTAAAAGTTTATAAAGGAAACTCTGGGTCAGGAGGTACAGTAGATTACCCTTGGTCCAATAGTAGTAGTGTAAATGGTTGGCAAAGTGCGGTTGTAGATCTTTCTAGTTATGTAGGATATACGTATGTACAACTTTCATTTGAATCTATTTTACCTTCCACCGGCACTTGTTGGCAATCTGATAATTGTGTTGATGAAATAGTTATTGATGCTGCTAGTTGTGTTAATGCATGGAATGGGGCAGCGAATGATGGGGATTGGAATAATTCTCAGAACTGGACCTGTGGAAGTATCCCTTCTTCAAGTGAAAATATTACAATATCGGCAGGTGCACTTTCTTATCCAGCCCTTACGTCTTCCGCTACTGTTAATAGTTTAACTGTAGATGCAGGTGGAGAACTCAATATAAATAATCCTTTAGCGATACTTACAGTTAATGGTAATTTTAGTGCTAGTGGTATAGTAAATATAGTAGATGGGAAATTAGATATTACTGGTACTGCAGATTTTAATAGAGGGGCAACCATTATCAATGGTGAGATAGAAGTAGACGGAGCAACTACTATAGGATCTGGTTATGTATTAGATATTGGTGATGGAACTTTTGATGCTAATGGTAATTTTGATGCAACTGTAGACCCACCTACTTTTCCTAATGCAGATATTAATTTTGGGAATAGTGGTAAATTAACACTTGCTGGTACAACAAATTATTTAGGTGATTTAAGTACTAGTTCTGGAACTGTAGAGTATGATGGTAGCACGCAAACAATAGTTACTGACACTTATTATAATATAGAAGTTGATGGTTCAGGAACTAAAACACTGAGTGGTAATGTTACAGTAGGAGGTGATGTTACAATATCAAATGGTGTAATGGATATTGCTTCTAATAATTTAACGATAGGAGGTAATTTTTCTACAGTACAATATGGGTTTGATGAAGGAACAGGAACCGTAACATTTAATGGAAGTAATTCACATAGTGTAACACATAATGGTTCTAGTGAAAATACTGCAAGTCAATATAATTCTATAACTGAAAGTTTCCCTAGTGGGACAGGGACCCATACATGGACAACTACAACAATAATGGGTAATACATGGGCAATAGATGCCAGTGGTTTTGCATTCTATTATTATGATGCTTCCTCTTCTGCCTTTTCAGGTCTATGGAGTGAAGGTATAATATTAAATGCGGGAGATCAAATAACCGTTACTTGGAAAGATAGGACTGGTGGATATACTGAAAAGTATGCCGTTTTATTAAATACTTCAACATCACATATAGGGGCAACTACTCTTCATGATAACAGTGGATTTTCAACTACAACATGGACTTCACGATCGGAAGTTCATACAATAACTACATCAGGAACTTATTATCTGGGATATTTATGTTATTCAGCTGCAGATATGTTTTGGTTAGGAATTGATGATATTACTATAGATGTAGATGGTACTATTGCTTCGGATGTTGCAGGTAAATTAAATAATTTTACAATTGATGGTGATGGTGATGTAACATTAAGTTCACCATTAACGGTAAATGGTACACTTACACTTACAAATGGTGATGTAATTACTAGTTCTACTAATTATTTAAAATTAGGTAAAAATGGTAGTGTGTCTGGTGGGGACAATGATTCTCATATTGTGGGTGATATTAAAAAAGAAACGGAAAGTACTTCTTCTGTAACTATACCTGTGGGAGACGGTAATTTGTATAGACCCGTAGTAATAACACCAGTTAACGCAACTAACGAAACATGGTCAATTAAATATTATAATACTGCACATTCTAATACAACAATGGGGAGTGGTTTACATCACGTATCTCAGTACTATTGGGATATAAGTAGAAGTGGAAGTAATACCGCAACTTTATCATTTGATTGGGACGCTTCATATGCGGTAGATGTACCAATAGATTTAAGAATGGCACATTTCAACGGTACAGAATGGGAAGAATTAAATACTACTATTAGTGGTGTTGGTGGAAGCGGTCAAGCTACCGCCTCTACAGGAAGAATCACTGCAACCGCAAACTCATTTAGTCCGTTTGGTTTTGGAAGTAGTAGTAGTGGTAACGCATTACCTATTGAATTGATATCTTTTACTGGTAGGGAAGATGCTGGTAATGTAAGGTTAGATTGGGAAGTAGCATCTCAAAATAATAATGATTATTTTACCGTTGAAAAATCTACAGACTTCACGGATTGGGAACAAATAGGGAAATTACCAGGTGCGGGAAATACTAGTCAACATATGAGTTATACTTTGTATGATGAAAGACCATTAGTCGGACATAATTACTACAGACTTACTCAAACCGATTATGATGGAATATACGAAACTTTTCACCCAATAGTTGTTACAATAAAAGGTGAAAGAAAAGAAGTGGTTAAAGTATATAATCAAATTGGACAAGAAGTGGGTATTGATTCTAAAGGTTTGGTAATTTTATTATGGGATAATGGTGATATTACTAAAACTATTAATGATTAAAACCTATACTTTTATTTATCTATAGATATTTATGTGTATATGAAAAAGAAACACATAATTAAGTCAGGTAAAAGACTAGTTAAGAAAAAAATAAAGTCAATAAAAGAATCTACTGACCTAAATTTGATTAATGAAGGTAAGTTAGAGGATTTAAAATCATCTTGGTCAGCATTTGTGGATGGTGCACGAAGAGAGGGTAAGGAAACTACTGAAGCAGCAAAAATTTTATCGAAGATATTAAATAGAAAAGAAGTTTCAGAAGAAGAAAAAAAATTTCTTAAAGAACAATCAAAAGACTTAGCACGAATAGTAGCAGTTATGGGGTTAGGTGCAGTATCTATGGCACTACCAGTGGCATTAGAAAAGATTTTAAATAAATGGGGAATCAGTATTTTACCTAAAAATCAATCTAAAGAATTGGAGGGGGAGAAAGAAGAAATAAATGAGTCTACTGGTAATCTTTTATATTCTGCAGTAGTTTTAGATGACGATGATCAAGATAATTTAATTATGTTTGTAGAGGATTATGTAGATATCCCACTAAATTGGAAAAAAATTGCCCATCATATGACGATAGGGTTTAAACAACCAGTACCACCCCATCTAAGAGATGGTATTGGAAAAACCGTCCAACTAGCAGTAAAAGAAATAGGTGTTTCTGAAGATGCAATAGCGGTTAAAGTAGATGGTTATCCTAGTAGTAATAAAATACCACACGTTACAATTGCAATACCTAAAGATGGTAAACCATTCCATTCAAATTTAATTACTGATTGGAGACCAGTTGACGAAGAAATCATTATTAAAGGAAAGGTGAGAGAAATCTATTCTTAATTATATTTATTAATATATGATTAAGTTTAAAGACATATTAAAAGAATCAGAAGATTTAGATACATTAGTTAATAGAAAACTATTGAATATAGTTGCAAAAAAGTTTGATTTAAATTTTAGGTATGATGATTTGTCTAACCCACTAATAGATCAGATAAGAAGATCAGGAATTATTAGTTTTATGGAAGAGACATTGGCTTTAGATTATCAACAAATTGCAGAGTTATGTTGGGTGATATTTTTAAACGGATCTATAGATTATTTAACTGATTCTATAAAAACAGATGAAACTTTTTATGTGTATGAAGTAGGTTACTATGGTGAAATGGGACATGAGGAAGTGGAGTTAGATGGTGAGTGTGGTGATTGTGACGGAATGGGTACACAAAATAATGACTGTCAAAATTGTCAGGGTTCTGGAGAATATGATTATGGTGAAGGTGAAGTGGAATGTGAAGACTGTGGTGGTGGTGGAGAAGTAGAAAATGACTGTTGGAACTGTGAAGGAACAGGTATTGATTACTTTACTGAGGATGAATATTATCTAGCAGATAATACAGTAATATTTTATAGTAATGAACCTGATTTAGATAAACCTATAAAGGAAGAAACAAATTTTGAAAAGTGGTACGAAGATAATGAGGCACTTTTAATACCGATGGTTGATAGATGGGAGGACACAGAATCTAGTTTTGAAGAAACGGACTTTGAAGATACAGAAGGAACAGTTAATGCGTATTATCCACAAGGTGATATAAGTTTTGACAATATAAGATTTAGAACGTATTTTAGAAATTTAATTGAACATAGATAATGATAAAGTTTGTTG
Source organism: Prochlorococcus sp. AG-409-L21 (assembly GCA_003215475.1). Taxonomy (GTDB): domain Bacteria; phylum Cyanobacteriota; class Cyanobacteriia; order PCC-6307; family Cyanobiaceae; genus Prochlorococcus_E. The sequence continues at coordinate 20,776 of QCKH01000014.1, forward strand.
ACATATTAAAAGAGCAAGAGGAAATAATTGAAGTTCCTAAATTGGACACACCTACCAATAGGAAGTTAATGAACATCATATCTAAAAAATTTGATTTTGATTATTTTAGAGAACAGGCAGATAAATGGAATTTAGGACATAAAAGTCATATATTTTTTAACAGGTATATGAAAGGTGATAATAAAAATAGAGATTTACCATATAATAACATGGAACAATTTATGGATGGTACATTAGCACTTCCCAAATCCAAAATTAGAGAATTAGCGTTCCTACTAATAACTAATTTAAAGGTAGAGAATTGGTTGACTGATCCTATTTTAGAACCTTACGATTATTATTACTATACAGTTGATTATTATGATGATTATATAAGTGATGAAGAGGAGGAAGATTGTGAGACTTGTGATGAATGTGGTGGTAGTGGATATGAAGATGAAGATTGTGGGTATTGTGATGGTGAAGGAGAAGTAAATTACGAATGTGGAATGTGTGATGGTTCAGGAAGTATAACAGATGATGAAGGTGAAGAAGAAGAATGTGATGAATGTGGTGGATCTGGAAATGAAGAAACAGAATGTGATGAATGTCATGGTGGTGGTAGATCTAATGAAGATTGTCATTGGTGTGGTGGAGAAACAGAAATATGTGAAACACATTATTACAAACAACTGGATAAGTTAAAAATAAAACTTATATCACCAGTTAAATTACCAACACCCGGAGAAGAAGTGGGTGACTATTATACTGAAGATTATACTGATTGGATGGAGAAGGTTAGTGAGATTGATGGGGTAATAGTATTAGGTGAATACCATTGGGATCAGGAGCAAGATGAATATGATCCAGATGATGATAATTATAAGAGTGAGTTATATGAAAAAGAAAATAAAATTACGTGGTTTTATGAAGAACCGTTTAGAAAAGTATTGGAGTCAACACCAATTCATAATTCGTCACACCCTTTTAAATTTGTAGTAAGATGAAACTATTTAACCTCATATCCGAATCTAATGACAGTAATATAAAGTATAGTGAGTTAAAGCCTGTGGAAAGAAAGTTATTGCAATTTATGTTAGGGAAGGGAATCATTTATAATAATGATAAATTAATATATAAATTTATTAAAGATATCTTGGCAATAGATGACTTAGAAACACAAACTAGATTAATTAATTTATATATGTTAAATGCGTTGACTGCAATGAAACTAGATAAGGGTTTTTTAGAAATGGATAAAGTAATTGAGTTAGATACTACTGATAGTAATGATTATCGTAAAGTAGTGTCAGAATTTAAAGGTATACCAGAGACATTTGTGGTGGAAGTTTATAAGGGACAAATAAATGATGTGTATGATGTTTATCTACCAGAGTATAGAGTATTTGATGTGGCGAGAGGTCAATATGAAACTTATCAAATTGCTAGAGATTCTGATGAAGCTTGGGTTGCAGCAGAAACTAGAGTTAATGATATAATTCAAAGTGAAGGTTATGATGCAATGAATCAAGAGTGGTTAATGAATTTTGTCGAACCGGATGAAACGGCTATTGTATATGATATAGAAGAGGGTGCAATGGATAGAGCGAGAGACTTAGATGAAGATGAATTAAGAGATGAACTATTTGCGTACAGACCATCGGCAGGTGATAATTATGAAAGTGCAATTGATGAAATTGAATTCACCAAAGAAGAAATTAAAAAACTTACCTTAGAGATACAAGAAAAGGAATTTAAAAAGGATGAAATAGAAGGGGAGTTAATAGTTCTAGAAAAAGATATTGAAAGAATAGATTATTATAGTGATGACGAAACAAACTATAGAGATATGGAGTATAGTGAAGAGATTGATGAATTACAACAACAATACAATGATTATAAAAGAATCTTTGAGGAACTAGAAATATATTTGGAACAATCCTATAGAGAGTTAGATAAAAACCAAACTGAACTAGAAGAACAGAAAGAAATTATAGAGGAATATAGTGGTGACCGTCTTAGAGATTTATATGTTGAAGAAGTAACTGCTGATAGAACACATGAGGCACTTAACGATATTGAAGATTGGTTAGATGATAGAGGTTTAGAAATTTCTGAAGCATTGGATTATGGTTTAATACACATTGATAAAGGTGAGGTAATTGAAGGGGCAGTCGAGTCAGATGGGGTAGGTCATTGGTTAGCGGGATATGATGGATACGAAAATGAAGAAACTATTACAATAGAAGATGGGGATTATTCTGATCCTTTTTATCTTTTTAGAATAGAATAATTGACATTCAAATAATATATTATTATATTTAATTAAAATTTATAATAATATGTCAGAAAGAGTAAAACACCCTAAACATTATAACAGAGGAATTGAGATGTGGGATTACGCACATTCACATAACTTAGATTTTTTTGAAGGTAACATTGTAAAGTATGTTACTAGATGGAAAGACAAAAATGGTGTTGAAGATCTCCATAAGGCAAAACAATATTTAGATAAATTAATTGATTTAGTAGGGGAAAAAAATAATACACCTTATAAGGTTAATGTTAATTATTTAGATTTACAAGAAGATTTAGGAAAAAGCTAATATTTATTTCCAAAAAAGTTATGGAAAAATATTTTATTAATGAGATTTTGGATATGGATTGTGATGACAATGGTTATTTAAAAGTTAAGTTTGTTTTAGAAGGAGATGAAGAAAATACTTATAGGGAATTAGAAACAGAGGAATATTATTATTGGGTTGATGATAATTATAATGATGAAATAGGTGGAGAACCACTTACTGATGAATGGGATGAAGAAAATTACCATTTAAATGAAGGTTTTAATTTTATACTATGGAAAGATTATAATCATAGTGAAGAAATTGTTATCGAATTCATCAAAGATAATTTTTTAACCAAAGAACAATTACCAAATAAAATAAAAATGATATGAGAAGATTAACAGTACATTTAAACAGAGTACCTAAAAAAACCGAAGTAGTAGACGGTAAAACAGTGAGTAAAATTTTTAATACACTTTCATATAAAGTGTCAAATGAAGAAGAAGCGTTAAGAATAATTAATAATATTAACGAAAATGAAAAACCACGTAATAACGTTAAGAAGTGGTATTTGTCAGGTATATTATAAATTTAAGACATTTTTATATATTTATATATAAAAGGTGAATGAATAATATAGATAAATTAAGACAATTAGTAGAAGATTTATCCCTTAGAGATCAAGATTTAATTCAAAAGGTAGAGCATTTTGAAATACTAGAACATGTATTTTTAACGTCTCCTAGACCAATGGCAATAATGGCGGAGGATTGGAAATATCTTTTGGTGAATGAATTATTTGCTGAGTTATATGGATTTGAAAACCCTGATGATATGGTAGGTAAGAGGCATTATGAATTGTTCCTTAAAATTCCGGAAAGACCTATTGATGAAATTAACCACAAATTAAATAACGAGGGGAGCTGGCAAGGAGTAATTAAATGTCCCCATAAATCAGGTCAAGATTTTATATCTAAACTAACAATTAAAAAAGTTTCGGGGAGAGATGTATTATTATGTACTTGTGAAGTAGTAAAAGAGTGATTATGGGAGGTAATAATCAAAACCAAAACGGCTGGAATGAATATTCAAGGTTAGTTTTGGCAGAATTAGAGAAATTGAATAATAAAGTAGATTCTTTGACAGAAGAGAATAGTGCTATTAAACAAGAATTATCTAAATTAGAACAATTTAAAGATGAAATCTCTACATTAAAAGATTGGAAAGGTAATGTAGATGAGGTTTCTTCTCCTACTCAGTTAAAAGAACTACAAAAAGAAGTGGAAAATTTAAAAACTTTTAAAACTATGTCTACTACTGTATGGGTGGTAGTACAAATAATATTTGGTATTGCTGCTACTTTATTTGGGCTTTATTTAAAATCTAGTTGAGGTTTAGTAACTAAATTTACTTTTATATTGACATCATTTTCTTTTCCCCATTCCTCAAATGCGATAGCATGAGGTTCTCTATCTTCATACATTTCAATTAATTCCACATTAGGAAACCTATTTAATAAAGAGGTAATTGTATTTATTTTACTCTTTAATGTATCTCCATCGTCTTTATAATGATATTCATCAAATATAATATCATAACTGTGAAGAATATCTTCTACCTGATCTTTCTGATTAGGTAATCTACCTGTTAACATAACCATATAAGTTGTTGGAGTATCATTTTCCACCACATAATCTTCTATAGTAGATTTAATAGGTTTAATGTCAAATACTTCAGTATCTAAAGATTCTCTTTTACTCCACCATCCTCTGTGGGGATATGGTGAACCAGTTTTTTCTTCCCATTCTCTTTTACCTTCTTCTGCGTGTGGTGTGTCCATCAACGTACCATCAAAGTCAAAGATTGCAATCTTGTTAATATCTAAAGGATCTCCTACTGTTTCCATAATTAATCTGAATTTACTTACTGTTACACACTCATTTAAATCTAATACGCTACCTTGTACCCAAGGGGTGAAATTTTCTAACGAAGTTTTATGTTTTTCTCCGTTATATGTAAAAGTAATCATTTTTTCGTCTAAATCCAAATCTTGTTCTAAAAATTCTAATTTTCCATCCTCACTAGTCCATTTAATTTTTGCCCAACCAGTCATTTTAAAACCATTTTTCTTAAGAAATTCTAAAAAATCTCTTTTTAATTTTATTTTTTCTGTGTAGTTTTCATCATCTTCTAATATATGTAATTTTCGTTCTAGTTCTGCATTTAATACTTCTTTAACATATTTTGCACCTGCTTCATCAATAAAGTCACCACCCCAATATATATCATCTAAATCACAATGACTACAAGGGTTTAGTTCTTCCTCTAAATCCTGTAAATCAGTGAATGTGAAAATACCGTGCTCTTTAATTTTCTCCAATAAATCTTCATATGGTATTTTTATTGCGTGTGGGCCATATGGACTGTAATATGGTTCATAAGTAATTTGATTTTCATAATAATCTCTTACTTGTTCTGATCTATACCTACCAGTTTCACCATTTAATGCCCATATATATTCATCTACTACATCATCATGATCATCTTTAGTTAAATTATCTTCTAAATAATTATTTAATCCACCATCATCAATACCACCATACTTAGGATCCTCAATATAGATACCTAAAATATCACCTATCTTTTTTAATATTTCTAATGTTTTATCATTATACATTACATAGTCGAATTCTTCCGCGTCATAATCTTCATTATGATCTCCGTCATCATTTATTCTCCAAGCCTGATCACCTACACCGGAGATAAAACCTTCAAAATCATTATTATCACCCGCAATTTCTACACCATCTGGCTCAAATGCGACACAGGGGTATTTATAAGAATTTCTATCACAATAGTGAAAATCATCCCCTAATAAAGTCTGAAGTAAATTATTATGTTCATCACTAGGATAATAAACTTCTAATACTTCATCTTCGTCACCATCTTTTTCTTTTAATCTTTCTACAAATTTATATAATGTATCTCCTCTATTAACATTTTCAATAGTTTCCCACGGAATTCTATATTTATTATCCCCAAACTCATTATCCCCAACCTTAACTGCGGATTTGGTATCTTTATTTAAAAACCATAATGCGTACCATTGTTGAGCTTCCTCGTTGGTAAAACCTAGTGTCTTTTTTAACCATTGTGTCACTTTTTGTTTATGAGGGTAAGTACCAACAAACTCTTTATTGATGATATCTAATATTTTTACTTCTACTTTAGAAAATTTGTCCATAAAGTTAAATTTATATCTATAAATATTAAAAATAAAGTAATAAATTTGGATATTTGAAAAAAATATTATACTTTTGAGGTATGAATATTTTTATATTAGATGAAGACCCAAAAAAATGTGCAGAGTATCACAATGATAAGCACGTAGTTAAAATGATATTAGAAACTGCACAACTTCTATGTGGGGTACATCATATGGTAGAATCAGGGTTAGATGTACCTTATGGTTTATCCCATAAAAATCACCCTTGTTCAATATGGGCGAGAGAATGTTTAGAAAATTATGTATGGTTGTGTGATTTAGGAATGGAATTATGTTTAGAATACACATATCGTTATGAAAAAAGACACAAATCACAAGATATAATTGAATGGTGTATTATTAACCATCCTCCTTTGAAGGAATTAGGTAAACTTACCCCATTTAGACTGGCGATGCCGGAAGAATGTAAAATAGGTAACGCAGTTGAGTCGTACAGAGAGTACTATATTAGAGAGAAAAAACACTTTTCTAAGTGGAAAAAAAGAAAAATACCACATTTTATGGAAAAATGTTTGGCAGTTTAAAATATTTGCCGTATATTTGTAATAACAAAAATAAATAACTATGGAATACTTAAATTTAGAACAAATCGGAGCACAGTGTCCTTCGGCATTAACACAGACACAATCAAGACATCTTTCACACATTTACAAACACATTCCTACTACTAGGGTAATTGATATCTTAGAAGAGAAGAATTGGAAACCAACCGCAGCGATGCAAACTGGTACTCGTACAGGTTACGAAGATACTGTACCATTTAAGAAACATATTTTACGTTTCAGAAACGCAGAGTTGGATAACCTTTCAAATGAGATTGGGGATACACATCCAGAGATTGTATTAACAAACTCTCACAATGGTAGATCATCCTTCAAATTTCATGTAGGACTTTTCAGATTAGTTTGTAGTAACGGATTAGTAGTTGCGGATCAGACTTTTGATCAGTACACTATTCGACACAAAGGATTTAAAAAATCTTCTATCTTAGAGACGGTAGGTCAGATTACTACACATATCCCACAGGTTGTTGGTAAAGTACAAAGTATGATGGGTGTGGAACTAACCCCTCAACAACGAAGAGATTTCGCACAACAAGCGGTAATCGAAAGATGGGGTAAAGACAGACACGTTAACTTAGACGAATTATTAACCATTAACAGAGCCGCAGACAAAGGAAATGATTTGTGGACAGTATTCAACAGAATACAAGAGGGAATGATTAGAGGAGGTTTAAATACCTACGTTAAGAAAGACGGAAAAATTAAATATAATAAAACCAGAGCAGTTAAGTCGATAGATGAAAATCTAAAGGTTAACAAAATGTTGTGGAGTTTATCAGAGACTATGGTGTAATAGTGGTTTGATTTGTTTGTAAAATTAGGGGGAAGAAATTCTCCCTTTTTTTTTGTTTATTAAATTATTTTTTGTATATTTGTATAAACAAATTAATTATGCCACAAATATATGAAGTAGGAGGATGTGTTAGAGATGAAATCATAGGGGTTCACACCAACGATATTGATTTCACATTCGTTTTAGATAATACCGATCAAACAGTAGATGAAGGGTGGGATGAAATGTTATCTCATCTAAAAAATGAAGGGTTTAAAATATTCTTAGAAACGAAAGATTGTTTTACTGTTAGAGCTAAGTTCCCTAAAGGACATGTGAATGAGGGGTTAGTGGCAGACTTTGTAATGGCTCGTAAGGAAGTAGGTTACATATTAGGTACACGAAAACCTATATTAGAGTTAGGTACATTGGAAGATGACTTAAGGAGAAGGGATTTTACTCTTAATGCATTAGCAAAAGATTTAGATGGAACTATTGTTGATTTATTTGACGGTAGAAAACATTTAGAGGAAGGTATTTTAGTTACGCCACTAAATCCAATTAAAACTTTCTTTGACGATCCGTTAAGGATGATTAGAGCATTAAGGTTTTCAATTACTAAAGGGTTTGAGATTGATTCTGAAGTTTGGGACGCAATGTTTGAACCGGGATTAATTGAACATTTAAAGAACGTAGTATCAAAAGAAAGGATACAAGGTGAGGTTTCTAAAATGATGAAACATGATACAGTATCTACTTTAAGGTTACTGGCGAAGATTGATAAAATTGAACCTAAACTATTAGAGGTTATGTTTGGTGGTGATATATGGTTACTACCATCAACAAAGAAATAAGAGTACACAACGGACAAGGCTATGGCGAGTGAGTTGTGACATAATGAGGATAGGAGATTAAAAAGGTTTTGTTATTATAGAAGAAAAACATACTTATAACAAAAGGAAGTAGCGGAAAGGTACATAATATGATCCTGTAAATTCTAGACAGTCAGGAGGCCAAAACCCTTTTTAATCGTTTGAACTAACGTTATGAACAACAACAAATCGGTGGGATGCGAGTGGTTGACCAGTACTCTTTTTTTTTTATTTTTTTTTCTACATATTTATTTAATAGAAACCTTAAACTTTAATGAAAAATGTGCCAAGTAAATTTAATTTGAGCACTCGTTTAATACTGGTAATATTGGGTATCGTATCAATAATATTATTGCCTATAGTATTCGGGTGGGAAGAGAGTTATAGTCAGTATTACAAATATATGCCTATAGGTTTTACTGCAATTTTTTCTACATTATCTATAGGGTTATATATCCATACTAATAACGAATGGAAAATATCGGCACTGGCATTAATTTGTTTATCTATTTTCGATATGTATAGATTTCCTGTTATTCATTACAGTAGTGCAGTTTTCTTTTTTATTTTCGCCACTTATGCGATGTGGAATGATAAAAGAGTAAGTGGATTTGGGAAGTTTTCACTTGCGATTTACCCAATATTTTTTATTAATCTTTTAATTTTTGAAATGTTAGAAGTACTTATCATATGCACTTTTCATTTAATATATGTATTAAAAATGTTTAATGTGAAAGAAGAAAAAAAAATTATAGAAGAAGTTTTAGAAGAAGATATTTAAATAATATATGTTACCTAAACAGTTTCAAAAACAAAATATAAGTAAAAGGAATAAATTACTCTCTCAATTAAAGATGTATACAATAACGTATGAGTACGAATTAAATCCTTTCTATGCACAATACATTAAAGATTCTTATGAGAAATTAGGTACTATCGTAGATGTATTAGGGGTAATGAAACTAACAGGTTATGATAAAGATGAAGTAGAATATAACTTCCACCAACTAATGTCAATACACTATAAGAATACAAAAAAAATAACTTCTTATTCAATTATAGAAATTACTCATTCGTAAACCCATTTTGTAATCTATCTAAAATCTTTTTTAATTGTGCCGCTTCTTCAAAATTTTGAATTTCTACTGCAGCTTCTTTTTGTTTTTCTAACATGTCAATAATGTTGGTATTACCAATAATTTGGATAAATTTTTCCTTTGCTGATTTTCTACCTTTTGGGTTGTTATGTATGGTAACTATATACACTATCGTCCCTATTAATTCAAATAGTAAAACAAAAGAATTTCCTTTAAAAAATAGTTCTTCCCCTTTAATATTAGAAACTGTTCTATATATAGAAATATTTTCTTCTACAACCATAGGTATTGGTTTAAGATCGTTGAGTGGGATAAATTCTAAATTATATAGTTGATCATCACAACCAAAACCATCAAAATCTATTCTTATATCAATAAAATCTTTTTTATCATTTAATTCGATATAATCAAAAATTTTGTATGCTTTTAAATATTGTATTCCTTTATCCTTAGCTAACGGCCTAGTGGGTGGTAAATCCCATTCCTCTATAAAGTTATCAATAGAAGAATTTTTCATTGTTTCCCTAAATATTAAATTTAGTGTATCTTTACATTTTATTATATGATTAAAAAAAGTTTCAAAGGTTATGCCCTTTTCTAATTCTACAGGACAATCTAAATAAGAAATAATATTATCTACTTCTTCTTTTTGTTTGTTAACTTTATCTAATAAATGTAAAGTACCATTTTTATTAAAAATTAGTGTTCTCATCTTATCTATAAATAGGCACAATCTGAGATAAATTTTCTATTTTATACATTTGTCCATTTACTGTTGCACATATTTCCCAACCAAAAAAGTCGTTAGAACCTAATTTTTCAAGAATTCCTTCGATATTAGTATAACCTTCATTTATTACACCATTAGTACTGGACATACCATATACATTTCTTAGCAAAACTTTTTTGCCTATTAATTTTAATTTATGATTCATTTTTATGAAAAATTAATAAATAGTTTTTTCTTCTTTTACTATTTTTTTATTTTCTATTGTGTAGTATTCTACACTTCTACGACCTTGTGTCTTAGAAGAGATTAAACCCTCCCATTTTTCTTCTTTATTATTAACTAAATAGAAATTTTTAAAATCGTTTCCGTATTCTTCGGACAGTCTTTTTTTAAGTTTTACAATTAATCTATCAATACTATCGCTCATTATATAACTTATATTAATAAATATGTTGGTTTTAAATAATCAACAACCACTAAATATATATTTTATTTTTTAATATGTCAATAATTGACATTAATAATTTTAATAATTATATTTACCCTATGAATGATGCAATAAAAAATGCAATAATTTCTTTTTTAGAAAAAAAAGGGTTATTAACAGAGACAACATATAAAGAATTAAATAATGATGCAGATAAATTAAAATCATTGCGTGAAGACATCGATGACGAATTTTTAAAATTAAAAATTAATATAATAAAATCTAATATTATGTTATTAAATGAAAGAATTTTTAAAGATGATGTTGAAGGTGCATTGCAAGTTTTAATTAACACGAAAGATAAAACGGTTTTTTATGATTATATTGATTCCTTAAATAATTTATTAATTAAATTAGTCCAATATGACACATCATTAGGGTTTGATTCACCCGAATTAAAAACCATAAAAGAAAACTTTTTTCTTAAAGATGAAGAGTTAGTTAATATTATTAATGAAATTTATTTGGATAATAAATAAAATTTTTGTATTTTTATAATATGTTAACCGAGAAACATATTAAACACTTCATAGAAAAAGGGAAAAATTTTTTGGGTAAACACATTTCTTATAGTAATTGTTACATGGGTGCACCCTCAATAGTTAAAATAACTAATCCCACTACACATACAGATATATGTTATAATGTAAGTACATCTTCAGAGAGACATTATCTATCTTCTACACTTACCCAACTAATAGAGAGTAATTTGTTTTTACCTAAAGAAGATTGTAAACAAATTGCAGAACATATTGTACAAAAAAAATATGAACAATATGTAGAATATGTAATGTCTTCATAACTTTCATATATTTATGAAAAAAGATTATGAAATATTTTATTTTTTCTTTTATTGTTATTACTATTATAATAACAATAATTTTATTATTGAAATGGCGTAAAAAAAGAAAAAAAATGTTTTTAAACACAGAAGAGGATAAGTTATTAAAAGATTTAAAATATCTTAGAAAAAGATTATTAACTGAAACTGATCCAAACGTTAGAATAGAAATAATGAAAAAAATAGAAATTATCACTAGTTTTTATAA
>QCKH01000015.1 GCA_003215475.1 Prochlorococcus sp. AG-409-L21
ATAGAATTGGGGTAAGGAAAATGAAAGGCCAAAATATTGGTGGAGAGCTTTGGCTTAATCTTGATACAGGTCAAAGATTAGAAAATGGAGGGTTAAAATGGTTCGAGTAAGCTGACATCACTATTTATTTGTAGTCATTTAATCACTTAAATAGACGTCCATGGTTAAAAGTGAGGTTTTGATTAGCTAATAGTTAACTTCTGTCATAGTCTGTAATCTCACCGTAGGGACTGGGTTCAGGTAAAATTGTCCGAAGTGCTCAGACTCTAGTTCCATCAAGTATTCTTTGCTTTTTATTTTTTCTTTGTCAAACTAAGCTAGTTATAAATTAGTTAAATGACAATAAAAAGCAGATTCTTAACATTAAGCTCATTAATTGCTTTTACAGGCTTTTCCGTAGCTCAAGCTGAACCTATACAAAATGGTCAGCTAATATTTACTTCTTTAAATGATTTAGGGGGAGATATAGAAATCTTCGTAGACAAACCAACTCATATATATCATCCAACAGCTTGCAATGTTTTTGAAGATCCAAAATCAGTATCTTGTATTGATTCTAATGTTCAGGTTTATCAACCAAAGGATAGATTGGATAGTTTGATAATCAAAACAGTTCAATATGCAGGTCGTTTTGTTCCTCTTTTAAATAATCAATCTGATGGCAGTACCTATTCAAACTTACTAATTAATGATGGTAAAAGACTTATTGCTGATGCTGGATATAGATCAATTAATAGCTATAGCAATAAGCAAATTCAAAAGGTCCCATTCTTTGCTCAAACTACGTTTTCTATAAATGGAACAAACGATGCTGCAACAAGCTTTTCACTTGATAGCTTTATGAAGCTCAAAGAGATAGAGAATGATGATGAGGGTGATCTCAAGACACTAATATTTTCACAAGCTAGGTTTTCTAAAGCATCAAGTAGTGATGGCTCTACGACTAACTTAGGATTAGGTCTTAGACATCGTCCAAATAATGAATCCATGCTGGGTGCTAATGCCTTTTTGGATTACCGCATGACTAATTATAGTGATGCTCATAGTAGACTTGGCTTGGGTGGTGAGTATTTCAATAATGGTTGGGAGCTGAGAAATAATTGGTACATGTCGCTTTCAAAAGAAAAAGACGTGAATTTTGAGGGTACTGATTATAAAGAAAGAGTAGTTCCTGGTTGGGATTTGGAAGCTGGTTATCGCTTCCAAAGTCATCCAGAGTTAGCTGTTTTTGTCAAAGGCTTTAACTGGGACTATAAGAGTACGCAAGATAATAGTGGAATAGAAGGTTCCTTAAGTTGGCAAGCAACACCTCATACAAATTTTGCATTTTGGGTAGGTAATCAACTTAATGCGGGTAAGACAGTAGCTAATTCAGCTCTACCAAGAACAGATGAGATCTTTTTTGGCTTGAGATTTAATTGGACTGAACGACCTGTAATCTTTAGGAAGCAAAATCTTAAGCATAATCTAATTGCCCAAATGACTCAACCAGTTAGGCGTAATTATGAAGTCTTGCTTGAGAGAGGCACACTCACTTTCAAAGTAAGAGGTGGCTAAACAAATAAACAAAATTATTCAATTAACATTCTTATTCCAAACAAATGAACTCTAATTCTCTTTTCAGCTCTCTTTTAAAAGGTGCCCTTGGCTTGGTTGGGATTGGTATAGCATCATTAATCCCGAACCCTCAAAAAGCAATTGCAGCATGGGGGGGGCATCCAACCTGCCCTGCGGAAGGTAATTCAAATGCTATGACCGCGGTTTGTCTGGCAACTCCTGAAATTATGGAAATAAAATTTTATGAACTGGGCTTTTGTACTTCTAGTTCCTTAGCAGGAAATAATTTTAGTCGTGCAACTTGCGAGAAAGCATGGGAATCTTCTGCAGGGGAAATAGTAGATCTTGCGACATTTGCCTCTAAGGGTTTATCTACTGGCACAACTTATAAGGTTCCAAATGGTACTTATTCTCATGGCTATGCAGTGGTTAGTAATCTCATGGGATTGAAAGGTAGGGTTTATTTCAATGACAAGACTTATTACACAACTAGCAACTCCACAGCCAGCGACAATGTCAATAATTTTACTAAAGCGAATTTCGACTTGGCTGGGCTTGCTGGTGGCAATGGCTGTTGGGATTCCCCTTCTACAACAACTGCAGGTTATGGAACAACTAAGGCATACTTAACTAATGATAGTCTTGTGACTGCAACTGATAATAATAGTTGTGATGCTGCTACAAGAATGGTTGGAGATGTACAGTTGGCAACTCCCATAACAATAACGTCTGAGGTGCAAAGCTATGGGTTGACTTGGCAGATTACAGATATAGGTTTATGGGTGACTTACCCAGGGAATGGTAATGCTCCTTCGGAATTTGGGATGGGCCCATTCTTGCCAAAGTTTGGAATTGAGTAAAAAGAAAAATTTTTAGAAACAATCTTAGGGGACGCTTTAGTAATGTTCGTTAGCCAGTAGGTGGGTTCTTGTGATGCCATGGGATCTCAGCGATATTGTGATGTGTGGATGACTTAACATTCTCACCCCCTATTTCTTTTTCTATTTCAATCAAGTTTTGATTGCTAATAACAAACAGATCACAACATACGGTTCTTACCTATCCCTTGATCAGTAGTTTTTGTTAGTTATAGCAATAGACCTTAGGGTTATTTCGTTAATGAATCGACCTTCGTGAGCGGTAACGAACTTAATTCTTGAGCATTAAGACCTATTACCATTTAGTAGTGATTGATACAAAACTACGCACCCTTCTAATAATGGAGAGTGAGTAATGACCATTCAAAAGCCTTTCCATATAACTCCTTATGGCGGTTCAATTGTTTGCTTGCAAGGTCTGAGTGGCAGAATGTTTAGAGCTTGTTCTCTAAATAAATGTACTTACACGGCAGACCTTCATGCTGCTAAATCCTATTTAGATTGTCTTGAAAATAAAAAGGTTAAATTTCTTCCCTCTCCAAGAAATAAAGAATACATTCCAGTTCAGCGAAAAACAACTCTTAAGTGGAATGATGATGGAAGTCTCTCATCAGTTGATATGGTTAGAATTTTAAGCCGCCTTGAGAAGGAAAGTCTCACTGAGTGTGAATTATCTTGCGATTGGGGAAGTAGTAACGGATAAAGAGATCCTGGTTTTGATCAGAACGTGTAAATTGAATTCCATCGCCTTTTTATACTTTTGATCTACCTAGGCCTCATATTTTGTTGGCGAGTAAATATCAAAAAGAGGTGTTTATACTCTTTGCGCCTTGTTCTTAGTTGATTAGAAATTAAATAGGAGTCCGAGCTCGTTGCTATTAAAATAAGAGCTGGACTCAAAGGGGGGCATCGAAATACGTCCCCCTTCTTCATGTTTGAAAATATCTTACGTGGTTCCTTCTTTGGTTGTCATTAAGGATATTCATCTAAAATTGTACAAATAAAGGGGCCATACAAGGCCCCTTTATAGCTATTAATGATCCCCATCACTCCGCTAGTTAAAAGGCTTAAGCCTTAATAGCGCAGTTTTCAGTTTCTTCAGCAGCAAGATTAGTTTTTTTTTCTGCTGGTGCTAGCGCTTTGAGTTCTTCTTGAAGTTCATGCTCACGTTCATCAATAATTTTGATACGTGACTGATAGTTCTCCTCAAGCCTTTTGCGTGAAGCTTCAAGATTATTGAGCTCCTCTTGTCTTTGCTTACGTTTTATCTCCTCTAGTTGACTATCAGAGACAACATAAACAGTCCTCATTGGGGAAAAGAATGAGTCGAAGAGAACTGTGTCAAATAAGGATGTGTACATGATGTTCCGTGCGGGAATAGTATTATTTTGCCCCTAGATTTAGAAATCACTAATGATGTAAACCGAAGAAATTTATACGGTAAATATCACTTAAGACGGTTAATAACACTTTGGTTAGTAAGAACCGTACAGTCTAAATACTTTCGTGAAAGCACTATATGTAATTTCCAAGAATGTGTTAAAAATGAATTAACCGAACAGGAGGGTTATGAAACTCAGAACTCCTTTTACAGTCTTTCCAAATCCATTGAAAGATCTTGATTATATTCATGACTTCTCTTATGAATTGCCACAACAAAAGCAAGGCTTGTTTTGGGAAGAGGAATGCAAACTTCATCCTGCTAAATCTACTTGTAAGCTTTACGAAGTGTAGACAGAATTCTTTGTCGTTATTTAGGAAATTTGCATACAGAAGCTCAGCATGTGCATTCTGGTCAAACACTTAGAACTGATGCACCTGTTGATCATGCAGGAAAAGGAGAAAATTTTGCCCCTACTGATTTATTGGCGACAGCAGTAGGGACTTGTTTTCTTACAGTGATGGGAATCACTGCCAAAGAAAAAGGATGGAAATTAGATGAGATAACAGTTGCAATTGATAAGAAGATGACAACTTATGGTCCACGCAAAATTGAATCTTTATTGCTACAAATTGAGATGCCAAGTCATTTAGAACCTGATCAATTAAAGGTTCTTCAAAAGGCCACAAAGGACTGCCCTGTTTTGAGAAGTCTAGATGACTCAATACGAATTAACGTTCTGTGGAATCAAACGAAAAGTAAAAAAAAGACTTCTTTAAACTTTGTTCCCATGAATGTGTTTAGGGAAACACCTCAAGTTAGTTTCTTTGATGCAGGAATCAAGGGCTCTAATGGATCTGATGTAGTCATTCATCATAGAAGTGCAACCTCTCCTCCAAATGACGATGAATATGAGCAGTATTATGTGCATCATCACCAGGTTGATCACAACTTAGTCTTAGAGGGGAAGCGTACTTTTACCTTGCTTAATCCCGAATGGGAAGAGCCTCATCATGTGATTTATCTCAATCAAAAAATGGGCGCTCTCCAGATACCTATTGGTACTTATCACCGATCTGTTTCTGGATCAGAAGGCAGCATTGTATTGAATCAGGCAGTTAGAGATAGCGATTTTGATCCAAATAAAGAATTTAAGCCTGTTAGTTTGAAACATAGATCTGATTTGCAGAATGCAAAAGCAGCCGAGCCTGTCTTTTGGATTTGGGAAGATGGAAAAATCAGGAGATTGAAAGTTGATGCTATTTCAAATGGCAAGAAAAAGATCACGGCTTAGAAGTATTGATTTCTAAAGGAGTTCTCACACTTTTACCTTTACTAACAACCCATCACGAGGGGATGGACTTGGAATCTGTCTTAGGGTGAAGTCTTGAGTCGGGATAACGTCAATTTGCAATTTACGAAATAACCCAATCACCATCAATCTGATCTCAAGCTCAGCTAACGATTTACCCAGGCAGACACGTTCGCCTCCACCGAAAGGCATCAGTTTTAAAGAACATTCATTCTCAAGGTGACGTTGTGGTCGAAATATATCTAGATCACCAATCCCATGGCGGTTAGAAGCAATTAAAGCTACTTGTACTACACGATTATTAGGAACGAGAATGTCATCTAAAACCAAGGATTGCTTGGTGCGGCGAAAAAAACCACCTACTGGTGGAGTGAATCGCATTACTTCCTTTATGAGTGCATCCAGTCTTGGAGCATTACCAGGGTCATAGACTATAGGTGTTTTCTCAGGAGTTGGAGGCCATTCTAGAGTATCTATCTCTTCAAGAAGCCATGTTTTTACTTTTGGATTGAGAAGTAATTCTCGCATTAGGCAGCTCAGAGCAGAAGCTGTGGTTTCATACCCCGCAAATAACAGTAGAAGTAGTTGCTCTCCCAAATCTTCATCTGAGAAAGGAATACCAGCTTCATCTAGACCTCCTGCTAGCAAATCCAAGCCACCTTTGCCATTGATAGGTTGACTAAGGATTTCTTGAAGTTTGTTAAGTAAACGTTTTCTTGCTTTTAGAGCTTTAGCAAAGGGACTTCCTGGAACAGCGATTGGAATTGAGAAGAGTGCATTGGTCCAGATCTCAAAATCAGAAAATAACTTGTCACGATCATTACCCTCCAGTCCAAGAACAGTTGTAGTGATAACGGAAAAAGCAAAACGTCGCATTTTCTCGGCTAAAGGGAGAGGAGTTTTTGAAGTTTTTAGTTCTATGCAAAGCTCGTCAATCAAGTCGATAATACCAGGGCTATAACGTTGAAGTGCTGAAGAGGAAAATAATTGAGCTACTACCCTTCTCCTTGCTTTATGAGCTGCTCCATTGCGGTTTGCTAGTGAATGGCTCCCCAAAAGTTTTTGAACACTTTCTGGCCACCAAACTTCAATCGCCTCTGGTTGAGATAACAAATCAGTAATAGCTTTGTCCCCTTGAATGAACACCATTGGTTGCCCAAGCATTGATGTCTCAAAGACATTGCCAAGACGATCAAATCGCCTTTTGGCGAAGCTAGGATCGCGGAAGAATGCTAGTGCTTCAAGGACTCCAGTTAGGGCGCCAGTAGTTGGTAGAGCACGTGATTTAGGCACAGTCATTAAATTCTTATCTGATGAGAAAATGGTCCAAAAGGTCAAATGGGTTTTGATCAGAACTCGAGACCCTTTTATTCGTCTTGGAAAACGGAATAACAGTTTGAACAGAGTTTGCACAAGGCTATGACTGTTGTCTTCTCCAAGAGAGCTTTTTCGTTCTTCAGGTGTTTCAGTCTTAATTCCCAAAATAAAAAGTCGCTCTTAATGGGCGGCTTTTTATTTAGATGGTTACTGTCGAGTCTGAGGAAGCTGCAAACCGCTAGAGGATTTACTTGGAATTTTATTAGCTAATTGAACCAGATAATCATCAAGTTCTTCTTTAGTACCTCCAAGGTCGTTCCCACATCCATCAAAAATATTATTGGATAAAGATGCAGCTAAATCTTCTTTTGGAGCAGACATTATTTCTTTCATAACAGGAGAGAACAATAAGCCTTTTGATAGTTGAGCAGCAGTACTCTCTCCAGCTTTTTCAGGAGTAAGTCCATTCCTAATAGACGTACAGAACTTCTCTGAGAAATTCTTACTTATCTCTGACACAGCGGGTGATAAATCTGCAGTAGACGCAACAGTTGCAACCGAAGCCATGAGAAATGTGATAGCCGTAAGACAGGCAAGTAGTAAGCGTTTCATTTAGGAGAACATGTAGTTGAAATCAAGTGCAGCCAATAGATTCCCTTGACCTTAATTAAGTCTAGGCAATTGGAGAGAACTAACACCAAGATCACCAGTTACTATTGCTAATGGGTCTCCACTGCATAAATGAATAAATCAGTACAAACTTATGTCAGCAAAAAAAATAATAAAAAGATATTTCTCCTGTACGCAGAACAAAACGCTATATAACTTATCTACGAACTTTAATTGTAGGAAAAGGTACTATATATCATGAAAAACAAGGTGCCATGGGTGGCTTTAAAGTCCTGAGTACATCGTTAATAGGCTTGACTGATTTTTGTCGTTTTTAGCCGCTATGGATCAGAGGATATTCGGGGTCATCACCATATAGTTTCTTCTTGATTGATCTTGCTTTCTTGTAAAGCTCAAGAGTTTCCCGTCTGCCAGATGCCTCAGCAGCTTGATGCATTGTGTCTGCATACTCTTTATTCAAATCTTTTGTGGTCATTAAGATTCCTGTGTTTGATTTTGTCCTTAATGAATTGGACTTGCCAATATCACTTCCGCTTGAGTGTTCTTCCTCTAGCTGATCTCGTCCGAGATACAACGAAGCTAACACATGCCATGTAAATAAAAGGTGTTGACAACTACCAAAAGTTTTGATTAGTATACCTGTACTACCCGATTGAGCGTGCCACGTTTCTGTAAAAAGATGATTGCCATTGTTTCTTCTATGCCATTTAAAAGGTTCCTCACACTTCCACGGGTAGCCAGAAGAAAATCATCTAATGAAGCGTGGCTCTCATACTCCAAAAGATTTTCAACTATCAGTGATGATTCCAAACGGATGGCTTATAGACCCAAAAGGTAAGTGCTTGCTCCTATTCCATAAGGATCCAATGTGCATGCAACGATTACCTAAAGTCCTCATGGACAAATGGGACGCAACCTCTGAAGGCACTCCTTCTCAATTTAGGAATAGAAGAATAGTTGATCTTGAACCAGCGATAGAAACATGGGATGAATTAATTGATCATGGTTGGAGATTAATTACCTTCCACGTAGAAGTTGCGTGAGAAGACCTCTAACATGACAGATATTTGGTCATCGATTTGATTGATACACCTTATCTGTGGTAGAGATAGAGGTTCGGTATTAACTACCTAATGTCTCAACTAAAAATCAATGTCTCGCCTAAGGCTGAGGCAATGATCGCCACTCTACAGAAGGAGATCTTTAACCGTAGACGCAAGAAAATTACTGCTCAAGGAGTAGTTGAATCTCTTGTTGAAAGCGGTGCAAAGTCCCAGTCTGATAAGCGCTATGCATCTTCTTGGAAAAACCTGATTAAGGACATCGAGAAGGCAGCCAAAGCTTCAGAACTACACGGCACCAAACCAGCCAATGTAACCGCAGAAGAGTGGGCGATGCTTGTTGCACACCGTACTCGCAAAGGTGCTACTGCTAAGAAAACATCTCTTAAAAAGCGTGTTGCTAAGAAAGTAACTGTAAAGAAGGCCGCAGCTAAAAAGCCAGCAGCTAAAAAAGCAGTTACTAAGAAAGCTGTAGCTAAGAAGGCTGTAGCTTCAACAGTTGCCAAACCAAGAAAGGCTCGACGTGCTAAAAAAGCTCCCGCTAAAGCCGCAGCTAAATTGGCTTAACCAGTAGTTTCTTTATAGTATTCAATGATCTTCTGAGCGTTCTCATCGGTCAAACAACTAACCCTTGATGTCGCAGGTATATCAAGCAAAGCACAGATGGTAATTATGTCGTCTGTGCTTTTTTGTATCCGCTCGGACAATTCTAAAACTCTTAGTGACTTACCCATTACTCTGAATTGTTCGCTTTTTTTGCAATGTCTTCCAATGTTTTTATTTGTTCTTTGGTTTGAGTGACACGACTTGGCTTTTTAAAACCAAACCAGCCTTGTTCTTTGATTCCTCTTTGAATCGCAGCCGTCATCGCACCAAAAAAGAAAGTTCCGATAGCCAAAATGAAAAGCGTCAAAGTATCAAAGCTTTTTCCACTGCCTGCTACTGAATTAATTGGGTCGAAGGAATCCATGCTTCATAAGATTAGATGGCAAGGCCGGAAGCTTTAAATATTTTAAGTTTGATAGCTCATAAAAGATATACTTTGAACAATTATTAGCTGGGGTCAGACATCAATCTCAAATAACTTTGATAAAAATATAGAAGAACTTAAATTTTCGGATCACTCCATTTCAAAAGAAGATGGGAAATTAATCTTACGGCTAAAAGTTCCCTACAACTACTCTGATCTTGATGATTTTGAAGGAAAGGCTATCGAGCTTTTGGGTATCGACAAGAATTACTTAATCGATATTAGATTGACCAATTCAAATTGTACTAAAGACTTAACAAAAACAAAATGACTATCGAACAAAAAGTACCTGTCACCATCCTTACGGGCTTCCTCGGCTCTGGGAAAACCACTCTCATTAATCGGATTCTGAGTGAAGAAAACGTAAAAGAATCGCGGTAATCGAAAATGAATATAGTGAAGTTGCTATTGATCAGGGTCTAGTCATTAATGCTGACGAACAATCTTTGAAATGTCCAAACTCTTAGAATCTTGTTTTCTTTGACTTTCTGACGTACATTCCCAAAATGCAAGGAGTATGTAAAGCTATTTTGAATTGATTTTTTTCTGATGGCCAAGGGTTTCTGGATTGTCACAACAACCGTTACTAATCCAGCATTTGCTGAATATGTTGAAGCGTTTCAGCCTTGGATTGAATCAGTAGGAGGATTAGTCTTTGCTAAAGATATGGAACCAAAAACTGTAGAAGGACAAGGTGGAGAATTAGCAGTGATTATTGAGTTCCCCTCAAAGCAAGCTGCAATTGACGCTTATGACAGTGCTGAATATCAAGAATTGAGCAAGTTACGTTGGGCTAATTCAATTTATACCAATATCACAATTATGGATGGTGGTGTCACTCATTAAGAAACATCCCATTTACTTCAAGTCTTAGTTTCTTAAACAAGATTTGCTTTTGCTCTTTAATCGAGATTTCACATTATTTATCAAAGAAGTCTGTATTTTTTCCTTACTCATTGAAATCAGTTCACTTAATAGCTTCTTTGATGTGTAGATAACTAAGGGTTAATTTAGGGAAATATTTTTTGTCATTACAAGAGAAGAAGTTAATGAGGTCTTATTCGACAGGTGTCAATGTAGGGACTCCTTCAGCAGAAGCAACACTTACCCACATGACTGCTGATGTGTTCCCAGTGTTTCCCATTGTGTGAGGAGGGGTTTTCGCACCTAAGAGAAAAGAGTCGCCTTTACGAAAAGTTTGACTTTTTCCGCTCTGTTTCTTAAGTGTCAATTCTCCTTTTTCAATATGGCCAGTTAATGGGGCTGGATGAGAGTGAAGAGGGACCTCCTCACCTGCTGCCACTTCTACCCTATATAGACGCATTTCAGCTTTACCTTTTGGATAAGTGAAGCTATCGCCTTCAATTGTTTTTGTGCTTGTAAAAACTTCTTGAACGTCTACAGGAGATTGAGCTGCTTGGGAAATTCCAGGTGCACAAAAAAGTATTAAGGCAAAAGTTATAGAGATGAAAATCTTTTTAAACATTGATTTTGGGCGGTTTGGTGACATGTTATCAATTGCAATTAGCCCACGCCATTGATATGTAAATTAGCAAAAGTTCGAATGAATTTTGATCAAAAGCAGAGACCCATTGCTATCAAAATATGCTCGCTCTTCATTAGCCATTAACGTTGTTCAGTCATAGTCTGTAATCTTCACGTGTTGACTGGGTTTGGGTAAGCCCACTTTTTACAACTCTTCTTTTTTTTATCTAATAAGTATTTGCTCAAACAATCAAAATAGACAGCCTGATCTCTTTGTGTATGAGATCATTTAATCAAATGCTTTCAAAACATTGTCTTCAGATTCTCGGCAGATAGAAGCTCTTATCAAAGGTTTTGCAAATAGAGATGAAAATAAGTCTTTTTTGATTTCTAATGTTACTGATGATTTCTTAGCTATTAGACCTAGTGGTAACCCTATTACTGCAGAAGCTCTTGTGGGGATGTATAACAACGCGGATTTGGTTGTTGAGCTCTCTGAATTAGTAAAGATTCATCGACTAGAAGAAAATTCAGACTGGGGCTTTGCTGCTTTTACCTTGAAAGAAGCATTTAGCTATAAAGGTGAGCAAAACAATGACTTATCAAGTTATTCAATGATTTTCAAGAAAATAGAAAGCGCTTGGAAGATTTCTTGGATGCAGAGATCATCTGGTACTACAGATCTTTCTACTTGGAACTAATATCTAAAAGTAAATAGAAAGAAGTTAGAGAAAGTTAGGGTGAATCTTGACAGTTAGCTGAAAAAGGAGGACAGGAAGATAAATTGACTCTTCATTAGCCAGTAGTTAGGTTCCTTTTGTGCCATGGGTTCTCAGCGATATTCCGATGTGTGGATGGTGTGTGGATGGCTTAACATTCTCACCCTCATTTCTTTACTCTATCTAATTAGCATTTAAAGCAAATGAGAATTACTTCTAAGAATGCTTGTTATGCGAAACCCTTACCTTTTGTATTGTATTGACCACTAACGGTCAGAAAGTGTGTTTTATCACTACCAACGTCATAGATGGTGTAATTCGCGCCTGCTCCAATTCCAATGATGCTTTGTTTAGAAACTTTTTGCTGATGTTGACTTTCGCCATTCAGTTCTTTTACCTGTGAATCGAGCCCTCCCCCCGTGAGTTCAAGATGAAATTGCTCGGTGCTGTGTGCTGTGAATAATCTGTTTACATCAAGTCGAGTGAGGCGATCAATAAGAATGAGAGGAGATGTTTGAGATGTAAGGTTATCTCCTATATCTGCTGAGCTTCCATGGATTAAGCCGCAGTCTAATTCAATGAAGCCAAATTGAAGTGATGCTAGCCACTTGAGATGATAGCTATCAACAGCATTCAATAAGGCTGTTACTGCTTCTTCTCCTTTATTTAGCCGTAAGGCATCAGCCTTTTGCTCGCCTCGTAATCCTTGCTCTGCAAGTAGTTGCTCTTCCCACCAGCCATAAATACATTGAGGTTTCAACTCTCCACGTCGGGGATTTTGTAGTCGGTTTAATAGTGCATCACAATTGCGTTCAGGCCCGATCATATCTCCTAGGACAAATAAGGTATTAACTCCGCGAGCCTTCTTTAAATCGCTTTGAATTAGCTCGTAGGTTTCCAGGTCACCTTTTAGACCACTAACTAGTGCCCAGCGTTCAATCATCGTTCGCAAACATGACTAGCATCTTCAGCTTGCTCAGCAAATTCAAAGCCATGGCTTAGTCGCCATGCAAATATTGGTGGCAGTCCAGCATCAATAATGGCTTGGCATGTTTGCCTAATATCATAGGCGACCTCTTTGATTTCAACTTCACCACTAACATCATCATGGATTACATAGGTGGCATTAATGCTGCCATGACGAGGCTCGCCGACTGATCCTGCATTGACGATTTTTCGCATAGGTAAATTTATTTCTTTTTCTTCTGCCTTGTTATTAGAGGTATTTTGTAGCCGTACTCGAATTGATCCATTTTTTAGTTCACGTACATAAGGTTGATGAGTGTGTCCGCAAAACAAGGTATCAGCTCCGGCTTTTTCAACTCTTTCAAGTGCTGCAAATGCATTCATGTCAGGTAGAAGATACTCATGTTGGCTATTGGGACTGCCATGAACAAATAAGATGCGATCTCTACGTATGGATGTTGGCAAACTTGCTAGAAAATCCTTATTGATATCTGTTAATTGTTCTGCTGTCCACTCATGAGCTAGATGTCCACGCTTTTCCGCTAGTTGAGATGGGTAGCTGCATTCGCATGCATTAAGACCCTCAATAATATCTTCATCCCAGCACCCTTGACAGCTAGCAATAGCACGTTCTCGTACTAGATCTACTACTTCATTCGGTTGTGGCCCATAGCCTACAAGATCTCCAAGACAAGTGATATCGTCAATTCCTTGTTGATCAATATCATTTAATACCGCTTTCACTGCAGCGAGGTTGGCATGTAGGCAGGAGATAACTGCGTGTTTCATAATGATTAGTTTGTGCGAAGAGCTTCTGGCTGTTGATTTCGTAAAGGTGTTTGATGCATTTCGAGTAAGGCATCGTTTAGTAGGCAGTGATTAATCGTTGACTCAATGCCTATGCAATCAAGTCCTTTACCTTGTATAACTAGTGCTGATGGGCTTTCAGGCCTGCCATTAGGAGGGGAAACTGTTTTTAGTGGAAGAAATTGTGACCCTTTTTGACTCACAATCCAATTGAAGAAAATAGACTGTCCATCGGGTAAGTTCATGAGAGCCTTGGCTCTATAGACATCTCCATAGGCTCCATTCACGAGCTCAAACCAAAAGGTATTCAGACTCTGTGGATCCCAGACTCTTTTAGCAAGGTTGAGGCTCCAAGATTCAAGTTTTTTGAAAACCAACGTGTCATTATTAGGTAATTCTGAGTCTCGACCAAAGTGTAGGTGCCTATCAGGTTGTAGCCTTAAAGACTCAAGTTGACTCTTGACGTAAGGATTTAGCTCTGCTGGTTCTAAGCTTTCAGGTGATTGAGATTGTGAAAGCTCAATCAAAATTAAGAAGTCTTTCTGTTGTGACATAGAAGTATCAGAACAGTCCGATAAGTCTTGTAGATGAGGAGCTTGATCTTTCAAGAATGTGTAATCAATTAGAGATTCAGGTAACTTTTCTTTATTATTGTTGGCTTGTTCAATTAGGCGTAAATATCCGCAAGCACCTTGATTGCTTTTGATCTTGTTAAGTATCCAGGTAGTCTTCCCGCACCCTGGCGAGCCTGAAATCAACCATTTTCTTCCCATCTTTTACGCAAGACCAAACGTTGTCGAGCCTATCAGAAGACAAGAACGATAATCGTTTTCATTTTGTAATCACGACAATAGGCAGATCAGTCTTTAGGATGCTCTTGGCGTGAAACTTCCTTAGCACTGTTTTTTAGATCTGCTCTAGTATTCTTCGAGCGATTCAAAAGACCTTCGTATGGGTCTAGGGATTCGTAAGCTAATATCTCTTCGTAAAGGTCAGGGCTCGTCCCATGAAAGTCTTGATTATCATCCATTGTTTAACGAGATGTCTGGTAGTTTGATTGATTGACTTTTAAGGAAGGCTTAAAAGACTTCTTTTGAAAAGTAATTCCGGATGGATGGCATTTTTGAAATTCTTTAATAATTGCTTTTCTTATTAGAGCCTGTTGCCTCAAGCTTTTAGTTTCCATAGTATTAGCTTTGTTTGAAATTAAGCTACAGCGCTATTGTTTTTTAGATGTATCTAATTTGACAAAAAGTTTTTTTGATAGTATTTATTTTTAAATGCTAATTTATTTAGATTAAATACGGCAATTTTATCGTAATTATGTATTGAGGAATACTAAATATTATAGTAATTTTAATTGGCATCGATGTTTTTTGAGAAAAGCATAAATAGATACATACACTTTCTTTTTCTTGTTAGTATATTATTCATCAACAAATACTTTTAATTTCTGAGATATGTCTTTCTGTGATCTTAAGAAAGCAGAAATCCTTAATGGCAGACTAGCCATGATAGGAGTTATTATATTGACTATGACTTCATTTGCATAGTCTTTAATTCGTAAAATTGCTCTTAAAATTAATGCTATACGAATCAGGAACGAGGCAATGCCACATTCTAATAGAATCAAAGAATCGAATTGAAAGGATTCTTTTGGACTTAAATGGTATTGAAAATATTGATCATATTAGCTCTCAATTGCTTGCTATTCATAATCAGTTAGAGGGTATACATGAATTATACAGGAGTAAGCATATTTCAAATTTAAGCTCCCTCTAAAAATGTGGTTGTCAAATTAGATACATTCCTTTTTTCTTATTCTGATATTCTCTTTCGAAATTCGAAATAAGAACAAATGAGTGAATTTGCAGTTATCT
Source organism: Prochlorococcus sp. AG-409-L21 (assembly GCA_003215475.1). Lineage (GTDB taxonomy): Bacteria > Cyanobacteriota > Cyanobacteriia > PCC-6307 > Cyanobiaceae > Prochlorococcus_E. The sequence goes on from QCKH01000015.1 coordinate 15,024, forward strand.
CTTATTCATTATTTATAGCGATCTTTGCAATAGTGGTTATCTTTTTCTCATTTGAAGATGATGATGATCAAGGTGGTGGGAAAATGATGCCAATACCTTTAAAGAAGTAATAAGTTTATTTGATTAAAAGCTGAAATAGATTGCTATAACTATATTTTTTATGACTTCTTGGTTTTGTAACCATCTAGCTCATACTTCATTAGCCAGTGGTTAGGTTCCTGTTGTGCCATGGGATCTCAGCGATATTGCGATGTGTGGATGATGTGTGGATGGATTAACATTCACACCCTCATTTTTTTATTCTATTTCAATCAAGTTTTGATTACTAATAGCTAACAGATCTGAACTGACAGAAAAATATTTATAGTTAGCACGGTAATTTTTTTAATTACTCTCCATTCTAAAACCGGAGCCACATGCGCTTGCTTCTGCTCCTTTTGGAGTGCTAATCAAAAAACCTCCACCACTTAAATCTCCGGAATAATCTAGTTTCATGCTTCTCAATAAACTAATTAGCTCTGATGGAGCAAATAAGGTTATTCCATCAGTCCTGGTTAGCGGAATACCTGTAAGTTTTCCTGGTCTTAAACGAATATATAACCAGCCTTCACCAAAACCATCGGGTAATAAATCAATATGCATTTCTCCAGGAGTCCCTCCAACTGCAGACTGTCTAATTAATTCAGAAATAGCAGTTTTGGAAATAGTGAAGTTACTAGGAATCATTTAGCTCTGCTTATGGATCAATTTTCAACGGAGGTTCTTGCCTTTATGATTCTTCTTAGATAAAGGCGGCTAAAAGCTAATTATACATACTAAGATAACGATAACCGTTTTTACTTATAACTTTTAGCATGTTTGTGAGCAAAGGATTTAGTTGATGGAATTGCAATTCACTTGGTATGTGTCTAACCAACTTCAAGATTGGATTGTAAGCAAGAAACCTAATTACCCGGATCTTGAAGAATGTATTGCCTGGGTAGAAGAAAAATTGAAGAGAGAAGGATCAAGCTATGAGTTAACAAGAGAAGATCTTGAAGACATTGAGATCGCTCATGAATTTCAAACTAGTGATATAAATTGATAAGGCAACTTTAACGTTGTTATGATTTACTTGTGAGGTTGTCGTATTGTTTAACCCCTCGTCCTTAGCAAGCACTAGGTCGCAGGTTCGAATCCTTTCGGCCCAACTAGGATCTTAGGGGGCAGCCCTATATAGGGTCACGCAAAAGGTAAGAAGATCAATTAAATTAAAGGGATTTAAAGGAGTTAAGGAAACACTATTTCCAATGCTGTTGTTTATAGGCTCCATTATTTATTTGGTTAGGATGTTTCAACAGTTTTTCAAGAAGAAAGATTCTTAGCGATATGAAAACTTGAGCTAGATAAGATAAAGCTAATATGAAACGTTAATTATGTTGAATCCTAAAAAACTCCTAGACCTCAATTCCTACGAATGGTGGAGAAACCATAGAAGGTTCGTTACCCTTGGAATCTTCCTTGCTCTATTTGCTGCTTATATCAGGACTCCATCAGCTAATGATTTTAAAGTTAGAGATACATGTGGCAGACTTCAATCTAGCTATCAAATAACTGGCGAAGAAGCAATGAAACGACTAAAGCTCGAGCTAGTCAAAGATTTAGATAGACGTGTTATTTCTAATAATTACTGCGAAAGATATTTAGGAATTAAATAAATGGAGAGCACATTTAATGCTTTTCTCAGCCCATAGCACTTGGGATTTAGCTATAAGTGTGGAAGAAATGAATTTATTTTTCCCTAAATGACACGAAAAGAATTTATGGAACAGTTCTTTGATTTGTGCAAAGAAGCTCAAGAAGAAATCCCACCTAAAGTAATTGCAGAAATTCTCCGAGATTATGCAGAGAGGTTAGATGGCTGAACAATTTTCACCTAAGGACCCTTATGAAGTTCAAGCTGCCTGGGAGACTGTAATGACTGCAGTTGAAGCAATCAAAGCAGAGCAAAAATGGCCTGATGAATATATTGCAAAAACGCTTAAGGGAATTGCTGAAAGTCTTGATGAAAAGCCTTGTTGCGAAGATCAATAAAAAAGCCACCCATTCAGAGCGCCCTTGCATTGATCCGAAGATCGGCTGTCAACCAAAACTATTCTAAGAGATTAGAGGTAATGAATAGTCTTGCTAGAATAGATTTTTACGAATCGCTGAGATCCATTTGTATAAAAGCAGGCTCACTCTTCATTAGCCAATATGAGAGATTTTTATCTGTCATTTCATTCAAGAATTGCTTAAGACTATGATGATAAACCTTTTAGACTGAGGAAAAAAGACCATCAAACCTAGAAGAAACGTGTACAGATACAATGCCTAAATCAGTATTTATACATAAAGAGTATTTTATACAATATCAAGATTGTAATTTTTAGCTATGCATTGGGTAGAAGATATCTTTCTCGAGTAATGAATAATGATTCAGAGTTAAAAGCAATCCTTCACTTAGCTTTGCATAATGCTGTCTCAAGAATGGAAATCTTAAAAGAACCTTCTGACCGGCGATGTATATTTAAAGAATATAAGGAGTGGTTAGGAGAAAATATTAATGATGATGTTTGGGTGATTCCTAGAGAGGCAATTCAAAACGAAAATGAAACATGAAAAACTAAAAGAAATTTTCCTTGACGGTTGTGTGATAGTTACATGAAATGGGTACGAGCGCTAATTGCTGGCAAACTTAGGTTTATTGCTGACAGTTCAACAACAATGGATTTGGCACGCAAGAGAAGATTTTCTTAGCGGTAAGAACGATGACAGACCTTTTTACTTTCTTATCGACCCTCACTTTTAGATCCTTTTAATCCCTTTCTATACCTAAACCTTAACTTTTCATTCTCCAGCACTTAGTATCTGCAATAGCAAGTTATCTTGGCGAAAATTTCTGCTAGCATGAGTTTTTTTGGTATTCCAATGACGTCATTTTTCCTCTTATTATAACTTTAAGCTCATATTTTATTGGCCAGCAAAGTTAAAAAAGAGGTGTTTATACTCTTTGCGCTTTGTTCGTGGTTGGCTAGAAATAAAACAGGAGTCCGAGCTCGTTGGTATCAGAATAAGAGCTGGACTCAAAGGGGGACATCGAAATACGTCCCCCTTCTTCATGCCTAAAAATGCCTTTACGTCATCCTCTTTTTCATAGGACTATCTTGGCTCTTCTAGTTGATGTTCAAGAATCAGGGTACGAACCACCCACACTTGAGAACAGAGAGGCGTTTAAGAAAGAGCTGTTACAAGAATTAGAGGAAGGTATATCTCCCATTATTGAGCGATGTTGTTTTCAGAATTCTTTAGTGATAAGGAACGAAAAGGAATCAAATGTTCCAAAGTGCTAAATGGACCTTTATTAGGGATTCAATCTTTTTATGTATACCTCCTGTTGAAGCTAGTTAGTTAATTAGTGCTTTGGGATGAGATTGAGATATTTCCTTCCTTCTAAGTTTGTTTAGGAGTTGGGTCGCATCATGGATTGTTAGATTTTTTTTGAAGTCTCTCAAGTTTAGATATATCCAAATCAGCTATCTCAAGTCCATAAAGACCAGCAATTTTTGTCATCGCTACACCTTCTGCACCTGCCCATGACTCTGCCAAAACAGCCCAAGTTTTCTGACTAAATTCAACACTTAAGTTTTCATTTTTGCTCCTGTTCTCATCTATCTTCATGACTTTCTTTAACCCCCGATGACTTAGATGACTTTTGATCCTGAAAAAAATAACTTCCAACATTGAGTAGTAGAACTTTTCCATTGCATTGTTGTAAGCCCATTCAGCATCTTTTTGAGCTTTTTTGGCATATTCAGCTGTGATTTCTTGACTCATTTGTGCTTTGCTTTGGTGGGATCTTTAACGAAGAACTATTTGGGATCCTTCTGAGATAGAGGTTGATAGTCTATTAATGCTTCATATGGATTAGTCAAGATGAACCTATTTGATTATTAATTGAAAAGTTGAATATTAAGGACTTGTGTGCATGATGCTTTCTCCTCATGCTCTTTATTTGTGCATTTGGAATTGATCACATAATATTTAAACTCTAAAACTACTATGATTGGAGTTGGAGAAAGGTTGCCTCTATATATGTTGCCCTATTAGAAGTTATCACCTGGATTCATGCCTCAATAGTTGAGATTAATTACTTAAAACTATTTTGTATTTGACATAAATATTAGGCAATCTTTTCTTCCTCTTCAGTAATTACTTCGATTAGCTCTGGACTGAATGATGAAAGTTCAGTGTCCTCATCTTCCTTAACTGGGACCTCAAATAATGGTGCTTCAACTGGTTGAACAAACTTTAATAGCTGTTCACCTAATCCATTGGGATCAGGAGGACTTGCCACACTGGAATCAGCAGAGAAGGAATATCTTGCTAGAACTTTTATAAGACTTTTGAAGGATACAAAAAACATCTTAGAAATATCAAACAAGTTAAGGAGTTCTTCTTGAATTAACTTTTGGGAATTTTCTTTAACCAAGTAAGTTGTGAGCATCCATCCAGTTAGAGCAATAAAACATAGAGAGAAAGATAGTGTAATCAGAGTAAGCATTCTCAGCTAGATATAACCTCCTATATATATCTATTTTGTGTAGATATTGCAAGGAAGAGGTTGAACAGAAAATATTAAGTATCAGTTTCAGATAGCTTATTATGATGTTGCTAAAATAATTCCTCTCTTTTTTGCTCAGCTTTATAGCTATTTGATTGCTTTAGAAGAATTAGCCAAGTCTTCTAGATCGATCTAGGCATCCTGGAGACTAGGAAACAAAAAAAATCGTCACATCGTCTTTTTAAGGCACTTAGATTTTCTTGAGATCATTTCCTTACAAAATCAAAATTCACTTGGCGGATAAGGGTGAAAATGATTATTATTTTACACAACTTAAGCTCTCATTGATGTTGCCTCCCTTAACCAAGCTAGGTCCTAGAAGATCATTGCTTAAGAGAGTAATTCATAGAGGCTCTTTTTTAATTGAAGCAATTGCCTTAACTGGAACAAACTTGGGTGCTATTGATCTAGATAACGTGTTAGGGTTCTTATGATATATTTTTTGTAGAGAAATCTTTTAAATAATTCAATGTCACAATCAAAAAATAATATTATCGAAGGTGAAAAGCTGAGCGTTCCAGTGACAATTATTACTGGTTTTCTTGGCTCAGGAAAGACAACTCTTTTAAATCATATTTTAACTAATCAAGGGGGATTAAAAACGGCAGTTTTAGTTAATGAATTTGGAGAAATAGGAATAGATAATGACTTGATTGTCAAGACAGATGAAGACATTGTCGAGCTAACAAATGGTTGTATATGCTGTACAATTAATGGGGAACTACTAGATACAATATATAAAATAATGGATAATAATAAACACATAGAATATTTAATAGTTGAGACTACTGGACTGGCTGACCCTTTACCCGTTGCCATGACGATTAATGGAGCGAGGGAAAAGCTTCGATTAGATTCAATTATTACTTTAGTTGATGCCGAAAACTTTTCCGAAGATACACTTAGCAGCCAAGTTGCTAGATCACAAATCATTTATGGTGACATATTATTAGTCAATAAATGTGATCTAGTCACCCAAGAACAAATCACTGCTATAGAAGCAAAAATAAGAGAGATCAAAACTGATCCAAGAATCCTAAGGACTACACGGGGAAAGGTTGACCTGCCTCTTTTATTAAGTGTTGGATTATTCCAATCAGATCTAATCGCTAAGAAAAATATTCTGTTGAATGACCATGACCATGACCATGACCATGACCATGACCATGACCATGACCATGACCATGATGGGAATTCAATAGAAGGCTATAAATCACTTTCTTTTCAATCTGAATTTCCATTTTCACTTAGAAAATTCCAAAATTTTCTAGATAATCAATTGCCATCTTCTATATTTAGGGCTAAAGGGTTGCTTTGTTTTGAAGAAAGTGAGCTAACTCATATCTTTCATTTATCTGGGAAAAGGTTCACATTGGATGATACAAAAGTAGATCGTAAAAGAGAAAATAAGATTGTATTAATAGGAAAAGATATTAATCATAAGGAGTTGTATTCTCAACTTGAAGCTTGTATTGTAAAGGAGCTTAAATAATAGCGGCCTTAAATAGTACCTAGAGAAGAAGAAATTAAAATATAGGCCTAAGTTTTTCAAAGCAAAATCTTGGGTTAAAGCTATCTTGAACTCCTAAAGTTGGCTTTTGTCAATAACAGATGTATCCCTACATATATGCTTGATGAATTAACTGATGTTAATAAGGTGAGGTTTAAAGCTATTGAAGCTTAATATCGATCCAACATTTCTTTAAGGATACTTATAAAGGTTCTCATAAAATTAACTTTTATAGGGATCCCTCTACATAAAAGAATGAAGTCATAAATTGATAAATAGCAGTATAAACTATATACAAAGCAAAAATCCTCTTTCTAATTTATGTACTTCCATCCTCATGGGTTTGACAATATATTGAATAGAAATAGTTTTACAAAGAATGAAATAAGGAACATAAAAAACTAAAAACATAGCTGTAAGAACATTGCTAATATTACTATTAGTTCTCTCCTGATAAGAATTAATCAAAGAAGAGCAAGTCAATCAAGGGAATTGCCTTCACACTGCGTAACAATATTTGTTATATTCCGTTACATCTACATTCACGTTAAATGGAGCAAACAAATTTTGCCATCCTAGAGCGGTCAATTAGCCGCCCAGCAATGATGGGTTTTATGGTTCTTTTGGGAACATATCTCCTTTCAGGCCAGCTTATTCCTGGGGTGATCTAATGAAAAAAATTAATTGTTCTGAAGAGGGAACTTACTTAGGTAAGCCCTTAGAAAAAGAAAAAGTCTTTGCTGAAAAACTCAATGGAAGACTTGCTTTAGTAGGTGTATTTGCCCTTGTTGGTACTTATCTTTCTACTGGTCAAATTATTCCTGGTTATCTCTAGCAATCCTTATATGACTTAACCCATCATTTTTTAAACCATGACTCCTGAAGCAGAAAAGTTTAATGGCTGGGCTGCCATGCTTGGCATCGTTGCCTCATTTGGGGCCTATATCACAACAGGTCAAATTATTCCTGGAATTTTTTAACATCACTTTATTCAAATGACTTCATCATCTTGTATCACAACTGAATCAGGTAATCGTCAAAATGCGTTTCCTGTTGAAGCTCAACCTGAACTAATAGAGAACTATTCAGGTTATATCGAAGAAGCTGAAAAGGCTAATGGACGTTGGGCAATGATTGGATTCATTGCGTTATTAGGTTCCTACATTTCAACTGGACAAGTAATCCCTGGTATTTTTTGATGGACAACAACTACTGGGCAATTGCGGAAAGAACTAATGGCCGCTTAGCAATGATTGGTTTATTTGTATTAATCATTAATTACGGTTTTTTTGGTTGGATTATTCCTGGCATTTACTAGTTGAACAATACTTTCAGCATCCCAAATAAGATGCGAAGCATTAGGATTGTAAACCTATCAACGGTTTTATTAGCCATTTAAGCCACTTAGTCAAAGATTTATTTTTTGTCTATCTGATTAAGGAATTTTCTACTCCTTTCATGCTTGGCATTAGAGAAGAAAATGTTTGGAGTAGACTTTTCTATGACCTTACCTGAATCCATAAATAGAACTTGATCACCTACTTCTTTTGCAAATGCTACTTCATGAGTGACAACTACCATTGTCATGCCTTGTTTTGCGAGCGTTCTCATTACATCTAAAACTTCATTTACTCGCTCAGGGTCTAATGCACTAGTTGGCTCATCAAATAATAGTAATTCGGGTTTTAAAACTAAAGCTCTCGCTATTGCAACCCTTTGCTGCTCACCACCGCTGAGTTGACTTGGGTATTTACTTGCATGTGCAGCTATTCCCATTTGACTAAGAAGATACATAGCATGCTCTTCTGCATCAGCCTGACGACATTTTTGTACTTGAACTGGAGCAAGAATTATATTGTCTAGGATTGAAAGATGAGGGAATAAATTAAATTGCTGGAAAACCATTCCAACCCTCTTCCTTATTTGACGAATTCTCCGCTCATCATGGGTTGAATCAATGTGAATTCCTAAAATATTTAGTTCACCTGCATCAAGGGTTTCAAGACCATTGAAAGTACGAATAAGGGTACTTTTGCCTGAACCAGATGGACCCATGATGACCAAGACTTTCCCTTCGTCCACTTCAAGAGAAATGTCATTCAGTGCATACAATCCTTTTATATATGATTTGGAGAGATTCCTAGCTGTAATTATATGTTTCATAGCTGTTTGCTTAGCTCTTTTGAATAGTCATTCGCTGCTCAAGATGTTTAGAAAGAACAGCCATAAATGTACAGAACAGCCAATAGACACTCGCCAGCCAAAGATAAACTTCTATATATTGACCAATAAATTCTGGGTTTGCCAATAGGCTTCGACCAACGCCCAGCAACTCTACCAAACCTAAAATTGCCATTAAAGAGGTGTTTTGGAAAAGACCAATAGCCTGATTAGTAAGAGCTGGCAAAGCAATTCTTAAAGCTTGAGGGATTAAAATAAAACGAATAATCTGAAATTGATTTAGTCCAAGAGTCTCTGCTGCTTCCATTTGAGTACGAGGTATTGCTTGGAATCCTCCTCGAATATCTTCTGCGATGTATGCAGAGACAAATAAAGTAAAAGCAAAAATAGCTCTCCATACACGGTTAACTTCTACTCCCATTGGAAGAAACAATGGAATAAGCAGTTGCCCAAAAAAAAGAACTGCTATTAATGGAACAGCTCTCATTGAATCTATATATATTGAACTTAACTTCTTGACTAATGGTAATTTACTTTGTCTACCAAGTGCCAAAGATATCCCTAAAGGTAATGCGAACAATAAACTACATCCAGTAAGTAAAATGGTTAACGAAAGCCCCCCCCAATGACGACTCATCACTCGAGACAATCCGAATCCACCAGAAAGTAAATAAAGGCCCAGAGGTACTGTGGTTATCCATGCTAGAGGAAGGGCTTTACGAATCCCACGCCAATCAGGTCCGAAAAGTGTCAAAACGCTCAATGAAAGAAGAGTAAGAATCCAAAGAGTAGGGCGCCATCTTTGATCGGCTGGGAAACTACCAAAAGCATATAAAGGGAGATTGAAAGTAACAACTTCCCAGTTTGCTGAAAAGATCATCCAGTTCAAAAGAGAAATAAAACTCAAACTTATAACTAAAAGAATCACTAACGTTATTATCAAATTTAAGTATTGGAGTGAGAAGATTTTTTGTATACTTCGGAGTGCTCTGAAAATTAATCTCATTATATAATTAATCATATCTGATATAATGTAGAGACATTTTATTAACCATTTCCATTAAATTACTAATCAATAAATTCAACAAATAGAAACTAGTTAATAAAACTATAAAGCTCTCTATTGCTCTACCAGTCTGATTTATTATAGTATCATTAACGGCATAAATATCTGCATAGCCAACTGCTATTGCTAAAGTACTGTTTTTAGCAAGATTAAGATACTGACTTGTTAACCCTGGTATAATTGCTGGCATTGCTTGAGGGATTATTATTCTAAAAAGTCCATTTGTCTCTGACAATCCTAGGCTCCTGAAAGCCTCCCATTGTCCTCTTGGAACTGACATGATTCCTCCACGAACAACTTCTGCTATGTAAGCTCCTGTAAATACACTTAGTCCAAATAATAATGCTGAGAACTCAGAAGATAGATTCAATCCTAAAAACTCTATGCCTTGATTAGAGATACTTAATAGACCTGGTAGTGGAATCAAAATATTCTCCTTTAAGCCCAAGAAAGCAACAAAATACCAAAACATAAGCTGGAGCAAAAGAGGAGTCTGTCTTACGAATGTAATATAAATAGCTGAAATAAATACCAATACAGAATTACCAGCTGTCCGCATAATTCCTACAACTAGTCCTATTAAAGTAGCTAAGACTAAGGAGTTAAAAATTACTTTAAGGCTGTTTAACCATCCCATGAATAAAGCCCATGCATAACTATCTGAAGGGGAAAAAGGTAATGGGTGTTCTG
>QCKH01000016.1 GCA_003215475.1 Prochlorococcus sp. AG-409-L21
ACGGCCGCACTCGTTGCGGGTGAATTAAGAAAGTATGGATGGCTTGTGAAAGAGGCAGTTGGTAGAACGGGCTTAATTGCTGAACTCGGTAATACTAATGGACCTCTAGTTGGGTTTAGAGTAGATATGGATGCCTTGCCTGTAGATGAACAAACAGATCTTCCCTATGCTTCTCTAAAGCAAGGCATTATGCATGCATGTGGTCATGATATACATACTTGTATAGGTCTTGGCGTAGCAAGATTATTGGCGGAAAGTCAGAGCCAATTAACAGGGGTACGACTTCTATTTCAGCCTGCTGAAGAAATTGCTTCTGGTGCAAGATGGATGAAGGCAGATGGAGCTACTGATGGGTTAGACGCTATTTTTGGACTTCATGTTTATCCTGAACTTCCTAGCGGCTATATTGGAATTCGTAGTGGAACTTTAACAGCAGCAGCAGGTAAATTAGAAATCGAAGTCATTGGGAATGGAGGTCATGGTGCCAGACCTCATGAGACTGTAGATGCAATTTGGATAGCTTCCAAGATTATTAGTGGTATTCAAGAGGCAATTAGTAGACAATTAGACTCACTGTTACCTGTAGTGGTCAGTTTTGGGAAAATAGAAGGTGGGAAAACCTTTAATGTAATTGCTGATCGAGTTCGGCTTTTGGGCACAGTTCGTTGTTTAGACCCTAATCAGAATGATGGCCTTGCTGATTGGCTTGAGCGGACAACCAAAGGAATTGCCAATAGCTTTGGAGGAAAAGCTTTGGTTACTTATACCTCTATTGCTCCACCGGTTTTTAATGATCCGGACTTAACAGGTCTTGTTGAGGAAAGTGCAAAATCTTTGATTGGAGCAGATAAGATAAAGCGATTAGAGATGCCTTCGTTAGGTGCTGAAGACTTTGCTGAATATTTAGAGGAAATCACTGGCACAATGTTTCGCCTTGGAGTTGCGCCTCCTAATGGTTGTGCACCTTTACATAATGGCTACTTTGCTCCAGCTGAAGAGAGTATTGAAATTGGTATCAATATAGTTTTTGAAACTCTTTTGAATTGGATGCGAAAGAACAATAAGGATTCTTCAAATGAATGATTCATGAGGACAAAATTTGACAAGTTTTGGCTTTCTTTTGCAGCACCAGCTCTAGTTTTTTTGGGATTATTTGGTTTCTTGACAAGGAAAGATAATGATCGAGTTCAATCTTTTCCTGCTTTTGTGACAGGTATAGGTTTAATTTCTTCGAGTGTCATTGTGAGGAATATGCGCAGAAAAAACTTGTTAATAAAAATGCTTCAAATCAAGAAAGATGTTAATTCTTAATTTGATTACAAAGAAAAAGGCCTATTAACGCAAAAATCGCTAGTTTAAAAAGATCACTAGGGGTGCCTTTGAGCTTTAAGCTTTTTGGCTGAGATCACACCCTCTGAACCTGATTCGGTTTATACCGTCGAAGGAAAGTGAAAGAGAGTGATCAATTTGGATTGAAGTCCCCCTTGATTTTTTCTTTAGCATTTAAGTAGTTATGCGTAGTTCATGGGTCACTGCACGAAGAGGCAAAGAAAATGTTTCTCAAATGTATTTTGCCCGTAGAGAAGTAGTCACTGAAGAGATGGCTTTTGTTGCTCAAAGGGAAAATCTCCCAGAGTCTTTGATCATGGAAGAAGTTGCTCGAGGACGGATGATAATCCCAGCAAATATTAATCATTTAAATCTTGAACCAATGGCAATAGGAATTGCTTCTAGGTGCAAAGTTAATGCAAATATTGGCGCATCTCCGAATGCCAGTGATGTAGGAGAAGAACTTAAGAAACTTCAATTGGCTGTCAAATATGGTGCGGATACTGTGATGGACTTATCTACAGGAGGAGTCAATTTAGATGAGGTACGTATAGCAATAATTAATGAATCTCCTGTTCCAATAGGAACAGTTCCTGTTTATCAAGCCTTAGAAAGTGTCCATGGATCTATAGAGAAATTATCTGAAGACGATTTTCTTCACATAATTGAAAAACATTGTCAGCAAGGTGTTGATTATCAAACTATTCATGCAGGTTTATTGATTGAGCATTTACCCAAAGTTAAGGGAAGAATTACTGGAATTGTCAGTCGTGGAGGAGGTATCCTTGCGCAGTGGATGCTATATCACCATAGACAAAATCCACTTTTCACTCGTTTTGATGATATTTGTGAAATTTTTAAACGTTATGACTGTAGTTTTTCGCTTGGAGATTCCTTGCGTCCAGGTTGCCTTCATGATGCCTCAGATGAAGCTCAACTTGCCGAGTTGAAAACTTTGGGGGAATTAACTAAGAGAGCCTGGAGTCATGATGTGCAGGTAATGGTTGAAGGACCTGGTCATGTTCCTATGGATCAGATTGAGTTCAATGTGCGTAAAGAGATGGAAGAATGTTCTGAAGCACCTTTTTATGTATTAGGTCCTTTAGTTACAGATATTGCTCCTGGTTATGACCATATAACTAGTGCTATAGGAGCGGCAATGGCAGGTTGGTATGGCACTGCAATGCTCTGTTATGTCACTCCAAAAGAACATTTAGGATTACCTAATCCTGAAGATGTTAGAGAAGGATTGATTGCTTATAAGATCGCTGCCCATGCTGCTGATATTGCAAGGCATAGAGCTGGAGCAAGAGATCGTGATGATGAGTTAAGTAAAGCTAGATATTCATTTGATTGGAATAAACAGTTTGATTTGTCACTTGATCCAGAAAGAGCTCGTGAATATCATGATGAGACTTTGCCTGCTGATATATATAAGCAGGCAGAATTTTGCTCAATGTGTGGTCCAAAGCATTGCCCTATGCAAACAAAAATAACTGATAAAGATATCGAAGAGTTAGAAGATGCTCTGTCCTCCAAAAATGCGGCAGGTTTGAAATCTATTTAATTATTTTAAATAAGCTTTTTAGCTACCTTTAGGACATTCTCAACAGTAAATCCAAATTTCTCCATACAAGTTCCACCAGGGGCTGATGCTCCAAAACTGTTCATAGTTACACTAGCTCCATCCAGACCAATATATTTGTGCCATCCAAAAGTTTCTGCTGCTTCTACAACAATTCTCTTTCGAACATTTGCAGGTAACACTTCTTCTTTATAAGAATCACTTTGCTCTTCAAAAAGTTCAACACAAGGCATGGAAACAACCCTTACTTTTGTACCGTGATTAGTTAATTCTTTTGCAGCTTCTATGCATAGATTTAGTTCACTTCCAGTTCCAATAAAGATTAGTTCAGGAGTTCCTGCACAATCTTCTAAAACGTATCCACCTAAAGCAACTTTATCTATTGAAGAATTGGCTTGATTTGGCATTCCTTGTCTGCTTAAGCAAAGTGCACTAGGGCGGTTGCGGTTTTGAATTGCAACCTTATAAGAGCCGCTAGTTTCATTGCCATCTCCAGGACGAAAAACAAGCATGTTGGGCATTGCACGAAGAGAAGGAATAGTTTCTATAGGTTGATGAGTTGGGCCGTCTTCTCCAACACCAATGGAGTCATGGGTAAGAACGTAAATTACTCCTAGTTCGCTTAAAGCCGATAAACGCATAGAACCTCTCATATAATCGGCAAATACAAGGAATGTTCCTCCATAAGGAATCAATCCGCTGTCGTGGTAAGCGATGCCATTGAGAATTGCCGCCATAGCATGTTCTCTGACTCCAAAATGCAGATATCTTTTTTCTGGGGTTTCTGGTTGAAATGAACCTGTTTCCCCACTGATATCTGTGTAATTTGAATGAGTTAAATCAGCAGATCCTCCAATCAATTCAGGTAGATTGGGACCAAGAGCTCCAAGACAAATCTGTGAATGTTTTCTAGTTGCTAGACCTTTGTCATCAGGGCTATAAGTTGGTAAATCTTTATCCCAGTTTTCAGGAAGTTCTCCTCTTAGGGACCTTTCGAGTTCTTTGGCCTCTGATGGGTACTTTGTACGATAAATAGCGAATTGTTGGTTCCAATCTTCTTCTAGCTTTGCTCCTTTTTCAATAGCTTTCCCAAAGTGTTTGTAAGCTTCTTCAGGCACTTCAAATGGTTTGTAGGGCCAGTCCAGTTCTTTTCTGGTTAATTCGGCTTCTTCTTCTCCAAGTGGGGCTCCATGTACACCAGCAGTGTCGCTCTTGTTCGGTGAACCATAGCCAATCGTTGTAGTTATTTTGATTATTGAAGGCTTATCAGTTATTTCTTTTGCTTGCTTTATTGCATTGGCTATTCCATTGACGTCAGTATTTCCTTCAGATACATGTTGAACATGCCATCCATATGCTTCATATCTTTTGAGAACATCCTCGGTGAAAGATACGTCTGTTCTCCCATCAATTGTGATGTGATTATCATCATACAAAGCAATTAATTTTCCTAATTTTAAGTGGCCTGCTAAAGAGCAAGCTTCTGATGCAACTCCTTCTTGATTGCATCCATCCCCCATTATTACGTAAGTAAAGTGATCAATAATTTTTGAATCAGGCTTGTTAAATTTTGCGGCTAAATGAGCTTCAGCAATTGCTAGCCCAACTGCATTGGAAATTCCTGCTCCTAAAGGCCCAGCTGTAACTTCAACACCAGGTGTTTCAAAAGTTTCTGGATGACCAGGTGTTTTGGCTCCCCATTGTCTAAATTGTTTAACGTCATCAATAGTTACTGAGTCATAACCAGTTAGATGTAATAGGGCATATAGCAGCATGCATCCATGTCCTGCTGAGAGAACAAAACGGTCCCGATTAAACCATTTTGGATTCTTTGGATTATGACGAAGAAATTGGTCCCAAAGGGTGTAACCCATTGGTGCGCAGCCCATTGGCAGACCTGGGTGTCCACTCTTAGATTTATTTACGGCATCAACCGCAAGCATTCTGATGCTATTAATGCAGAGCGATTCAAGAGAAGTGGGCGCAGCGACCATTGTGTTAGTTGATTATGGAAAGATTATGACTGATAGAGTGCTGAGTTTGTTATTTCATTTGTCGGAATGCAAGGCAAACATTATGCCCACCGAAACCAAATGAGTTAGACAGCACAACATTTAATTTGTTTTCTCTAGCAGTGTTAGGTACATAATCCAAATCACATTCAGGATCTGGATTGGAATAATTGATAGTTGGTGGAACTATTCCATGTTTAATGGAAAGTACACATGCTACAGCTTCGATTCCCCCAGATCCCCCAAGCAAATGACCTGTCATAGATTTTGTTGAGCTAATTGGAATTTGATGAGCTCTTGTTCCTAAAGCAGTTTTGATTGCAGAAGTTTCATTGCGGTCATTAGCTGGAGTGCTAGTACCGTGAGCATTAATGTAATCAATTTCTTGAATATTGATTTTTCCATCTCGAATTGTTTCTTTAATAGCTTCAGCTCCTCCTATTCCACCTGGGGAAGGGGCTGTAATGTGATGTGCATCACATGTAGTTCCATAGCCAATAAGTTCTGCATAAATCTTTGCATCACGTTTTTTGGCATTCTCCAGGGTTTCGAGGATTAATATACCGGCCCCTTCTCCTATAACGAACCCATCTCTTTGAGCATCAAAAGGTCTACTGGCTGAAGAAGGGTCGTCATTCCGAAACGATAGTGCTTTGGCACTAGCAAATCCTGCAACTCCAAGAGGAGTGATACTTGCTTCTGCTCCTCCACAGATCATTGCATCAGCTTTTCCAAGTTGAAGCAGCCTAAATGAATCTCCTATTGCATTAGATCCAGCTGCACAAGCAGTTGCCACCGCTGAACTTGGCCCTTTGGCTCCTAGAGCAATTGCTGTAAGTCCAGTAGCCATATTAGGAATCATCATTGGCACTGTAAATGGACTCACTCTGCCAGGCCCTTTATTATTAAGTACTTGAGCTTGGGTTTCCATCGTTAGTAAACCACCTACTCCAGAACCAATAATTACTCCTATTCTTGAAGCATTTGTTTCATCAATTTTTAGACCAGAATCTGCAATTGCCTCTTTTGCCGCTACAACTCCAAACTTAGAGAATCGGTCCCAGCGTTTTGATTCTTTTGGTTCAAGAACTCCGATTGGATCAAAGTTGGATACTTCTGCGGCAAATTTGCAGGCATGAAGTGAAGCATCAAATAGAGAAATAGGTCCTACCCCATTTTTTCCAGCCTGCAATCCAGCAAGATATTCCTCAGCGCTATTACCAATAGGCGTAATAGCACCGATACCAGTTATTACAACTCGATGGAGACTCTCCATCATTAGAACCTCAGGATTGCTTTTCTTCTATGTATTTAATGGCATCTCCAACTGTAGTGATGCCTTCAGCAGCCTCATCGGGTATCTCGATATTAAAGGCCTCTTCAAGAGCCATAACCAACTCAACAGTGTCAAGAGAGTCTGCACCTAGGTCGTTTTGGAAGTTTGAATCCGGTTTGATTTCGCCGGCATCAACACTTAGTTGTTCGGCAACGATTGAACGAACTTTTTCGAGAATTGCTTCCTGAGACATAATTCTGTTTATTTGTTCTTATCCTACGAGTTAATGGTCGCGAGTTAACAAGAGTGAAGTCATCTGCATGAATTTTTTTATGTTGTACCAAAATGAGTAAAATTTTTTACAAGCACGTTTTTAATAGGGCATTATGTCCCACGCAGTAAAGATCTACGACACATGCATTGGATGCACTCAATGTGTCAGAGCATGCCCTCTTGATGTACTTGAGATGGTTCCATGGGATGGCTGTAAAGCCGCTCAGATAGCCTCTTCTCCCCGTACGGAGGATTGTGTAGGGTGCAAGCGTTGTGAAACTGCATGCCCTACAGATTTCTTAAGCATTAGAGTTTATTTAGGGGATGAAACAACACGAAGCATGGGGTTAGCTTATTAAGTCATTTTTATAAAATTAGGCTGTGGATTCGAGTTTTCAAAACTATAAAATCCATATTTGTTAGTTCATACTTTTATATATGTGCGGAATAGTTGCATTAGTTGGTTCTCGTGAAGCCTCCCCTATTTTGTTGGAAGGTCTTAAGAAGCTGGAATATAGAGGTTATGACTCTGCCGGTTTGGCGACTGTTAAAGCTTTGCAAGGAAGTAAAAACGGTTTAATCACACTGAAGCGAACTAAAGGGAAATTAATTAACCTTGTGAAGTTAATAGAACAAGATGGCGCCCCTGGACATATTGGAATTGGTCATACTCGCTGGGCTACTCATGGGAAACCTGAGAAGCGCAATGCACATCCTCATCAAGATTCTCAATGTCAAGTTGCTGTAGTTCAAAATGGCATTATTGAAAACCACACTTCCTTGCGACAAACTCTAGAGTTGAAAGGCATTGAATTTAGATCTGAGACAGATACTGAGGTTATTCCTCATTTAATTTCAGAAGAACTTTTTCAATTAAAAAAAGAAGGGAATGAAGTAGGTGGACAGCTTTTGCTATTAGCTGTTCAAAATGTTTTAAATTTATTGCAGGGATCTTATGCACTTGCAGTTGTTTGGGCTGAAACTCCAGATGTTTTAATTGTTGCTAAAAGCAAAGCACCTTTGTTAATAGGCTTTGGACAAGGTGAGTTTCTTTGTGCAAGCGATACTCCAGCTTTTGCAGGTTTTACTAAGACAGTGTTATCTCTTGAGGATAAAGAACTCGCTTTGTTAACTCCATTAGGAGTAGAAATTTATGATTCATCAGGAAATAGACAACATAGAGTTCCGACATTTATTACTGGTTATGAAAGTGATGCTGATAAAGGAAGTTTTCGGCATTTCATGCTTAAAGAGATTTTTGAGCAACCAGAAACAGCTGATTTATGGATTTCTAGATATTTACCTGATGGTTTAGCAAATGAATCGCCAGTAGCGTTTCCTTTTGAGAACACTTTCTTCGATTCTATTGAAAAGATTCAAATTTTAGCTTGTGGAACTAGTCGACATGCAGGAATGGTTGGAGCTTATTTGCTTGAACAATTTGCTGGAATTCCTTCAACAGTTTTTTTTGCAAGTGAATTTCGTTATTCTCCCCCACCTTTGTCTCCAAATACTTTAACTATTGGTGTAACTCAATCTGGAGAAACTGCAGATACTCTTGCAGCATTAGTAATGGAAGAAGAACGTCGTTCCTCTTATAATGACGATGCTTTTGCTTCTAGACAGCTGGGAATAACTAATAGAGTAGAAAGTTCTTTAGCTCGTCAGGTTTCGAATGTGATTGATATAGGAGCGGGTCTTGAAGTTGGTGTTGCAGCGACAAAAACTTTTCTTGGACAGTTGCTGACATTTTATGGTTTAGCAATAATGTTTGCTGCTAGAAGAAAAACACGTTCTCCTAAGGAAATACTTGATTTATGTAATCAATTAAGAGGAATTCCAAAGCAATTAAAGGATCTTATCTATTCACATAATGAATTAACAGAGAAATTATCTCATAGATTTTCTGAGACTAAAGATGTAATTTTCTTAGGTAGAGGTATTAATTATCCAATTGCTCTTGAAGCAGCTTTAAAACTTAAGGAAATTAGTTACATTCATTCGGAAGGATATCCAGCAGGAGAGATGAAACATGGTCCAATTGCTTTATTAGATCAGCAAGTACCTGTAATCTCAATAGCTACAAAAGGCATTGTTTTTGAAAAAGTTCTCAGTAATGCTCAAGAGGCCAAGGCTAGAGATGCCTGTTTAATTGGAATTGGACCTAAATCTCCAGAAACTAAAATTTTTGATCACCTATTACCAATTCCAGAAGTAAGTGAATGGATTAGTCCGTTATTAACAGTTATTCCAATGCAGCTGCTTAGTTACCATATAGCAGCTCATAGAGGACTTGATGTTGATCAACCAAGAAATTTGGCCAAGAGCGTAACAGTAGAATAGTTAATTTGTCCGCCCATATTGATCTTCTAGTCTTACAATATCATCTTCAGATATATAAGACCCACTTTGTACTTCTATTAATTCTAAAGGTATTTTCCCGGGATTTGTAAGGCGATGTTTGCACCCTAGAGGTATATAAGTACTTTGATTTTCTTCTAATATTTCTTTTTTAGAACCTCTTTCAACTAATGCAGTGCCTTTTACTACTACCCAATGTTCCGAACGGTAATTGTGTATTTGTAATGAAAGACTCGCCCCAGGATTAACTTGAATTCTTTTTACTTTCCATTTTGCTTCATGAATGATTGAAGTGTAATAACCCCAAGGACGGTATATTTTTGTGTGATCTATTACTTCTATACGTTTCTTTTCTTTTAATTTGTTCACTATTGACTTGATTTTTTGAGATTTTCCAAGATTTGATATAAGAATTGCGTCGTCAGTATCAACAATAATTAAGTCTTTTAATCCTAGCCCAACAATAAGTCTTTTTTCACTACGAAAATAGCAATTTTGACTATCCTCTGTAATTACTTTGCCCGTTAAGGAATTACCATTAGGATCCTTAGTCTCTTCTTGCCAAAGGGATTTCCAGTTTCCAATATCGCTCCATCCAGCATTTAGTGGTATTACACTTCCAAGCTTAGTCTTTTCCATAACTGCTATATCAATTGAAAGATTTGGACATTTACTAAAGGCATCTGTATTTAGTCTGATGAAATCTAAATCTTTAGAACTATCTTGAAGTGCTTTTTTGCAGTGAAAAATAATTTCAGGGCAAAATATTTCTAATTCTTTAATAATTACACTTGGCTGAAAAAGAAATATTCCGCTATTCCAAGTAAAGCGATCGTCTTGAAGGAATTTCTTCGCCGTTTCTTTATCAGGTTTTTCTATAAATCTTTTGATTGTTGAAGGTTGTAATGGAGTTTGATTCTTTTCTGCAGCTTCTATATACCCATAACCAGTTTCTGGTGAAGTTGTATGGCTTCCAAATGTTACTATTCTGCCTGATTTTGCCGAAGTGATTCCAGCATTGATTGTTTCAACAAACTTTTTTTGGTCTTTAACAATATGGTCAGCAGACAGAACAAGTAATAAAGAATCTTTAGACTCTTCAACTGCTTTGAGAGCAGCAATTGCTATTGCAGGTGCAGTGTTTCTTCCAATAGGTTCAAGAAAAATCGCCTTTGTGGTTACATTAATTTCTCTCATTTGTTCAGCCACAATAAATCGATGAGCTTGATTGCAAATCAAAAATGGCTCTTGAAGTCCTTGAATCTCTTTTATTCTTTGTTGTGTTTGTTGTAATAATGTTTGCTTGCTTTCACTAGTGAGTGCCCAGAATTGTTTTGGAAAGCTTTCTCTTGATAATGGCCAGAGTCTTGAACCTACTCCACCACAAAGGATTAGAGGTATTAGTTTGGTTTGTGTCAATTTCTGCTCCTATGCATACGTCTAATTCTCATAAGTAAATTTAATTTGTCTTAAAGATCCAATAGACCTGGAGGTGGAGAAATCGTTAGCCAACCTTCTTTCAGATTAATCTCTGGAACAATTTCATTTACAAAGGGAATCAAAACCTTTTTACCTGTTTTTAATCTTACTTCTAGCAGATCATTTCCAGCACTAGTAAGATTTATGATTTCGCCTATATCACTACCATCTTGGCAAAACTTAACTTTAAGTCCAATTAGGTCTAGAAGATGAAACTCTCCTTTTTTAAGTTTTGGTCTTTGATTTGAATTAACTAATACTTTATTACCTATTAAAGATTCTGCTTGGTTGCGATTAGTTATTCCAGCAAAAGAAACAACATAAATTGATTTGCCTGGTACTTTTCTTCCACACTTTAATTGAAACTTAGATGGCTCTTCATTTGACATTTGTAACCACCTATCACCTGGTTCAAGGAATCTTTCAGGAAAATCACTATTTGGCTTAATTCTTACTTCACCCCTAAGACCTTGGGGAGCTACGATCTTTCCAATAGTTAACCAAATAATATTTTCGAACATTTCAACAAAAGGCAATTATAATATTAGAAGTTTTCATAAAATTGTGAGTAATTCAGAAGGCATAATTTTGCCTGGATCAACTGTCATTGTTAACGATTCTAGTTCCATTTATAATGGTTATAAGGGTTTTGTTCAACGTATTACTGAAAATAAAGCTGCTGTTCTCTTTGAAGGTGGTAATTGGGATAAGTTATTAACCATTCCAATAAGTGACCTTTGCTTGATCTAATTGTTCAAATTATTAAGTGCTGATCTTGCTGCTTCCTTTTCGGCTTTTTTTCTTGAACTACCCCAGCCTTCTCCCATGAAATTATCCTGAATGTGTACCTTGCAATAGAACCTTTTCACATCACCATGCTGTTGTGAAATCTCTTCTATTTTATATATTGGCTGTTTAAACCCTTTCCCTTGACTCCATTCTTGGAGTGCAGACTTTGAATTCTGCTTATGAGGGTCAGCAAGAACTTTTTTACTTTCAATATCCCAAAATGGTTTAAGCCAATCTTCTATCGCTTTGATATTTCTTAAACATTCATAGATTGCTCCGATTAATGCCTCTGTACCTTCGGCACAAATGGTATTTGTTGCTGCTTCATCTTTTAATACTTTAGAAGCAATATCCATGGTTTCTTTGATACCTATTTCGTTTCCTATTTTGGCAAGCCATTCGTCACTTACTAATTGAGCTCTTAAAGCTGATCTTTCACCAACTTTTAAGCTTGGAAAATTTGCTTGAATATATTCCGAAGCAGCAAGCCTTAAGACTGCATCTCCATGAAACTCTAATCTTTCGTGATTAATTATTGAGTTAATTGAAGTATGAGTTAAAGCTTCATTTAGTATTTTTAAATCAACTTCTTCATTTTCTTGAATCATTTTTATATGATCAAAGTTTAACTTACTTTTACCAAGTAATTTATATATTTTTTCAATTCTTTTCGAAGTTAACCTTTCGTTTTGGTGATCAGTCATTTTGTATTATTTAGATAATTTCTATGTAGAAATAACAATCAGTAAATTATGAAGAAAGCAGGTCGTAAGCCGGGTTCTGTTCACTATCCAAATTGGTTAGTGGGTGATCATCTATCTGGGACTGTTGTCTCCAACAGCCTCTAGCGGCCTTGAAATTGAAAACAGGCAATATGGTCAGCCTATTTCCTTTGCCTTGCACCCAACCGGGGTTTACCTAGCCAGCACCTCTCGGTACTGCTGGTGCGCTCTTAACGCACCTTTGCACCCTTGCCTGTGCTCTTTTGCAGGGATTTCCTGCTTTAGAGTCATTGGCGGTATGTTTCTGTGGCACTATCCTCACGGTCACCCGCACTGGGCGTTACCCAGCAAGTTCGACCATTTGGGAGCCCGGACTTTCCTCAATCGAGGGTTTATTGGGGAAATCCCATAAATCTCGATTGCGATCACCTCTCCTGCTTTCAGATTCCATAATGCCTTGTAGAGCAGAATCATTCCAGTGGGGTTGTAGCTCAGTTGGATAGAGCGACGGTTTCCTAAACCGTAGGCCGTGGGTTCGAATCCCCCCAATCCCGTTAAGAGTTCAGAGATCAGGATTTTCAGCTTGTCCCCAAATGTGTCCCCAAAAGATGCTTAGGACTACTGAAGTTAAAGGGTTTTAAAGATCCTTGGCATAATGAATATATGAAACGCTTACTACTTCCGCTAATCGCTGCGCTTGCACTACCAACTGCCGCTAATGCTGAAAGTCATTGGTTGATTATTAAGGTTGCTACAAACAAAGGAAATTCCCTTGAAAAAGTAGAAATGGAAAGCATCAGTCAGTGCCAAGAGCAAGGCGCCGTTTTAAAGAAATCAATAAGCTATACAAGTTTTGCTTGTATCACTGGTAAATAATCATGCCAATCAGAATATTGCTACTGCTTTTATCTACTCCTATTGCTTTTATAGAGCCAACAAATGCTGCTCCTGTTAGGGTTGAACCTGATACGTATAATTACGAGGAAAATTCGGTTAAGCAAATAAAAGTTCGAGGAAGATATGGACGTTATATAACTTTCACTGGGAAAACCACTAATACTTATCGTGGAATGCCAGGCAACTGTAGAAGTGTTTCATACCCAGGACCATATGGTAAAACGCAATCAATAAGAACATTTTGTACTCAGGGTACTCCTGGAGGCACAGAGAATAGGACTTATAAGTATGAATTAGATTGTGAAGATTTAACTTTTGATCGAAAAGGAGATTCTGAAGGCGGAATTATAAACAAAGGATGGATGAACATAGAAGAAGATCCAGTGGCTAATGCTGTAGCAAAGAAATATTGCCCAATTATTAATAAGCTGAGATTGGATGGTGAAGAAGAAAGTGTATCTTTCTATGTTCATCGAGCATTTCAGAAATTCTCAAATCAAGATTACAAAGGGGCAATTAGTGATAACACAAAAGCGATAAAAATTAACCCAGATTACTGGAAAGCTTATAACAATCGTGGCAGTGTAAAATACGAACTAAAAGACTACTCAGGTGCGATTTCTGATTACAACAAAGCTATTGAAATTAACCCAGATTACTGGAAAGCTTATACCAATCGTGGCATTGCAAAAGAATTAAATAATGACTTAAAAGGTGCCTGTGATGATTGGCGGAAAGCATCTCGTTTAGGGGGGAAATCCACTCCATTTGGAATAAAGCTATCGATTGCAAATAAATGTGATTAAAGCCTTTTGATTAAGATGGGTCCTTCCTAGAACTCTCAATGTGGGTTATCGAGAGGCCCAGCATTTTGTTAGCGCAGACTTTCTAAAGTAGGGACACAAGCAAGAATAGAGTCATATAAAGGGTTTTAAGGGGAGTTAACCAAGAGTTAACCTAGAACTGTTTTGTCGCTACGCCATCGGGCTTCCATTGGACGATTTGAGCCAAATGCAACCCTAAAGGGAGCTTTCCAGGGGGTTCTAAATCTAGAAATCTTTTACCATTGCGAACTTTTAAATAATCATCGAGCCAGCCATCATTAAGCAATCTGTAGAGCTGCGAGCGGGACTTGTAACCCAGAATTTTGGCAGTTTCGCTAATAGTGCAAAGCTTCATTTTTAGTGGTTTTGGTTTTGGGAAGTTTTTCTCTTAAATAACTGGTATGACTTGTTAATTCGTGATAAAATAATCTATTTTTTGTTAAGGCGTCCCAAGCTGGTATGGCTGACGCTAGAAGAAATTCGAGCGCTTAAATGACCCTCATTGAATCCTCTAGGAAGGACCCATCTTAATCAAAAGGCTTTAATTACATTTATTTTCCACCCCTTGTTTAGACCCTTGATGTCCTAAAAAGGAAGCTTCTCTCCAATCACCACATGCACCAACTAAATCATACAGGGCCTTTTTGGCTAGGCCTCGACCTTTAAAATCAATGGCACTCTCGTATTTATACTGCGAGCGATTAATTGCTTCTGTGTAATCACTAATAGCACCTTGATAGTCTTCTAATTGATATTTTACTGCCGCACGATAGTAATAAGGTTCTCTTGCTTGGGTCTGAGGGCCATCAATTTCAATTACTTTTGTGAAATTAATAATTGCATTTTGATAGTCCTCTAATTCAAATTTTTCAATGCCCCGATCGTAATAAGAATATCTTTCTTTTTCTTTTGCTAAATAGATTTCTCTTTCCTTTAGGTACTCTTCTCGGCTTTCTTGTTCGATATTGATAGAAGGTATAGAAGAAGAATCCGTAATTCTCTTTTGATTAACTGTTACCTCTTTAAAATTAAAAATTTTATATTGATTAGATATTCCTTTTTGAAAATTGGATACAGATTGAGAACAGCCAGACATTATTGGTGTCGTTAAAGCGATTAAAGTGAAAATGATAGTAGCTCTAGGTTTTGTCAAATAAAGCATTTAGATTCAGAGTTCAAGTATTTTTTTTCTCATTGCTTTATATTCTTCTTCTGAAATCAATCCTTTATCAAACATGTTCTTTAACCTCTCAAGACGAACTTCTAATTCATCCATTTCATTATTAGCTTTGGGTTTATTAGGGATTGACTGCACTAACTTAGAAAAATTTTTATCAAGTTTTTTCCCTGTATTTTTTGATTTCTCAGGTATTGATTGAATAAAGCTATTAATCTTATCAACAACTGGTTCATATTCATCTACTACCTTATCATCTGAATCCAGATTAATCTTATTGTCTAATTTTGAATCAACTAAATTTTCAGTTTCTTCAGAAGATTTTTCAATACTTCTTAATCTTGACTTCGCATAAATTCTTGATTGATTGATTCCTAATTTAACTAAATAAATGCCCAATGCGAATGAAATTAGATAACCCAATGCAAAAAAAATACTCCCAAGACCCTCTGAGATAGCCATAAGAATAGAGCCTGCTATAAAAAGAACAACAAAAAATATCAACTCTCCTACAACTACAAAAACAAAAGGAGTAATTGTCTTCCTAGTTACAGCATAATATATACCTACGAAAGGTATCAAATAAGAAGCAAAACTATATCCCCATCCAGTATCTTTTAGGCGTAATCTAAATGCTTTTATATTGGAATGATTAATAGAAGATGATGATTTAAAATTAGAAGTATTATCTTCAATAAAATCTCTACCTAGAATACCGTAAGGTTGCAAATCTTCTCTTCTGTAAGTGCCTTGATTATTTTTCGAATCAGAGAGTATTTCATTTTCTAAAACTTGCCTATCTATTGATATAAGAAGTTTATTATCATTTGATTTTAAATCATATCCTATAATTCCATAGCCCGAAAACTCTTTAGAAGCAACTTCAGCATTAGGTATTAAACCTTGACGAATCGCTATAGCAACTGCAGCATCAAAATTAATATTTGAACTCATTTATTTAACTTGGTATAAATCAGTATCAGTATAGTCGAGAATTATAGCTAACAAAATTATTAATACATCTCATGCCGCCATAAACCTACTGAGAATATAAGTTAATAAGGATAAAACTCCATAAATTAATCCCCAATTTTTAAGACTTATAGAAAAAAACTTATCATAGCTTTTAACTAATTGCTCTTGAGAGGTTCTGGGATCATATACTATTCTTCCTTTGCCTGCACTATCCAATTTTCTCCCTAAGAAAAAGCATATGAAAGAAGAAATAAGAAGTGGTAGATAAATATTATAATCCAGGTAAGATGATGGCATGAGTATTAAAGCAAAAGCCAACCAAATATCCCAAATAAATATATAATTCCATATAGCTAAACACATTATTGGAATAATGAAAGCAAGGTATCCTTTCCCTCTATATATAATCAGCTTTATATGCATAACATAATTAAGCTATGAAATTAATCTCATGTTTTTTTGAATTAAGAAATTAACTGAACAAGAGCAAACGGCCCAATTAAAGATACAAAAACTCCATATACTAAATCTAGCCAAAGGAATGACCCCAGAGACAATAAATATATTATTGCAATAATTGGACTAACTATAATTTTCGCAAGCAAAGGTGCTTTGTTTCCAGAGACAGCTTTCCACATGCTTTTTGCATCCCCAGTACTTGGGATAGCATGCATTCCTATTGATATAGCCAGCCAAAGGAGCACGACTCCTGAAATGGTTAAAGAGTTGAAATCAAATTTAAGTACTACTGGAAAAGCCAATACTGCTGCCATTAAAGAGTTTATAAAAAAGGGACCTGCTGCAATTAAAACAGTTTGAGTCCATTTCTTTGGCGGTTCATGAGTTACATACCCAGCAGGATTTCCTACTCTGAAATAACAGACTTCGTAAACATCTACTTTGAAAAATCGGCAAAAAAGTTGATGTGCAAGCTCATGGACTACAACTCCTGGGAACGTTGCTAGTGAGATTATTTGACCTGGAATAATCATGATTTATAAACTCCTTGGTTGTTAAGAGAGCTGTCAGATCTATCTAGTTGCTGAACCATGTCAGAAATTGCGGCTTCAAGGGTTTTAAGTTCACTTTGAGAAAACTCCTCATTTTCTAATTTTCCTAAAGTAGACAAAGCCTTGTAAAAAGAGCCTTCCTTGTAATAAGAAAGCCCAAGTTTCATCGTGAAATTCTTATGTTCAGGGTGACGAGTAAGAAGATCCTCAAACCCTTCTATTGCAGTCAAATAGTTGCTGTTGAAATACGCTTTCTCTGCTCTGACTTTTTGCACAGCATCAGAAAAAGTTGAATTAAAGCTAAGAAGCTCGAATCCAAATAATCCAAGCGCAATAATCAATATGCTTTTAACCCAGATAGGAATTGGCTTTTCTTTCACTAGAAAAAATATCTACTTCTCTAATTAGCATGCCATGGAAATTCCTATGTATTAAATCTAAGCTTTTACCTTAGTTTTTTGATAATTCACCATATAAAACCAAGAAAGATAGATATTCCAAAACAAGAGATAATAGAAGTAAGAAAACCCGAGATCGAAGGTTTACTCAAACTTTACTAAACCGCAACGTTTCGCTGAGATCCCATGGCATCAAAGGAAACATGCTACTGGCTAATGAAGAGCAAGCGCAATCATTAATCAACCCATTTAGGCTTAAACCCAATCAGTTCAGAAACAGCTTCATCCAAATCATTCACGCATTGGGACGGAAATTCTCTTATCTCTATAAAGAGATGGTTTACCTGATTTATCCTATTTACCTTGTTTAAGAGGATCTGGGTAAACAGGCTAAACCGAGGGTTTAAAGAGACGAACATCACCCTTTCCCTCCAATGCCGTTTTAGTGGATTGAAGGAAACCTTTTTTCTCTAATTGCTTAAGAGTTGCAAGAGCTTTTTTATCAGTGTCGAAATGATCTGGATAAGCGTCCTGTAATTGTTTTGAATTGAGGCCCTTAAAATTTTCCTCCCAATAATCTCTCACCTCTTCCAAAGCATCTCCTTGTCTTTCGCTTAAGTCCTCTTCTTTCTGCGCAAGCTTTTCTTTTTGCGTGACTGATCTCGTAGAACCATGACTAATCCACTGACTACGCTCTATTTGCTCTACAACTAAATCAATGGGAATTGAGTTTCTCCCTTGAGTAGATATTGAAATTCTTTGATCATGTTCATCTTGCGAGAACCAGTCCATTTTTATTATTTGGCTTGCTTCTGCTGTTAGGGCATTACTTCCCCTGGCAGCATTTGAAGCTCTCTCTCCTGATCGACTTTTTGAAGAGTGATGTAGAAGAATTGGAGTAGCATCCGAGGGTAACGCTTCAAGCAAAAACCTGATGGGCTCTGTTGCTTCTGCTTTATTTTCATCCAATCCAAGTCCACCAATCAAACTTGCAAAAGCATCTAAAAGTACTATTGAGTTTTTGTTTTCCTCTGCAAGTTGAACTATTTCTTCAATGCCTTTTTCATCTAAATGAATAGAGTTTTGTAGATGCCAGAGTCGAACAATAGGATCAAGAATCTCTACTTTCCCTTTGCGTGGTTTTTTCATCAATCCGCAAGGAACCAAAATCTTAGCCCAATCGCTCAAAGGTTGATCGGTTCCAACAATAATGATTGGCCTCTTTTTAGCATTGATTGATTGACCTAAAAACTCTTTGGAGTCATAAGTTAAACATCCAAAAAAAGCTGAAACTAAAGCACTTTTACCAACCTTCTGAAGTGCCGTGACTAAGGTCAAAGTCCTATCGGATATGAGTTGATCCCAGAGCCATGCTTCCTCAGGAATATCAATCTCTTGATTAGGAAGTTCACCGCTTGATTTCCCTTTGAGCTTTGCTCTTGCTTTAGCTATTAATTGAAAAAGCTCTCCATCTCTAAGAGACAGGCTTGAATCAAGTGCTGCACAACGCATAAGAGCCTGCCTCTCAAAAGGTGGTGTCTTTTCTTTGATTAATTTCTCAGCTAACTTTTGAAGTTCAGAGAGTGCTTTCTTGTCTTGGGTTTCGTCATACATTACTTACTCTCCTTATTCTTGTTGATCTTTTTGGTCTGTTAGGTCTATGAGGTTTACAGCTCTTTCTGTACTGGATGTCTTTGTCTTGTTCGGAGTCATATTCCGACCAAAATTCATCCAACTTTTGGCATTTCAATTTGGTGTAATAACCTTTGGCCGCTAGCTCAGGATTGAACTTGTCATGGGGTGGCAAAACCTTATGAATCCAAACTAGATCTTGAAAAGCTTCCTCTTCTTTTGACCCTGGAGCTTTGCCCCAGGGCGTGTTGAAGTCGGACTGTTGATGAAGGGTATAGCCCTGTTGATTGCCTAATGTTTTGCAAACAATTAAGAGCAGAAGCTTCTCAAAAAGAGGCGCGCACTCTTGATCTACTTGAGCTTTAACTTGCTCAAATGATGGTGGTACATCGACGTTTTCCGCAGTTATCATGGACATAGATAACTTATGACTCTCTTGGTGGTTCGAGGGGGTCTTTTTTTTGTTATCCATTACTAGGCTCTCGCTAGCTCAAGGGTCTCTGGATCAGTCTCAAACCTTTCCTGCAAAGTCTTTTCGCATTGGTCTAGGTCATAGAGAACACCTGACTGAGCAGTGGGAAACTTCCTGCGCCAATCTTGATTAGCTTTGAGAATTTCTTTTTTTCTAAGTAAGTAAAGAGTGCTTTCTGAGACTTTTAAGTAATCAGCTGCAACTCGGGTCGTTACCCAATTTCTTGTCATTGTGACTAGTGGTTTTATCCTTCATCCACTCCAAAGAAATCAAGATGGGCTCAAACTTTTCTATATCAGGGTAAACAACATTCAATACAAGAGAATCCTCGGCTAGACCAACTGCATCATGCCGAGTGAACGCTTGATTACTGATTTTGCGACCTCTTAAGAAAGGTGGTGGAGACTTCTTGCGTTTCATTGGAGTAATGAAGGGTTTACAAGAGTCACCTGCCTCGTAAAAGGCACAAGAAAGTCGCATTTCTCTGCGTTAAATTGCATCGATTCTCTATGTTGGTGATAAAACATAGAACGCAGTCTTGTTACTGGAAACCTAGACGTGAAAACCCATAATAACTTGTGAATTTAATTAATTCTTAATACGTCTACGTAGCGTAGGGGTTGGCTCCACTATTGTCGACAACTTACAGGGGTAGACCCTGCTATTTCGCCGTAGCAAGGACTTTGTTGGCCTGCTCAAAAGCATCTTCAGTACTGCTTTTTGAAGCCCAAGCATAGCTATTGCAGTGTGTTTCGATTGAATGCCCCATCGATTTGGCCATAGAGCCATTGTCTATACCCCTTATATGACCTCTCAAGCTATAAGCGTGGCGAAAACTGTAAGGAACTAGATTCTCGTCTTTTGCTTTTAGTTCCTCTCTTAGTGAAATCCAAGACTCTCTGCGATTCAAGTAATTCTTAAGTTGATTCTTATCTTTCATGTTTGGCAAATTAAATAAGCCAGCTTGCATCCTTTCAAGCAGGTTCCACTTTTGCACTTCACCGTTGTCCGAGATTAATGGCAGTGGATAAACCTGCCTAGCTTCAGTCGATCCTTTCCCAGCTCTTTTTTTATATGAGCACCACCAATATGGTTTCCCAGTTTTAGGATCTTTTCTTACAGAAAGGTAATTTAATTCGACTGGCCGTATTCCAAGCTCTGATAACAACCTCAATACATCGGCCCACTTCCTACCCGCTTCAGTATCAGGACACGAATTAATCAGATTGATGATCTGTTGATCTGTTATTGGATCACCTTTTCTTGATTCTGCATTTGCTGGCTTTCTTCCTATGTGAGTTGAAACATCTGAAGGTGGTGTCCAAGTAGGAGAAAACTTTCCTCGATTAACGCAATACTTTAAAAATTGCACTAATGCTCCTGTTTTTGACTTTCTTGCAGAAGAGCCTGGAACCCATTTAGCAACGCAGGCATCAATTAGATCTTCTGGAGAGTTCGGAGCACTATCACTGGTTAATAAAGTCACTGCATGAGTGAGAACCGCTTGATAATCATCTTTCCAAGTAATCGGTTTGATAGTTGTATCAAATTCCATCTTTTGCTTTTTAAACTTTTCCAACGCTCCTACCCAGTCACATTCTGAGAGTGATCTTGGAGCCTCTCCAGCAGCAGCTTTCGCCGCTGACTGCAACTCTCTGCCATTGCTTTTAACTTCCCTATAAATTGATTGGACTCGATTCATGGCAGCAGTTTTTTGATCTTTCTGCCATTGGAAAGGTAAATAGACTGATGATTCTTTTTCTTTTGTCCTAACCCTTAAGAAAACTTTCCCGTTTTTTTGCTTTACATTCCATCCTTTGCAAAGCCCAGACACTTCCTCCCTAAAACTTTTTTCCCAAGCTGCTTTTTGAATAACTTTTGGCACGAAGATTTAATCGCCTAGGTGGTTTAGGAACATTGGGTATAAATCCCCGCAGAAAGCTTCAAAGAAGCTTGTCCCCAATTATGTCCCCAAATTCTACGTAAATACAAGGATTAAAGCAATTTAACTTAAGTAAAACTAAACGTTACGACTGAGATCTATTGCTATAGCAGACTAGTAACACAGCTTCCTAAACCGTAGGTCGTGGGTTCGAATCCCGCCAACCCCGTCAAACGAATTAATTCTAAAATTGTTGAAAAGCTATATGTAGTGGGTGGCCAAACCCCCTACTCTCTCGCTAGCGTATGTTTGCAGAAAGAGGTTAGATGACACAGCTTCACGATTTACGACTTCGTCTGTTGGTACAGCAGGAGAGTGAGCAAATTGCAAAATCTCAACCGACTGATTTAGACCTTTCAGTTGTTCAGGCTAGATGTCTTTGTTGGTTAGCACTTTTGGCAGAAGCGCATGAAGATCAAGCTAGTGAAGCAGAATCACGAGGAGATACAGAACAAGCTATGGGATGGTTTGCTGATTCCATGCGATTAAGAGATGTTATTCAAGTTGTTACTAGCATTGAGGTTCCAATTCCTGAGAGCTCTGATGAACTAGAGCAGGCTTAAAGATATTTTTTAGATTGTTGTATTAATTACCATCATAATGCCATGATGGTAATTAACTTATTGGGACTGTGGTGTCTGAAGAGCCTTGCCAATGCCCTGACTGTCAAAGGTTCTATAAGGAACATGATCGTTTTGTTAGGGAATTTCCAACTCTTCGTCAACAGCAAGAGTTGAATTGGGCAGCATTGCAGTCTTTTAGAACATTGGCCGGAAGAGTTCTTGAGGATTTTCAAAAGCAATATGGTGCAAAATTGAATGGAGCAACATCTGAAATGTCCTCTTTAAGTAGTGCAGATGAAAAAGTTCTTGAAGATGATTTACAGCAGGCTTTAGCAGAATTAGAGAATATTAATGCTCATCTTTTTTCTATTGAGGTATTGATGGAGAAAATTTTTGATGTAAAAGTTCCTGAAATTGTAGAAGATAAGTTTAGGGAATTAGCAGGAGAGCTGGCACCTGACCCATTAAATCCTGATCGTTTAAGATTAAATCGTCTTTTACACCAGACCCCAGATTTGCCTGATAAGAACTAAAGAGTTAATTAATTTCACAAGATATATCTACATTCAATGGGCTTACATTCCAAATTGATTCACAATATTCGCGTATAGATCTATCAGAAGAAAAGAATCCCGATCTTGCAGTATTTAAAAGAGCCATGCGATTCCACTCTTGAGGATTTGCCCATGCTTTATTTACTTCATCTTGAGCACGCAAATAGTCTTCGAAATCTGCCATTACAAAAAATGGATCATTACCTCTTAGATTATTTATTAATGGTAGGAATAGTTCAGTATCCCCATTACTAAAGTGCCCAAGTTCTACTAATCTTAATGCTTCAGATAATTCGTAGGAATTGTCAATAAATTTCTTTGGGTTATAACCATTCTCTCTAAGTTCCATTATCTGACTTTCGGTCTTACCAAATAAAAAGAAATTTTCTGATCCCACTTGTTCTCTGATCTCAATATTTGCACCATCTAAAGTTCCAATTGTAAGAGCACCATTCATTGCAAATTTCATATTGCCAGTTCCTGAGGCTTCTTTACCAGCAGTAGAAATCTGTTCAGATAAATCTGTAGCAGAATAAACTTGTTCACCAAGCTTGACATTATAATCAGGAAGAAATATTACTCTTAGCTGTCCATCCATATCGGGATCTGCATTTACAACTTCAGCAATACCATTGATAAATCTAATCATCAGCTTTGCCATAAAGTAGCCTGGAGCAGCTTTTCCTCCAAAAATTACTGTTCTAGGTGCAAGTTGTTCAGAAGTTCCATTCTTAATTCTTAGATACTGAGCAATGACTTGAAGTGCATTCAAATGTTGACGCTTGTATTGATGTATGCGTTTAACTTGCACATCAAACAAACTTGATGGGTCTACAAGAACTCCAGTTTGTCTATGAATATATCCAGCAAGGTTTCTTTTTCCAGAAAGTTTAGTTTTGGCAAATAGTTCTAAGAATCCAGTGTCATTTTCTTTTGATTCTAAGTTTTTTAGTAATTCCATATTTGTTATCCAATCCTTCCCAACTTCTTGATCAAGAAGTCGAGAAAGTTCAGGATTAGCAAGACCTACCCATCTTCGTGGGGTGACACCATTAGTAATATTGGTAAATTTTTCAGGCCATAAATTTGCAAATTCTGGCATTAATTGCCTTTTGATGAGATCAGAGTGCAATGCAGCAACACCATTGACATGGTGAGCACCAATAGTTGCCAAGTGTGCCATTCTCACCGCTTTAGATCCTTCTTCATCAATTATGGAGAGTTTTCTTAAGATCAAATCATTACCTGGATAGCGAAGACGAACTTGTTGTAAGAATCTTCTATTTATTTCGTAGATCAGTTCTAAATGTCTTGGTAGAAGACTTTTAAATAATTCTAGATCCCATTTTTCAAGTGCTTCAGGAAGTAATGTGTGATTGGTATAAGCCACAGAATTTGTTGTTATTTGCCAGGCTTTTTCCCATTCAAAATGGTAATGGTCAATTAACTGACGCATTAATTCTGCGACTGCAATGGCAGGGTGGGTATCATTCAGTTGAACTGTCCAGTGATTAGAGAACTCTTGAACATTTATGTTTCTTTTCTCTAAACTTCTAAACATATCTTGAAGAGAACAACTTACAAAAAAGT
>QCKH01000017.1 GCA_003215475.1 Prochlorococcus sp. AG-409-L21
ACAAGAACAATAGAAGAGTTAAGACAGACAAAGGATTCTGTATATACTCACCCAACATCACATACAGATTATGAATTTGTAACTCATAGGTTTACGAATACTAAATTAGTGGAATATATTAAGGAATGTGTTGGTAGAATAAATGGTGGTGTTGACGAAATAGATACTAAAATTATTGAGGACTTT
Organism: Prochlorococcus sp. AG-409-L21; assembly: GCA_003215475.1. GTDB lineage: Bacteria > Cyanobacteriota > Cyanobacteriia > PCC-6307 > Cyanobiaceae > Prochlorococcus_E. The sequence goes on from QCKH01000017.1 coordinate 187, forward strand.
GTAAAAAATAATAAATAAAATGGCAAAGTTAAGAAAATTTCTTACCCAAACAGATTGGGTATGGTATGAAGTAGAACTTACAGATGAACAATTATTACAATATAAAAAATATGGTGATGATTGGGAAGGTTTTGATGAATTAGATTGGGAATTTGTTAGGGATAAACCTGCAAGTGATGAGGTAGAATATACTTTAATTCCTGACGAGCATGATGCTTATTTAAGGAAAAACGGAACTAGTGGTGTATTATGAAAGATTCGGTAAAAACATTTTTATATGTTGTTTTAGTTTATATTTTAACACTTTTTTTGTTAACATCATGTAGTGTAATAGAAGATTATAAATTTGTTGGTGAAGAAGTAATTAAGGGTACTGTAGAGTATGATTTTAAAATACATGAACATTTTAAAAATGAGGATAGTTCCCACCAGTGTTTCTATTATCACGACACTATAATAGAAAATTTTGAACTAACAATTGATAATATTAAAAAAGTAAAAAGGATAGTATGGTACAGAAAATCATATTAAAAATTAAAGAGTGGATTAAAAATCACATTATTGATGATGTACCACCACATTTAGATAATTTATTTGATGATAAAAATGAAATGGAATTATGGGAATGTGCAACTTGTGGTTCTCGTGGTATATGCCCTCATTGTAGAATTGATGTAAAATGATCAATATAATTGGAATATTAGTAACGGTTATTTTGTTTCATATATTTGTTTACCCTATTGTTAGGGGGTTTATTGATGGATATAATGATGCAAGGAACGGTAAACCTTATGATGATGATGAGACTGATAAGTAAAATAATATTATGGTGGTCATATAAAAAACCGAAAAAGAAAAAGAAAACTATTTGGGAAATTTAAAAGAATATAAAGATGAGTAAATTATATTTTAGATATGCAACTATGGGTGCAGGAAAATCATTAGATTTATTAAAAACTGCATACAACTATGAAGAAAGGAATAAAAACGTTCTATTATTAACATCCAAATTTGACGATAGACACGGATTAGATAAAATTACTTCTAGAGTAGGTTTGAGTATGCCTGCGATTTCTATCAGTAATACTACTAATATTTTTGAATATGTGAAATTACAACACTCAATAAATAGATATGATTGTGTATTAATAGATGAAGTTCAGTTTTTAACTAAAGAACATATTTGGCAATTAACAGAAATTGTTGATAAATTAAATATTACTGTTATAACCTATGGATTAAGAATCGACTATATGGGAGAACCTTTTGAGGGGTCTTGTTATTTAATGGCGTATGCAGATAAAATAGAAGAACTAAAAACTATTTGTGAATTCGGTGATAAAGCAACTATGAATTTACGTGTAATTAATGGTGAACCTGTGTTTGAGGGTAATCAAGTTTCTATAGGTGGAGATGAATCATATATACCAGTTTGCCGTAAATATTATAAACAACAATTAACAAAACAAGAAAAAAAATACTGAGGGTATGAAAAAAGATATTGATAATATTATTAAAGAAAGTTTGAGAGCGGGAGATAAAGATAAATTAAATCTATTTAGAGTTTTAAAAGGTGAAATATCTCGAATGGAAGATGGGAAAAATGAATTGTCTAAGGAAGATATAATTAAAATAATACAAAAAATAGTTAAAAATTTAGAGTCTATTGGAGACGACAAATCTAAGAAAGAAATAGATATGTTAACACCTTTTTTACCACAACAATTAACAGAGGAGGAAATAGAAAAAATAATCCAATCAATAGTTATAACTAATAATTATTCTACTATGAAAGATATGGGTAAAATAATGGGTGATTTCAACAGAGAGCATGGTGGATCTGCGGATAATAAAATAGTTGCACAAGTAGTTAAAAAAATTCTGACATAAAAAAGACATTTCTCATGTAATAGGTTGAGTAAATAAATCTATTTATTCATATAACAACCTAATTATGAGATCAAAAGTAATAGAAAAAAGACCAAAAAAACGTAAAGGAATACACTCTAAAAAAAGAACTTCTAATAGTAAAACTTCTAAATTTTATACAAAAAAATATAAAGGACAAGGAAGATAAGTAAAAAATAAGTGGATTTTTTAAAAAATAAGGTTTATATTTATCTTAAGAAATAGATGAGATAACTTTATATGTTCACAATAGTTTTAAATGAAAGAAAATAAAAAATTAAATATTGCAAACCAAACGTACTATAAATATCTAGTCGATGTAATAACCGAAGGAACAATCATTATGTTTCATCATTATCGCGATAATGATTATGTACGATGGATTTCTTTTGCATTTGACGATAAAAATAATCATACTTCTTATCGGGCAGGTGGTCAGAATAGTTGTACTATTTTTAACAATATAAATGCAACTAGAAGGATATCTAATTTCTTAGTTAAGGATGGGTTACAACCTAAAGAAATACCGGCAGTAATAGAAATGTTAAAACAAAGATGGGCAGAAGATTATGGTATAGTTTTTCCTAATTATAGTTATGGTTTACCTTATGAATATACGGAATATAAATGAATAGATTAGTAGAAGGAAAAGATTATAATCTTAAAGATGGTATGTTAGTTTTTACCGAATCTTATTTAAAAAAAAGAAAGTTTTGTTGTGGTGCAAAATGTTTAAATTGCCCCTATGTTCCACAATTTAAAAAAGGGGTTACAAAATTTAAAAAATAGTTTTATGAATAATAGAGCATTAACTTATGACGATATTTTATTAATACCAAGATATTCAGAGATTAAAAGTCGATCTTATATTGACTTACGAACAAAATTAAGTAGAAATTATGGGTTATTAACACCTTATGTTGCATCTTGTATGGATACAGTATGTGATAGTAGAATGGCAATGAAAATGATGGAGTTAGGTGGGGTAGGTTGTATACATAGATTTATGTGTGTGACAAGTCAGTGTAATGAAGTTAATAAAGTCAAAAAATTTATGGTAGATAACCATATGGAGGAACAATGGAAAATCCATACTGAGTGGCACACTAATATTCCCCAAATTCCTATTATGGTAGCTATTGGGGTGAGTGAAGATGATATTGTGCGAGCAGAAAGATTGGTGGAGTGTGGTGCGAATGTATTGTTGATTGATGTTGCACACGGTCACCATAAAAATGTTAAACTGATGTTAAATAAACTTTTCAGTATTTTACCGACACATGTAGATATAATTGCAGGTAATATATCTACAATCCAATCTGCTAAAGATTTATGTGAATGGGGTGCCGATGGATTGAGAGTTGGTATTGGAGGAGGAAGTTTATGTACTACCAGAGTACAAACAGGACACGGTATACCTAATGTCACTTCCATTATAAGTTGTGTTAAGGGAGAAAGGGATGGGGGTACTATCCCTGTTATGGCAGATGGTGGAATACGGAATAGTGGTGACATTGCAAAAGCATTGGCGGTAGGTGCTGAATGTGTTATGTTAGGTTCATTACTGGCAGGCACTAAAGAATCACCGGGTAACATTGTGGAAAGATTAGATGGTTCTCTATATAAAAGATATAGAGGTTCTGCTAGTTTAGAAACAAAGTCTACTCATAACCAATCCACTAAACATATTGAGGGGGAATCTACAACAATACCATTTAAAGGTAGTGTAAGTTATATTGTAGAAAAACTTAATGATGGTTTAAAATCCGCATTATCATATAGTGGATGTAGAACAATAAACGAGTTTAATAAAAATTCTGGTTGGGTAGAGATAACCAACTCTGGTATGTTAGAATCTAAACCACATTTATTATGATTAAGAAATTTAATGATCACAGAGGTGATTTTGTTTTATTTGATGCTAACAATTGTGATCAAGTAAATGTAGTAACTAATAAACGTAAATTTACTTTTAGGGGATTACATTATCAAACAAATCCACCACAAACCAAAATGGTAAAAATTATACAAGGAAAAGTATTGGATATCTTATATGACTTAAAAACACATAAGTTAGAATTTTATTTATTAGATAAGTATTCTGAACCTTTATATGTGGCAGATAACTATGCACATGGTTATTTAACTTTAGAAGACAATACTATTTTCACTTATGCCGTTAAAGGTGAATACAATCCTGAATCAGAACATAGTATTATTTGGAGTGATGTAATGTCTCTACATGATGTTATAATGTCCCATGTGGGTACACATAGTAAATTAACCATTTCAAAAAAAGATCAACAAGGAAAATAAAATAATTTTTTTTTAAATTCCGTCTAATCAACATATTAACTTTCTATTAATAGAAAAATTGTTAATATCGAGTAATATTATGTTAAAAAAAATAAAGATTAATAATAATAGGGTGATATTTATATATTATAATAATAACATAAAAAACCCTAATTATGAACAAAGAACAATTGTATGATTACTTAAATTCAAATGTAGAAGAATTAATCTCTAAATATTCTACAGAATTAAAAATGACGGCAGAAAAACTAATTTCGGAGTTGGATACGGATGTAGTTATTAGCCAAGAAGAAATAGAAGCGTACATTAAAGAACAAGAAGAAGTATTTGTTGATTTAATGGAATCTATTTTAGAGGACATTAGAGAAAAAATTCAAAATCATTCATCCGACACTAAAGAAGTAAAAGAAACGATTTTAAATCGTATACAAGAAAGTTTTAAAAGAATATTTACAGATATTATTAGTAAATTAAAGTCTATAGGATCTTAATTACAGAACTTTTACAAACCATTCTCACTTATGGGTAGTTAGAAAACTACTTATAAGTGACTATGGAAAATTCATTCGAAAATATTAGATTTATTGCACTTAAAATAGTTGCTGGTGAAGAACTAGATACTATTGAAGAACTTGAATTTTATGATGATAATAAAATTGAGGTTGATTTAATGGTGCAAAATTTTATGGATGATGAGTTCCCTATCGATATAATAAACTTTGAAGATGAGTGAACTTAATAACATTTATTATTATAAAAGAGGTGATTTATGGGTTTTAAAAACACATGAAGAACCTAACCACCCTTACGCTTCTATTGGTGAAGTTATTTTTATGGGTGATAAAAGACCTTTAGAGGATCAAGTTGATGATTTATTAGATTTAATACTAAAAAAAGATAAGTATTACCCTTATTACGTAGAAATTTTATCGAGGTTAATGGATATGGATATATAATCTTTTTTTTTATTATATTTATAATAAAAAAGTATAGTGAAAGTATTAATTACCGAAGAACAGTTAAAGTTAATCATTAATGAACAAAATGAAGATGTTAAACTCAGTAATGCAGAAAAGAACATACTTCAAAACTATATACCTATACCTAAAGAACAAATTGCGGCATATGAACAATTAAAACAATATGCAGAAAGTAAAGGTATAAAAGTAAAACAATTACCTGAGTTAAAAAATTATCCTTTCAATAATAAACATATGAAAAAATTATTAGATAAAGGAGGTGTATTTTCACAAAATGTAAAACCTTATGATTATCACGAACTAGTATCAGGTGTAATTTCACATAATCATGCAGTAAATAAAAATGCGGACGGTAAATGGACAAGTGTTGTAGGTGGTAAAAAGAAATTTTTAGATACACCAAGTAGTTATGACTTTAAAGGTGGTAGACTAAAAAAGAGTTTAAATAATGACTTAGAGATAGAGGAATTATTAAACTTAAAAAAATTAATAGATGTTGCCTCCCATTTAAAAAATATGGGAGTTCCTGTTGATACGATTACTGCGGGTGATGATATGTTTCATAGGTCTTCTACAAAAAGTAACCATCAGAGATCACACGCCATTGATTTTACACTAACACAAAGCAATGATGATATCCAACAACATATGGAAGAATCAATTGCAGTTTTAATATCTAGAGATCCGGATTTAGCGGAAAATTTAACATTCAGTAATGAATATTATTATCCTGCTGCCAATGCAACTGGTGGTCACATTCATATGGCTTATGGACATCCTGATAAGGCACAATTTAGATGGTTAACCGACATAAATGGTAATCAATTAAGAAAAGGTAGTAATAAAAAAATAAATAAAAAAATTGTAGATAACCCTAAATACACTGAGTTATCTAAAGATAGAGGTGGTGGTACTACACCTAATGAGATGGAAGTATGGAAAGAGGAAGGAAAAACACCATTAATTATAAAAGATTTTGATTTAAATACTGGTATATTGAGTATTGATTTAGATGGTATTCCTAGTGGAGTTGCCTTTACGTTACATAAAAAAGATGAAAATGGTAAATTTATACCTGTCCCTACATTTGAAACAAAAAAGGGGAATGCGATACCCAATAGCTTAAAGGTGAGCCCAAAAAGAAGTATGATGTATGATGGAACGAGAGATTTAAATTTTCAGATTATTGGTCAAATACCTTATTACGATAATTGGGATGAAAATTACTCTAAAAAAGGTGGGGATGAATTCATGCCCCTTAGTGGTGATGATACATTAAAATTTATGGTTCAAAGACAAATCAACGATGATTTAATAGGAAAACCAATATCTACCAAAGAATTTTTTATAAATGAAAAGGGTGAGATGGGTATACAAAAATTTGTACCAATAAAGAAAAAGGTAGATTATTCTTCCCCATGTAGACCTACAGGTAAAGTTATTTCACCTGTCACTTTAATAACTCCTCAGAATCCAGAGGGTCTTCCTTATGGAGATTGGGATTGGTGTGATGCTAAAACAAAAGGAGACTCCTATATGGGAACAACCATTTATGTGGATAGTAAAGGAAGAGAAGTGGTAGTAAACACCTCCAAACTATAAACCTATTTTATAGATTCTTTAAATAATTTTGTTTATATTTATATATAAACATATATTGTGGTTAAAACTCAAAAAGGGACGGAAATAAAAAGATCACCTAAGTATGGTGTAGGTAAACAAGTAGGTAACACAATTTATCTACATAATTCAGTAGAAGATAGATTACCAACTGAAATACTGGTTAGCGCAAAAGATAAACTACCAAACGATTTTAATTACACTATTGTAAAATATGATGAAAGTAATGGAAACGTTACCTTTATCCAATCACCAGATTGGGATACTTCAGATGAACCAATTGTAGGTGATGCGATACTTATAAGAGGGGATGGTACGGAAAGATTTATCCCACAGAAGAAATCACCTCAAATATATCACCATAAGTGGTTATTTGTTAATGATGGATATAAGGGATTTAATACAGAAGAATCCAAAAACAGAAGTATTAGTTGGTTAAAAGTGCCAAACATAGAATTTAATAAAATAGGGTATAAAAATTATTGGGATACCAATGTTGTACCACATATAAATGAAAATACTACAATGAAAAAAGAATTAATAAGAGAAATGAGTTATACGGATATTAGTCCAGAGGAAATTATGAAAGCGAATAAATCAAGTAGAAGTAGTGGTGCAGTCGGACCTAAAGCAATTACTCCACGTATGGTATTAAAATACATTGAGGATACTGGTAATAAGGATATTAAAATTTTAGATTTTGGTTCCGGTAAAGATGCAAAACATACTTACGCTTTAAGGGACTTAGGGTTGGATGTAACGGCACATGATTTCAGTGCTAACATTAGAGATGAACATCACGATCCTAATGCATTAGAAAAGGTATATGACATCATATTCGCAAGTAATGTATTAAATGTTCAAGGATCTGAAAGTATGATGAGAAGAACAATAGAAGATATTTTAAAAACTATGAATGACGGTAGTGTATTTATTGCTAACTTTCCGGGTTCACCCAGATATGGATTTCAAACTGCTAAAGAAGCCAAAGATGTATTAGAAGATTATTTTGATATTGTAGTTATTCATGGAAGTGATGGTGGAAAGACAAGTAGTCCTGTATGGGCAATGACTAAAAAAATGGAGATTGTAGAAACATATAAATGGGGTGAGTTAAAAAAGACGTTGGCAGAAAATAAAAAACCACTTAATGAAGTGTTAGGTTTAACCGCAGCAATCTTAGCGTATAGACAAACTGCAAGTAGTAAAGCAAATCGTTTAACTAGAAAAATTAAAAAAGCATTAAAAGACAATGGTATTAATAATAAAGTAATTGTTGGTGGGAATTTTAACAAATTAATGGCTTGTATTAACAGTTCAGTCGATAATGCTGGTAACGAAATTAAGGGAAGTGGTGGTAAAAATGTTAACAAATCTTTAGTAAGGAATGCTGATATGTTTACAACTAAAAAGAAGAAAGAAAAAAGTGCGGAGGAATTAACTAAGTTTGAAACTAAGTTCGACTCTAATATTAAAAGATGTGCTCAGAAATTTAAATTAGCCGATGAGACGGCAAAAATTATTAAAGATGTTATGATAGAAACAATCAAACAATTTCAAAATAAAAGTTTTAGATTATGATAAAAAAAGTAATATGTAAAAATGATAAACAACTTCCTATTGGTGCAGAGATAGTGGAAGGACAAACTTATGTTGTAAGAGAATCTTTTGTTAATTCTTTTGATCAAGTAGCGTATATGTTAGTTGGGGTAAGAAATATGGGTAGAACTAAATATGGTTTACCTTGGCAAGGATATAATTCTGAAAGGTTTGAAGATATTGAGGTAGTTAAAGAAGAACAAAAAGAAGTTGCATATATATTAAATTAACATGAAAAAATTTTTAGATAATAAATGGGTTAAACTATTATTTAGTTTTTCTATTATGGGGTCAGCCATTCCATCGATATACCAAGATTTTACATATGGACATCAAGGTGAATGGACTCATTATGGGATGATGTTAATAGGTATATTATATTTAATTGAATCAGTTTTATGGACATTAGATTTATGGAAAGAAAAGAATTAGAAAAAAGAATTAAGGAGATTGAAGACGATATATTTGCAAACAAAGATGTGGATATTAAAGAGTTTTATTTATTAAAAAAAATCTTACTGGATAATAAAAAAGATCATCAGGATTTATTAGAATTACATTTAATATTAGAGGCGATGTTAGATAAGTCTAATAATGAATTAATGAATAAGAGATTAAACCTTTTAACTATATGGTCAACCATATTTTTACCTCTTTCATTTTACACAGGAATATTTGGGATGAACTTCGATGACGTACCATTCTTAAGTAACCATCACGGTTTTTGGATATTCACTGCACTCACTATTGGTACTGCAGTTGGGATGTGGTACTACTTCAAAAAACATAAGTGGTTATAACGAAATAATATTTCGTACATATTTATATATATAAAATAATATTATATAAAAAACATAAATATGAGTTTAAATAATAGAAAATCTGTTTTTAGAAGAGTAATGGATTGTGCATCCATAGTATTACTATTATCGTTTTGTATACTTTATCCGGGTTGGGTAAAAGATGGTTACTTAGATACTTGGTATTTAAAGATTGCGGTAGGTGTTGCAGCCTATGGTGGTTTGATTGCTAATGTGGTATGGTTATATAAAGATATTAAGCGTAGAGGTTGGTAATTTAATATCATATCCTTATATTTATAAGTGTGAGAGATATCATTCGTAAAATATTAAAAGAACAGACTGAACTTACTATACCAAATAACAAAAAGGTATATGTGGATAGGGCATTGAAAATGTGGGAAACAGATCCTATGAGTCCAAAAAGTTTCATCTCAACGTTTGGTATTGATAGGGATATGGCAATTTATATTCGCCAAAAAATGGTGGAACAACTCAGCACTGTACCAATAGGTAAAAAAATATGGACACTAGATAAAGATTTTCCAGATATTGAAACAGGTGATTATGATTTTAAGTTTGAAATAACTGAAATGTCAAAGTTATTTCCTAACTATCTGTTGGATAGGGAGAGATTCGGTGATGTATCCCCAAACTCTATCCTAACAGACGACATAGGGGTAGATGTTGCAGTATCCAGATCAGGAACAGTACATGTAAATATCCGACAAGATGATGGTGAGTATGAATTAATAGAAATGAATATTATGAGTGCAATGCACGATGATGATTTTGGTTGGGAAATACAATCTGAGATTAAAGATATTGTATGGTTCTATATTTGTACTTTTTCACCTTTAGCGTTAAAATTTCACACACATAGTCATATTAAATTATTTAAGACTTTTGATTAATATTACAATTTAATTACATTTTATTGATAATTTTATGAATTAAGTGATTATTTATTGTTAAAACCTTAATGATGAAAGAGAAAACATTAAATAATTTAAAAAAACAATATTCAGAAGGATATAAAAAAATAAGAAGATTAATTATAAATTTATATCGTCCTATTTTACATGATAAATCCACATCAATCTTTAACCAACACCCAATTACTTATATAATGTTTATAACATTTATTTGGTCGGGTGTGTTAGTTTATATGGATGATCCTAATTATGTTTATCCTTTTGGTATTGCATGGTGTATTATACCTATTACTTGGTTATATTTGAAGTTTTTTCCACAAACATGGGACGAAATGAAAGATTACGAAAAAGTGGCATTTAGACAAATATGGAGATTACCTAGCAAATGGAATCCGGATAAAGGACCAATGATAGGATCGGAGGGTAGTAGTAAAAAACATTCTACAAAATGAAAAAAATAATAACAATATTTTTATTTATATTTTCTTTAAATATAAATTCTCAAACAATTATTGCACCACCTAATATGGACAGTAAGGAACTAATGGTGGGATTTATGGCATTACATAAGTTTATTGGGGATAGTAATTTAGTGGTTGTGGTGCAACCTAATACTCCATTGTATTATGGGATGCAAGGATTAACTCAACAATACCATAAAAATTTCTATACTATCTCTATTTCTGATAAAATAATAGATAAAAAAATTAGATTATGGGTGTTATTACATGAAATTGGACACGTAATTGATTTCCATTCTGGTAGATTAAATGAACACCCTCCGATGTGGGAAGGTAACCCTATTGATGATGACATTCCGTGGATGTTAAGACCTTGGGAAATATCGGCAGAAGATTGGGCGTTAATGATGTGGTTAAGATTAGTGGACACTAATCCTTATATACCTTTTTATATAGAAGAATAATTATATTTTTTTTCATATTTATTAATATGAGAGAGAATATTAAAAAAATATTAAGAGAATCTTATTATGATAGAGATAAGCTCTATAGTAAAAGTTATATTTTAAGTATGGTGAGAAACGCACCTAAACACCTTAAAGAAATTGCTTATAATTTGGAGGAAATAGAATGTTTAGACAGTAAAGGTGATTTAAAAATATGTGTTAGAATTCCTGAATTTTTACACATTTATATTAATGGAAGATATTGACAATAGGATAATTATTTCATATATTTATATATGAAAAGAAGATTAATTGAAACATTAAAAATTATTTGGGGATTTATGTACGTATTAGGTGCATTTATCGGCAGTATTATCTTAACACCAATGATTCTTATTTATATTGTTTTTAAACAACTAAAAAAAATAATGGGTGGGTGATAAAATTCCAATCAAACCCTTAAATAAAGAAATTAATAGGTAATAGAAGTAATTTGAGGAGTGTCGAGCCAAGTGGGTTAAAGCCCCTAACTCAAACTTCTTTTACCGATCAATTATGAATATGGAGCCTAATGAATATAATATTGCTAAAGTAATCGCACTTAAAATCATCAACAATGAAATTTTAGATGGTATAGATTTACAATTTTATAATCAATGGAAAGAGTTAATAAATTTAATTATAGAAAATGAAAACAATAGGAAAACATCCAATAAGTGAATTAATGCCTCACATACGGGCAATTGCTTTCGAACATGGTTTGAAAGTGAATAGAGTAAAAGATTTTAAACATATAAAACAAATATTAATTCAAAGATATTACAACATACCTTCTTGGGAATAATTGACTTTATCTAATTAAATGAGTAGTTTTATAAAATGAAAAGAATGTCTGATTATTCTTATCTCACTGAATTGGCATATCATATTAGTAAATGTTATGACACCGATCATTATTATCATCACTATGGTGGGGATAAAGAAAAAAATAATACAAATATTAAACTTAAAGTAATACAACAGTATATTGGTCCTGATTTGTATTATATGTTATGGTCAAACCTATGTAAAGAGAAAAAAAAATATAATGATTTTATTTTCTTTCATAGATTGTATAAGACTATAGATATGTTATATGGATTAATAGAAGATGGGAATATTAAAGATAAAAATACCTTAAAAAAGAAAAAGTATAAGGTAGAAAAAATTACTTTTGAGGATATTAGTGAAGTTTTTAGAACTTCTAATCATAAACAATATGAAAGATCATTTTTAGAAAGAGGTTTTGAATATCCTACCGAAAGAAAAAATGAAGGGATTATTCATCGATTACCTAACTCTTACCTAACTAATAAAATTATAGAGATTGGTGATGGTAAAATAGAAAACGATAAAGAAATAAAAAAAACCATAAAATATATAACTAAAAATATTAAAGAACATATAAATTCTATTGAGGATATCGATAAATACGACATAGTAGTTAAAGAAAATATTTCTAACATATTGAAAAAGGGTGATAAGGTAGAAGTTAAAAAGAATGGTATTGGGATTAGTGATTCTTTTTATAGTGAACCATTAACTTCCCCAGTTAAAAGAAGTGGTTCAATAATATCAAAAAATGAAACTTATTTATCTATATATAATAAAATTATTGGCGGTGTTTATAAGAATTTAAAAAACAAACCTTTAGGTAATAAGATTATAGAATTGTATAAAAAAAATATTAAAGGATTAATTTTAGAAGATTATATATATGTACCCGTAGAAAATATAAAATTATATCTCTCAAACAAAGGTAGGTCTAGCACACACCAAAGACTCACTATTAGGTACAGTTTAATATCTGATAAAAACATCAAGAGACTCACTAGAAATAAAAAATTAAAACCATATAAAAAACAATGTAGTTTGGGGAAAGATGAAATATATTTACATTAAATAAAAAAAACATATTATGAACTTAAATATTGCAGGAGTAGTTGGAGTAGGGAAAAGTTCCCTAACCAATTTAATTTGGGAAAATTGGAGATATGTTCCTTTTAGAGAACCCGTATTTGATAATCCATTATTAGATAAATTTTATTATGATAAAAAAAGATATGCATTTCCATTACAAGTGTTTTTCTTAAATAAAAGATTTGATATGTGTAAAAAATCAGTAGAATTTGATAAAACCGTAATGGATAGATCAATTGTTGAAGACACTATATTTGCTAAAATGTTAAGGGATAGTGGTGATATGGATCCATACGAGTATCAAATATATAAAGAATTATACGACAATATGATGGATCATGTTATACCACCCGATCTAATGGTATATTTAAAAGTTTCACCTGAAGAAGCGGTAAAAAGAATTAAAAAAAGAGGAAGAGAATATGAGATTCAAAACGATACGGATTACTGGTATCGACTTAGCCAAAATTATAATGATTTCTTTTATGATTATACATGGAGCAAATTATTAGTTATTGATTGTGATAATTTAGATTTTGTTAATGATATGGGTGATCAAAATTATATATTAAATAAAATATATGAACAAAAAGAAAAAAACTTGGTTTGATAATAGATTAAGATATATTTTTAAAACTATTACTTATAAAACTTTATCTATAGCAATAACTATATTTGCTGGGTGGGTGTTAACTGGTAATATGGCAATAGGTTTATCATTAGGGTTAGTAGAGGTGACAGTAAAATTATTAGTGTATTATTTACATGAAGAAGCTTGGAGTAAAATAGATTTTGGTAAAGAAATTAAGATTAAAACTAAAAAGAAAAAAAAGAAGTCAAAGAAGAAAAAAAATATGTCCTCCGATAATTAACATATTTATTTAATATGAAAAACGTTCTTCGAGGCGCAATCGTTATATTCTTACTATCCATTGGGTATGAATTATATTCCACACAAAAAAAATTACGTTTTTTAATTAAAGAAAAAAATAAACAAATAAATGATATCTTATTAGAAAAGAATATTAATGATTCACTGTGTAAGGATATATTACATACTTTACCATTAGGCTCACCATTAAAATTCATCATCATTAATAGTAAATTTGGTTTAAGGAAGGACCCTTTTAGTAGGAGATATAGAAAACATTATGGGTTAGACTTAAAGGGAACTAAAAAAGATACCGTATTTTCCACCGGTGGAGGTTATATAGAATGTGCAGATCATTTCGGAGGTTATGGTAAATGTGTGATAATTAATCACGGTCAAGGATATAAAACATTTTATGGACACCTTAGTAAAATATTTGTGAAAGAAAATAATTTTATATCTGATAAAAAACCTATAGGTTTGGTTGGTAATACAGGTAGAAGTAAAGGGACACATTTACACTATGAAATTCAGTATAATGGGATACCCATTAACCCCCAAAATTTGATATATTTAGATTTTTAACATACCCCCCATAAATAGAGTTGTTTTTTTAATTTATTATCCTTATCTTTAATAAAAAGATTATTATGAGTAGTAGATTATTAGAAGGTATTGTTCATTATTATGAAGATGAGGATATTTTAACTGCGGATGGTTTTGATGAAGCCGTTATTGGTATTGACGATAAAACTATGAGAGTTATATATTCGGTTACTAAATGTATTGAAATTTTAATGACAGAAGTGGATATGAGTATGGAAGAAGCAGTAGAATTTTTTGAATTCAATGTTAAAGGATCAGAGTTAGGTGAAAAAACACCAATATGGTGTGAAGATATGTTAATAGAATAAGATGAGATACCCAAAAGAAATAGTGAAAAGAAATGTTATGGTTAGAGAACTCTTAAATGAAGTGTGGGGTTATTCTATTTATCCAAAATCAGGGTATGGGATTTATATTGATTGGGGTAATGTACCCTTACGTACTATTAAAAAACTCATAGAGTTGGA
>QCKH01000018.1 GCA_003215475.1 Prochlorococcus sp. AG-409-L21
AAGCGTTAAAAATTATAGACAGTTGTGTAAGAGAAGAACATTTACACGCTGCAGAGAAATATGTAGATTTATTTAAGAATAAGTTTGAGGATAACTTATCTTATTATAAATTACAACAAGAAATAAATAACAAATATAAAAAATTAAATAAAATGGAAAGTTTAAAAGATATTATGTATGCTGGTTTAGGTTTAGCTAAACACACTGAAGATCAATTAAAAGAAAAATATGATTCTCTAGTTGCTAAAGGTAAGAGAATTGATGAGGAAGGTAAAAATATTGTAGGAGATTTCTTCAAAACAATAGAAGAAGGTAAAGATAAAATGGGTGAAACATATAATAGTAAGTTAGATAAACTAGAAGAATTTATCACTAAACTCAAAAAATGAGTACCAAATTAGATTTACATGGTGTAAAACATATTGATGTCCAAAGAAAAGTGGATCAATTTTTAGGAGAACATTTACAGAAAAGAACAAATGAAGTTACAATAATTATAGGTAATAGTGATCATATGAAGAGAATTGTTGATACTATTTTAGAAGATTATGGGTTAATTTCAGAACCTAGTTTTTTGAGTAATGCAGTTTTAAATATTAAATTGTAATATTACAAAACTTTTACAATTTATAAATGGGGGTGATATTGTCACCCCTATTTATTTGCATAGATATTAATGTAATGAAAAATACTAAACTTTTAGAAGATCTAGAATCTTATATAAATAATTACAGAAGAGAAGACTATAAACGCGTAAAAGAGTACACTGAAAATTCTGAACTTACGTCAAAAGATTTTACATACGGTTCAACACCCTACGAAACTTTCTTTAATTTAATTAATGATGTAAATCTAAAACCTAAAAGATTTATTGTAGTAGGTTGTAGTATTGGATGGATGAATTTTTATTGGAATGACTTACACCCTAATATAGAAACAATTGGTATTGATATTCATCCCTATAGAATAGATTATGGTAATAAATTAATCAAAGATTATAATTTAGACAATATAGAATTAAAAGATTTTTCCTTTTATGATTTTGAATTTCAAGAAGGTGATTTAATATGGCAAAGTAATCTGTGTTTTCCACAAGAAGAAATTTATAAATCTAATGACAAAATTATTGAGGAGACACCCAATATTTCAATTATAAGTTACAGAAGTATAACTCAAAAAGAAGAAAGTAAAACTTTTATAAAAAAATATTACTATCCAGTAAGTTGGACACCTAAACAACCCTTTTTTATGTATGAAAAAGTATGATGTTATATATGTTTCTTCTAATATTTCTTTTTTATTAGACTGTTACATAAATTCATTTAAGGATTTAGAATTACTATTAATAGATAGGGAAGATAATTTAGGTGGTGCGTGGCAAATATCAGATGCTAGAGTACATTTACAATGGGTTAGTGATGAACATAAGAAATATATTGATGACATTAATCGAGATTTAAAAAAAGTAAGTAATAGATTTGACATAAAGGGTCCACTTAAAAACGTTAAAACAATAGACGATAGTGTTTATACTGATTACTCGTTATATCATATAAATTTAGGGTCTAATCTTTTTATGGAAGAGTTAATTAAAAAAATAAAACTTAGAAAAAATGTTAAAATAGTTAAAGACGATATTAAAGAAATTAAAAAAGAAAATGATTTTACTTTAGTAGGTAAAGAAACCTATAACGGAGAAAAACTTTATTTAACCAACAATTTAAAAATTGATAAAATAATTTTAGACGAAAATGAATATAAGTTTAGATACCATAAAAAAAAATATAACCATCTTTTCATTGAAGTTCACTCTAAACGTATAAAAGAATTAGATATATTGTTATGTGAGGCAAATGGTTTTAAATGGGGTGGTAATAAAAACTTTTCTATTGAAAAACAAAAAATACATCAAGACTTATATAATTCTCTTTTTTTTATTATAAATGTTACTGAATTATACCCACTTAAAAAAGATACCCAACTATTTTCATGTAGGGTAAAAAATGAAGGTTTCATTGAGTATTTTAAAAAAGTATTTAATATATAATAACATAACCGAAAAAGATTTAAAAATAAAAGTATTAGAAGATGACGTATATGTTCAAGATAGAATATTGAATTTGTATGAAATACCTAAAATTAAAGATTTAGAATGGTTTACAAAAATGAATTATTTTAAATATTTAGTAAAATTAAACTCTTTAAGATAAATATATTATGAATATCAAAAAAGGATATAATATACCTGAGTCTTTAGAACTTAAAAAGTCACCAATTCATGGATTAGGAGTTTTTGCTACAGAATTTATACCTAAAGGTACTAATCTTGGAATTTGTCATTATTATGATTTTAGAGAAAAACCAACAAAATATTTAAGAAATTCTTTAGTCCCTTTTTTTAATTACTCTAAGTCTAAAAATGCGTATTTACCTATAGTAAAAAAAGAATTTAAAATGGGTGAGGGGTATGTGACTGAACTGATAACCACTAAAGATATTCAAAAAGGAGAGGAAATATTACTAAAATATACGTGGTATGATCCTACAAAACCAGATACAGAAGATAATAAACATTATATACCTTTACCCAATTACCTTTCTATAAAAAAAATAAATAATAAGTATTGTTTATATGCTACACAAGATATACTAAAAGATGTTAATATAGGAGTTTCTCATAGTTACTATTATAAAGCCGATGTATACGAACCAAATGCAATAGGAGGATATGTAGTACAATCTAATAACCCTAACACTTTTTTAAATAAAGAAGGTAGTGATATATATTTAAAATCTACTTCATTTATTAAGAAAGGGGAGATAATAACTGTAGATTATGAAACGCCATTGGAGTGAATATACAACTAAAAATTTAAAATGTTGGTCACCAGCATTTGATTATTCTTATGTTTATGATAAGTATAAAACGCCTATGGAAAAAAACTATAGACTAACCTTACAACATAAAAATAAAATAGAGTGTAATACAATAAAAAAACTTTATAACAAATATGAAGTTAAAACCTTTTTTGAGAAATGGGGATTAAACGTACCCCAACTTTATTATTATACAAATATAGAAAGAGATATAAAACATATTTTATCTTTTCATAAAGAATATGTAGCAAAACCAGCACATATGTCGGAGAGTGATGGTGTTTTTATAAATGACACTGATTATGAAAAAGTAAATGAATACCTTAACAATAGTTTAAAAAAATCCCCAAGAATAACTGAACCTAATATGATGAAAGAAACAGAAAAAGGAATGTTAGTAGAAGAATATATTAAATTTGATTATGAATTTAAAGTTTTCGTATTATATGGGTGCCCCATTGTGGGGGATATTCGAAACGGGTCAAAGGAATGGCATAGGGTAGGTATGATTGATAAAGAAAATGAATTCTTTAATTGGGATAAAGAATATGAAATCTGTAAACACATTGCAAAAGATCTTAGAATAGATTTTTTTAGGATAGACTTTTTTTATTCTAAAAAAGAAGATAAGTTTTATGCGGGTGAAATGGCATTTAGACCATCCACTGTTCTTGGTGAAGAAATTGATACATATATCCTAGATAAGTGGAAAAAAATGGTGTCAATATAATTTAGACTTACAAAACTTTTACATTTCATACGATAGAATGGGTATAAATTATCCTATTTATTTATTGTATGGGGATAGAATTAAACATAGCGTTATTTTTAAAATTATTTTTACCACCACTGATTTATATTTTAATTTTATTTTTAACCGCCCCTAATAAAACTCTAAAATTACCTATAATACTATTATGTTTTTTAGGTGGAATACTCTCAACAAATTTCGTTCAACTATATTACGCGTTAGTAGAAATTAAGGCAACTACACATTTTGACGTTTATTTTTATTCTGTAGCGCCTAGAGAAGAAATATGTAAATTATTATCTTTTATAGGGATAATGGTTGCATTTAGGAAAGAACAAATCACACCAGTATCTTTAATGTATTATATGGGTATTGTGGGTTTAGGTTTTGCCACTTTTGAGAATTTAATGTATGGTATAAGGTATGGTGAGTCTATATTATTTCTTAGGTCATTTACTGCCACTTTAGGTCATTTAATATTTGGGTTATTTATGGGATATTGGATTGGATTAGGTAAAGTAGATTTAAAAAAGTATGGAAATAGATCATTGTTTGGTTTTTATATGTTTAAATATAAAAAACTTAAAATGGTAATTTATACCTTAATCGGTCTTTTATGCGCAATTTTATATCACGGTTTATGGAATTATAGTCTAAGTGTGAGTTTTGTTGCAGCAACCCCTATTATGATATTGATGATATTAATTGGATTGACTATATCCAAATTTGGTGCAACTGATTTATATAACCATTATAGAAAAAGTTTAAAAAAATGATAGAGTGGTCAGGATATAGTTGGTTAAAACAAGAAAGATGGGGACAAATCCACCCAGATAAAACAATGTGTTGGTACGATAGTTCTGCGGTATCTATAGATGAAAATGGATACCTCAATTTAAAAACCCATTACAACCCAAAACTATTTGATGAGTGGGGTGTAGAAAGTAAAATAGGTGTAGGATTAGTTTCGTGTACTGAGAGGTTTGGGTATGGTTATTTCGAAATTGAGGCTAAATTACCCAGAGGTAAGAATTTATGGCCAGCTTTTTGGATGTGGTCATGGGACAGTTGGCCACCAGAAATAGATGTGTTTGAAGGTTATACACGTAAAAAAGAGGGTTATTTTAATTGGGATTTAGAATCGCTCTTAGGAAAATTTTGGGATGTACAAACCAATTTCCACTATGGTGATACACCAAACAATACAAGCGAAGGTGCAAAAACTCATTGGATGGGGTTTAAAGACCCTAGTAAAAATTTTGTCAAATATGGGTGTTTATGGTTAAAAGATAAAATTCAAATATTTTATAACGATAAAATGGTGAGAGAATTGACTAACCCATATGTTTTAAGATTTTTTAGGTATACACATATGAATGTTATAATAAATAATTCTGTGGATGCAGAAGTTAATCCTGATTTACATAAGGGTTCTAATTTTATTATAAAATATTTTAAATATATTCCAGAAGAAAATTTATCTTAATTTTTATTTATTTATTAATTGCAACTACCTATATTTGTAATATGGACGAAATTGAAGCGTTAAAACAAATGGATAATGCAATGAATAATTCGTATGATTTATTGTCTAATAATAAAACTATAGAAGAATTATTGGTTATGAAAGGTATAAGTAACTTAGTGTTTGCACATGATATTGAGTCCCCTCCTACTAAAACTGATATAGAAAATATTATACAATATTTTAAGGACATAGAAGACTTTGAGAAATGTGTCACCCTCACCAAATTAATTAACTAAAAAAAAACAATTCAGACTTTTTAAATTTAACAAATTTTTAATATTATAATTTATAAATTGGTAATATTTAATTAAGATAATAAAATTATTTTATGGATATGAGTGGTATTATGTTTAATGAAATTTTAACTATAACAATGACGTTATTTGCGGTAATAGATATATTTGGATCTATCCCAATAGTATTAGATTTAAGACAAAGATTTGGTAAAATAGAAAGTCTTAAGGCAACACTTATATCTTTTTTTATTATGGTTTTATTTTTATTTACTGGTGAAAAGGCATTATCCTTTTTAGGTATTGATGTGGCTTCATTCTCTATTGCTGGTGGACTTATTTTATTCTTTATGGGGTTAGAGTTGGTTTTAGGTTTAACCTTCTTTAAAAGTGAGCCAGATACAGAAGGTTCATCTATAGTGCCATTAGCATTCCCCCTCATTGCTGGTCCGGGATCATTAACTACCATAATATCCTTTAATTCCCTTTATCCTTTTTACACTATCTTAATTGGTATAGTGTTGAATTTAGTAGTTGTTTATTTTACTTTAAAATTTAGTGATAAGTTGTCAAAAGTATTAGGTAAGAATGGGATGATGATATTACGAAAGGTATTTGGTATTATCTGTTTGGCAATTGCCATTAAAATGATTAAATTTAACTTGTTTTTATAAATAGATAATATTTATAATTATGAGTTCTAACCCAAAAGAAGATAAGTTTAAAAAAAAAGTGTCCCACAAAAGGAAATTTATAAAAAATGTGGTAGACAGTGTAGTGAGTGAATCCAAATTGTTATGGAAACCAACCAAACTTACTTTTCATAGAGATAATGGATGGAGTGATGTAAGAGTTGCAGTACCATTTAATAATTATAAAACAACTCCATCACAATATTTTAAAGGAGAAGGTTCACATCAAGATTTATTCAAAGTAGGATTCGAAAATTTTGTAGAAGACATATACGGATTATCTAAAGGAGAAACATATTATGTTTATAGTTTATATCTAAAAGAGATGTTTACTAAAATAAGTTATTTTATAAGAGAGAATATGGAAACTTCAGAAGAACTTAATGAAGTGAAAAAACGTTCATCAAATAGAAAGATAAATTATCCTGAAGGTTTTTTAAATAAAGTAATAGGATATATTAAAAAACGTTATCCTCAAGTTGTTGATGTTAAAATCGATAAAACCTCTTGGTTTAAGGGGTGGAAAGAATTCCTTCATATCTATGTAGATGAAGATGACGGACAACCTACTGATATTGTACAACACCCTTTAGAATGGGATATTTATATGGATTTGACGAGCGGTATTTTACAAGGATTAAATAATATAGACATTAAAGTAACTAACCTCAACAAAGACACCAAACTTAGAGGACATACGGGTGAAGGTATAAATGAATCCTATAATAGGTATGATGAAACTATACCCAACAAAGACTGGGTAGATAAGGTGGTTAAAAGAATGGTGGACAAAACTGAAGTTAACTTATATATGTCGGATTATGATCCTTGGACAACACATAGTCCTTGGTTTGGTAATTTTATTACCCCTAATTTTGGTAATGATCGTAGAGTTAAATATAACATCGATTGGTTATTAAGTGAAATGAAATCTCTGGATAGTATTATTGATAATTTTGGTAGAGAGTTAATTGAGACTTATGGATTCTCTACTAATGGTGAGTTAAAATACTTCGAATCTGAATACCTTAAAAAGATGACAGATAAAGTAAAGTTGTTACAAATCCCTTTTATAAAAGAGAGACAAAAACAAAAGGAAGAATACCGCAGAAGATATAATATAAGTGAATCTAAAAAAGATGTTAAAAAAGAAATGGATGAGATACAAAGAGTAGTGCAAGATTTAAGTAGACATCATAATTTTAACACAACAGTAGAAGATGTCTCAAAGGAAATAGAAAATGCAACACCACAACCTTTAAAATATCAAATATGGAATCAATTAGAAAATAGTGAATCAGTAGATATTAATAAAGGAGATTTTGATCAAGTATTTAAAATTGCAAACAAATATAAAAAAGGTAACCCCTTAAAATTAAAAAAGAAATTTATTAAGGGAAATTATCGACCACCTATAATCGCAAGATTTGATGATAGGTACTGGTTAGTGGCAGGAAATACTAGACTTTGTACTGCCAAAGCTATGGGAATTAACCCTAATGTTTTGATTATTGATTTGAATAAAACTTACCCTGTAGATGAAGGGAAAAATATTTCCGGAATCAAACAATATATTAACGAAAATTTAACATAAATTTTTTAAATAAAATACCCCCAAAATACACTGAAAAGTAAGGTTTTTGTAATTGTTTTGTAATATTTATATTACACCTATAATCTTTTCAAAATCTCATATACTTATATAGTGAATTGAGTCAAATTGCGCAATAAAAAAACACAATTCATAACTAATAACAACCATAATTAAAAAACAATTATTATGCAAGATCCAGTAGAAAATCCAAACAACGATTTAAGAGATCAAATCAAAGCAGGTGAATACATGCCAGCAGCAAATGCAGGTGGGATTACACCAACAGATCAATTAGATTGGTCCTTAGGACTTCACGTATCAGCCTCTAACGCTATTAGAGTATTAACTATTAATGACGAAGGTGATGCAGAAGAAAAAGGTCTAATCGAAGCATTATTCGAATTATCAGAAGGTTCTGAAGTAGAAGATGCAAAACAAGAAGGTAAAATTGCTTTAGATATCGTAAAAGGTGATAACACTTTAAGTAGTAGAATCGATGCATTAGAATGTTCTTATGAAGGACAATCTATAAGTCCAGCAAATTACCCAGTAGCTCCAGAAGTTACAACACCAGCTAACGCTAATTACGCTTTCGCAGCGGCAGAAGCAGCAAATGGCGAAAGAAAAGTGTTCAAAGGTGAACCAATAAGAGGTCATTGGGATGTTTACTTAAACGGTGTTTATGAAGCAACTATCTCAGGTGATACTCCAAAATATAAGTTTGAAGCGGCACCAGCTCTTGGTTCAACAGTTGAATTCGCAGGTGTAGGTTTTAACGTAAATCACTTCATTATAGATTTAGAGGATATGGAAAAGTCTATATTAGATTTAACGGTAGAAGCAACTACAACTAAAGATGATTTCGTAGTAGAGGCAACTCAAATGACGGAGGAATTCAAATCTGAAAAAGCTGAAGCTGAAAAGAATAGAGACGAACAAAATGCAATGTTAGCTGAAGAAAAGAAAGCAGCAAAAGAAGCACAAGAAGACATGGAGGGAGCAACTACAGTTGCAGAAGTTGAAGAGGCTAGAGATGCAGCTGAAAAATCGTATACAGAAGTAAGAACAATTCAAGGAGCAGTAAGAAATGCTGAGTGTTCGATTGCAGGATACGACGCAGATTTAGCAGCTATTGCAAAAGCTAAAGAGGCTAATGAAGCAGAATATGTTCAATCAATAGAGAGCCTTAAATCAGCAGCTGATAAAGCAGCAGATACGATAGCTAAGTTCAAACAAATATTAAAAGAACACGAAGATTTCGGTTCGGATGCAGAAGCGTAATCTATAAGATTATCTAACTTCCACAATACTGAAACTTTTTAAGTTTTAATATTAAAAAAAAGGGGAAACTTCGGTTTCCCTTTTTTATTTTTTAAATAACCACATGAGTGTGTGATCCCCATATGTTCTTTCAGTAACACGTTGATGGAGTTTTTGTGTATATTTCTCGGGTAAAAAATTCAGATGTTTTTTATATAATAATAAACAATTTTCTTGGAGTTTATTAAATACTTTCTCCATCATTTCATCATTAAAGGCGGTATTATCAATATAGATAACGGTGGCATCAGATATATCAATATCTAACATATTACCTTTAATGAAAATTATATTATCACATTCTTTGGCGTACATATTTTTTAAATATTGTGCACCATTATCTCTTTCTTTACTATATTCAATCCCTATAGATTTTTTTACCTTATATTGTAAACCGATATGTAACACCATTTTCCCTAAACCTGAACCAAGATCATAAAAAATTGTATCCTTATTAAAATGTTCTTTAAATTTTTCTACTATCATATTAGTTCCGTTCAGTGTTATTTCCCCATATAGAGGTTTACCCACAATTTCTTCATCGAACTCAGTTTCATTTCTCCATTCCATATAAGGAGAGGTATTATAAATTTCTTCTAATATAGTGTTAATATCTTTCATTTTTGTATTTCTCTTTCCCAAATAGTAATTAAACAATCTTTATCCATCTGATTCCATTTAAGGTTCTTATCTTTCCACTCTTGAGATTTTTCACCATTGTAATTTGGCCAACTTCCATCTAAATATGCTTGCCATCTAAAACCTTCTCTAGGTTCATAATTTTCTACCTCTTCCCAAGTTACAGTTTTATCACCTAAAAGAAGTCTACAAAGATAGTTTTCTTTTTCACAGTAACTTAACATTAATTTTGTGTATAATTTTCTTAATATAGGATTATAATCCGTTGGTAGAGTATAAATTTCCCAACAAGATAAGTGGAATGCGAAACCTGGCCAGTAAGCCATTGTTAATTGTCTTTGAAACCAATTATGTTTCTGTTTAATATCATAATGTACTCTAGAAGTGTAGTCATTGTTCTTTATTTTATCTCTCTTAAACCCATTTATTTTTGCAATAAGTTTATTAAGAACTATAGCTACGGACTTTTCTACTAAACCTAAACCACATGTTAAATTTGTAAAAAACTTATAATATTTAGTATTAGTTAAAGTTTTAACCCAAGCCCACATTCCAGGACCCATTATAAATCTTCTTGAAAGTCTATAGGGTAAATGACTTGCTAACTCATTTAATTCTTCAAAATCATTATTTACCTTTAATGCTGCAAGTGACATAATAGTCTGATCTCTAGATACATCATCTTCCCCATACCTTCCAGTATGTCTTGATGCTTGATACCATTTCTTTTTAAAATGATGATTTTCACCAAAAGGTCTATAACACTCCAGAATTCCTTCCTTCATAAGAGGTTCTTTCCATGTAATATATGCCAATCCTGTTCTCCAAAGAGCATCTCCTTCTCCAACATTCAATGCGCCTTCTTTTTTAGCCCATTCCCATGCATGTTCGCACATCATTTTAGTATCAGTATCAAAAAATTTTTTTGAGTAAACGTTTTTTCCTGGTTTAAAACTATTCATATAAAGTATTTAATTATTCTTATTTAAATAAATATCTTCTTCTTTTAAATTAGCACCAAAAGGTGACGAGGAATTTACCACAATTTTTTTATTAAATACTCCTTTTTTGTTATGTATCAATTGAATTATATATGTTCCGTTAACATTTTTACCCAAAAATAATTGATAATATCTTTCACCCCAAAGATTAGTAGACCAAACTACTCTACCCATTATGTCATATATTTCTATATCCAATCTTCCCTCATATTCGGGAAATTCAAAATAGAGTCTTCCTTTGGTTAATGTTGGGTTTATTTTAGTTTCATCAAAAGTATTTACAATGGGTTTGGGTATATAGTTTTCTATAATACTTAATCTATTAGTCATTAATGATGCAATTCCTCTTTCTACTTGATTTTTTGTAAAACAAACCATACATTCATTTCCACAATAATCCATATAATGTTTTACAAAAACTCTTTCTGGTGGATCGCAATCGCTTATTAAAGTATCAGGGCATTGTGCGCTTGGATAAACAGGTCCTGCCTGTTTACCAGTTTCAGGAATATGATCTTCAGAACACGGTCCATTATTTCCCCATGGATGAAAAAGATTTAACCAATGACCTACTTCATGAACCGCAACCCTTCCTCCCGCAAAAGATTCAAGATTTGGATATGTCCATGGATAAATTTGATTTCCTGTTATTTGCCAATCTAAAACTAAACCATCTGTTTCTGAGGGTCCTCCAGGAAACTGAGCATAACCTAAAAGTCCACCATATAGATCACATACCCAAAAATTTAAATACTTATCAGTCGGCCACGCATCTGTTCCATTAGTACTATCAAACTTCATATAATTACCCCAATATGAAAAATGAGGTGCTTGTGTTTTTCTTCTGGTAATCCCAGTAGTTGGGTTTCCTTCTGGGTCTAAATACGCCAATTCAAAACTTATTTCAAATTTCCCAACCCATTTTTTAAGAGTATCTGTTAAAATAGAAGTATCTGAATTTGTAACATTAAATGCCTCATTTAAAACTTCTACTTGATGGTGAATAACACTATCTGCAAGGTTTTCATTGTCATCTTGCCAGATAATGTGAAAAACGACAGGTATGATTATTTTGCCTGTTGTTTTAAATCTAGCACCACTCATATAATTTTGTATTGCCCTCTCTATACTTTCATATTGTTTAGGGTTATTTTCTATTAAGGGTTTATTATATTCATCTGTACCACAAATTGATATTTGAGTGTAACACTGGACACTTATTAAAGTGAAAAAAATAATTAATAGGTTTTTCATAGTTGCTTTATTTTATAAATATTTATAAATATGAAATTTAAACACCCTAAAATATATAGCAACTCTCAAGTAAAAAGATTAAAGGAATCGGGAAAAATAACTAAAGAGGTGTTGAGTGAGATGAAAAACGCCTGTGTTATAGGAAAAACATTATTAGAAGTTGATGAGGTTGGTAGAAAATTTTTAGAATCTACGAAAAGTAAATCTGCAAGTTATCAATATAGAGGATTCCCGAGACATTCGTGTATTTCCGTAGACGAAACTGTATTACATGGAATACCAGATCAGACTATTATTAAAGATGGTATGGTAATAAATATAGATTGCCCTGTCAAACATAAAGGAATGTATACAGATGCCGCGATAAATGTAGAAATCGGTGAGGTGAATGAAAATAAAAAAAAATTAAATAAAATTGCCTATAATTGTTTATTAGAAACTATAGACATCATTAAACCGGGTGTGACAATAGGTGAAATATGTAAGTTTCAAGAATCTTATGCGAGTAAATTTGGTTATAAGGTTGTAAAAACTTTTAGGGGTCATGGGGTTGGAATAAATTTACATGAACCACCTTATATACCTTACTTTTATGATGAGAATAATGTGTATAACGACTATAAATTAAAATGTGGTAATGTTTTTACTATAGAACCACTATTAGTTACTAATGATAAATTAATAGTAGAAGAAAATAAATGGGGACACCAAACTGAAGATGATTCTTTTGGTACTTATTGGGAACACACCATTTTAGTAACACAAAATAAAAATGAAATATTAACTTAATATTATGGAAAATTTTAAAGATAGATTAACATTGTTGGTAACAGAAATTGATTATTTAGAGGATATGTATAAAAAAGTTTTTACTATTATTAAAAAAACTGAATTAGAATTTGCAGAAGAAATTAATAAATTAAATGACAATACTATAAAAACCCAAATTGTAAATACTCCTCCACAAGAAAAAGAGAAACAACAAGAAAAACAACACGAAAAAGAAAAACAAGAAGAAAAAGAAAAACAACAACAAGAAAAAGAAAAACAACAAAAAGAAAAAGAACAAAAAAATAAAGAAAATAATAAAAATACACCTAAAAAATATAAATCGTTATTCCGAAAAATAGTTTCTATCACACATCCA
>QCKH01000019.1 GCA_003215475.1 Prochlorococcus sp. AG-409-L21
AAAACCGACTTTACGTCCCTTCAATCAATTATCACCAGGATATAAGAAGGGCAGAAGAGCTTATAGAGAATGCAGAAGAGCTTATAGAAATGACAGAAGCACTTCTGTCAATAGGTCTTCAAATTGAAACTGATCAAGAAACTGACTCTATAGTTGACAACTATCAAGAGGCGTCAATCGAAAATAATACCCATTTAAATACGCCACAAATCCAAAGAAAATATAACAGCCTCACTTCAAACGGTCATTTTCAAGAGGTAAAAGCTACAGAGAGTATTATCTTTACGGAACCAAAAGTTACAAACAACTTCAACAACCTCACCTCACCAAGTCCTAATAAAGAAAGCGCTTCAGAAGAACTTCTAAAAGCTACGGAAACTCTTATTAAAACTACGGAAGACTTGATAATCGCCACAGAGGAATTGCTACTCTCAGATCAAATAATTACGAAGGAACAAAGCCACCTATCTTCTAATAGTCAATATTCAAAAACCACACCTAAAGAAGGGTTGAGAACAAGCAAAATAAAAGTTCTGCCATCAGATTCAATAACTGAAGAAAGGCAATACATTCTTAGCGCTACGAAAAAGTATCCAGGCCAATTTGCTAAAAAGCAAGAGATAAAATCAAAAACTCAGAATAAAGGGAACGATAAGTCTTGGTATTTCAGTATAGGTATTGGTCATTCTCATGTAAGGGATGGTGATTTACAAGTCAACAATGTTCAAAACAAACTCTTGTTTAAAGATAGCCTGGTAAATAATTATAATCTTGGAGTTGGCTATGACTGGGGCGATTTTCGGAGTGAATTTACATATGAAAAAAACTATAGAGATTTAACTGATTGGGGAAATTCTAGAGCTAGTGGTAATTTAGAAAGTCAGAATTATTCGTTAAAACTTTTTTATGATTTTAATAACAATGCAAAATTGCAACCATATTTAGGCCTTGGAATCGGCCTATCAAAAATTCAAATCCCTTCAAGTCGAATCTTTAGCAATCCACAAATCCAAGTAAACAATGCTGATGATATCCAACCTATTTATTTAGGGATAGTAGGGTTAACTTATGAAGCAAATAATCGATTAGATGTTTTTGGAGAATATCAATACTTAGCTAGTGGCTCATACAATTTAAATGGAACTTACAGATCGCTTCATAGCTTAAATTCTCATAGCGTAATCACTGGTGTCCGTATAAGAATTTAAAAAAGCCTCCCAATTTTTATGAGAGGCTTTTAAGAGAAAGTAAGACTAACTTAAAGTCACTACCAGTTTGCACCTGTACAAAATTGATCTGGGTTAGCAGCTGTGGTGCCACTTAAACAACCCTTTTGACCTCTATTTGGTCCTTGAATGAAATACCATATTTCACGAGGAATGCTCGTATCTGTTAGATCTGAAGTCGCCATAATTCTTTGCTGGACATCACCAGCACAGGTCCCACTGTTTGGTGTAATTGCATAATTAGATATATTTGGGACAACAAAAGTTGGATTGGCTTCCATTGCAGCAACTTTTACAGCACACTCCTTAACGATCGTGGCAATTGTATTTTTTGCAGCTGCTTGTGCAGCATTTGATTGAATAGCAGTAAAGGAAGGAATTGCAATAGCTGCCAAAATAGCTAAAACAGCTACCACAACAACAAGTTCAATGAGGGAGAAGCCTTCTTCGCCTGGTCTTGTGTTTAAAACTTTTTTAACTTTCGGAGTAGAAAGATAAATGTGAAAAGCAGTCATTTAATACTCAAAAGACGTTCTCTAAAATTATAAGCACAGATATGCAAAAAATAACTTTTTATAATTTTCAATTTTTAAATCTACAAAAACGTATTTTCATCGTCTTTTATAGCCCATTTTTCAACGCCCATATCTTCGTTAATTATTTTTAAGCTCTCTTTATTTATCCAGTCAAGTAGCAATTGATGCTAGGGAAAATCATTGAATTGCAATGGGTCTCCAGTTCCCATAATGCTTTAGAAGCCTAAAAAAACTTGCTCTCAAATCAATCAAAAGAATAAAATAGAATGAGTGTTTATTAAAAAAATATTGAAGGCTGTTTTTTTGAGCTATGTCCTTAAAAAAAGATTGCCAAACGCAATAATTTTAGAATACCAAAAATAATTACCTAGAGACCAAACTAGAAAGGTGCATATTGAGAGAAAAGGACCAAAAGGTAAATATTCTCCAAACTTTATTCTTTTCAAAAAGAGTCCAATGGTTACTAAAATTCCTGAAGCAATAAAGGCTAGATAAACAGTAAGACATAAACCATAAAAGCCTAACCAAGAGCCAATCAACGCGACAAGCTTTGCATCACCTTTACCTAAGGCAGGCTTACCTAATATTTTCTTTGCAACTTTACTTAATAAAGAAAAAGAAAAGTATCCAAGAATTGATGCGAAAAAATGCTCTGCAAAAAGGGAAGAATTCTCTTCTAAATTCAAAGAAAATATGAAGGAAAGCAATAGACCACAAAAAACCCCAAATCTACAGATACTTTCTGGAAGCCAAAAATAATTTATATCTAAAATTGTTAGTGACAATAATATTGAAGCTAAAATACAACTGAAAATAATAACCAACCATTGAGTTCCTAATAAATATGAACTGGGTGTTGAAAAATAGCTGATTAAAAACAATAAAGCACAGATTAATTCTATTAATGGATAGCGAAAACTAATTGGTTCACCACAATTTCTACATCGACCTTTTAACAGAAAAAAACTTATAAAGGGAATATTGTCAAACCATGAAAGGAAATGATTGCATTTAATACAGTGGCTCCCTGGAAATACAATAGACTCTCCTCGGGGCATCCTCCAAACTATTACATTTATAAAACTACCAATACATGCACCAATACATGCTAGGAAAATTAATACTACTAATACTGGCATAAAAACTATATCCATCTAATCTTAACTTATTATATAGAAGAATTTAAATATTCTTCAAACATTCCTCTTCTAACGGCTTGAATTCGCCTCTGCATTCTCAAAGCAATGATTTTTAGGAAGCCAAACCTGAACATATTGTTCTCATTATTTCCTCTGATTACACTTTCAGCATGCTTTAAAAACAAAAGCAAAGAAATTATTGTTGACATTCCATTGCCACCGATGCCAAAGGAAGAAATAATAAAAGAAGTTATTATTGGAGATAAATTTAATCCTTTAGAAAATGCTCAAGGATTAAAGGATAATTATTCTTTCGGTAAAAAGGATCCTTTCAATAAGTCTTCAATAGAAAGCCAATCTTCATTAAATAGAGAAGACTATAGACTTAAAGCACTAATCAGTGACCAAATAGATAATTATGCCTTAATTTCTTATCAAGGAAATATCTTTCAATTAAAAGAAGGTGATACTGGAGGAATTGAGAATAAATTCATACCAATAGGGGTGAAGGTGAAAGAAATAAACTTAAATGAAAAAATAGTAGTCTTAACATTAAAAGGTTCAAAGTTGAAGCTAGCTTTTAATGAAGAATAAAGGTCTACTTAAATCTGGCGTAGCATTTTTCATAATACATACGCATTTCTAATCTAATCCTTAAGACAGGATGGTCTTGCAAAGTATAAATGCCTATCAATTGACTAGTTTGTAATTTTTTGCTAGATAAAGTAGTAATATTAGCAAGATCTTTATTAAAAGTACTGTTTTCTAATCTGACTGACATAGCGAGTTAATTCAATGAGTATTTTTAAACAATCAATTATTATAGATAATTCTGACAAAGGTTATAGTTTAATTGAGCTCTCAGTTGTTGTTGCAGTATTAGCTACTTTAGGATCATTAGCTATACCTAATATTTTGGACACTTTAAAATTAAATAGGATTGAAGAAGCTAAGGCTTTAATGAATTCCTATGCAGCTGAATGTCTTGGCAACTATAGAACTATGTCTACAGAAGATTTCTCAAAATCTTCCCCATCATCCTTTTCAGCGGAAAGATTAGAGACATTAGGTTATTCAGTTGAAAAAGATGCAAATACCTGCGTCAACCTTGGAATAATACCAACAGCAAATATTGGTGAGGCTGGAGGTGGAGGTGCAGCTGGAGGTGAAAACACTCTCTACGCTATGGGATTCACTATTAGGTCAAGCAACGGTCAAATAACCAAAAGAGCAACTCCTGCTACTAATCAATCAAGTTTGAAATCATGCCGAGCATGGGCTGGCAATGCATGTGGCGCAACTGAGGCACAAAAAGCTGAATGGGCAAGGCTCGCTCAACTTGATAAAGACAAACAAAATTGTGATACTGCTGCCGCTGAATTTGCAACTGCTAAAAACTCAGGAGCTACTGTTGTATGGGATATCAACGCTCAGAGCTGTACAAAAACTGCTTGGTACTTTGAGGGTCAAAGAGCCACATCAGAGCAAGGGATGAAAGATATGGAAACAGCAAAGTATGGTTTGCTTTGCACGCAATGGCAAAGTGAGCAACAAGCTAAAGATCCACCAACTACAGCAGGTCCATTAACAAAAAAGGAATGCGGTAATAGGAAATTTTATTTTTTTGAGGGGATCAATGTAGGTACGGAAGCAGCATTTGAGGAGAAAAAAAGACAAGCAGCAATACTCCATTGCAACCTCGAAAGAGACAAAGCGATAAAAAACCGCTATTCAGGACTTTATAAAGGTGTCATTGGTGCTCCTGGTGAATGTTCCGTTGATGTATGGATGTGTGATGGGAACCTTATGGGAGACAAACAAGCTTATCAGGACTCTAAATGTGGCAAAAAGGATGAGGAGAAAAAAATACCAGAAAAAACTAGAGAAGAATTAATACAAGAGTGTAAGAATCAATGGGGCATGCTTTGTAGGTATAGATATTACAAACAGAATGATCCTCGCTGTAAGTGTTTTCGAGAGCTAGGGATATAAAATATGAGTCAATATACATCTAGTTCTGTAAGGTCTTTAGTTGATAAATACTTTTCACTTCAATGGTGCAGGGATAATTTAGTAGTACCTTTAAGTGTCTCTCCATCACTACCTCCTGAACCCCAAACAATCAAAATTGCTATAGCAAACTTTCAATATTTAGGCGCTGTAGGCAACACAATCAAAGAAAGGATTAATGGTCTTGAATGCGAATTCGTAGAAAGATCTCCTGAAAAAATCAATGAAATCCTTGACCTTGCTGCTGAAGAAAAGTTAATTAGTGGAGACAATCTTGCAATATCAGAATTCTCAGAAGATGCAGTAATAGCAGCTTTACAAGAAACTAATGACGGGAATCAAAATGAATTCTCTCTGGATTTTGATGAATTTCTCGAAGAGGAAGTTGAAGATGATACATCTGACCTTACTGATGAGATGCTAGGGAGCAAAACCCAAAAAGCTGCTGGCACTGTTCTAATACATGCTTGCCAGACTGAAGTTTCAGACATTCATATTGAACCAAAAGAAGATAGCTATAAAATTCGTGTGCGTAGAGATGGTGTCCTTCAGAAATTTCTATCCATGCCTACGATTTCTGGAAGGCAATTAATTGCGTGTTTAAAGAACATGGCAAATATGGATATTGCAGAAAAAAGAGCAAGTCAAGATGGAAAAATATTACGTAAATTTGAAGGAAACAGACTGGAGTTTAGGTGTTCAACAGCACCTGGCAAACATGGAGAGGGAATGGTTCTTAGGATTCTAAACAGTTCAACAAATATGTTGAACTTAGATACTTTAATAAATGTCGAAAGTGTTAGAGAGCAATTTAGGAAAGCTATCCTTGCAAATAATGGCATAATTATTGTTTCAGGACCTACAGGTTCTGGAAAATCAACAACTTTAGCTTCAGCATTAAGAGAAAAAGATAATGGGGAGCTAAAAATAGTCACCGCGGAAGATCCAATCGAATATGACTTAGGAGGTGACATTGTTCAACACCAAGTAAACAGAGCAAAAGATCAAACATTTGCAAATTTTTTAAAGACTTTTATGCGTCAAGATCCCGATGTAATTTTAATTGGGGAAACACGTGATCCTGAAACAGCAGAATCATCTATGGATGCTGCAGAGACAGGGCATTTAGTTTTTACAACACTTCATGCGAATACATCATCAAGCTCCTTAACTAGGCTATTAGACATGGAAGTTCCTAAGTATAAAATCAATTCGTCTGTAAGAGCTGTTTTAGCCCAGAGATTACTTAGGAGAGTATGTACATCATGTAGCGTCGAACGACAAATAACAGAAGATGAGTCTAGGGTCTTTCGTTTAAGACCTGGAACAAATATAAGGCAAGCAAATGTTCTTTCCGAAGAAGAAAAGATAAAGCGGAAAAGCGAGAAAACACTTTGTCAAAAATGTAATGGCATAGGTTACAAAGGTCGCGTAGGTACTTATGAATTACTTCTAATAAATAAAAAAATACAAGATGAGATTTCAGCTAACAGATCAGACCGGGAAATCGAAGAGTCTGCTGTCCAAGAAAATGGAATGCTTACCTTAAGAAGCTATGCAATAGAATTAGTAAAGATGGGTTTAACAACGCTTCCAGAACTAAAGAAAGTTAGCTAAAAATACAATTATGTCTAACAACAATTAATAAACAATGGGTATTGCTAGACAAATTGTTGAATATGCAGTTAAAGCAGGTTCATCTGATATTCATTTAGAGGAAAACTCACCGATAGCCGTAAGAGTTAATTCAGATATCGTAATTAGTTCTCAAGAAATCAAACCAGCAGATATGGACATCCTTTTTAATGAGCTATTAGGGAAAGAGAAGGTTGATCAATTTAATAAAACTGGTGACTTAGATACATCTATTGGTCTTGAAGGATTATCAAGAATAAGAATCAATGCCTACATAGCAAGAGAAAAACGTTGTCTAACTCTTAGGATTCTTCCAAATGACCTTCCTAGGTGGCAAGACTTAGGACTACCAAAACCATTTATTGAGTTAACAAAGCTCCATAGAGGTCTTGTTTTATGCACTGGTCCTACAGGATCAGGGAAGTCAACAACACTAGCTGCATTTATCAACTGCATTCTTGAAACACAAAATCGTCACATTCTAACAATCGAGGACCCTATAGAATTTGAATTTGCACATACAAAAAATTCAATCATTCATCAAAGAGAAGTCAAGAGAGATACAGAGTCATTTGCGACAGCCCTAAGAGCTGCACTTAGGGAAGATCCAGATGTTATATATATCGGTGAAATGCGAGATTTAGAAACTATAGAATTAGCAATTACAGCAGCTGAAACAGGACATTTAGTTCTGGGAACTCTTCATACCTCATCAGCTGCTAAAACCGTAGAAAGAATTGTTGATGTATTTCCAGGAGAGCAACAAGAGCAGGCGAGATTACAAGTTTCAACTTCATTAGCAGGAGTAATGTCTCAAACATTGTGTAAAAACACAAAAGGGAAAAGATCCTTAGCTTATGAATTAATGATTAACACTCCAGCAATAAGTAATTTAATTAGGGAAAAACAAGTAAGTCAGATTTACTCACAATTACAAACTGGGAGCAAAGATGGAATGAATACCCTGGAGCAATGTCTTAATGAGCTTTTATCTAATGGGTTGGTTACGTATGAAGAGGCTGCTGGGAAAGCCTCGAATCCAAAGGCTATTTTAGAAAACAATAACCTTGGTGAAGATAATTCCTTAAATTAGAATGGCTGGATATGGTTCTAAACGAGCATCTTCAGGTGCCCCCCAAAATACACAAGCTAAAAAGCAAGAAAGCACTTTAAGTAAAATCCTAAATTTTGAGTTAACTCCGTCTAAGCCATCTCCTAAAAATTTAACGGTTCCACAAGCTGATTTGCTGGTATTTTTTCGTCAACTTTCAGTAGTACTTCAAAGTGGTGTTCCTCTTGCACAAGGATTGGAACTTCTATCTGAAAATGTTACCAACAAAAACTTTGGTGATTGTATTTATGATATCTCTAAAGAGTTAAGTGCTGGTAATGATCTATCATCCTCATTAAAAAAATATCCTAAAGTTTTTAAGCCAATTATGGTTGGACTTATTGAAGCGGGTGAAGCTGGAGGTATCTTATCTAAAGTATTAGAACGTATAGCATTATTAGTGGAAGCACAAGCAAAATTAAAAGGGGAAATTACAGGAGCATTAATTTACCCAGTACTTGTTTTGGTTCTTGCAATATCAGTTAGTTTAGGTCTTTTAATTTTTATTGTACCCAAATTTAAAACCATGTTTGATGGTATGGGAGCTGAGTTGCCATCTCTTACTAATTGGTTGTTAATCACCTCTCAAATTGTTACTACTCCTGGATTTGCTATTGGAGCTCCTGTAGCCGTTTTCACTTTTGTTTTCTTATTTAGAGGGTTTTATAGTAACAAGGAAGGAAGGCTAATAGTAGACAAATTAATTCTACAAATACCATTATTTGGTGATTTAATTTTAAGGTCAGAAATGGCTGCAATGAGTGACACTTTAAGCACCCTAACAAATGCAGGTATTCCTCTTGTTGAAGGTATAGATAGATGTATAGGCGCTTGTAGCAATGAAGTTATTAGAAGAGCACTTAGAAATTCAATTAGTCTTATCGAGCAAGGTCAAGAGTTAAGTTATGCGCTAAGCCTTGCTAAATCAATACCAAGATTATTTATATCTATGGTAAAGATAGGGGAAGAAACTGGTGCTTTAGCTTTTATGTTGGATAATTTAGCCAATTTTTATAAAAGAGAAGTAGAAGAAACAGTTTCTAAATTAACTAAAGCTATGGAACCAATGATTATTTTTGTAGTCGCTGGAATAGTTGGAACAATAGTGATTGCACTATATTTACCAATGTTCTCTCTAATACAAAATGTTGGTTAAGAATATTTAAATCTTATTTATCTAAGTCTAGAAAGCTAGAGTCAAAACGAAACTCTTCTTTAGTTTCTGGATTAGATGTAAACTCAGAGTCAATTTTGTCTGTCGGGTCATTTTTTTTCTCAATTAGTTTTTCTTCTTCATTTTGGCGAGTAAAGATAACATCCGGTTGTTCTAATGCAGGAGGATCAGCACCTTTTTCTGCCTTAAGTACCTTCTTAGTAGTTTTCTGCTTTCCTATGTCATCCTGATTCGCATTACCAGTATTTAAATTACCTACTACTTTCGTTTCTTTAGGTGATGGAGGTAGACCATTATCTATTTCTACTCCCTTCGTTTCTTTAGGTAATGGAGGTAGGCCATTATCTATTTCTACTCCCTTCGTTTCTTTAGGTAATGGAGGTAGACCATTATCTATTTCTACTCCCTTCGTTTCTTTAGGTAATGGAGGTAGGCTAGAAGATTTTAAGATCTCTAATTTCTTTTCTTTAACTTCTTTTTGAAGATAGTCTTGTTCTCTAGATTTACTTTCTACAACATTTTTGCTTACTTTATTTGGCAATGCGACTTTCTCTTTCTTGAGGTTATTTTTATTCGAATTAAACTGATCAAGTCCTGACCTATTCTTCGCTCCAAAACTAACTATTTTCTCTGGTATATAGTTATCAATTATATCTAGGCTATTAAAGTCAGTTTCCTTATTAAAAAGCTCCTCTGAATCTATCAAACCTAAACCCAATCCAATTAAATGGCCAAATGACTGCTCGGAGATTTGTGCAGGATCATAATTTATATCGCCAACACACAATGAATTAGCTGGAGAAATAGAAAAAACTGGCAAGTTTAATGATTTAGATATTATCTCTGAAAGCTTTGGATGGATAGAATTTCTTCCACTCATAAAGATTGAAAGAGTACCTAATAATCCAAACTCTTTAGAAAGTTTATTTATTCGAGTAGAAACTTCCCTAAGAAGTATCTGCAGATCCATTCTTGATACTGGTAAATAATCATTTTGATTATTAGGTACACTTTTATTTGACTTGCCTTGACTTTGAGATTTGTCCTGCACCTCTTGCTGATTATCAATATCCTCTGGTGATGGGTAATCTCTGATCGCAGCTAATCTATCAACCAAAATTGGTCCAATTTTATCGCTTATACAAATATGTGTGCATTCTGATAACAACTCTAGATAAATAATATATTGATTTTCTTGTAACTTATTTATATGTTTTGCTATAAGCCTAAGTAAGCAAGTATGGCCAACTTCAACTCTACAAAGATCTAAACCTATTCCTTTAATTGTAGAAATTAAACTATTCATTGACTTCTGAGGAAGTGCAGTTACCAAGTATTTTCTATATTCTTTACCTTCCTTGGAAGTTATAATAGACGTAGGTGTTAAATCAAAATCAGTCTGCTTAATTGGTATCGGTAATTGAATAGGTGAGCTAGGATCAGAAAGATATTTATATGCTTCATCTCTAGATATAGAATTAGGTATCTCAACTAATTTTGTATAAACTGAATCCTGGGAAAGAACAACAGCTGTATTTAATGTATTTAAATTTTCTTCCTGTATAATATCTTCCAACAATTGTCCCATTGCGGAAGGGTCGGAAGGCACATAGCGATCAATTGACTCACTAGGTAAATTAACTTTTTGTGCTCTGCTTATATTTAAAGCTCCATTGGAAAACTTTGCCAAAGCAACCATTATATAACCTGTATTAATTTCTAGAAGAATAAATTTGCTAGAAGTTTGCTTCCTGATTTGCAAAAATTTCTCAAGAATTTTATCTAACCCTTTAGAAGGTGAGTTTTCGGAAGTTTTGCTTATAGTCATTGTTTTAATCTTAAATGCAATAAGGTTTTGGTCTACAAAATATGCGCCTAATAGGAACAGCAGTTATAGATATTCTATCTTTTAACGGAGAAGCGTATAAGATATATATCCCAGGCTGAGCATCTTCTTTCCCAAGTGCTAAATCATCAATATTACTTTCTTGGATTTTTGTTGGGAAGATACAAATCTTGTACTCTCCAGGCAAAGATTGTCCCTCTAGTCCAGGTAAATCCCAAATAAGTTTTGGAGGGTTGGGAGGAAAAGCACACTTTAACTGAAGAATCTCATCCTTCTTAAAACCAGGCTGAGACAAGGTTTCTGCTAAATTATCGAAAGACATTAATAACTCATGATGGTCTATTAATACTCCTCTAGCTGATTCAGTATCTGAAACTCCTTTAAAAAATCTAGCTGTAAAGTTAGTGACCATAACAAATACTCCAGTAAAAGCTGCCAACATGGCAGATGCCACAATCACCTCAACCAAGGACATACCAGGATTCTTTTTATATATTGGATCAAATTTTCTTGGCAAAATTAATTTTCTTCATTGGGTAATGATAAATCCTGTATAGATTCTTCTAACAAATCGATATGAGTATTATTAAATTGTGGGACTTGGAGAACTATAGCCTTCTCATCATTGGTTAATGGATATTTTCCAGCCTCTTTTACCGCCTTATCACTAAGACCAATAGCTATTAGCATTGATACTGTAGCCGTTGAAATAATTACAGCGCCAAGAGTTGCAGCAATCATTACTGATACTTGTTAATCTTCGAATCTACAATGACTGCTTGAAGCATTACTTTGTAGACATGAATACAGACCATAAGTGTCAATATTAGGGTATCTATAGGAAATTACAACCCTATGGTTTGGAGTTAGCAAAGTACAAGAATTAAGGAACCTTTCATGATTAGAGTTACTCCTTCCTTGAACATCATATTTCAAAACTAAGGGTGAAATCTTAGCAGATTCTGATTTTAGTTGTTCACAAAAAGCTGCCCCTATTGGCCACTCTCGAAGTTTAGATTTATTATTGGAAAGTACGGTAAGGAAAGCTTTATCAACGATAGGGCTTTCTGTTTTAAAATACATATCTTCAGGGGCTTTGGAAAATAATCCTTGTTTGCTAATAGAAGTGCTAATTTCAAGCATATACATTATTCCTGAAATCATCGCCATACCCATTAATGCATATAAGTAATTCATTCTTTTGGCCTCTTTACCTAAATCAAAATTCTAATGGAGACTATCTCTTCAAATAGAATTCATTTATGAATCTTATATTTCTTAGTCACCCTTACCATATGCTGAAATAATAAAAGAAGCCTTTACCTTTTTAGTGCTATTGGTAGTCATTAAAGTTTGACTACTAACTTCATTATCAATTTTAATAGAACTATTTAAAGTTATAATCTCAAGATCTTCTAAATTTCTTAAAAAGGATAAGAGATTTACAAAATAACCTTCTAGAGAAATCTTATAGGGATATTTAATTACTTTCTCAACGAGCAATGGATCAAGTCCTAGAGATTTTGATTGTGTAGTATTCAAAGTTAAGTTCTGATTATTACTCTGAGGTATAGAAAACTCAATTGCTCGAGGGACTAGCCCCGTAATCGTAATGTCATTTAAATTGGCTATTTTATTAAGCATAGATATAAGAGTCTGCAATTCAGTTGGACCTGCTATAAGTTCCAACAAACCAGATTTCTGTTTTAATGCCTTATCAAGATTTTTTCTTGTTATTTCATATTGCATTTCTATCTTTTCTAATTCTAAAGCCTTTCTTCTATAAGTAACTAAAGTTTGATATACATTATTTTTTTTAATAAGCAATGGTCTTAATAGAATTAAAGAAAACAGCGTAGAGATAAGAAGTCCAATTGTTACCGGTACAAAATAAGCCGCCCTATCAGGAGTGAAAATCCTCTTGGATATTAGATCTGTATGATGACTATCTGTCATTCAATGAGTCCCGCCTTATTTAAAATCTCTATACGTTTAGCTAATCCCTTTGAACCAAGATCCAG
>QCKH01000020.1 GCA_003215475.1 Prochlorococcus sp. AG-409-L21
TTGGTGATTTTAACTAAGCAGCAATTAAACCAGATTGAAAAAGAACATCAAAGATCCTAGAACTCCTACTTTTGACTTCTCCTAAGGGCCGTATCTTGTCAAGAATAGCTGCATTGCAACTAATCCAATAACTTCCTCTTGCTACTCCTGCTTCATCACAAACCACAGCAGGAGCTATGCCAGGGTATCTGTTGTAATGAAGGCTATTCAAGGATTCAAGCCAACTTCTTTCTAGGAACTCAATTTCTTTTTCAGAAAGCTTCTTTGAATAGCAGTATTTTTCTAGTAGTGAGCAAAGATTAAGAGTTGCTAACATGACATCTTTTTCAATTCACAAAGAAAATACCATCATCTGAAGAATTATATGGTTATGGATTTCTTTAGTGATAATTAAGAGATCTTTCTTGCTGCGATAGCCCTTAAAGTCTTGTGAAACCATTTAAAAGAGAAAAACTATAGCTAATAGCAAAATAGTGAACCTTAAGCTTTAATGTGCCTGATTAATCGTAATTAATGAGGCAGCCTTATCAGCTCTTTCCCTAGCTTCAATTGTAGATTCACCTCTTGCTAATGCAACACCCATCCTCCTTCCTTTTTTTGTATTAGGTTTACCGAAAATCAATACTTCTGAATCTTTAACACTTAGAGCTTCTTCAATTCCATTATAATTAACTTTAGAAAAAATACTTTCAGCTAATATTACTCTAGTAGCAGATGGAAAAAGACATCTTACTTTATTTATAGGTAACCCAAGTATTGCCCTTACATGTAATTCAAACTGGCTTAGATTTTGACTTGCTAGGGTTACAAGGCCAGTATCATGAGGTCTTGGAGATAATTCAGAAAAAATAACTTCTTCGCCTCGAATAAAGAATTCAACTCCAAATAAACCCTCCCCTCCAAGATTAGAGGTGACTTTCTTTGCTATAGCTTGCATTTCTTTCAATTGTTTGTTGTTTACAATTTCAGGTTGCCAGCTACATTGATAGTCTCCTCCTTTTTGCTCATGACCAATTGGAGGGCAAAAAAGTGTTGAGCCATTTTTCTCCCTAATCGTTAAAAGTGTAATTTCTAAATTAAAGTCTATAAACTCTTCGACAATGACTTGTTTAGAGTCACCTCGGGCTTCCTTAATAGCAGAATCCCAGGCTTTTTCAAGATCTTTGGCTTCATTAACAAGACTTTGACCTTTACCAGATGAGCTCATAACTGGCTTTACCAAGCAAGGAAAACCAATTTCATCTCCAGTCTTTTTTAATTGCTCTACATTTCTTGCATAACCATACCTTGCAGTTCTTATCCCTAGATCTTTAGAAGCAAGGTCTCTAATTTTATCTCTATTCATTGTTATATCAGTAGCTCTAGCTGTTGGTATAACTTTGAAACCCTCAGTTTCGATCTCTTTCAATGCTTCTATAGCCAAAGCTTCTATTTCTGGAATAATTGCATCTGGCTTATAAAGCCTAATGATATTTTTAAGACTTGTTTGATCTCTCATATTCAGAACCTCTGCTAAATCTGCAACTTGCATAGCAGGAGCATCTTGATATTTGTCACAAGCAATGACTTTGCATCCAAGCCTTTTAGCTGCAATGGTTATTTCTTTTCCTAGTTCCCCACTACCCAGAATCATTAGAGTCTTTGGAAAGGTAGTCATGAAGCTCTTCTTTTGTCTAGCTTAATACTCTCATGATTAGATAATGCTAAAAGGGAGTGTTGCCTATTTAAATGATACATATGATTTAAGTTTAGGGTTGTATTCCACTTTATTAATAATCAGGTTAATAAGTTAGAATTTTTCCGAATTTTATGACTATATAAATTCAACCTCTTTATACAAAAAAATATCAAAAGAATTTTAATAAATAAGAAAATATGATTATAATGATTCTCAACTTAAAAATCTAAGATAATTTATTGATAGCCTTATCATACTTTCTTTGCGACACCTTTTTGGATGCTCTCTAGTTAAATAATCAATTCTTGATAAATGTACTTTAAGGATAAATAAGATCACTTCCCTGGAATGATTTCTATGCCAATACACATCTAATTAAACATTTTTTTAATACTTAATCAATTTTCATCCCATTTTAAAGTTATAATCTAATTAGGTTTATATCCTCTATACTTAAAGAGTCTTATTAACTTTAATTTAATGCAAGGTAAAGACTGTAGA
Organism: Prochlorococcus sp. AG-409-L21; assembly: GCA_003215475.1. GTDB lineage: Bacteria > Cyanobacteriota > Cyanobacteriia > PCC-6307 > Cyanobiaceae > Prochlorococcus_E. The sequence continues at coordinate 2,180 of QCKH01000020.1, forward strand.
GATTTATTTCAGAATGCTTATGAAAACCGTTATACTTGGGGGCCTTTTTTTAAGGGCTATAAAGGACGTTGTAAATGGAAAAATGAAGACAGTGAATTTGAAGGTTCGTTTTCTTTGAGCAAGGACCTAAAGCCAAGGATTTTTCAAATTGAAAATAAAGAAGCTGAAAAAGCCATTTATTCTCAACTTTGGGAAGTTGCAATACATCGTATAAAAAGAGATTTTTTGAGTGTTCATGGAGCGAATACCTTTATTGCGGGTGATAGCAATGATATTGGCTTGGAAGTTATTGTAGGGGGTAATAGTAAAGGAGATAGATACAGAATAAAAGATAATATTGTTACTATGGTGCATAGGAATATTCATGGAAAATTAATTATTATTTTTACAAAGGAGGTTATGAATACATCAAATGGATATTTAAGTAAAACTTATACAAGCCAATATTTCAATCCCATTAACCTTAAACCATTAAACTCATTGTCTTTATTTGAAGATTCTTATACTCAAATATCTGATAATGGACCATTTGTTTTGTCCTCTAGAACAATTAAAAAGTCTGCTTATCAAAGCCACCCTCCAACTGAAGAACAATTCTTATTCCTTGATCTTTTGCCAAAAGAATAGAATAAGAAATATACTTAATATTGATATTTTATTAATTATGAAAAGCTCACCCATAACCATTGATGTTAGCAATAGAATCTGTAAACATATGAATGATGATCATAAGGATTCAATAAAAAAATATGCGAAATATTACGGAGGAATTGATAATCCTCAGAATGTTGAAATGCTAGAAATAACACACAAAGCTTTATATTTAAAGGTTGATGGAGAGATTATAAAAATATATTTCGACCATGATTTAATAGATAGTTCTGATGCTCACCGCACACTTGTTTGTATGTCTAAGGTAGTCCTCAATTCAAATTGAATTTTGATCTTATATCACAACTTATTAGCAATTAATTTTTGATGAATACCCAATCTAAGGTTAAGTACTTTAAGAATTCTTTAAAAATTATGAAGGAGCAGCGAATAAGCCTTAAATCTTTGCCATCTTTTAAAAAGAGTTATTTATTTATATGAGAAAGCATTCGGTTAAATTACAAGGAGATGATCTGGCAAATTATTTTAACGACCATCAAGGCGATTTCAATGGAAATGGAGATGCCCTTTGTTTGGCTGCTGGCTATGGAATTAAAGCAGAAGATGGAACAGAGAAGTGCAATTTTAGTGATTTCATAAAAGAGCTAGCAGATGCTGTTGATTTAACGAACTACCTCAACCCAAATAATCAGGAGAAATAAACTTTCTTGGTCTATTTTGAAAGACTTATAGCTATATCACTTAATTCTTCTCTATGGAAAACAGTTTGAAGTCACAATAATTTTATTTTTAAGAGATTTTCGGATCAATGCCTTGAAATTGCCCTTTTAAAGAAGTCACGTAAACCGTCGTCAGTTAAGTCAGGTATTGTCCAGATCTCATCTCCATCACTGCTTTCGTTTGCTAACCACTCTTTGAATTCATTCAAAACTGAATCACGATCTTTTCCATTCAAATTTCTCAGCCTTTCAGATAAATAATCATCGATTACTTGCATTGATCTGTCAGGAGGGCCAATTAGATACTGCATAGGCCTTAAGATTCTCTTTATATTCTACACTTTTGCTTGTTGTCTTCTTGCCTTTTGAGGGTCTAGGTTACTGCAAGTAATTTAAAACTATATAAATTAGATTGATATTTATTTTTATTGTAAATAGTGCTTAGCCTCTTGTTCCAAGGAATACAGGCTGCATTAACCCACCTCCTTCATCGTCATCATCTCCACTGTCCTGCACGAAAATCAATGCAATAGCAAAAATAGCTAGGTACACAATCGGCATCAAAAGCTGTGGGTATTCGCTCAAGGACTTTTAAAAATTCAACAGAGCTTAGAGCATTAAGCGTTAAATCGTGACAATTCAAGAAAAAATTATTAAAAAACGGAAGGTTAAGCACTTAATTTTAAAAGTCTTATGCTTCCGTAAAAAAAAACTATCCTTAACAACCCCTACAAATACTAGAGTTTCTATTGCCTTTGAGATTTTGTTAAAACTAACTCATTTATTTAGCTAAAATCCCTCACCCCTCTGAAGAAAATTCATCGGGAAGATTTTTTTCTCTTTCTTTTTTAACTCTATAAACAGCTTCATAAGCCGATATTGAAGAAATTAAGAGGAGGCCAAGTAAACCTGTGTTATTAGTTTGTGAAGCAGCAGGATCAGAAGTGTCTATGGATAACTCGTTAATTAGATCAATGTAAACCCATCCTGCAGAGGTCAAAGTAGTTATCCAATAAGCTTTCCATCTCCTTTGATACAAATACCCTGTCCCTATACCTGGAATGAAGTTTAAAAAAGCAGCTATCCAAGCAGAAGAAGAAGCTATGATTTGACTTTTTGTAGGGAGTGCCAATTTTTTTTCTCTTCAACTAGATTGAAGCCATATTCAGTATAAGTCTGTAATTAGGAATTTTCTGATTGGTTTCTTTTAGCTTAAGTTCTCTTGAATAAATTTTGATTTCACCTAATTTTTTAGAAAATTCCTGGAATGATTTGTCCAGTAGTTAAGTAAGAGCCTAATAGGGCAATAAATCCAATCATTGCCCATCTTCCATTTGTTTTTTCTGCATCCTCAGCGAAATTAGAATAATTTTCAATTAGTTCTGGTTGGGCCTCTACAGGAAACATGTTCTGCCTATTTCCTGATTCTGTTGTTATTTGTGAAGAAGAAGTCATGACTTTAATTAAAAAATGCCTGGAATAATTTGCCCTGTTGAGACATAGGCCCCAAAGGCTGCTATGAAACCAATCATTGCCGCCCAGCCATTAATCTTTTCTGCTTGTGGAGTCAAAATCAAAACACTTATGTGAAGTGATGTTAAGTGAGAGGTAAAGCTTTGTAAAGTATCTTTATTTGATTTGGCTCCCTTGAAGCATTGCTTTCTTGGCTTTTATTCAAGAATTTCCGTTGTTTTTGTATTCGATTTTGTTTTGTTTAACTAGCCTCAATTCGTTTAGACCTTTATTTTCCATTATTTTTATGTCCTATTAAAAGTCAATCTTTCAAGCCGTGAAAGCTGCATTGCTTAATTCCAAAGATTTAAGTGACTTTATAAATGAGCTAAAGATTCTTACTTCATGTTCTGATAGAGAATTAGAAGATTTTATAAATTTTCTGCTTTATGAAACTGGGCATTCTCAAGATCAAAATTCTCTCTAATGCTTTTTTAGGATGAGCTTATGTTTTCTTTAAATAAATAAAGACCTTTAACTATTCCGTCCATATCTTTAGTTCACCATGTAACCTTCATCAGGTATAGCGCCTATTTCGCTCACAAAAAATTATGCAGACCTACGGAAACCCAGATGTCACCTACGGGTGGTGGGTTGGTAATTCTGTAGTGACCAACAGAGCAGGCCGTTTTATCGGTTCTCATGTTGGACATACAGGAATTATTTGCTTCGCAACTGGTGCAAGTTGTCTATGGGAACTTTCACGCTTTGACCCTTCAGTACCAATGGGTCACCAAAGCTCTATATACCTCTCTCATTTAGCTTCTCTAGGCATTGGCTTTGATGAAGCTGGCGTTTGGACAGGAGCAGGTGTTGCAACAATTGCAATTTTCCACCTTATCTTTTCTCTTGTTTATGGCAGTGCAGGACTAGCACACTCATTGCTTTTTGACCCGGATTTAGCTGGGGGACCAATTGGAAGAGTGGACAAGTTTAAGTTGGAATGGGACAACCCTGACAACCTTGTTTTCATCCTTGGCCACCATTTGATCTTCTTAGGAGTTGCAAATATCTGGTTCGTCGAATGGGCCAGAGTACATGGCATTTATGACCCTGCTATTGGAGCAGTGCGTACTGTCTTCCCTGGTTATGGTGACTTTGCTATGGTTTGGGGCCATCAATTTGATTTTATCAGTATTGATAGTCTTGAAGATGTTATGAGTGGTCATGCATTCTTAGCTTTCTTGCAAATTACTGGTGGAGCCTTCCATATCACTACTGGTTCGACAACACCTTTTGAGCGTAAACGCCTTGGCGAATACGATAAATTCAAAGGTGCTGGGTTACTTTCTGCTGAAGCAGTTTTGTCTTGGTCACTTGCTGGACTGTTTTTGATGGGTGTGGTAGCAGCTTTCTGGGCCGCTTCAAATACAACTGTTTACCCAACAGAATGGTATGGGGAACCCTTGCAATTTAAATTTGGTATCTCTCCTTACTGGACTGATACAGCTGATACTTCAGATTGCAAATATTTCCTAGGCCATACAACGAGAGCAGCATTGGTTAATGTCCAATATTATTTTGCTTTCTTCTGTCTTCAAGGTCACCTATGGCATGCTTTGAGAGCTATGGGATTCGACTTTAGACGTATTGGTCAAGCAATAGGAAGTCTTGCTGAGTGATCCTCTTCCGAGTATCATCAACTGATTAACCATTAAAAAAGCCTCGCCTTTTATAGCGAGGCTTTTTTAATGGGGGTTTAAAAGACTATTGATTTTAATCTTTTAAGTTTGCATAGAAAAAGAATTGAGAAGCTCCAAAAAAGGCCCCTAATCCTGCTAAAGCGGCTCCCAAGTTAAAACCACCTGATGGTTTGATAATTCCAATATCAGATGGGTGTGGTAATTGGGTAGCGAAATCAAGTAAGTGAGTTGGATCAATCATTGAATTTTGGGATGCAAGTTTGTTTTCTATAAACCTTGTGACCACTATGCCAAGCCTTAGTTGAATTAACTTATAAAGTATTTAATTTGAAAAATTAATGACTCTAAGGCTATTGAGAAAATTTACTTTTCTAATTTGGTTTAAAAGATGCTTTTAATCTCTTTTAGCCCAAGGATCAATTCTTTTTGAATCATCAGAATAGTAAAAGAATTGAGAAGCTCCAAAAAATGCTCCTAAACCGCATAGCGCAGCTGCAACATTAAAACCACCTGATGGTTTGATAATTCCAATATCAGATGGGTGTGGTAATTGGGTTGCGAAGTCAAGTAAGTGAGTTGGATCAATCATTGGGAGTTGAGGTGCAAGTTTGTTTATATATAACCCAGGCGGCCACTTTGCCAAACCCGTGCTGAGTGATTTTACATCAGCTTTTCAAAAGAGGATAAAATCTACTTACATTGACAAACAAATAATGGTTTTTAGCTATCTTGCTAGGTTTTAAACCTTATATA
>QCKH01000021.1 GCA_003215475.1 Prochlorococcus sp. AG-409-L21
CAAAGTTTCATCTTTTGGAATAGCAGTTAATATTTTTTTAGATTGGTTCTTGATTGGAGGTCCATCACCTTGGGGTGAAATAAGTGGAATTAACTTAGGTGTAAAAGGACTTGTATTAGCGACAGTAGGTGTAAACATATTCAGTTGCATAATACTAATGAATAAATTAAAGATCAAGGTTCCACAAACTCCTATCAAAGAATTCCTTATTGATTTACTAAAATTAGTCTCTTGTGGAATAGTCTCAGGCTTAATTGCTTTCCAAATAAATACACTTTCATATTACACATTTAACATTTTTGGGGAATTAATAATATTACTTATATCTGTATTCCTAAGCTTAGTATCTTTCATAATTATAGCTAATTATTTAGGAATAAAGGAAGTAAATGATATTGTTAAAATAATTATCAAGAGATTAAAATCCTTCTAAAAATTAGAAATATTTAAAAAACTTTTTAATCTAAAAATCAGCAGTTCTTAACTAAATTTTAGGCCTGATGAAAACTATCTAAGATATCTTCTAACTCAATAATTTGAGAAGGAGGGAGTAATTTAGTTAATGATAACCTTGAATTACCACCTCCTAATTTAACTTCTATACAATCACAAGCCTTTCTAACTGCAATTGGAACTCCATTGCAAAGGTTTGCGTGACATTCAATTGCTAAATCTTTAGCTAAACCTGCATCTCCTAAATACAAATGCCACTTCTCAACTTGTAAATACACCCTATCAGCAATCATAATTTCAAGTTCTCGCAACTTATCAGAATGAATACTCATAAGAAATTTCAACAATTAATAATTAAAGGGTAACTACTTTTTCAAAAGAGATCTTTCAGATGCAGAAGGCCTTTTGATAATTACAAAAATCAAATGGCAACATAGAAAAAACAGCCAAGTACTAGTTAATAATGAGAGATTAGGGAAATCATTCCTAATCTCATGAACTAGCCACAAACCACTATTTAGAGCTGCAAAAGCCATGAAATGAATAGTAAGATTTACTATTCTTGAGAAATGTAAGTAAATGGGATCAGTAGGATCTCCATTGCCATACCACCTAAGAGGCATAGAATTTTATGAATTTGTTTCTCACGCCATCCTATAGTTGACCAAGAAGATCTCAAATCTCTTAATTAAATTTCATGCGCCTGTAGCTCAGCGGATTAGAGCATCTGACTACGGATCAGAGGGTCGGGAGTTCGAATCTCTCCAGGCGCGTTTAAAGATTATTGATGTGATCAACACACAAAAAGAAAATTAAAAAAAATTTTCCTTTAAGAAAGCCAAGGTTTGTTTACTATCCGAAGAGTGATATGAAAGGAGAATTATCCCTTGCTTTCGATAGAATCAAATCTTCAAAATACTGATCAAGAGATATCTCTTTTAATTAATCAAGAACTCCAAAGGCAGCAAAGCCATTTAGAGCTAATTGCCAGCGAAAATTTCACCTCTAAGGCAGTGATGGAAGCTCAAGGATCGGTTTTAACAAATAAATATGCAGAAGGTCTTCCAAACAAGAGATACTACGGTGGATGTGAGCATGTAGATGCTATAGAGCAACTAGCTATTGATAGGGCAAAAAAACTTTTCAATGCAGCATGGGCAAATGTTCAACCGCATAGTGGCGCTCAAGCAAATTTTGCTGTATTTCTCGCACTCTTAAACCCCGGAGAAACAATTATGGGGATGGATCTCTCACATGGAGGTCATTTAACTCATGGCTCATCAGTAAATGTAAGTGGCAAATGGTTCAAAACAATTAATTACGGAGTAGATAAAGATACAGAGATTCTAAATATGGAAAAAATTCGAAAAATCGCATTAGAGCATCGACCGAAGTTGATTATTTGTGGATATTCAGCCTATCCAAGAATTATCAATTTTGAAGCCTTTCGTTCAATAGCTGATGAAGTAGGAGCATATTTATTAGCAGATATTGCTCATATTGCAGGCCTTGTTGCAAGTGGAGTTCATCCTAGTCCCATTCCATATTGTGATGTAGTTACCACAACAACCCACAAAACACTTCGTGGACCTCGAGGAGGACTAATTCTTTGCAGAGATGAAGAATTTGGGAAACGATTTGATAAAGCTGTTTTTCCAGGCAGCCAAGGAGGACCATTGGAGCATGTAATTGCTGCAAAAGCAGTCGCATTTGGCGAAGCCCTAAACAAGGATTTCCAAGCCTATACGAATCAAATCATTTCCAATGCAAAGGCATTAGCCCAAAAAATTCAGGAAAGAGGGATTGCTGTAATAAGCAAAGGTACTGACAATCATATTGTTCTTCTAGACCTAAGGAGTATTGGAATGACAGGCAAAAGAGCTGATACTCTCGTTAGCGAAATAAACATAACCGCAAATAAAAACACGGTTCCTTTTGACCCAGAATCACCCTTTGTGACTAGTGGCTTACGTTTAGGCACTGCGGCTTTGACAAGCAGAGGATTCCCAGAAAAGGCTTTTGAGGAAATTGCTGACATCATCGCTGATTGTCTGTTGAATCAAGAAGATTCATCAATAAAGAAAAAATGCAGAGAGAAGGTTATCAATCTATGTAATCGTTACCCTCTGTACAATTCCCTTTCTTCTAAGAAAATTGTCTAAGGAAAAAACAAATCAAGGTGTTGAAATTCTTTGCGTTGGCACAGAATTATTACTGGGTACTATCTTAAATAGTAATGCCAAATGGATTGCAGAAAAATTAGCTTTATTAGGAGTAAATCATTATCGTCAAAGTGTTATTGGAGATAACCATGAACGTCTAAAATCTATTATTTGTGAAGCTTCAAATAGGAGTAGAGTAGTAATAACTACCGGAGGTTTAGGACCCACTCCTGATGATTTAACAACAGAAGCAATTGCATCAGCTTTTAATTCTAAATTATTTTTTCGGCAGGAGATTTGGGAAGATATAAAAAATAAGTTTAAAAGTAATTTAGTGATACCAAATAACAATAAGAAGCAGGCTGAATTCCCCTTAGGAGCTCATATTATTCCAAACCAATTAGGAACAGCGCCGGGAATGATATGGACACCAAAAGAAAATTTTACTGTAATCACTTTTCCAGGAGTTCCATCTGAAATGAAGAAAATGTGGGAGCAAACTATAAAAGCCTGGTTTCACAAAAACTATCCATCTGGAAATATTTTTATTAGTAAGACGATGAAATTTACAGGTATTAGTGAATCTTCACTAGTCCAAAAGATACCTGACTTACTAGAAAAAAAGAATCCAACAGTTGCACCATATGCTTCCTTAGGTGAGGTTAAGTTAAGAATCACTGCAAAGTCTAAAAGTATAAAAGAAGCAAATCATCTAATTGCTCCATTTGAGAATGAAATACAAAAGCGTTGCGGCTTTTATTTTTTTGGCAATGATGAACAAACATTACCCTCTATCATTATTGATTTATTACGTAAACGAAGAGAAACACTATCAGTGGCTGAATCCTGCACTGGAGGTGGACTTGCAGCAGCTCTTACCGCTATTCCTGGTTCCTCCGATGTTTTTCTTGGTGGAGTAATCGCCTACAATAACTCAATTAAACAAAGGGTCTTAGAAGTCCCGTTTGAACTTATAGATAAACATGGAGCAGTTTCAGAAGCTGTGGCAAGGGCAATGGCTAAAGGAGTTCGTAAAATTTTCCAATCCGATTGGGCTATTTCAATAACTGGGATTGCAGGACCAACAGGAAACACACTTACAAAAAAAATAGGATTAGTGGAACTTTGTTTAGAAGGTCACAATTTCAATAAATCCATTCAAGAAAACTTTCATTCTCATAAAGTAAGATCTGATATTCAAAAACTGAGTGTTTTAAAAGCACTCGATAAACTACGTTTAAGTCTGCTTAATAGCAGCTAATCTCTATTGCTACTGGGATTTAATTTTGAGTTTGAAAACGCTATATGACAAGATCTGGGATCTTCATAAAGTAACTGAGCTCCCAGGTGGTTCAACACAGCTTTTTATAGGCTTACATTTAATTCATGAAGTAACAAGTCCCCAGGCATTTGCTGGATTAGAAGAAAGAAATTTAAAAGTGCATTCTCCTGAAAGAACAATCGCCACAGTAGATCACATTGTTCCTACCACTGATCAAGTTAGACCTTTAGAAGATCCTTTAGCAGAGCAAATGCTGCAAACACTAGAATCAAACTGCAAAAAACACTTGATAAAGTTTTTTAAAATAGGTTCTGGAAATCAAGGCATTGTTCATGTAATAGCCCCAGAGCAAGGATTAACCCAACCAGGAATGACCATTGCATGTGGAGATTCTCATACCTCGACTCATGGAGCCTTTGGCGCTATTGCATTTGGCATAGGGACAAGCCAAGTTCGTGATGTTCTTGCAAGCCAAACCCTGCCAATGAAAAAGCTTAAGGTACGGCGTCTTTGGTTTGATGGCCATCTCAAAAAAGGAGTTTTTGCTAAAGACCTAATCCTCCATGTCATAAAAAAACTTGGAGTAAAAGGAGGTGTAGGTTATGCCTATGAATTTGCTGGTCCAGCAATAGAGGCTCTCTCTATGGAAGAAAGAATGACAATATGCAATATGGCTATTGAAGGGGGTGCACGATGTGGCTATATCAATCCAGATCAGACTACCTTTAACTATCTAAAAGGAAGGAAATATGCACCAAAAGGGAAAAACTGGGAAGCCGCTATTCTTTGGTGGAAATCTCTTCGAAGTGATCTAAATGCAAAATATGATGATGAAAAAAAATTTGATGCATGTTCAATAGAGCCAACGGTTACATGGGGGATCACTCCAGGACAAGCAATCTCAGTTAACGAAATAATCCCAGAAAAAGAATCTTTAGACCCTAATGATCAATTATTAGCTGATGAGGCCTATAAATATATGAAATTGGAACCTGGTCAATCTATAGAAGGGCTTCCTATAGATGTTTGTTTTATAGGGAGTTGCACAAATGGTCGTTTAAGCGACCTCCAAACAGCATCGGAAGTAGCAAAAGGTCGACGTGTAGCAAAAGGCATAAAAGCATTTGTTGTCCCTGGCTCAGAAAAAGTAGCTCAAGAGGCAGAAGAACAGGGCTTAGATATTATTTTTAAGGCAGCTGGATTCGAATGGCGAAAGCCAGGGTGTTCAATGTGTCTAGCAATGAATCCAGATAAATTAGAAAAAGATCAAATTAGTGCGAGTTCTAGCAATAGAAATTTCAAAGGCAGACAAGGCTCTTCAAAAGGTAGAACTTTGCTAATGAGCCCTGCAATGGTTGCAGCCGCAGCTGTTACAGGGTCTGTAATTGATGTGCGCAAACTTCTGAGTTAAAAGTTTTTTATGATATCAACTGTAATCAATCAAAATTCAGAATTCCCCAATGGTCCAATTGAGGTGATAAAAGGTAATTGCATATACTTAAAAGGAAATGATATTGATACCGATAGGATCATTCCTGCTCGGTTTCTTAAATGCATCAATTTCGAAAAATTGGGTGAGCAACTTTTTGCCGATGATCGTCAAGAAATAGGTGAATCTCATCCTTTTGAGCAACAACCAAGTTCTAATACTTCTATTCTAATAGTAGATAAGAATTTCGGATGTGGATCTAGTAGAGAGCATGCTCCTCAAGCTTTAATGCGGTGGGGTATTAGAGCTATAGTTGGACAAAGTTTTGCAGAGATTTTTTATAGCAATTGTTTGTCTATAGGTATTCCATGTGTAA
>QCKH01000022.1 GCA_003215475.1 Prochlorococcus sp. AG-409-L21
GTTCAAATTTAACTTGTTGATTTTGAATCATACTCTTCTCTAGTCATATCTGGGAAAGCTATAACTTCTTCCTCAGTTGGCAGGTCTACAATCCATTCAGCGAACTCGTTAATAAGCGCGTATTGATCTTTACCTTCTAAATGCTTTGATCTATCGAGAACATGGATTATTGCAAGAGATAATGACTCGAACTTTGAATTGACCTCTTGCATAGCATTATTGTTTTTTCTAAATTACCTTAGTTTTTTTTAAAAGCTACTTTTGGTAGTTGATTTCAAGTAAGATACTAGTAAAATTCAATGATTGAAATTTAAGCTTAATATTATGTACTCCTTAATTCGTTGAACCTTATATTTCTGATTATGTTGTTAGCTTAGTGGGACTTATTTCAATAAAGCATTCAATCTCTTGATGTTTCTATTGCTTGATCATTAAGTAATTAAATCCACTATGCCTTCGGTTACATATTTTGCTAGCCCTTCTAAATTGCTTTCTATCTCGGCAGTTTTAAAATTCCATTTGTTAGAAATTTTACTTGCTAGTTTATGGTCTTTTGCATGACTTAGCATTGATTTCACCATGTATTCTTGAAGGCCTATATCCATTCTTACTTTTAGGTAATTCCATACAGAACTATCTAAACTGTTGATATATCTGATGTTATCTGTACCAGTGTAGTCATATAATTCCATTACTCCATGATGGCAAAAGATTTGACCTATTTCATCGTATGCACTTGTAGCGTCTTTTGCATGCTCATATTCTGCCAGCATCCATTCTAATTCTTTACTTTTCTCTTCGTTGCCATCCCTTACAGCTTGGAGAAGTTTATAGAACGAGCCGAATTCTACAGGGTCAGCCATTGGAGACAATTCAATTCAACTAACGATAGTAATTTTATTTGGTTTAGTAAATATTTTATGACTTATTTTGATTAAATCAGTTCATCAAAGACAGGGGTGAAATAATATATATATGTATTCTTCAAATGTTTTCTGGATTAGCTTTAGCTGAAGAGGCTTGGGCGATATAGAATTTCCTTGAGGACCACTCGCTTCTTCTCCCCCTCCTATTCGCTAATTGTATGACAATTTTCATTGGCAATCTTTCTTTTGATGCTGAACAAGAAGACATTATTGGCGTTTTTAGCAGTTATGGAGAAGTAAAAGATTGCAAAATTCCTCTTGATCGTGAAACAGGGAGGAAAAGAGGATTTGCTTTTGTGGATATGGTTAATCAGACAGATGAACAAAAAGCGATTGATGACCTTCAAGATGTCGAATGGATGGGTCGGAATATTAGAGTAAACAAAGCTGAACCCCGCAAAAACTCAAGACGCGGTTGAAGGTAATTTAGAAATAGATTTAATAATGTTGTTTAGCTTTCATTATCACTAAGGCTAAGCCATTTATCTTCTAACATGCGGATTTCTTCAATCGTGATTGCTAATTCCTTACTTTGGATTGAGATGTTCTGGCCTTTTTCATTTTGTTGAATACTAATTTCAAGGAATGATTTTCTTTCTTCCAACAAAATTAAGCTACTTTCTATCTTCTTAAGCTCTTGTTTATCGTTAAAAGAAAGTTTTTTAGCCTTGCGCTTTGATTGTAGATTTTTTCTTGTTGCTTGCTCACCAGAGCGATTAGATTTTTTCTTGCTTTTTAAAGCATAGGAGGGGCTTTCAGCTAGGCCTTTAGTATCTCCTGAGAATTTTTGTCGATTTAAGAAATCAGTGTAATTGCCTTCGTATCTTTTTAGTTCGTTATTTTCAAAATGAAAGATTCTATCTACGGTTCTGTCGAGAAAATAACGGTCATGGGAAACAATAACAACACAGCCCTTGAAATTTTCAATGAAATCTTCTAATACGCTTAGTGTTGGGATGTCTAAATCATTAGTTGGTTCATCTAAAAGTAGAACATTAGGTCCCTCAATAAGTATTTTACAAAGAGCTAGCCTTCTTTTCTCGCCTCCTGACAGTTTCCTTAAAGGTGTGTGTTGTTTAGATGGGGAGAAAAGAAACCTTTCTAGTAATTGAGTAGCTGTTAATTTTTCTTTACCAGTATTTACTTGAACAGCTACTTCTTCTACAAAATCTATTGCTTGTCGGTCTAATCCTTTACCTTGACTTAATTCATTAGTACCTTGATCTAGGTAGCCGATTTGAACTGTCTCACCTATCTCTAGGTCTCCACTAAAGGCTTTATGTCTACCTGCAAGGAGATTTAAAAGTGTTGACTTACCACTGCCATTTGCTCCAATTATTCCAATTCGGTCTTGTGGGCTAAAGCTATAAGTAAAGTCTTTTAAGAGGAGCAACTTATTTTTCGTTCCGTCAAATCCAGCACAGAGGTTTTTTGCCTCAATAACCTTTTTCCCAACTCTCCTTGATAAAGAATTAATTTCTAACTTATTTTTTGATCCTGTAGGAGTATTAGCTTGCATCTCAAGGATTCTGTTTACCCTAGCTTTTTGTTTGCTATTTCTTGCTTTGGCTCCTCTCTTTAACCAGGCCAGTTCTTTCCTTAATGTACCTTGAAACTTTTGCTTTGAAGATTCTTGTTGCTTTTCCTGTAAAACTTTTTGCTGAAGATATTGCCTGTAGTTACCAAAATATTTATAAGCTTTACCTTGATCAACTTCTAGCATTCGTCTAGTCACTGTATCTAATACATACCTATCGTGAGTAATAAGAACCAAAGCACCTTTATATTTCTCTAGCCATCCTTGCAACCAAAGAGTAGTTGATACGTCTAAATGGTTCGTTGGCTCGTCGAGTAGCAAAACATCAGGATTAGATACTAATGCAGAAGCCAGGTCTACTCTTTTTCGATATCCGCCAGAGAGCTCATGCATATACGTGTTAACATCTTTTATTCCAAGTTTCTGAAGGATTATCTGACATTGATTTTCTAAATCCCACGCATTAGAAATATCCATAAGCTCACTTACATGCCCAAGCTCCTTTAAAAGAGGTTTTTGGTTTGATGAGTTTGCGACTTGCTTAGAGAGAGTATTAAAACGTAGAAGTAGTTCTCTTTTCTCTCCGCATCCTTTAAGGACCTCTTCTAAAACTGTTTGATTTTTAGTTGAGCTATTGTCCTGACCTACAAGTGATATACGTATCGATGGAGAAGATATCCTTTCTCCTGATAAAAGTGGTTCAAAACCTGCGATGATTTTCAGAATAGTTGATTTACCTGATCCATTTGCACCAATTAAGCCAAGTCTCTCTTGGGGTTCAATATGCAAATCTAGATTTGTAAATAGTGTTCTAATTCCATATTGCTTAGAGGCTTTTACAAGACTAATCAAACTCAAAAGTAACTCCTTGACTGATTAGTTGACAACTTAAACTATAATTCAATTAAATTGAGTTGGATTATATATATAAACGTATTAAAAGGATCTTTTAAAATATAAAGACTTCTAAGAAGTTTCAAAAGAACGTAGAAGCTTAAACCCTTTACGAATAACTCTTAAAAATCCCCATATGCCAAAGCCAAGTGGGATTAAAGCAAGGGGGTTAACATTCATCTCAGAATAAGACTTTACTCCATCTGCATAGACTCCACTATGGCAAGGGGAAAAATAAAACAAACTCCCCAAAACTAATGACCACCCAATAATAGAAAGAATTCCCTCCTTGGCCTTTCCATCATAAAATCGATCAAGACCAATTCCCCAGCCAATTGATAAAAGGAGCAGCCTTGTTAATGACTTTTTTTCTTCTTTGCTAAACAATGTTTTAATTAAATTGATGTATAAAACTATTATAATGCCTTTTGGTGAATTAACTTGAAAATTAAACAGTTTCTTTTTTTTAGGATCTATGCCTTTAGAAATATTATATAATTATAAGTATTTCTTGGAAGTTTCTTAATACAGTTTTTGCTTTTAATACTTATTACTTCCACCACAGATATGCTATAATAGTATTATTCTAATATTAGTTTCTAAAGCCATGCCAGCTGATTATACTGATGAAGAGTTAAGTCAAGTTTGCGAAGATGCATTTGTCAATATTAAAGAAGCCTGCCTAAGGCTTCAAGAGAAAACCAAGTGTTCTAATAAGGTCGTTATAGATATGCTTAATAATGTCGCGGAGTATTATTTATCACAAGAAGATAAATAGTTGACGACTTTTTAAAGAACAAATTATACAATTTAAAATTATTTTTTTTGCAATTCAATAATTAACCTTTGGTGTTTTACATAAATTATTTTAATACTTATATGAACTAGACTTTATTCTCAAGCTTCTTCCTTGCCTCATGCATTTCATCAATCTCTTTATAAATCTCCTTTAACTTTACATTTATATGATCTATCTCTTGTAGAAAAGATAGAGCATGCATTAATTGAAGCAGATTTTCTTTTGCTTCAATTAATCTTCTACATTCAAGACTTCCAGATTCATAAGACATGATAAAAATAGCTAGCTTAGTATAAGAAAGAATGTTTTTTGGAAAGTTCTCTAAACATGTTCTAGTACTATGAATATAAGGATTTTATCAAATAATTATTCGAAGAATATGATTACTCTAATATTAATTAGCTCTATGTAGCAAATCTTTAATTATGTAAAAATAATTATACTTTGGAAATCTAAATGATTATATGTTGAGTTTTCTCAAGGATTTCTGACTATATATAAGTGTCAATCTTTCCCTTATATATTTAGGGGAACCTTCCGTTTTTTTGTCCGGATGCGATTTATTGCTACTTATTTTGGCTCTAGTAGTTGGTTGCTTGAATTAGGAGATTTCCGTATATTAATTGACCCATGGTTTAGAGGTGATCTTTTCTTTGCCCCTGGTCCTTGGCTCATTAATGGTCAATTACAAAAAGAATTTCCGATTCCACATCGAATAAACCTTTTGCTGTTAACTCAAGGATTAGAAGATCATTCTCATCCATCTTCCCTAGACCTTTTAGACAAGTCTATTCCTGTCATTTCATCTTCAAGTGGAGCTAAAGTAGTTCAAAAGTTAGGCTTTAGCTTTGTCAATAAGCTTAACCCAAGCGAATCTATTAAAATTGATGATGTTGTAGTTAGAGCTACTGCTGGAGCCAATGTCCCCATTTTAGAAAATGGATATATTGTCTCAAATAATGATCTTTCTTTTTATATTGAGCCTCATGGTTTTCTTGATCCGAAAATCAAACCATGCAAGCTTGACGCTGTTATAACACCAGTTGTCAATTTAAAACTTCCTTTGATTGGTTCTTTTATTAAAGGTAAAACAGTTCTTCCAAGCCTTATAAAAACTTTTAATCCTAAGTTTGTTCTTGCTAGTACTACAGGTGGGGATGCTATCTTTTCTGGGCTTTTAAATAATTTTATCTCAGTAGAAGGCACTAATAAAGAGGCCTCTGATTTTCTTGCAAATTCAACTACCTTTATAGACCCCTCAATAGGTAAACCTTATGAATTGAGTGCAGTTGAAAATTAACTTTAGCTAATACTTACTTCTAAATTAAAATGGTGTATTAGGTATAAAATGAAGGATAATGAAACCTAAGCCTGCTGCAAATATGACCGATATAGCAATAGCGGCTAGCCCCGGAACCATACCACCTCCCTCTTCATTTGCCATGATTAAAAACTTCTAAGTACTTATAATCAGTTTACATG
>QCKH01000023.1 GCA_003215475.1 Prochlorococcus sp. AG-409-L21
TCTTTAGCTGCAATAACTATCCGAATTAATAATAGCCCTAAATTGCAATTTCCTCTTAAGAAACTTGATGAACTGGGAGATCAAGTTTGGGGAGTCTTAGTTCCAAGTATAACAGAAGAAATAGAACCAATACTTTTAACACTTTCTAGTGAAAAAGGACCTGTAAAGGTTTTCAATCAAGAAGGTAAACAGCTTGGAATAACAAGACCTGGTGCAGAAGCAATTTCTATTAATAAGTATCAATTAGAAATCTTTAATATTGTACCAAGTAGTGGGCTACTTCTAAAATATGATCCTGGTGTTCCAATAGTTTATATAGGGTTTGGAATAAGTTTAATCGGTAGTATTCTAAGCATTATATCTACAAAGCAGATTTGGATAATCAAAGAAGAAGAAAATAATTTATTGCATATTGGAGGCCTATCAAATAGAAATTCATCAGGTTTTGCTAAACAATTCCCATTGATTTTAAAATCAGCCGCTTTATATTAAAAACTCTTTCTTATACCATGACTTGCTCTTATAACAGTATGAACATTGCCACGAGGATTAAAATCAGCTTCTATTTGCATCCAAGAAGGGTCAGAGGCAATTACAAAGTCACTTAGTATTTTATTAGTTACAGCCTCATGCGAAATCTTTTTATTGCGATAGCTATTTATATATAACTTGATTGACTTAAGCTCTAAAACCTTTTCACATGGCTGGTACAACAATTTGATTAATGCAAAATCTGGATAACCAGAAAAAGGACATTGACAAGTGAATTCAGGCAATTCTATTGAAATTTCATAATCGCTCTTAGGACTTGGATTAGGAAAACAAATAATCTCTACATCAGAAATTAATCGCTCCCCATAAAGTCCAGAGTTGTCGTTTTTCACTGCTTTATAAATTCTCCAAAAAGATTCCTAATCATAGAAAATAATTCTTTATTACAATTTTTACAAGGAATGTTTCCAGATTTTTTCATCTAAAAGTCCTTACGGGATAAGGTTTTTTCAAAAGAAATATCAAATCTGTATCATCTATAACAAACCTAGATCGCATTAAAAAGGGTAATAGGTGGAGACATAAGAACATTCATTACATGGACATTTGTTTTGCAGCTGCTAACAATAAAACTCAATTAAGAGTCGAAAGTGTACATGGAATGCTCTGGCTTCAAACTCATTTTGAAAGTGTTCATTGGGAAGCTATTGCTTCTCAGCAGGTCATAATCCCAAGTCCCAATGCTGAAATGCTTGCTAAAGATGCTGCAGAAGCTGGTTTAGCTGTGAGTTCAATTCCATCAATTACATTTTCCAGCAAATATTAAACAAAACTGATTATTATCTTTAATGATGAATTGAATCTGAACTGGTTCCATGAAAAAGATAGAAGCAATTATCAGGCCTTTTAAGCTTGAGGATGTCAAAACATCCCTAGTTAACCTTGGGATCGTTGGCATGACGGTCAGTGAAGTCAGAGGTTTTGGAAGACAAAAGGGGCAGGTAGAGCGGTATCGAGGTTCAGAATTTACTGTTGAGTTTCTTCAGAAACTAAAAATAGAAGTTGTTGTTGCTGATGAAAATGTTGAAGGTGTTTTGCAAGCTATTTCTGAAGCTGCAAAAACTGGAGAGATTGGAGATGGGAAGATTTTTGTGTCTCCTATTGAATCTGTTGTTCGTATTCGCACAGGAGAATTGGATGATTCAGCTCTTTGAGCCTAAAGTTTCTTCCACTAGAGACTTAAGGTTTAAATTTATATTCATTCCATCAACTCCTAACCAAAGTAAATATTCGTGATTACCTGCAGGACCAACTATTGGGGAGGCTATAAGTCCTTTAGTTTTTAAAGCATATAATTTTGAAAAATCAATAATTTGATTTAAAACATATAAATGTGACTTGATATCTTTAACAACTCCTTTCTTGCCAACTAAATGACGTCCAACCTCAAATTGCGGTTTCACTAAAAGCAATAGCTCTTGAGTTGTCTCACCTAGCAAAGATTTGATTGCAGGCAAAACAAGCTTAAGAGAAATGAAAGATAAGTCTGCTACAGCTAAAGTTGGCAAAAGATCTCCAGGCTTATATAAATCTGACCTCTTTAGATTTCTAATATTTGTTCTCTCTCTCAAAATAACTCTTGAATCATTACGAAGTTTCCATGCAATTTGTCCATAGCCAACATCAATTCCATATACCAGAGCTGCTCCTCTCTGCAATAAGCAATCTGTAAACCCCCCTGTTGAAATCCCTGCATCAATGCAAACTCGTCCAATTGTTGTTATCTCAAATTCTTCTAAGGCCGCATCCAACTTTTCTCCTCCACGCGAAACAAATCTTGGTGGTTTTTTTATATCAATTTCAAGTTCTTTAGAAACTTCTTGTCCTGGCTTATCAAGAATATTGCCATGCTTGTCTCGAACGTTTCCCGCTCTGATGAGTTTTTGAGCCTGTTCACGAGAAGCTACCAATCCTTTAGTCAGGATGTGCACATCAAGCCGATTTTTTTTGGTCATTTAGTCATAAAAGCAAACAAGAAACCGAATAAAAACCGCAGAAGTAGGGAAATTCTAGAAATCTACTAGAGGATCTATACATAGATCTAAAAGGACTGTGTCTGGCAATCGCTATCAACCTCAGAAAAAACCCAAGATGGCTCAAGGCCATTTTCAGGTATTGCCTGCACATCAATCCACAAACCTTTTAGAACTATTACGTCCAGGAACTTTTGTGAAACTAGAAAATCACCCAAATGATTTGCCCCCTTTTCAATTAATTACTTGTCGGGGAGGGCGATGTTTAGTACGACAACAAGCCTGGGGGAAAAATATCCATTGGGAAGTTGAACATCACCGGCTAGAGTCAGCTTAAACAAAAAGACCTAAGTTCAGGTTTATTGAAAATCTAAATCCCTTTGATTGATCGTTACACTCTCCCAGAAATGGGCAAAATTTGGACCGAACGTGCCAAATTCCAAAGTTGGCTTCAAGTAGAGATTGCAGCTTGCGAAGCGAACTTACAGCTTGGGAAGATCCCTGCAAGCGCAATGGAACAAATTCGAGAGAAGGCTAAATTCAGTCCTCAAAGAATTCTAGAAATCGAAGCAGAGGTCCGTCATGACGTTATTGCTTTCCTAACAAACTTAAATGAGAACATTGGAGATGCTGGACGTTTTGTACACGTTGGAATGACCAGCAGTGATGTTCTTGATACTGGCCTTGCATTGCAATTAAAGGCATCAGTAGAACTGTTAATCGATGAAATAAAAAAGCTAGAAAATGCAATTCGCACAAAAGCAAGGCAACATAAATCAACAGTTATGATCGGTAGGTCCCATGCTATTCATGGCGAACCAATCACTTTTGGATTCAAACTTGCTGGATGGTTGGCAGAAACTATTAGAAATACAGAAAGGCTTGAACAATTAAAAAAAGATATTTCCATAGGACAAATTAGTGGTGCTATGGGAACATATGCAAATACT
>QCKH01000024.1 GCA_003215475.1 Prochlorococcus sp. AG-409-L21
ATATCTTTACAAACATTACCAACATCTATTTTTGTAAGGGTTGGTTTTTTCGTTGGTTTGGTGAGAGGTGGTTGTTTGTGATATATAGATTCGTAAATTTTGATTGCATTTAATGCGTGACGTGTAGTAAGTCTAATAATTAAATATAAAAATAATTTTCTCATACTACAAATATAATAAAAATAAATGAATTAAACAAATAAAGAGATACTTATATAAAAAAGAATCATGGGCAATTACGAAGATGAAATCTATATGATGTTTGAAGAGTTAGAAAATAAAAATTTAAAACTCCAATTTGAGAAACAATTATATAAAATGAGATGGCAAGATAAACATAAGTATAAAAGTCCTAGAGACAAATACCAATATGCATACGACAAAGTTATTAAAAGTGAAAAAACTAATTAAACAAATACTTAAGGAAGAATTTAATCCTGATGATTTAACATCACCAGAGATTAATAGGTCTCCAGATACAGAACTAAATATAGCGCAATCTAAGTATGGTTGGAGTACTTATATCCCAGAAATAAAAAAACGAATATATTTCCATCTGAATCCTGAAGCATGGAATTTCTTCGCAGGTGTTAGTGAAAAAAACATAGAAAGTAAAGGGCATGGTTCTTTTGGTGATGACTCTCATCCTGATTATGAAAGATATGATTTATTAAATCACACTAAAGAAGAAAAAGAAGGGTATTATAGACCATTTTATAACCCCAAAACCGAAAAAGTAGGTTATACAGACAGAGACCAAGGTGATTATGAACTATATGATATAGAAGAAGCACTTAACAGTGTAAAAACATATAGTGAAGAAACAGAAAAACTCACCGTAGAATTTAAAAAGAATATACAAAAATTGTTTGCAGATTATAAACAAAAAATAAATGATCTCACTATTAATTCAGATTTTACTGATGGAGGTAGAAGAATCAAATTAGTAGATGTAGATAAAGAGGGTAACACACAAAGTGAAGATGAATTCAGAAAAAAAGGTGAAGGTTGGTGGGATCAACCATATGATATGATGGACGACATAAAGAAAAAACGTAGAAAATTTTGACCTTATAAGTTTAAATCTCCTCTATGAGCAATTCTATAATTATTGGGATTACTCACAATTAATTTCTTATGAATTTTTTTAATATAAACAAATACTCTATCATCTTCTTTATCATAAACTAAACACTTATCTTTAAATAAGTCATCAATTTTATAAACTGCCGGTGTTTTAGGTGTTGGAGACATAATATTATTTTTTTTTATAAAGATACACAAAATTAAGTGGTAATACAAATTTTAGTATATTTATATAGTATGAAAATTAAATTAACAGAAACACAATTGAGAAAAATATTAAATGAAGTGGGTGGATATGATAGTTCTGAGACAATGGCATCACACGCAGGTACATTACATGGTGAAATAAATTTTCAAACTATAGACTTAATAAATATGGTTGGTACATTCATTGAAGATTTGAGAAAAGGAGAGATAGATAAGGATAAAATTTTAATAGGAACTTTTAATTTAAACTCAAAAATTGAGGATTATGTTAAAAGAATGAATGAACTAAAGAATGAAATTTTTATCGATGATGATTTTAAAGCATTGGTTTCTACATTTTTAGTTTTATTAAAAAAGGTACAAAAATATTTTCAACTATTAGTAAATCTTAATCATGGTACAGGAATGAGTGGAATAGGTGTAGATATGGGTAAAACAGAATTAACATTAGAAATATCTAAAAGATTAGCTTCATTGGGACCTAAGATAGAAAAAATGGGTGAAATGATTGCACAATTAGTAAGTAGATTTAAAAGTAGAATGAATTAATAAAATATTATTTATATAAAGTAAAATGAGTAAGGATAATACAGAAGAAGTTACACAATACGTATATAAAAATTACCCCAGATATACAAATAAACCATTAATAATAAAAGAATTTGATAGCCATTTTAGAATATATTTACATAAAGATGGTACACCACTCATATTAGGTAAAAAAATAATCTAACATTATTTGATTTTTATTTATTTTTTCGTTAAATTTAAAATTAATGAAAAATAAACTACGACAATCCCAAATAATTGATAACTTTAGAAGGAGGTTAAACTCTTATTATGGGAGCGATTTTATTATTAGAGTTGATTATTATTTTGAACAACTTAAATCCATTGACTATTTAGTACAATTAGGGGTGAAATTAGACACACCTATGGAAAAAAGTAGAAATAATATAATACATAGTAGAACTATACAATGAACAATGAAGAAATAATACTAACTGATTGTGCAACCCATTATTATCGTACATATAGTTTCACTAATAGTCTTATTAATGACGCAATGATGGATGGTATGAATTGGAGAGAAATAATGTCAGTATATATAGAACATAACTTATTACCACCTAATTTAAGAAATAAAATCGCACATAATAAATAAAACCAAAAGAAGATGAGTGAAGAAAAGTTAGAAGACAAAGAAAAAATGTGGGTAAGATTTCCCAATGAATCCTTTTATGATGAGGTATACAATTTTAACATAAAAGATTTTAATATGGAAAAAAAGTTTTCC
>QCKH01000025.1 GCA_003215475.1 Prochlorococcus sp. AG-409-L21
CGAGATGAAGGAAGTTGATGGAAATCTTTGGCATTTTCGATATCCATTAACTAATGGCCCATCTGAGGATGGAATTTCTTATCTTGAAGTTGCTACTACTCGCCCAGAGACCATGATGGGTGATGTTGCAGTTGCTGTTAACCCTTCGGATGCAAGGTATCAGAATCTTATTGGTCAAAGTCTTACTCTTCCATTGGTGGGACGTCAGATTCCAGTAATAGCTGATGAGCATGTTGATCAGGATTTTGGTACAGGCTGTGTGAAAGTCACCCCTGCCCATGACCCGAATGATTTTGCAATTGGTCAGAGACATAATCTGCCTCAGATAACTGTTATGAATAAAAATGGCACGATGAATTCCCAAGCGGGTTCTTTTGATGGACTCGATCGTTTTGATGCTCGTCAAGCAGTTGTCGAGGCTTTAGATCAGGCAGGATTTTTGACTAAGGTTGAGCCATATCGTCATAGTATTCCTTTCTCAGATAGAGGTAAGGTTCCAGTAGAACCTTTGCTTTCAACTCAGTGGTTTGTTCGAATGGAATCTATGGCAGAACGTTGTCGTGCACATTTGTCGAATGATCAACCTAATTTCGTTCCAGAAAGATGGGAAAAAGTTTATAAAGATTGGTTGACGGATATTCGAGATTGGTGTGTGAGTAGACAATTATGGTGGGGCCATCGAATACCTGCTTGGTTTGTTATAAGTGAGACGAATAATCAGGTTACAGATACTACCCCTTATATAGTTGCTCTTTCAGAGAAGGATGCGTTGTTAAAAGCACGTGAACAATATGGGAGCAAAGTTGAAATCGCACAGGATGAAGATGTTTTAGATACATGGTTTTCGAGTGGCTTATGGCCTTTTTCTACTTTGGGATGGCCTGATGAAAATAATCCTGATTTTTCTCGTTGGTACCCTACGAATGTTTTAGTTACAGGATTTGATATTATTTTTTTCTGGGTAGCAAGAATGACAATGATGGCAGGCGCTTTTACAGGGCAAATGCCCTTTTCTGATGTATATATTCATGGGTTGGTAAGAGATGAACAAAATCGGAAAATGAGTAAAAGTGCAGGCAATGGAATTGACCCACTTTTATTGATTGATCGTTATGGAACTGATGCTCTTCGTTTTGCTTTAGTCAAAGAAGTAGTTGGAGCAGGGCAAGATATTCGCTTAGATTATGATCGTAAAACTGATACGTCGGCAACAGTTGAAGCGGCGAGGAATTTCGCAAATAAATTATGGAATGCTACTAGATTTGCTTTAATGAATCTTGGTAATACCTCAATTCAGGAGACATTAGAATCTATTGATTACTCTAGTTTGGAGCTATCAGATAAATGGATTCTTTCTAGGCTTTCTCAGGTTAATGTTGATACAGCAAAAAGATATCAAGGTTATGCTTTAGGTGAGGCGGCAAAAGGCTTGTATGAATTTGCTTGGAATGATTTTTGTGATTGGTATTTGGAATTAATTAAGCGCAGATTAAATTTAGATGAAACTCCTAGTGAACGTGATCTAAGTGACCGTAAAAATTCTCAGATCGTTATGTTTAAGGTTTTGAGGGACTTCTTGGTGATGATTCATCCTTTGATGCCTCATCTTAGTGAGGAATTGTGGCATGGAATCACTGGCTTTCCTGATGACAATGTACTTGCATTGCAGTCATGGCCTGAGGTCAATCAAGATTTTTTTGATCAAGAATTGGAAGTATCTTTTTCCGAGCTATTTAATTCAATTCGTTTAGTTCGTAATTTACGAGCTGAGGCAGGTTTGAAGCCATCTCAAAAAGCACCTGTTCGCTTTGTCACGACTAATAAAGCTCTTTTGGAAATCTTAAAGAAGTCAATTGCTGATGTTCAAGTGCTCACTCGAGCAAGTGAGGTAGAAGTTTTTCTTCCTCAAGAAATTCCAGAGGTATTAAATCCAAAATCTTTGGCGGGTGTTTCGGGAGATTTGGAAATCATTTTGCCGATTGAAGGTTTAGTAGATTTAAATGCTTTGAAGAATCGTCTTCAAAAAGATTTATCAAAAGCAGAAAATGAAATTCAAATACTTTCCAATCGCTTAGGAAATGAAAGCTTTGTAGAAAAAGCACCCGATGCAGTTGTTTTAGAATGTAGAGCTAAACTCGCTGATGCTGAATCTCAAGCAACATTAGTACGTCAGCGACTATTCGATTTAGAATAATTTTCGAGTTTAATTATGAATCTGTTAGAAGATTTCTTGCAAAATAAAGTTCATTTTTTTGCTTCGCCCTTTGGGATTGTATTTTTTATACTTTTCTATGCGATTTGGGTAACACTTTTATTACCAGGATCATGGATGACGATGTTTGGAGGGTTGATTTATGGCTCTTTGAATGGAAGTGTATTTGTTTTTTTTGGTGCGATTATAGGTGCCAGCTTCACCTTTTATTCAGGAAGGACTTTTTTAAAAACTTGGTCCCAACGTCGTTTATCTGATTTCCCTAAGTTACATGCCATTGAAAAAGCTATTAGTAATGAAGGGTTAAGATTGATTATATTAACTAGACTTTCCCCAGCCTTTCCATTTGGCCTTCTAAATCTTTTTTATGGA
>QCKH01000026.1 GCA_003215475.1 Prochlorococcus sp. AG-409-L21
TTTCTGCCACTTGTTGTTGATCAAAAGCTATCTTATTCAAGCATTTTTATCGTTCATTAGAGCCCATAAGTTGCTAAAGATAAATGAACTGCATTGGGGAAAAGGCTATACAGAACTCAAAATCAATAAAATTTACTTTATCAAGTTCAACAATGGTTAAAGAAAAATTTTAGGTTTCAATTACTTTAAAAATCATAAATTAAAGAAAAAATGCCAATACAAAAAAATTCAGATCTCTGATATACTTTAAAAAGTTAAAAATCATAAAGATGTCATTAATTGCAGCAACTGGTCCTTTTGGAATATCTCCTACTACTGATCAATTAATTGTTGTTAATCTAGCTGCTATCCTTGTAGCTACAACCTTTAATGCCCCTCAGAAAACAATCAAATGGGGAGGTGTTCTAATTGCAGTGATTACAACTACTTGCGCATTATGGTGTGGCCATTAATCAAAATGAATACTTTGCAATGATCCTAAGTTTATAAAAATATTCTCATAAGTATTAAGAGATCAAATAATAATCTTAATTTTCAATACCTTAAGCAATTGTTATTTATTTTCCTAAAATTTTTCCAGAGAAAATGCTTTCCCAAATTATTAACTCTCTGTAAAATACTTGGTAATCTAATTCCTTTCCAATGAATTTATCTGGGTCAAAGGCTATTAAAGCAACTCTAGTATTTCCATTTTTATCTTTATACGTAATTAAATAATCATTCTCATATTGACATTTCGAAAAACGTCTAAAAAGGCCCTTTCTTGTCGAACTTTTTCTGCATGTTTTGGTTCTTACTACATCTACTAATTGATCATTAGTTATACCCTCACCTCCATTTATCGACAATCTTCCATCAGTAAAACTTACCTCGCATTTTCTTGCTTTTTCACCACACTTAGCTTGAAAGCTTTTAATTTGAACGAATCCTTTCCCAATAAGATCAGCACCCCCAAGATCACCTTCTGAAGCCCGAATATTAGATAAATTAGGACCGCTTTTTTTTCTTAAACATTGAGAGGTACTCCTCCAAACAGGAGAACTGCAATCAATCGCTTCAGAACCTTTTATATCTACTGCGACAAAAAGTGGCATGAAAGCAGCAATAAATAATAAATGCTTCATAAGTGATTTACATTATTACTAATACAAATAATAATCTGAATTAGAACTAATAATTGATCCTCTGATAATCAATTATTTTTCCAAAACGTTTTTCACGAGAACTCCTGATATGACTGAATCAAAAGACCCTTGGCAAACATTTAAGGTGATTTTAAAGAAGCTCTTTTTACAAGTTTCTGGTGGATCTCAAGCTAAAGATCCAGTAATCACTTGGGAAGAAAAAGTTGAGGCACGGAAACAAAAAACTAGTGAGGCAAAGAAAGCTTGGGAAGAAAGGAAACGATCATCTATCAAGAAGCCGATTGGAGATTTCAATGAAGCTAGTCCCAATAATGTCCTTGAAACCTATAGTCCTTCTGTGGAAATAGACGAGCTCAATGAATAAAAGGAGCCAGGTCTCTTTTTTGTTTCCTCAAACCTCACTGGATAATCCTTGCAAACAGAAGTCTTATCATATTCTATGTAGTTGGAAAACCAATGTTTTCAATAAATTCCTTATACACCTACAATTAAGAGCAGATTAAATAAAAGAATCTTTTAATTCATCAATTTCACTAAAAAACTTCAGTAAGCTTATAAATACAAGTAATTTCTACATCTAAATCAAGGCATTAAGGGATTAGGACAAGTAGAAAAGCAGTGGCAAAATGTTGTAATGTGTTTTTATGACTAAAATTTATAGAATGTATTGCTAGAAAACCAAAATTAACTGATGAGTCATACTACAATGATTTTTATCAACTAGTGCTCGTCATCTCTGCAGTAAAACTTTTCTTGTAATGGCAAACAGAGATTTAATTCAAGAAAATTTTAGTAATTCTAAAACTATTAAATTAGTTCGCACTGGAATTCTTTTATTTGCTGGTAGTTTATTTAATAATACAATCATTGGCTCTTTCAGTCCTGTAATAGCGGCAACTAATAATCCTAAGTCTTCTGATAATTCTTCTTATCAATTTCCGCAATTCAAGTTGAGTACAAGTTATCGAGCTACAGAAAATTTATTTTTAACCTCGCCTGATCAAGATGGGGCTTTTCTTTTAGCGAGCAAAAAATGTATAAAAAGATATCTTGACAGTCCAAGCAAAACATTTTCTATATGTTTTCCAAGTACCTCCCAACAAAACATAAAAGTCAACAACAACCTTACCCCTTCAAAAAGAATTCAAACTGCTTCTGATCCTTTACCTAGCGCTGAACCCATAATTCAAACCAGCCAAG
>QCKH01000027.1 GCA_003215475.1 Prochlorococcus sp. AG-409-L21
TCCGCCTAGATAAAGAACGGAAACTAATAAAGAAGATAAAACTAGATTTATATAACTTCCTAAATAAAAGAGTGCAAATTTCATTCCTGCATATTCAGTCTGATATCCAGCTACTAATTCTTCTTCTGCTTCAGGAAGATCAAATGGAAGTCTTTCACATTCTGCAAGCGCACATATCCAAAAGATTAAAAAGCCTATAGGTTGTCTCCAGATATTCCAACTTAGAATTCCAACCGTATTTTGTTGGTTAACTATATCAATAGTACTTAGAGAGTTGCTTATCATTACTATTGCTAAAACCGCTAGAGCTAAAGGTATTTCATAGCTAATTGATTGAGCAGCAGCTCTTAATCCTCCTAGTAGTGAATATTTATTGTTTGATGCATACCCACTCATTAATAGTCCGATAGGTTGGATACTACTTAAAGCAATCCATAGAAAAATTCCTACCCCAACATTACTAATAAGTAAATTTTGACCAAAAGGAATAATTAACCAAGAAAGTATGACCGGAATTAATACTAAAACTGGGCCAAGGGTAAATAGCAAGCTATCAGCTTTAGCAGGAATAATGTCCTCTTTTACAAGTAACTTGAGGCCATCAGCCATTGGCTGAAGAATGCCCAAGGCTCCTGCATATTCAGGACCAATCCTTTGTTGGGCTGCCGCTGAAATTTTCCTCTCAAGCCATACTGTGACTAATACTCCAATCAATGCTGCTGTTAATACCAGCAGCATTGGAAGCGGTAGCCATAGAAGATGAGAAATACTTGATGATAACCCAATCTCTTGTAAGAGATGGTTGAAACTCACTTCTAGATCCAAACCTGTATTCACTACAGCAATTAAAACTATTGTAAGAGTAGTGAACATGTTGGCGAATTTCTTATTTCTAATTTAGCCGTATTAGTTCTTTCTTCGCTCTTCTAAAGCTTGCCAAGTTCTAATTTTCTCACCGGTATAAATTTGAGTTGGTCTGAATATACGATTCGCACTAAGTTGTTCACGCCAATGTGCAAGCCACCCAGCGACTCTTGAAATAGCAAAAATTGGTGTAAATAAATCTCTTGCAATCCCTAGTTTTCTATAAACAAGACCTGAATAAAAATCAACATTTGGATATATACCCTTTGGTCCTAACAAAGGAGATGCTTTTTCTTCAACTGCTTTCGCTACATCATACATTTCATCTTTTCCAAATCGAGCGAATAAGTCTTCAGCAAAACCCTGCAATAATGACGCTCTAGGATCTTTTACCTTATATTCTCTATGACCAAAACCCATGATTTTGCTTTTTTGAGCTATTGCTTGTTTTAAATATGAGTTTGCTTGACCAGGAGAACCAATTTCTTCCAGCATTGCTATGACATCTTCATTTGCGCCTCCATGTAAAGGACCTGCAAGAGTTCCAACAGCTGAAGCAATCACTGCATAAGGATCAGTCAAAGTACTTGCAGTGACTCGAGCACTAAAAGTGCTTGCATTTAAACTATGCTCTGCATGCAGAATTAAACATCTATCAAATACTCTTGCTGCTAGAGGATCTGGCTCTCTCTCAGTCAGCATATAAAGGAAATTTGCTGAATAAGGTAAATCGTCTCTTGGTTGAATGGGATCTTGCCCCTTTCTGATCAACTGAAAAGCAGCAACCATTGTAGGTATTTTTGCTATTAATCTCACCACTGCATCGTAGATATAGTCTGGATCATCTATTGCTCTTCTTGAATAAAATAGACCTAGAGATGCTGCACTGGACTGAAGTGCATCCATTGGATGACCAGTTGCTGGAAAACACTTCATCATATCTCTAACTCTGAAACTTAATCGTCGATGCATTTGTACAGCATCTTCGAAATCTCTCAGTTGTTGTGCAGTTGGTAAATTTCCCCAAATCAGAAGATAAGTCGTCTCTAGAAAACTGCTTTTAGCAGCTAATTCAGCAATCGAATAGCCTCTATAAGTTAGTTCGCCACTACTACCGTTAATATCACAAATAGATGATTGAGTAACTGGTACCCCTTCTAGACCAGGCTTTA